>SVTC01000030.1 GCA_015063985.1 Oscillospiraceae bacterium | reverse complement strand
TAAAAAACATACGCATATTCTATATCCAATTTTACGATGGAAGGGGATATGTTTTGCTGAACATCATTAAGAAGTTTGGAAGCATCATAGTGTTCGTAATACTTGTATTCGCAATATGGCTTTAATAATTTCATAGGCAACCTCCTTTCAAAATATCACTCTAATTATATCATAATTTTTATCTTTATTCAATCGGTTTGAACCATATAGAAAAAACCATCACGGACTCTTGTTCGTGATGATTTTTTCTGTTTCGCACTCTTCAATCGGCTTATTTCATAGGATAGTCTAAACATCCTTATGAGAAGCAGCCTTTTGCAAGTGATTTTTTGGCCTCATAGTACAAAAATGCAACTTAACAAATCACGCCAAAGGCGTGTATGGAATCAGACCGAAGGTCTGGATGGAATCATCACAAAGTGATGTATGGCATCAATCCGAAAGAATAATACACGCTGCGCGTGATGCCATACGCCTGCGGCGATTACATACTCGCTCACGCGAGATTACATACCAATCCTTCGGATTGGATAGAAAAAAGCAAGTCTCACGACTTGCTTTTTTCTTGGCGTGCCACAAGGGACTCGAACCCCTGACCTTTTGGTTCGTAGCCAAACGCTCTATCCAGCTGAGCTAGTAGCACATTTGCTCTTTCGAACGCTATACATTTTAACACAAAAGCACTTGTTTGTCAATAGTAAAGAGCAAATTTTATTTATTTTCAGCGAAGTATATCTATTATAGTCACTCCGTCGGGACAAAGCTTGACCTCAAAGCGATTTCTTTTCTCGGGAGGATTATCAAAATCGTAATACGTACCTATCTCGCCCTCCTGCAGAAATCTGGGCGGAAGCACGGGATAAGCGCTGACTATCTCGGCGCTTTTGAAGTTCTCCGAGTATGATACCGCCGCCTTTGTGTAGCCTCTGTCGAAGGGATTGTAGATATAAAGCCTATCCTTACCCTCCTCGGTGAGCATAGCTCTGAAGGGTCTTGTGCACTTCACGGGGAAATTGCGATAGCTTGCCGCACTAAGAAGCTTTCCCACAGCCTCGACAAAGCCGCAGGATATCTTTGCAAAGGGCATTTCGCCGGTCAAGGGCGATATTCTTCCCTCGGGCGCAAGCCGTCTTGAGGGCGCGGGATCATCCTTTTTCAAAAGCTCGTCGATACACTGCTTTTCTTCGCCGTCGAGCTCGAAATTGCAGGCGAAGGCTTTCAAGGGCAAATCGCCCAAGGGATCGTCAAAGCAAAGAGCGAAGCCAACTCCGTCAAGGCAGTATTCCTTGGGGCAAGTGCCCACCCACTTAAAGCTTGCATTATTCAAAAGAGCCTTTTCCGCATCGGAACAAAGATCGTAGTTTGGCACAAACAAAACTCCGTCGAAGCCTTCAAGCTTATCTGCGGTCAACGCACCGCCGAACAAAGAACCTGCCTTTTCGATCTCAAAGCTCTGCTTGTGGGTACTGGTACGGCGGTTTTTTATATACTCTCCGAGAATCAGCTTGTTCTGGTGCTCACTCCACAGTATCATAGGAGAATGGCTTTTAACAAATTTGTCTGAAAATCCAATATCACTGCGGTTTTTCAAAAGCTTCCAGCCTTCGGGAGATATACCGTCTCCCAAGCAGAAGAATAATCCGTCAGCCGCCCTCGTGCTACTCTTTCTTGCGGGAGCAAACCAAGAGGACATAGTGTAGATATCTCTTTCCAAATTCACCGGCGCGTGATCGAGAACGCTCCATTCCTCGGAAGCATCCTGCACTCCCACCATACTGATTATATTTTTGTCATCGCCCACCTGAGCCCTCAAAAGAGGCAGATCCATATGCATTTTGTGGAAGAAATACGGATATTCTTGGGTCTCAAGAGTGACACTGGTGGGAAGAATGTTTGCGGTTATGCAGTCCACACCCGCATCCAGCACTCCCTTGCAATCAAAGGCGTAAATATACTTCGATTCAAAGGGATCGGTGCAATACATTCCAAGAACCCAAACCTTTTTACCCACAGCGTGAAGAGCGCTGCTTAGCTTCCTAAAAAACTGCTCCCAACGCCACTGATAAAACTCGATCCATTCTTCTCTGAGATTGAACCATATATATTCGTGGCGCACCCTTCTTCCGTCAAAGCCGTCGTCCCCAATAGAGTCCAGAACCTTTTGGGGAAGCTTTATTCCCGTGTGCATCATAAACTGCTCGGTCATATCCGTACTCCAATCGCCGCGATAGACCATATTCATAGGACAAAAGGCATCGGCAAGGTGAACGCCCTCAAAGCCGTAGTCACAGAGAGTCTCACAAAGCCTCTCTATAAAGAAATCCTCATAATAGCTTCCGTCCTTAAAGCGCTTAAGGCAAGCCAATTCACCCTCGCTGTCGGTCTTCATACAGGTAAGCTCGGGATGATCACTGAGCCATTCGTGATGAAATCGATCCTTCAAATGAGATCCCATAAGACCGGCATAAAAGCCCACACCGTATTTTTTCAGCTCCGAAATAAGCTCTCTCAGCTCATAATTGGTCCAAGCCTGTCTGCGGCGTTCCTTATTCCTTAAAACTCCTCTGTAAGCACAGTTATCGGGAAAAAGCGTATATTCAGTCTCCATTCCCCTATGCAGATGAACAAAATCCGCATTAAAAAGCAAGGCGCAGATATTGTCGGGAACAAATCCCGCGCGGTCAATAAACCTCTTAGCTCCTCTGTCGGGATCGTTTTTCTCAAATCCCATCAGCTGCATCCAGACGTTCAAAGTCTTCTCCTTCATTGCTTTACAACTCCCTTTTTCAAAATAACGTTGGCATAAATGGCACTTTCACCGGTCACAACGATGCAAAAGGCCTTCTTCGCTCTGTCATAGAAATCAAATCTTTCAAGAAAAACGGGTGCTCTGTCGGTGTTTTCCTTTGCGATCTTGGCATACTCCTTCCAGATCGGGATCTCGAGATCCGCGTCTGTTGCCATCTTGTTCATAAGCATCATATTGTCATCATAGCTATCCAAGGGCATCAGCTCCAAAATCGCTCTCATAAGCTCGGGCACACCCACTCCGTCGCATCTGACCAATACAGCCCCCGATGAAGCGGCAATGCTTTCTCCGGGAAAGTTTCCGTCCGAGATCACGATCTCATCACCGTGTCCCATTCTTGCAAGAGCGTATAAAAGCTCGGGGGGGATTATCTTCGATATTTTGTTAAGCATTTTCTTTCTCTCCTTCTTATTTTTTCAGTTCCAAAACACAGATTCCGTAGGGCTCTAACCTGCTTAAGATAACCTTATCGCCGCAAAGCTCAGCGTCGCAGCCAAAGGAACGCACCGACGTATAGCTCTCTCCCAAGAGCACCTCGGGCTTTTTGATGTAATCGGGATTAAAATTCCAAAGTCCAACCGCCAGGCTGTCCTCGGACTTTTTGCAGAGAATATAAAGATCGGGATTTCCAAAAGAAAAGGCGGCAAGCTTTTCTCCGCAAACGTATTCCACGGCTTCGTAGAGCTGAATAGCTCTTTGATAATCTCTCCAATAATAGTCGCTGGCTCCGTCAAGCTCATAGCCGAGAACGTAAAATCTCTGTCCTGCGGCATTCTCATATTTCCAGGACGCAACCTCTCCGCCAAGCATACCGCTTTCCTTGGTCTCGAAGACAGATTCTACCTCTGCCCCATCCTTGACCTTTATTAATCTCACGTCCACCTGACCGTGACTGATCCTCTCGTTCTTTTTGGGGAAATATTCGATTCCGCCGCCGATGGTCATTCTTCCACCGCTTGTATTATCACCGCACTCCAAAAGTCCTACGTCTATACCCCTTTCGGTAAGTATCTCTGCGCCTCTGAGATCTGTGATCAGACCCTTAGTCAGCGCGGCTTCGGGGATATATCTCGCATTCTCTCCCAACGCCATATTGCACTGTCCCTCTCCGCTGTAGCAGGAGGGAATGCTCAGCGAGGAAAGCATCTTCGCGGCAGGACTGAAGAAAAGATTCTGGGCATCGCCGCTCTTGCTGTACACCTTTGGTATGCGGGCGCTTTCAAATTTTTCCTTAAACTCCCAAACCCTTACTCCGGTGCATTGTTTATTGGAAAAATACTCGTCTATAGCCTTGTAAAGAGGCTTATTCTCAATATGTCTTTCCACGTAACCCTGTTCATAGTCGGCAGAGGAATTGTAATCAATACCGTATTTCAGTATACCGTCAAGGCTTCCATCTGCACGCAATGCGGTGTCAAAGCCCTCCAAAAAGCTTGCGGGGCAGCTGTATCTGGGACGGGGATAGGTATCGCCCTCGCTGAATACCTCGACGTTCTTTCCTATTCTCGCCCTCTCCCAACGGGTATATTCTATTGTAAACTGTATCCTTGTCTTCCAGGAGAACCTTGAAGCCCAATAAGGGGCGCCGATGGTTCTCATAAAGGGCGCCGTATCGCCCGCCAATTCAAGACATATATCCTCACCGTCAACTCCGTCTATGCCGTAGTTTGAAAGGCAGGAGCAATATCCGAAGCGGATGCTCTTGTCTACACTGTCAACCGCTCTTCTCATCCTTCTTGCAAAGCTCAAGAGACTTTCTCTTTTTGCCTTCTGCCAGGCATCGCGGTATTCATTGGCTTCGGTAAGCAAAAGCTCTCCAAGATCCGCATTTTCGGGAAGCCTTCTGCCCAAATACTTTTCAAGCAAGGCGATGTGATTATCGCACACGCAACCCAAGCCTCCTGGGATAAAGCCCATTCTGAAATCATCGTCATACTGGATAAGCTCAACTCCCGTAGCGGCAACACGGGCTATATATTTTTCAGCATACTGACAAAACGCCTCATCGGTAGGACAGATAACCTCTGTCGCCTGCTTTCCGGAAACCGCCTTCATCTTGGTAAAGCTATTAGGCTCAGGGAAGTTAAAGGTCCAAAGCCAACATCCGACCTCAAAGCCCTGAGCCTTGAAATACGCTACAGACTCCCTTAAAAGCTCCATCCTTTTTTGTATCTTATCTTCGTCAAAAGTATAAGTATCCAGGGCAAGAAACACTCTCTGTGCATCAAGAGCTCTCAAATGCTCCACTATTCTTTCTCTTCCCGCCCAGATATGCTGACCGAGCATAACTGGAACCGAAACCTTATACATACCTCTTTCTCCTTTTTTATACAAGCTCTGTGTAGATTATGGCAAAGGGGCTAAAGCCGTGATTGCCACCGTGACTGTCAAAGACAAGAGCTCTGGAGTATTTTCTCTTTTTAGTGCTTTCGTCCAAGCCTGCGACGTCTATGTTGAAGCCGACAACGTCTCCCTTTTTGTGTACCGATCCCATTTGGATACAAGCGGTAAGGTAGAATCTGCCGTCCTCGATAAGGTAAGAAGATCTGCAATTATCTCCCGCCCCAAGGTTCTTTATCTTTTTTCCGCAGTGATTCTTTTCCTCTCCGTAGACCCTGAGGTTAACGTAGTTTCCGACCTCGCTCGTAAGATCAGACCAAAAAACGTAACGGTCCGTTATCGCTCTGTCCGTAAAAAACAATCCCATCGCATCGCTTTTGGTCGTGCTGACCTCATCAGGGGTAGAAATAAACCTCTTATCCACCCGAACGTTAACGTAAAGCTTATCATCCCTCCAGAATGCCTTATAGAAGGAGTCAAAGGGCTCTCCTTCCTGAAGAACTCTTCCCTCGATCTTCTTATACTCCGAGCCGCTCCAGCTTTCTCCCAAGGGATCGTTTATGTCGGGAGTAAGGTCTGTGTGCGGAATACTAAGCTCTGCCTTTAACTCTATCTTGGGAAGCTCGCTATGCTTCGGTAAAAATGGCTCGGCACGTGCGGTTATGGGAAGCTCCAGCGCCACCGTTCCGTGGCCGTGAAGATATATATCCTTTATATCCATCTCGTTTACCAGGTATCTGCTGGCAATGACGCCCTCCGAAAGAATCTCAAACATTTTTTCCGATGCGGGCCACAGCAAAATATCCGGCTTGACCATATTATAGAAGCTCGGAATTGAGGCGTTATAACCGTGATGAGCGACCTGACAAACGTCGCTTTTCAGCTTGCTTCCGTAGCGCTTTGCCATAATCACGTTGCCCGATTCCTGAACGTCTCCCAAAAACAACACACTCTGTCCGCCCGCATACATACGGAAAACAGTGGAGGAATCATTCAGACACTGTCTCATATCCTCTTTCAATGAAGGGAGATCGGCACAGGTGAAAAGGATCTCAAACTCAGTGTCACCAAAGCAATAGCGGTCGCCTGCATTAGGTATCACGTGCTCTGCTCCAAAGGCCTTTATAGCGTTTTCAAAGGCGGGAACCTGAACAAGGCAGTCGGGCTCCTTGACCTTAAGGAAAGCCTCGTCGGGGAAACGGTATATCATTTTTTTAACGGTGATTCGGTCGGAATATTTTTCGGCAACCGCTTTTGCGCCGTATGTGTGGTCGGGATGAGCATGGGTGATAAACCAGGCATCCACCACCGGATCCTTATCGCCGCAAAGCTCTCTTAGATATCTGTAGAGCTCATCGCCGTCCTCGTACATTGCTCCGTCGATGACTACGGTGGAGCCGTCGCCGCACTCAATAACGTAGCTCATTCCGTCAAGGACCGTTCCCTTTGTTTTTAATTGATGAAGTATTGTTTTTTTCATTTCAGCCTCCGTTTATAATCAGTTAAGCTCAGCAAATATCAGACCTATCGGATACATCAAATGATAGGATCTGGGGTTATTCGGGATCAGGGCACCCCAATAAGCTCTCTTTTCCCCGCTTTTTTCTACGCCTGATATATCAATATTAAAGCCTATAAAATCGCCTTTTTTATGCATAGAAGCCATGGTAATGCAGGCGGTAACGTAAAAGCTTTTTTCCTCGATCAGATACGAAGAACTGCAATTCTCTTCCGCTCCGAGGTTCTTTACCTTTTTGCCGCAGTGATTCTTTTCCTCGGCATAAAGCCTTATGTTGGGATAATACCCCGATACACCTTCCAGATCTCTCCAGGTCGTATTTCTGTCGACAACGGGCTTGTCGGTAAGAAATACCCTTACAACGTCACCTTCCGCGGATCTGATCTTATCCGGATCAGACACGAATTCTTTATCCATTCGCACGTTGACGTAAAGCTTATCGTCTCTCCACAGCACCTTATAAAAAGAATCAAAGGATATCTTGTTTTCAAAGATCCTTCCGTCTATCCTTTTATATTCAACAGCATTCCAGCCCTCTCCCAAGGGATCGTTTATGTCGGGAGTAACGTCGGTGTGCGGAATGCTAAGCTCCGCTTTAACTTCTATTTTCGGCAGTTCGCGAAGCTTCGGTAAAAATGGCTCGGCACGTGCGGTTATGGGAAGCTCCAGCGCCACCGTTCCGTGACCGTGAAGGTATATATCCTCTATATCCATCTCGCTTACAAGATGCCTGCTGGCAACTATTTCATCTGCATTCACCTCAAAGGAGGCAACAGAAGAGGGCCACAACAGTATCCGAGGAGCCACCATATCGTAAAAGCTGGAAACAGATGAAAAGCAACCGTGGTGGGCAACCTGACAAACGTCGCTTTTCAGCTTTCTTCCGTAGCGCTTCATCAGCACTCTGTTTGCCGCCTCCTGAATGTCGCCCGTGAAAAGAACGCTCTGTCCATCAGCATACATTCGGAATACAAGAGAGCTATCGTTAAAAAACTGGCTTGGGTATTCCTCGGGAGAAGGGAGATCGGCGCAGGTAAAAAGGATCTCAAACTCCGTATCTCCAAAGCAATAGCGGTCGCCTGCATTGGGAATAACGTGCTCTGCTCCAAAGGCCTTTATCGCATTTTCAAATTCGGGGATCTGATGCAAGCAATCCGGCTCCCTGATCTCGAGAAAGTCCTTATCCGGAAAACGGTATATCATTTTTTTAACGGTAATGCAATCGGAATATTTTTCGGCAACCGCCAAGGCAGCATAGGTATGATCCGGGTGAGCGTGGGTGATAAACCAGGCGTCTACCACGGGATCCTTATCGCCGCAAAGCTCTCTTAGATATCTGTAGAGCTCATCGCCGTCCTCGTACATTGCTCCGTCGATGACTACAATGGAGTCGTCGGAGCACTCAATAACGTAGCTCATTCCGTCAAGATATCTTCCATCTGTTTTTAGCTGATGAAGTACTGTCTTCATTGTTTTCTCCTGTTTGTTTTAAGAAAGATACATAAAAGAAATGTTAGTTGCCGCGACTATCATCGCAAGGTGGTAAAGGTAACAGCGGAAGGATAAAAGGCATAGAAGCACTTCATGAAAGCTTTGCAAAAGCAATCGCAAAGGGAGAGCTGACAAAGTGGCCACCGTGATTATCGAAAACACTTACTGCATTATAGCTTCTCTTTTCACCGGGGCCCGCAACACCGGCAACCTCGATGTTAAGACCTATCATATCGCCCTTTTTGTGAACCGAAGGCATCTGAATACAGGCGGTAAGATAGAACCTTCCATCCTCTACCAAAAACGAGGATCTGCAGGCATTTCCGGCACCCAGATTTTTTATCTTCTTTCCGCCGCAATTTTTCTCTTCTGCATAGATCTTAATGTTTGAATAGCCCTTTTGGTCATCCTCTATGTCAGACCACGTCACATTACGGTCTGTCACGACCTCGTCGGTAAAATATATTCTCGCCGTATCACACCAAGCAGAGCTCCATTTATCAGGTTCCGAAACAAAGCTTTTGTCCACTCGTATATTCAAATAAAGCTCGTTGTCTCTCCACATAGCCTTGTAATAGGATTTACACGGAGTTCTGTTGTCTATGATCTTTCCGTTGATCTCTCTCCACTTATCACAGTCCCAGGATCCGCTTAAGGGATCATCCAAGTCGGGAGCGGCTTCGGAAAAGGGAATTTCCATCTCGGCTTTTTTCTCGATCTCCGGAAGAGCTTCAACCTTTGGCAAAAAGGGCTCGATGCGCGCCTTTATAGGAAGCTCCAGCCTGAAAGTGCCGTGACCGTGAAGATAAATATCCTTGACCCGCATTTCTCCCGCCACGTGTCTGCTGGCATAAGTGTTTTTAACAAAGCTTCCGAAATACTTTTCAGAAACCGGCCAAAGCAAAATCTCGGGATCTATATAGTCGTAAAAACGGCTTGTGGAAGAGAAGCAGCCATGATGGGCAACCTGACAAACGTCGCTCTTTAAATACTTACCATGGCGCTTGATCATCACACTGTTGGCAGCCTCTTGAACGTCGCCCAGGAAAAGAACGCTCTGCCCTTCGGCATAAATGCGAAAAACAAGGGAGGTATCGTTAAGGCACTGATTGGAATATTCCTCCAGGGAGGGAAGCTCGGCGCAGGTGAAAAGCACCTCGAATTCCGTATCACCAAAGCAGTACCGATCTCCCGTCTCGGGTATCACGTGCTCTGCGCCGAAGAGCTTTACGGAGTTTTCAAAAGCGGGGATCTGAACCAGACAATCAGGCTCTCTATTCTTCAAAAACTCCTCGTCGGGAAAGCGGTAGATCATTTTTTTAACGGTGATGCGGTCAGAATATTTGTCCGCAACAGCCTTTGCGCCGTAGGTGTGGTCGGGATGAGCGTGGGTGATAAACCAGGCATCCACCACCGGATCCTTATCGCCGCAAAGCTCTCTTAGATACCTGTAAAGCTCGTCGCCGTCCTCGTACATTGCTCCGTCGATAACTACAATGGAGTCGTCGGAACACTCTATAACGTAGCTCATTCCATCAAGGACTGTTCCCTTGGTTTTTAATTGATGAATAACCGGCTTTTTCATTAGCTCTCTCCTTTTGGGTTTTAACTAAGTATAGCTTCTTTTTTTATAAATGTCAATAGAAAAGCCGATTTCCAATCGGCCTTCACCGTAAAAAAAGCACAGCCCTCACGGACTGTGCTTTGGTTTTTAATTCTGCTTTGTCAGGCTTCGGTATCCTTGGCCGTAATATTTTCCTCGGCAGCCTCTGCCTCCTTAGCCGCCTCCTCGGCAAGCTTTTTGGCAAGCTCTTCTTCCTTTGCCTTTTCTTCGTTTTCAACACGGCTCTTGTTCTGCTTTGAGGAGCTTATTGCCTCTATTTCCTCCATAGAAAGCTCGCCCTTCATAGCCTCAACAAACTGCTCGTCATCCATTATCTCGTTCTTCATCAAGAAGTCGGCAATGAAATTGATCTTATCCATATTCTCACCGATGATCTTCTCAGCCTTGTTGAAGGCATCGTTGATGATCCTCTGGACCTCTTCATCGATAAGAGCGGCAACCTTGTCTGAGTAGTTGGGAGTATGACCGAAATCTCTTCCCAAAAACACCTCCTGGTTGGAGCTGCCATATACTATCGTGCCCAGCTTTTCGCTCATACCATACTGAGTGACCATCTTCCTTGCGATCTCGGTAGCTCTCTGGATATCGTTGGATGCACCGGTGCAGATATCATCAAGGGCAAGCTTTTCAGCCACACGTCCTCCGAGAAGGCTTACAATGTTTTCCTCCATCTGAGTCTTGGAAACGTGACCTCTGTCCTCCTTAGGCTGATACATTGTATAGCCTGCCGCCATACCTCTGCCGATAACGCTGATCTGACTTACGGGATCCTGAGTGGGGAGGAAATATGCAACAACTGCGTGACCTGCCTCGTGGATAGCGGTGATGCGTTTGTCCTTTTCGGTGATGATACGGCTCTTCTTCTGGGGACCCATAACGACCTTCAGGCAAGCCTCGTCAAGCTCGGAATTTCCGATAAGACGCTTGTTGCGTCTTGCCGCAAGAAGCGCCGCTTCGTTCAGCACGTTTGCCAGATCCGCTCCGGTAAAGCCGACGGTAGTGCCCGCAAGCTTTTTAAGATCAACGTCCTTTTCAAAGGGCTTGCCCTTGGAATGGACCTTGAGTATATCCTCTCTGCCCTTGATATCGGGATAGTTAACAGTTATCTGTCTGTCAAATCTTCCCGGTCTGAGCAATGCGGGATCCAGAATATCGGGGCGGTTTGTTGCCGCCATAATTATAACTCCGTCATTGGAGCCGAAGCCGTCCATTTCAACCAGAAGCTGGTTAAGAGTCTGTTCTCTTTCGTCGTGACCGCCACCCAGACCCGCACCTCTGTGCCTGCCCACGGCATCGATCTCATCGATAAACACTATGCTGGGAGAGTTCTTCTTGGCGGTCTCGAAAAGATCCCTTACTCTGGAAGCACCCACGCCGACGTACATTTCAACAAAGTCGGAGCCGGATATAGAGTAGAAGGGAACACCCGCTTCTCCCGCAACCGCCTTTGCAAGAAGCGTTTTACCTGTACCGGGAGGGCCCATAAGCAAAACGCCTCTGGGTATTTTTGCACCCAGCTCGGTAAACTTGGTGGGGTTCTTAAGGAAATCAACTACCTCCTTAAGCTCCTCCTTTTCCTCGTCAGCACCTGCAACGTCATCGAACAATACCTTTTTCTTCTGGTCGCTCTCCACCTTGACCTTGGCCTTGCCAAAGCCTCCTGCCTTTCCGGGACCAATTCCGGAGCCTGAGCCCGAGGACTTGAAGGCAAAGCGATAAATAAATATGACTGCAACTATTACAAGCAGATAAGGAACGAATGACAACCACCAGGGAGCCTGGTTGGGATTTTTAAGCTCAAGCTTGATACTGCCCTGAAGCTGCATATTCTGAAGCTTGGGGAGCAGATGATCGTTGAAGTTTCTCAGATCGTATATAACGATCTCATACTTTTTCCCGTCAACGCCCTCGTATTTAAGCTTGTTGTCACTGTAAGAAAACTCTACCGTTGAGCCTTCCTTTATTGCACCGTTGGTGACTGCGGTATAGACCTCACCGTAGCTTAAATTCTTTGAGGAACCCGTCTCAAAGAAAAGATTGGTAAATACCAATACGGCTACGATAAGCACCGCATAAATCAAAAAGACCTTCGAACTATTCTTCATTTATTAAAAAATCACACTCCTTATCCCGCCAAAACAGGTATCGGTCTTATTATTGTCATTTAAAATATTTTTCAAGCACAGTGCTTTGAATTTCCAATTTTAAAACACCGTCATCCGCTTTCGGTCTTGCTCTGTCCGCAAGTCCCGCACCGGGCACCCAAAGTATACCCTCATCATCGCAAATAATGGGAAGCATATCTCTGTCGGATCCCAGCTTCATATCGCACAAAAGCTTCTTAAGACTCTTGTTCATACCGTTGATCCTGACAAAATCGCCCTCTCTGCGACTCCTCGCGCGAAGCACACCACATATTGTAGCAGAGTTTAACAGCATATTCATTGACTTTTTGTTAACATTTTCTTTTTTGTCCGTTAATTTCTCTTTTTGGACAACAATTTGCGCATTTATCGGCAAAATAAGGTTGGTTTCCTCGCATAGCATAACGTCAAAGCAAGGCTTTTCAAGCTCTCTTGAAAATACCAGCCGCTTTTGCTCCACTGAAAATATAAAACCGTTTTTCAGCTGGATCCTCTGCCCCGCATTTCCATAAAGTGCAGCGTTTTCAACCGCCTTGCATCTCTCCGCCGATGGCATATCGCTTCCCAAAAGCTCCATAGCCCTGCGAACAAGATGAGAGCATAGCCCCGTAAGGCCCTCCTCCAGACAAAGCCTTCTCAGTGCCGCCTTGTCATAGCTCAAAGGATCGTCGGAAAGCCGTTCCAGCTCCCTTAGAGCAAGCCTTGTCAAAAGAGTATTTTCTTCTCTGAGTATCTCGCCGCTTCTAAAAAGCGTTCTTTCCACATCGGGGTTTTCCTTCTTCAAAAGCTCCATGACCTGAAGCCTTATTCGGTTTCTTCTGCAAAAGGGCTCGAAGTTGGTTTTATCCGTGACGTGCCTTTGGGAATCAAGCTCCAGAAACTCCTTTACCTCCTCGGAGGTCATAAAAAGTATGGGACGGATCACCTTTCCTCTTTTGGGAGGGATACCCGCTAAGCCCTTAAGCCCGCTTCCTCTGATGAAGTTCATAAGCTGGGTCTCAGCACAGTCCGAGGCGGTATGAGCAGTGGCGATAAGCTCCGCATTCTGCTGACGTGCTATTCTTTCAAGAGCCCCGTATCTCAGCACTCTGCCTGCGCTTTCAAGGCTGATCTTGTTTTCAAGGCTATATCCCTTAACGTCCTCCCTGCAAAGGAAAAAGGGCACCGAACAGCTCTCGGCAAGACGGGCACAAAAGCTTGCGTCCTCATCTGCCTGATCTCTCAAGCCGTGATGCACGTGACAAGCCGATATCTCAAGCCCCATTTCCTCCCTCGCCTTAAGCAAAAGCTTGAACATACACACCGAATCCTTGCCGCCGGAAAGGGCAACAAGAATCTTGGAATCGCGCTCTATCAAACGGTTATCTTCCCAATATCGGCGGGCACGTCGGTAGAACTCAGTTATCCTCGTATCGTTTTTCAATGTCCACAAACCTCGTGAATCTGCCTTCCCAGCCAAGTGATATGGTTCCCGTAGAGCCGTGACGGTTCTTCGCCACCAGACACTCCGCGCGATTCTGCGCCTCGGGATCCTCATTGTAATATCCGTCTCTGTAAAGCATCAGAACAACGTCTGCATCCTGCTCTATACTTCCCGAGTCTCTGAGGTCGCTGAGCTGCGGCTTTTTGCTTTCGTTTCCGCCCGTTCTCTTCTCGGGGCTACGGGAGAGCTGTGTGCAGACGAGAACGGGTACGTTCAGATCCTTAGCCATTATCTTAAGACTTCGGGTGATATCGCCTATCTCAAGCACTCGGTTATCTATCCTCTTGTCCGAATGCATAAGCTGGAGGTAGTCTATTGCAACAAGACCCAGATTTTCTATTCTTCTCAATTTGGAGCGCATTCCCGAAACGGTAATACCGCTGGAATCATCCACGTAAAGATCGGTCTGGCTCAGCGCAATGGCTGCCTGGGCAAGGGAGTTGAAATCCTCCTCCTCGATCTCTCCGGTGTGAAGCTTGTAGCTGTCTATGCGCGCCTCACCCGAAAGCATTCTCTCAACTATCTGAAGCTTTGACATCTCAAGGGAGAATATAGCCACTGCCTTCTTGGAATACTTGGCAACGTTTGTGGCAATATTCATGGTAAAGCTGGTCTTACCCATACCCGGACGGCCGCCAATGATGATAAGATCACTGGGAGCCATTCCGACCAGAATATTATCAAGTGAACTGTAATTGGTAGGTATACCTCTGGAGGCGTTCTTATCGGTCGTTATTGTCTGCAAAACGCCGTAATAGTCCTTGATAATATCCTTTATGTGGGAAAAATCCTGGGTAACAAAGCCCTGAGTAAGGGAAAATACCTTCTGCTCGGCACTGTCAAGAATGAACTGAGTATCCTCAGCCTGACTGTACGCACTTTCGCTGATCTCCTCGGAGACCTTGATAAGCCTTCTGAGCAAAGCCTTATCGTGGACTATTCTTGCATAGTCCAAAACGTTGGATATACTTGGAGTGTTTTCCGCAAGCTGACGGATGTAGGCATTTCCCGCCTCCTGAGAATACACGTCCTTTTTTACCAGCATATCAAGAAGCGTGACAGGGTCTATGTGGCTGTTGGCAATAAAAAGCTCGTAAGCCGCATCGTATATCTTTGCGTGCTTTTCCACAAAGAAATCCTCTGAGGTAATATGTCCCGCAAGCTCGTTTATTTTTTCACTGTCAAGTATTATCGCTCCCAGCACCGCCTGCTCCGCTTCCAGGGAGTACGGCAGCTGTCTGACCACCAAGGAGTCAGACCCGGATCCGGATATGGCCATGATCGCCTCTCCTTTTTAGTTTTTGGGGATTACTCTTATTTTCAGATCGGCACTTACGCCGTTGTAGAGCTTAAGCTCTGCGGTAAGCTCACCGAATGCCTTGATGGCATCCATAGAGATCTTTCTCTTGTCAACGCTTATGCCGTGCTGCTTGGAAAGATACTCCGCAACGTGCGCATTGGTGATACCGCCGTAAAGCCTTCCGTCGCATCCGCCCTCTGCCACGATCTCAAGAGTGATCTTTTCGATCTTTGCAGCAAGCTCCTTGGCTGCCGCAAGCTCCTGACTCTGGCGGTAAGCCTGAGAGGATTGAGAATTCTTCACTTCGTTTTCAAGCTTGGCATCCGCAATTACTCCCAAGCCCTTGGGCAAAAGGAAGTTTCTTGCGTAACCGTCGCTTACCTCCACTATCTGTCCCTTTTTGCCTTGACCCTTAACGTCCTGCTTAAGATATATTTTCATTTCTTTCTCCTTATTATATTATTATATTATTTTTCATCGGCATAGTCGTCTATCGCCTTTTTGAGCATAGTAAGCGCCTGAGTCATGGTAACGTTTCTCATCTGCGCACCCGCAGCGTCGAAATATCCTCCGCCGTTGAGCTTTTCAACAATGAGCTGAACGTTTACCTTTCCGGAGGATCTTGCGCTGACGTGGACGGTACCGTCGATCTGGCACAGAGCAAAGCTTGCTCTGACTCCGTCTATGGACAATAGTCTGTCAGCCGCCTTGCTTGCGGCGATCTTATCCTCCTGGTCGGCCTCTCCCTCGCAGACCGCGATAGCAAAAATGCCTCTGTAGGTCGTTACGTTGTTTTCGAATTTTATCTCTCTGGAAAATTCATCCAGCTGAGTTCTGAATAAAAGCTGGGCTTCGCCGGGACTTGCTCCCTCTCCCCTCAGATACAAAGCGGCAGAGAAGGTCCTCACGCCCGTATTTCTGGAAAACTGCTTGGTGTCCAGAAGCATTCCCGCAAACAGAAGCTCCGCCTCCTCCTTAAGAAGGGTTCCGGGCTTTATTGCCTGCTCCAATATCTCGCTGACCAGCTCACTTGCAGAGGACGCCGAGGGCTCAATATAGCATATCCTTGGCTGAATGGCAAATTCCTCTGTTTTTCTGTGATGGTCGATTATTACCGAGGTGGCACAGTTTTCGAAAAGATAGGGCGCCTCAAAGCACTTTACGTTGTTAACGTCGCATATAACCAACAGGGTCGTCGGCGTGATCAGATCCTGTGCGGACTGGGCATCTATGAAAAGCTCTCTGTAGAACTCCAGCCCGTGAAGCTTTTTGAATATAAGCTTCAGATTCACGTCCTCCTTGTGCACCACCACGTTCACCTTGGAGCAATGCTCGCCCGCAAGACGGGCAACTCCCACGCAAGAGCCGATAGAGTCGTGATCCGCATACTTGTGACCCATTATCAGCACGTTTGATGCCGACTTCATCAGTCCCACCAGCTCGCTTGCTATGATCCTTGAACGGATCTTTGTGCGCTTTTGAACGGTTTTCGTTCTTCCGCCGTAAAATTCCGTGGCATTGGCAGTCTTCAACACCGCTTGATCTCCCCCTCTTTGCAAGGCAAGATCAAGAGCTCTGTGGGCGGCCGCTTCCTTGTCCACAAGGCTTCCGTCTATGTTTGCACATCCAATGGATATGGTAACGGGAATATCAACGTTGTCGGTGGATATCTCCCTGACCTTATCCAGTATATCAAACTTTGTGGCGGTGATCTCCTCGATCCTTCCCGCTTCCATTATAAGAATGTATCGGTCTCTTTCCACCTCGTGTATTACCGCATCCAGAGTCTGCGCCCATTCCTTTAAAAGAACGAATATCTTTGCGGTAACGGCGCGGTAGTTGTTTTGCATGGATCCCGACGCCTCGGAGTAGTTATCCACCGAGATATAGCTGATTATCGGCTTTCTGATGTTTGCATTATACACCAGCTCGTCGATCTCCTTCTGATCGTACCAAACCGTTATGTAGTATTCATCCTTGTGACCGAAAACGTACGGCACTACGCAAAATCTTCCCGCCTTGGTGAAGACCTCTACCTTGTTTTTATCAAAGCGATAATCGTAGAACTTGGACATCGGCACCTTGGTGTCCAGAAGAGCGTTGAGCTCGGTGTTGTATACCACCTGATTCTCTCCCACCGTGTCCAGAAAGCTTTGATTGTACCAAAGTATCCTTCCTTGACGGTCAAGCACCGCCACACCCTCGCAGAAATCCGAGAGAAGCTCCAGGGACATATTGTCGTCCAAGAGCTTTTCGCCCTTTTCCAATCCGCCTGATTTTTTGCTGAGGCGCTCCCATAAGAATATGCTGAACGCTTCAAATACAGCAAACGCAAGACATATCCACAAAAGCTTCAGATCAACGAAAGCACATACCGCACCGAAAGCACAAAGGATAACGAAGGATATGAGTACGAGCTGATTTTTTCTGGATTGAAATGCTTTTTGTTTCTTTTTTCCCATAATCTTCCTCCTCGCTTTATTTTTTGTCGGCTTTCTCTGTTTTTTGTCGGAATGCAGCAACCATACCCATTACCGTAACGAAAATACTCACAAAATCAAAGAATAAAACCGCCATTGCTATCAATATTACAGTTCCTATTCCGCTGCCGGGCATACCCATATTGCGCTTTTGCCTTCTGAGCAAAATGAACCTTTGTACACCCACTATGAAAAACGCGGCTCTCAGCGGAGTCAGAAGCATCTGCAAGCCGTAATATGCCACTCCGTCCGGATCGGAAAATACCGTCGCAAAGCTCAAAACGAAAAGGATCACGCACATTATCGCCGATTCCTTTGATGGCAAAAATTCCCACGCTTCCTTGGCGCAGCTTCCGCTTTTCACTCCAAGCTTCTTTATTATTACACTTACAAGATATGCTGATAAAAATACAAGCAACACCACCGAAGCCGGCACAGTAAAGACAAGATTCTCTGCCTGCGCCTCCAATAGCTCCTGATTAATGTTTTTTCCTTCGCCTAAGGTGAAAATATATATTTCTCTGACGTAGCGAAGCAAAAGCTGCAGCTTCTCCTTAAAAAGCTCCGCAGATAGGCTATGGTATTTTATATAAAACATTGAAGCTGCGTTTAAAAATATCCCCAAGCTTCCGATAAAGGCTCCCGTTGCAACACAAAAGCTCCTTCTTGAGCCTCTGAGCATCAGCTCTGCCGTTGCAACGCAAAACAGTATCATAGTAACAAGTGTAATAACACAGCCTATAAGCGGGCTTGTTACTATCTCCACCGGATCGTCAAATAAGCTATGCACCAATCTCTGAATGACCTTTTCGGGAGAAAGAGCAAAATGATAACCCAGAGCCGCACCTCCACCCAATATCAAGCCCAACAGGGAAAAGGGAGAGCGCTTCAGAGTGTATAAATACGTGGAGACGCACACTGCCGCGATCGCACAAACAAATTCAAAGCCCGATATAAAAGAGCACGCCAAAAAGGAAGCCGCAGCTGCGATGACCTGATATAGCCAATTGTATTCACGAGCCGCTGCCTTGCTTCTCTGTTCTTCCATTTTTGTGCCTCCTTTTATATAAAACAATACTTACCTATGGTAATATATTATTATATCAAACTTTTTTTGATTTGTAAAGCAAATGATGTAAATTTTGTATTACGCTTCCCTATAAATCTACCAAGTTAAAACCCATCTTGACACCTTCAATTGGGAAGGTCAGTTCGAGGATATAGCCCTCTCCGGTAACTTCACCAACCTGACCCATTTCATCGCAGGCGATTTCATCGAATACATCTGCAAAAACAAAAAGGATTGCGCCGAAAATCTTGAAAACTTCCGGATCAACTGTCATATCTTCACCGCAAAGGTTCTGATGCGCTTGGCGGAAATCACAGGAGAAATTTAAAACACTAAGCTTAAAAACAGACATTTTCCCCGAAAGATGTCTGTTTTTTTAGTTGACATGTTTTTTTGCTATGATATAATAAGATTATATTTTTATAAATAGGAGTTATTATGAGTACCAACCGTATCAAGCTGCCCCTATTTGATGATTATTGGGTCGACGCGCGCCCGGGCACACGCCGTCGCTGGTTTGCGCCGGAGCTTATATGCCTGCCACCCACCACCCTTGGCTATGCATCTATGTTCTACGATCCCACGGTAGGAAAGTATCGCTTATATTACGAGACCATTACCGACATGTCGCACGACGACGATCGCGTTCTCAAGCTTTTGGAAACCGAGGATATGGTTCATTTCACACAGATCACGACAGATAACGGCAGCGATGTGATCGTGGATTATTGCGGACACGTGCACGGCGCGGCAGTTTTGTACGATCCCCATGACCCCGCTCCCGAGCGCCGATATAAGCGCTGTGGCATGTATGGCGAGAAGCGCGGCGAACAGTGGCTATGTCCATCCTTTTCCGCAGACGGCATTCATTGGCAGGATCGCCCCGATATTGTGATCCATCGCCACTACAGCGATGCGGGAAACCACGTCTTCTATAACCCCTGCTTCGATGAATATTGCCTTGTGTTACGCTCCTCTTGGGGTGATCGCCGCATCGTACTGAAGACAAGCCGAGATTTCGAGCACTGGAGTGAGCCGCGCACTGTTCTTCACCCCGACGCTCTTTATCACGATGAGCTGATCCGTATGGAACATTATTCAATGCCCGCCCATTGGTTTGACGGCATTTTTTACGGCTTACTTTGGCAATTCGGAACCGATATGAGAAGTGTGCCCGGCCGGCACGGAATGAATAGCGGTGACGTGTCCGAGCCCGAGCTGGTTTACAGCTATGACGGTCGCGAATTTTTGCATACCAACGGCAAGCCGCTGATGGAGCGACCTTTGGCACCGATCCCCGGCTGGGCGGGCTTGGCTCCCACCGATATCTGTGAAAGCGCCGACGGACAGTATTATTATCTCCTTTGCCTCGGATATTCCTTTATTCACGGCTCTCCCGAAAGCAACAAGAAGCTCAACCAAATCCAGCAGGCGCGAGGAAACTCCTCGGGACACGTCATCTATCGCATTCGCAAGGACAGCTTTTGCGGTATCGAGAGCGTTTCGGGCGGCGCCTTGTACACAGGGCCTATCGAGCTTCTTGCCGACGATCTGACACTCAACCTCCGCGCTGAGTGCGGCAGTGTGCGCATCGGCGTGATCAATTCCAAAGGCGAATTTTTGAAGGGCTTTTCCCTCGAGGACGCAATCCCCTTGGAATATATCAGCGACGTTGCCGTCACACCGCAATGGAGGGAGCATTCTCTAAAAGAGCTGATCGGCAAAAGAATTCGTCTTGCCATCGATCTTAACGGTGCGATACTGCACAGCATCAGTGCCACCGCCAGACCGCACATTTTACAGCCACAGCACAGCTTTTATGACCCCCAGGGCATATAACTCAAGGATAAAAATCCCCCAATCAAAAAAACTCAGACACATCATTTTTCGGTAATCCTAAGTGACGTATCTGTATTTTTTACATACCTTGCGCTTTTTTATATAAAGAAACGGAGATCACCCCTTAAGGTGCCTCCGTTTTTTCATCATTATGCTTTTTTGTTTTTAACTAAGCCATACAGTGTATCGGGGATCTCTCCCTCTGCCGCTTCGCCGTAGGTATAGCCGTAGGTTACGCTTCTCTTTACGTCTTGGTCATAGAGCTTTGTGATCACAGAGGAAACGGTGTCCTTACCCGGAGTATAGCGTATGCTCTGGCTTGCCAAAAGACTTGAGCCGTTTTGGTTTGTTAAAACCGTTCCCACGTTTCTTCCGATAAGGTCGTATTCCCGGGTGGTTTTTCCTCATCAAGAATACCATACTTTGTCTTAGCTACCAAGATAAAGAAGCGTCCTATGTATTTTTACTGTTTATTCCTGATGCTTCTCAAAAAGCCTTTCGGATTATTAAGAAATCGAAACGCATTTGAAGCTTTGATTATTTGAACAAAATTACCCAGTGTCGGTTCATATATTTTTTCTTCGTAACTTATTTTTAGTTCATTAGAATTAGAAAATCCGATGATCGCATCTAATTGTCCTTGAGTGATACTCCTCAAATCAATTCTTAGTGTAATCTCCTCGCATTCTGTATCTATTTCAATACAAGTCGAATCCAATTTTCCAAACTGTCTAATTGAATCACACCAACTCTTTTCTTCCGGAAAATACTCAATCAATTCACTTATCGAGTTCCATAACTCACTCATAGAATAACTAAAAACGCCCTCTTTTTTTACTAATGAAATCGTTACCTGCCAAACTGCCATCTTCTCACCTATACCAGAACAAATCTATGCCTAAATTCAAAATTCCGCACAAGGATAATCATAACATATTGTTGTGTGCTGCTTCACGATGACTGCCTTTTCTCTTCCTTGAAGCTTCACTTCGTTCAGCCACCAAAGAAACTCCTCTGTGTCCACACTCATATATGCCCCTTGATCATTGTAAATCATAAATCTTCGAGCGTTTTCAGGAATCCCGCACCAAGCTTCAAATTCCTTTACGATAGATTCGATGTTATCTGCCACTTCATTGGGAACGGACAGTATATCCACATCCAAAATGTCATCTTCATATACCAAATTGATGTATTTCATACCGTGCTCACTTCTTGATTCTCGTCAAATACAAAATCGCCTTTACACGAATTATGTACCAAAACACCGGAATCGGTGACATAATAGGTTTGAAAATCTTCCACTTGGAAGTTGTAGACTAATATAGGAGATTCGAGGATCTCGTAATGAATCTGCTCAACGTTTTCATTTGCAGCCGCCTCCCATATATCCTTTTTTTACAAAAATATTTTACCACATACGGAGAAATGTGTCAATATTGTCCTCTGCAAAAAAGAGCCGATGAAGATCGGCTCTTTAATTATTCAATTCAGTTTATTTTGGGGGCTCTTCTTTCAAAACATAGTCCAAGACCACCCATTCCTCTCCTTCTTTATCTAACCTTACCGTAGCATACCACTTTTCTCCGCCGTAAAACTCAATGGAATAAGTAACGTACACCCCTCGCCGAGTCCCCTCTTCGGTTCGTAAATGACGATTGATATGCTTAATATCCGCTCCGACTTGTTCAGTAATTGCTTCCTCATCCCACAAATATGGCATTGCCACGTTGTCAATGGGATCCTCGCGTATTTTTGTAAAAAAATACATACAAACCACTCCGACTATTGCACATACCACAAAATACCCGATAATAAATTTGATTATTAATTTTTTAGTTTTACTCACTGCTCTTCCTCCAAAAATATCTTGATAAAACGATTGAAAGCAATGCCAATAAAAACGTGTCCGCCTACACCTGCCAGTTGTCCGTCAGGACTGATAAACCGCCCCACCTCAGCATCGTAATACCTGCTGTTGAGGTAATACAGCCCTATTTCGGTTGGGTTCTGCTATGTACCCGAGGGTTGTCCCCTCCGGGTCGTTTTTTTCGGTGTGTACTTGCCGAAAAAGAGAACGGAACTGTTATGTACCAGCAAGCATCGCCTTTGGGGGACAAAAGGCAGTTTGTTGGGATAATCCCAATCCCTTAAAGGTTTTAGGACTATTCCTAACAAGTCTGCGCTTGGGTGACCAAACGCGACGCTTGCTGGGATAGTGCAAAAAAGTTTTTAATCATTCATTAGTCTAAGTGTACTAACTTTTAAAAAGTTGCTGTTCTGGCACTAGAAATCTATTGTTCCATTTTTTTCGATAATACTTAATTTCATTTTTCCAAAAACTCTTTGGTATTGTAAGCTTATTTTCCACTATAAAAATAGGAAGATTGTGCACACAATCTGACAGTTCTAATATCTGTTCTTTATTGTTATTTTCTATAACACATAGCAGTTCCTCAAAAGAACGAATCAAAACTGTATATATTCTCTCATCCTTTAGCGGAGGCAATGGAAAATAACTGTATTTATTTTCAACAAATGCAAAATCATATAAATCATTATTTTCCAATCCGTTAACCAATTGAAGAGCAGTGCGAAATAGATTTGAATCACTATTATCAAAATTATTACGACTATCAGTTAATACATCTATAACCCTCAAGATAATATCGCAATTCACAGTATCATCAGGCGAAAATCGTATTCTTACTAATATTGCATGCAAATCATATAAATCATATACACTCAACATAACTCCTCCTAATGAATTGCGATATCCACCGCGATACCTAACTTTCTCGCTATTAACACACGATGCTGTCCGTTAATTACCATACCACTTCTTTGTACATCAATTACACCATACATTCCACTGGTTTTTATTTGCTTAAGTGCAGCATTATATTTAGCCGGATAAGGCGTAAAATTAGGATTTAATTTCAACGTGTTTGGGTCTACACCAACTTGACTTGTTCTCATTTTATCAAATGGCACCCCTACGCTTTGTGTGGTTTTAGATGATGTCTTGGTAGCAATGTTACCTAATGCTTTTGCTCCACCCGCTAATACCCCAGAGGTAACGCCGGCAGCCAATGTTCCTTCAATAGTCGGTGTTCTTCCGTTAACAAGTTCGGTTGCAGCATACGTGCCGGCACCAACCGCACCTTGAATCAATCCGGTTGCTACAGCCCCCAATCCCGGTAATGCACCGTTGATAGCACCGGAAATTGCACCGGAAGCCGCAGAAACTCCTACCTCTCCCCAATTAATTTCTTTTCCGCTGATAGCCTGACCAACAATACTGGATGCTGCACCAATAACACCTCCGACAACCGCACCCACAGCTGCGCCTATCAGATTCCAAAACTCTCCGCCCTCATCCACGCGCATCACCGGATTATTATCACAGTACGCGTAGAGGTTTTTGTCGTAGATGCCTTCGGTGAGGGTAACAATGTCTACGCTATCAGGACTGATAAACCTGCCCACCTCGGCATCGTAATACCTGCTGTTGAGGTAATACAGTCCTGTCTCAGTATCGTAGATATAGCCCCTATACCTGAAGGGATTGAGGTTGGCGATGTGGGTTGCGCTTGTTACGTTTGCATTGGTAGGATTTGTTATGTACCAGCAAGCATCGCGTTTGGTCACCCAAACGCAGACTTGTCAGGAATATTCCTGAAACCTTTTAAGGGCTTGGGATTATCCCAACAAACTGCCTTTTGTCCCCAAAAGGCGATGCTTGCTGGTATGATTCTTTTACTCCTCAATCCAAGCTTTAATTAATGTCCCTTTATTCCCATCAATTGCAACATATAAGCACCCACAATCAATTAAGTTATCAATATTCTTGTTTCGTTGGTCTATTGAGTATTCAAAGCACCACACATTATCTTCT
>SVTC01000006.1 GCA_015063985.1 Oscillospiraceae bacterium | reverse complement strand
TTGCGGTTCCCAAGGGGCCCACAAAGTCGCTTATATATTCGCCTTCCTCTTTTGCATTGAGCTTGGTGGTGGTTGCTCCCACTACCTGGAATATGATCTTTACTCCTCCGCTTTCCTTATCCGCTCCAGCTATCGTCAGGGGGATCCTTTCTCCGCTCTCATCCACTCTCAGTATGATAAACTGCCCCGGCTTTGCCTTTTTTGCTACCAGCGGTGCCTCGATCTCCATCTGCGTTACAGTTGGATTCAGTATCTTCTTTCTCAGTATCTTATACATAAATATTTCCTCGTGATTGTTTTTGATGTGGTCATCCTATAAGAAATGATTATATCACATTCTTCGAGTTTTATCAATAGAAAGCTTGAAAAATGTTGAAAAAAGCTTTCGAAAATGGTATAATGATTGAAATATCGGATCGGAGTGGATAGAATGGATACTGTATGGACAAAAATGTATGAGGCGGCAAAGGCGGTATTGAAGGAAAGAAGGATATCTGATTATTTTAGCTGCGGCGAGGTTGCTGCGGCAGTGCTTTCAAGGAGCGGAAGGATATATACGGGCGTCTGTATAGATACCTGCTCGGGACTGGGAGTATGCGCCGAGAGAAATGCGATCTTTAATATGATAACCAACGGTGAGCAGGATATAGATAAGGTGCTCTGCATTATGCCCGACGGCTCCTGCGGTGCTCCCTGCGGCGCATGCCGAGAGCTTATGGTCCAGCTTATGGCGGGAAGGTATTATGACGTCGAGATAATGATGGATTATAAGAGCAATACCACAGTGAAATTGGGAGACATTACTCCGCTTTGGTGGATAAAGTAGATATTTTGGCTTTTGGCGGCATTTAGTGCGGCACAAGAGGGCGAATTGGTGTTTTTTACCGAAATGAGCCAAAAAGAAATAAAAATGGAAAAATACTCTTTACTTTTGTTGAAAAATGGAGTATAATTTATGGGAGTTAAAACTTTTTAATAATATTTATATCTAAGGAGTGTATTTTGATGAAACTTTCACCTCTTCAGAAAGTAAGATACCAGTACAACCCCAAGCTTCCCGGAATGCTCAGAAAAGGTATTTCCGAGATATGCGTAAAAAACGGCGATGCAACTCAGAGCGTTGCAGACCAGGAAAAGATCCAAGCTCTTTTCCCCAACACCTACGGTAAGAACGAGATCACCTTCCAGATCGGCAAGAACACTGCCGAGGCAAAGAAGCAGGTTGTCGGCGTTATTCTTTCCGGCGGTCAGGCTCCGGGCGGACATAACGTTATCTGCGGTCTGTACGATGCATTGAAGGCAGGCAACAAGGACAACGTTCTCTACGGCTTCAAGGGCGGTCCCAGCGGACTTCTTGAGGATGACTACGTTATCTTTGATGACGAATATATTGACAGCTACCGTAACACCGGCGGCTTTGACATCATCGGCTCCGGCAGAACCAAGCTTGAGACCGCTGAACAGTTTGCAGTGGTTGCAGAGGTCTGCAAAAAGCACGGCATTACCGCTATAGTTATCATCGGCGGTGACGACTCCAACACCAACGCTGCAGTTTTGGCAGAGTATTTTGCCGCAAACGGCACGGGCGTTCAGGTCATCGGTTGCCCCAAGACCATTGACGGTGACCTCAAGAACGAGGATATCGAGTGCTCCTTCGGCTTCGATACCGCAACAAAGACCTATAGCGAGATCATCGGTAACATCGAGAGAGACGCAAACTCCGCAAAGAAATATTGGCACTTTGTTAAGGTAATGGGCCGCTCCGCTTCTCACGTTGCATTGGAGTGCGCTCTCCAGACACGTCCCAACGTTTGCCTTATCGGTGAAGAGGTTGCCGCAAAGAAGATGTCTCTTGCTCAGATCTCCAACTATATTGCAGATTCCGTTGCTGACCGTGCCGCAAAGGGCTGGAACTTCGGCGTTGCCATCATTCCCGAGGGTATCGTTGAATTCGTTCCCGAATTCTCCGTTCTTATCGCCGAGATCAACGAGCTTCTTGCAGGCGAGAAGACCGAGCAGTTCAATGCTCTTCCCACGTGGAAGGATAAGTACGCTTTCATCGAGGCAGGTCTTACAAAGGAATCCATGGCAGTATTTGCGATCCTTCCCGAGTCCATCCAGCAGCAGCTCTTCCTTGAGCGTGATCCCCACGGAAACGTTCAGGTTTCTCTCATTGAGTCCGAGAAGCTGTTCTCTGCACTTGTAAAGGATAACCTTGCCGCACGTAAGGCTGCGGGAACCTACAAGGGCAAGTTCTCTCCCTTGCATCACTTCCTGGGCTACGAAGGCCGCTGTGCATTCCCCTCTAACTTCGATGCAGACTATTGCTACTCCTTGGGCTACAATGCATTTATGCTCATCCAGTACGGCTACACCGGTTACCTTTCCAAGGTTTCCAACCTCAGCCATCCCGCGGAGGAGTGGAAGGCAGGCGGTATGCCTATCACAAAGATGATGAACATCGAGAGAAGAAACGGTAAGGACAAGCCCGTTATCCGCAAGGCTCTTGTCGAGCTTGACGGCAAGCCCTTCAAGTACTTTGCAGAGCACAGAGATCAGTGGGCTGTTGAGACCTGCTACGTATATCCCGGTGCAATTCAGTACTTCGGACCCAGCGAGGTTTGCGATACCACAACCGTTACTCTGGCTCTTGAACAGGAGTAATTATCTAAAGTAAAAGAACAACACGCCCTCTTGCATCCATTGGATCGCAGGAGGGCGTGTCTATTTATACTATTCTTTTTCTCCGTTGGAAAGCTTGGAGATAAATTCCTTTGGAGAAATACCTATGGATTTCTTGAAGCTGTTTGAAAAGTAAAGCGAATCTGAAAAACCGCAAAGGAATGCTACGTTTTTAACAGAGCTTATTCCCGATTCAAACAAAGAGATGGCAAATTTAAAGCGGATCGATCTGAGGTATTCGCTGTAGCTTATGTTCATCTTTTTCTTGAAGTAGTGAGAAAGATATTTGGAATTATAGCCTATATTCTGGGCGATCATAGAGATCGAAAGCTCGTGATTTTGAAAATTGTTTTCAGTAAAGCTGATCACCTTTTGTACAATGTCGTTTTTGGGGGATATTATCGAGCTCAGTCTGGAGAAGGCGTAAAGCAAAACACTTTCGGCAACTATATCGATGTTTTCCTGTTGGGTGCTTAAAAGGCAATCCTTGAAAAACGGAATAAGACTGTTGAGATTATCTCTTTTTCGGGAGAGGGGGCGAAATAGCAAAGCGCTGGCAGAGATTTTGTCTGCGAACTCCGTCAAAATCGATGTAAAGGTATCTTAGATCGTTTCCCTTCGAAAGCGCAAAGCTTTCTCCTTCAAAGGCGAAGAGCAAAGTTCCCGCAGAAAAGGAGTATGGGTGATCGTTTATCAGAAATTCTCCGTTTCCTTGCTCGATCAGTATCATACGGTGATGGCGAAGAGTTATTCTTTTGAGCATCGTTTCAACGTCGGTCTCCAAAACGAAGCAAAAGACCGAAGGATCGTTTGAGGGCTCGGATAAGGTGAATTTGCAAACGTTACTGTTCTTCATTGTTCCTCACAAGATTTTTAATGTAAAAGAATTATAACATATATCAAAGCAAAAAGCAACCAAATCTAACTTTATTCTATGCTTTCATAGAATAAATATATTGGAAAAATAGACTTTTGTGGTACAATTGTATTGAAAAAACAAAAACGAAGGAGAAGCTATGGAAAAAATCAGAGTAGGCGTATTTGGCGTCGGCAGAGGAATGGATCTGGCACAGTCATTTATGCTTCAGAATGCGGAAATAGTGGCGATTTGCGATAACCACAAGGAGCGCAGAGAGGCTGCGGAAAAAAAGCTGGACTCCAGTGTCAGTGTATACGATGACTTTGATGCCTTTATCGAGCATCCCATGGATGCGGTTATTTTGGCAAATAACTTTTATCAGCACGCCCCTTATGCCGTAAAGTGCTTTGAAAGAAATATTCACGTTTTCAGCGAATGTATTTCCAACGGTACTATGGCTGAGGGTGTGGAATTGGTACGCGCCTTTGAAAAAAGCAAGAGCATTTATATGCTTGCCGAAAACTATCCGCAGATGAAATTTAACCGCGAAATGAAGCGCGTTGTTGACGGCGGTTCTTTGGGCAAGATCCTTTTTGCCGAGGGAGAGTATAACCATCCAGGAGATCCCTGGGATTCCGGCTTCAGGAAAAGATATAATTTCTATCCCAAGCACTGGAGAAACTTTTTGCCGATGACCTATTACATTACCCATTCCTTGGGACCTGTAATGCATATAACGGGAGCGACCCCCAAAAAGGTCACAGCTTTTGCTATGTACGCGCCTACCACATCAGATATTCCCAATGCTTCATACAATGCTGATAAGGCGGCAAACATAACCACTCTTAACGATGACGGCTCTGTTTTCAGAGTTACAGCTTGCTCGCTTTTCGGCGCTCATCATAATTCCTACCGTATTTGCGGAACAAAGGGGCAGATAGAGAATCTGCGCGGTCTGGGCGATAGAGTGATGCTTCGCTATAACCAGTGGGACAAGCCCGAAAACGAAGAATGTGAAAAGCTGTATACTCCCTCCTGGAACGATAAGGATGAAGCTTTGATAAAGAAAACGGGCCACGGCGGAGGCGATTTTTTAACTGCCCGTATCTTTTTGGAGAGTGTTAAGGAGGGTAAGCAGCCTCCTCATCCCTTTGATATATATTCTGCTACGGTTATGTCCTCGGTTGCTATTTTGGGACACCGTTCCGTTCTTGACGGCGGAAGAACGATGGACGTTCCCGATTTCAGAAAAGAAGAGGATAAAAAGCTCTATGAAAACGATCGCCTGACACCCTTCTGGGGAGATGACGGCAGTGAGCCTACATTACCCTGCTGCTCTCACCCGGATCATAAGCCTACCGAAAAGCAGATGGAGCTTTATTTAAAGGATTTACAAAAGTAAACCTTTGGAATTTTGATCTTCCGCCCGGGAATAATCTTGGGCGGAGATTTTTTGAAGCCTTACCGCAAAGCAGTAAAAAGGTTGGATTATATATTAAAAAGGTTTGATTTTATATGTTTGTACTTGCGGTGGGAAAAAAACCGTGATATAATTAATGTGTAAAAACATACAAAAAAATTAACGAATAACAGGAGTAAAAAAATGGGAAGAGGATACGAATACACAGCCTATGACCGCGAGGTCTACAACAGAGAATTAAAGGATTTTTTGCCTGACAAACTCTTTGATGCGCACCTTCATATTTCCACCTTGGGGCTGGATCCCCACGGCTCTCATAACGGCGGTTCCACCTGGACGGATAATCTGTGCAAGGAGATGGACGTTAAGGAGTTTTTAAGAATTAACAAGGAGATGTTTCCCCTTCAGGAGTCGGAGGGCCTGATATTCGGTATGTGTCTTACCGATATCGATCAGACCAATGAGTACGTCATAAAGTCCAACAAGGGCTATGATTTCCCTATGCTCTACCGTTGCGATTATAAAGAGGATCCCGATGAGATGGAGGCTAAGGTCAAGGCGGGCGGCTTTATAGGTCTTAAGCCCTATCTTTCAAGCTGTCCTCCCTATATTCCCTCCAAGGAGGTCAGAATATTCGACTTTATTCCCCATGCTCAGCTGGAAAAGGCGAACAAAAACGGTTGGATACTTATGCTTCACATTCCCCGTGACGGACGCTTGGGCGATCCCGTGAATATAGCTCAGATCCTTGAGATCGAGGAAAAATACCCCAACATTAAGCTGATAGTCGCCCACGTTGGCAGAGCATATACCGATGCGGACTTCGGCAATGCCTTTGAAATATTGAAGAGCACTAAGAATATGATGTTCGATTTTACCGCGAACCTTTTCACTCCCGCTATCACAGAGGGAATAAAGACGGTGGGGGTGGATCGCTTCCTTTACGGTACTGACCTTCCCATAGCGGTAATGAGAATGTACAGAATTGTTGAAAACGGAGACTACTTCAACGTGGTTCCCAAGGGCTATTACGGCAACGTGAACGGTCAGCCCCATATGCGCGAGGAGGAGAACGATAAGATCTCCCTTATGGCATACGAGCAGCTTATTGCCTTCAAGCGCAGTGCCGCACAGTTGCATCTTAGCGACAGCGACGTTGAAAAGATAATGTACAGCAACACCAAGTCTCTTTGCGCAAGTGTTGCAAGATAAGGAGTAAAAAATGAAACCGAAGATCAGAACTCCCTACTTTGAGGTAGGTGTAAAGAACTATATTTACGGCGACACCGTGCTGGAATATGCTCTTGCCGCAGACAAGGCGGCTGAAAAATATGATATAGACGTTCTTTTCATCGCGCCCGCGGTGGAAATACGCCGTATCTGCGAAAACACGAAGCATCTTATCGTGCTTGCGCCTTATATGGATACTCTTTACCCCGGCCGCGGTATGGCAGACGTATTGCCCGAGGGTCTGAAGGCGGCAGGAGCCAAGGGCGTGGTGGTAAACCATTGCGAAAAGCCCATGTCCGTCCCTCAGATAAAGAAGACCATAGACAGAGCAAAGGAATTGGATTTTCTCGTTTTTGCCTGCGCCGATACCATTGCTGAGGCAAAGGCGATCGCTCAGCTCCATCCCGATATCATCAACCCCGAGCCCAGTGAGCTGATCGGCGGCTCTCAGGCAAGCGATATGGGCTACGTTATGGAGTCTGTTGAGGCCATAAAGAGCATTTACCCCGATATTCTCGTTGAGCAGGCGGCAGGTATTACCAACGGTCAGCAGGTTTATGATTTCATTATGGCGGGCTCTGATGCCGCAGGTGCCGCTTCCGGTATTATCAAGGCAGAGGATCCTTTGGCAATGATAGATGAAATGATCGGCGCGGTGCGCCGTGCCGCAGACGATTTAAAGAAGGCAGGTAAATAAGATGGTATTTGCAAAAACAGTTCAGCTTTTGTCCGATGACAGAAAGGTGACCTTTCATAACGTTACCGAGGAGGTAAAAAAGGCGGTAAGCGAAAGCGGTATCACAATCGGTATAGTATCGGTGTCCACCCCTCATACCACCTGCTCGGTCTGCACTCAGGAGCTGGCCTTTGACTGCTGTGTAACGGGACTTGAAACTCTTCAGCAGGATTTTATCGAGGCCTTGCAGAAGATAATGCCCGACTGTGTAAGAGAGGGCATATACCTTCATCCCGGCCCCAAGGCTCTTGCCTTTGCCGAGCTTCACGACGAGGATGCCCGCGGATGCCACAATACCGATGCTCATTTGCGCTCCCAGCTTATCGGCCGCAGTGAGACTATAGCGGTGCTTGATGCCGCTCCGGATCTCGGCTCCTTCGGTCACGTGTTCCTCATTGATTTTGATACTACCAGACAGCGTAGCAGAAAGCTTAGAATTACCGTTATCGGTGAATGATTATAAGGAGATCATTGTTATGGAAACAGCAAAAATAGGTTTTCTTCCTTTTTACTTAAAGCTCTATGATGACCGTATAGCAAGCCTTCGTCCCGAGATCCAAGAGTATTGTGATTCGGTTGCATCATTCTTGGAAAAGCAGGGTGTTGAAGTGATCAAGGCTGATATCTGCCGTATTGCTCCCGAATTTGAAAAGGCGGTAAAGAGCTTTGAGGCAGCGGGCGTAGATGCCATCGTTACCGTTCATCTGGCATATTCTCCCTCTATGGAAGCTATCGATGCTTTAGCAGCCACAAAGCTTCCCGTTATAATTCTCGATACCACAAGAGACTTCAGCTTTGGTTTTGACGTTATTTCCGGCGGAGTATCCTTTAACCACGGTATCCACGGAGTTCAGGATTTTTGTAATCTTCTTCGCCGCAGAGCTAAGGAGTACTCTCTCTTCGTAGGACATTATGTACAAAGTGACGTTTGCAAGCGTGTTGCCGATGCGGCAAAGGCTATCAAGGCGGCTAAAGCTCTTAACGGTATGAAGGTCGGCCGTGTGGGAGGCTCCTTTGAGGGTATGGGAGACTTTGTTCCCTCCGAAAAGGCGATGAAGCGCCTGGGCGTTGAAATGGTTGAGTGCGACGGAAACGAGCTTATAAAGCATCGCGACAGTGTAAGCGAAGAGGAAATTTCCGCTGAGTATAAAAAGGATTGCGCCGAAAACGGAGCAAGCGCGGTAAGCCTTGAGGAGTATTCCTTCTCCGAGAAGGTCGGATTGGGAGTCCGCAGATGGATAGACGCCAACGGTCTTTCCGGCTTTACAATGACCTTCCTTTCCGCAGGAAAGGTTGGCGGCTTTGATACTATGCCCTTTTCCGAAAGCTCAAAGGCAATGGCTCGCGGAATCGGCTATGCAGGTGAGGGTGACGTTCTTACCGCCGCACTTGTAGGCTCTCTTATGAAGACCTTTGATAAGGTCAATTTCACCGAAATGTTCTGTCCCGATTGGAAGGACGGAGCGATATATATGAGCCATATGGGCGAGTGCAATCTTAAGCTTATGGAAAACAGAAAAACTGTTATAAAGCCCTTCCCTTATGCCGACAGTCCCGATCCCGCTTGCATTCTCGGTCATATGGTGGCAGGCAAGGCTTGTATAGTAAATCTTCTGCCCAACGCCGACGATTGGTTTGATCTTGTTATTGCTGAGGGCGAGATGCTTCAGCTTCCCGAAAAGATAGAGAATCTTGCTACTTCAATGAACGGCTGGTTCAAGCCGACTGTTTCGGTCAGTGAGTTTTTGGAGAAGTACAGCGAGCTTGGCGGTACCCATCACAGCGCATTGGTTTACGGTGTTGATGCAAAGAGTCTTGCTCTTTATGCCAAGACTCTGGGAATGAAGTATACCATTATATAACGGTGTGATATGAAAAAATATGCAATAGGTCTCGACCTTGGAACTTCATCCGTGAAGGCAGTGCTATTCTCTCCCGAGGACGGTGTGGTTGCCAAGGAAAGCCAGGAATTTGTTTACGGTCCGTCCTTTTTGCCCGATGGCAGCGAATATCTCGGAATAGATATGGAGGTCTTTTACAGAACCGTTTGCTCGGTTTTGAAAAGACTTGGCGAAAGGCTTCCCCAAGACGGAGAGCTTCAAGGACTTGCTATGGCAAGTGCATCGGGAAATACGGTTATCTGCGATAAGGATGGGAAAGCCCTTACAGACGGATATTCCTGGCTGAACCGCCCCATGAGTGAAGAAATTGCAGCAGTGTTCGGAAGTGATTTCGGTGCTGACGTTCGCCAAACCGTTGGCTGGGCACTGGCGCCTTCCTTCCCCTTGGGACATCTTTCCCATTTGCGCCTTCACGCTCCCGAGCTTTTGGATAACGCCTCGGTTATATGTATGGCAACCGAATACGTTTTGCACCGTCTTACGGGACAGTGGGGAATAGACGTTTCCACAGCGACTCCCTTTTATCTTTGCGATCAGAAAAAGCGCCAATGGAATGAGGAGTATCTAAAAAAGCTCTCTATTCCCAAGGAGAAGCTTCCCCCGCTTTGTGAGTGTGGAGATCTTCTTGGTGCCCTTACCGAGCTCGGTGCCTCGGATTCGGGTCTGCCATTGGGAACGAGAGTGTTCCTGGGCTCCTTTGACCATCCCACTGCCGCAAGAGCCTGCAATATTGAAAAGCAGGGCGATCTTCTCATATCCTGCGGAACATCTTGGGTCTGCTTCTTTCCTATGGAAAACAGAGAGGAAATTATAAACAATCAGCTTTTGGCAGATCCCTTTCTTACTCCCGCGGGTCCTTGGGGAGCCATGAGCTCTCTTGCCCGTGCCAGCGAGAGGATAAAGGACGTGGTGGAGCGCTATATATCATCCGATGAGGATAAATTCCGTTTGCTTGACGAGTATGCGGCAGCGGCTTCTCGCGGAGCCGGCGGGCTAAGCTTTGATCCTATGGGAGAGGTTCCCGATCTTAGCGGATACAGTAAGCAAAATATTGCAAGGGCGCTTATGGAGGGGATTGCAAATTCCCTTAAGTCCCGTGTGCGGGAGCTTATCAAGGTACGGCGCATCACTATGTGCGGAGGTCCCTCAGTGAGCCCCGTGTGGAGAGCTGTGCTGTCCGAGGTTTTCGGAGTCAAGGTAGAGCTTACCTACGGTCCGCACAGCGGTGCCGTCGGAGCGGCTATGTATGCTTTAAAGTAAAAAGCTTAGCAGAGCTTGGGGTATTGCCCCTGACTCTGCTTTTCTTTTGCCGTTTTCTTGACAAAGGCCCGATTTTTTATTATAATGAGCTTAAACTAAATTGCGGAGGGGATTATGGCAAGACTTATTCAGTATATGACCCGTGATTCTATGTATGACGGACCCTTTGGCGGGCAGGCGGGCTGGCCGGCCGCGGGTATGGGCTACGTGATCGTGGGAGATGGCGGGGGACTGATCGTAATCGACGGCGGTCAGCCCAATGATGCACTTTGTTTTGCGGAGCTTTTGGAGGCGCAGACGGATGGGGCGCTTCCTATAGTAGATAAATGGATAATAACTCATCCCCATATCGATCACTACGGAGCCATACAAGCCATAAGTCGAGATCCCGAGCTGAAAAGGCGCATAAGGGTCAAGGAGTTTATTTATTGGTTTCCGGAGGAGTTTTGCGACAAAAACGGAGTCGGAAATCTTCTGAAGGGTGCAAACGATGATATGGACGAGGTCTGCTATAATATGTGCGCAGGCTGCCGCCGCCCTCAAAGGGATGAGATATATAAATTGGATGACGTGAGCTTGCAATTTTTGTACGTTCCCGATGATTGCTCCATATTCAACAGCAGCGGCGGAAATGCCAATATGTGCTCCTTGATATTTACCGTCAGCGGAAAGGAGAAAAAAGCGATGATAACGGGAGATGCATATCGCCGCAGTATGCAGATAACCGCGTGGCGTTATCACAAGGAGCTTAAATGCGACGTTTTGCAGATGCCGCACCACTATCTTTGTGATGCCTTTTGTGTTGATTTTTACAGATACGTTTCTCCCGAGATCCTGCTTTTGCCTATCTCAAGGGCCGGATACCGTGCAATGCATTCAAAGGAATACGATAAATTGGAGGGGTGCATCGCAAATCTGTGCGCCGAAGCCAAGGCTGAAGAGGTCTACAAGGCCTTTGAAGGAACAAGCGAGATAATTATATAAGGCTACTGCCGATGAGAAGGCTCATCGGCAGTTTTTCTTATTGGATTATTCTTCCGTCAGTGGAAATGGTTACGACTTGCCGGGGGATGAATTTCCCGCTTGCCATCAGAGCTTGCTTAACCGCATTCTCTATGCCTCCGCAGCAGGGCACCTCCATACGTACCACGGTTACGCTCTTTATATCGTTATTGGCGATTATTGCGGTGAGCTTTTCGGAGTAATCTACGCTGTCAAGCTTGGGACACCCAATGAGAGTGATGTGGTTCTTTATAAAATCGTTGTGGAAATTCCCGTAGCTGAAGGCAGTGCAATCAGCCGCCACAAGAAGCTTTGCACCGTTAAAATAGGGGGCGTTGACGTTAACGAGCTTGATCTGAACGGGCCACTGGGAAAGTTGGCTTGTGACTAAGGCGGAGTCAGCAGCGGGTTGTGCGGGGGCTCTGTGAATAGCCCTTGCGTTCATCCCGGGACAGCCGCAGGGAAGAGGAGCTTTCTTTTCCTTGGAGGCAAGAACCGCCGCCTCGTTATATGCGGGTGCCTCTCTTTCCTCAAAGCTTATTGCGTTGGTGGGGCAAGCGGGCAGACAATCACCCAGTCCGTCGCAGTAGTCCTCTCGTGTAAGCTTTGCTTTGCCGTTGATCATTTCAATTGCGCCCTCGTGGCAGGCGGCGGCGCATCTTCCGCAGCCGTTGCATTTTTCTTCGTCTATCTTGATGATCTTGCGTATCATTTTAACTCTCCTTTTTGTATTCTTGACTTTGTGTAATTATTATAGTATAATAAAACCAATAAATCTGTTGTTTTTACAACAAAAAGAAGGCTTTATGAAAAAATATATTCCTGTTTTAAAAAGAACAAAGATGTTTTCCGGATTAAAGGAAGAGGAAATAGTATCTATGCTGTCCTGCCTTGATGCAAGGTGCCGCTTTTTGAAAAAGGGGGAATACCTGCTTAATCAAGGAGAACGATTGAATGATATGCTTGTTCTTGTGGAGGGTGGTCTTCACATTCGTAACGACGATTATTGGGGAAACAGAAGCATTTTGGGAAGAGTCTCGGTGGGAGAGCTTTTCGGTGAGGCGTACATTGCTCCCGAAAGCGGCCCCTTATTTAACGACGTGGTGGCAGTAGAGGACAGTGCGGTGATACTTTTTAACGCCAACAGAGTTCTCACTACCTGCCCCTCAGCTTGCCGTTTTCACTCTGCGGTGGTGCATAATCTATTCTTTTCCATCTCGGAGAAAAACAGATACCTGGTTCAAAAGCTGGGGCATATGTCCATGCGCTCCACCAGAGAGAAGCTTATTTCCTATTTGTCTCAGGAGGCGAAAAGGCAAAACAGCGCAGAATTCTCCATTCCCTTTAACCGTCAGCAGCTTGCTGATTTTCTGTCGGTGGACAGAAGCGCAATGTCAAACGAGCTGAGTAAAATGAGGGATGAGGGACTGTTGGAGTTTGACAAAAGCAATTTCAAATTACTGTCTATGGGAGGAGAAAAATGATCTGGTTAACGGCGGCGGTTCTTTCTGCGTTTTTTGCGGGTCTTACGTCCATACTTGCCAAATGCGGTATAAAAAAGACCGATTCCGATGTGGCAACAGCTCTTCGCACCGTAGTTGTTCTTATTTTTTCGTGGTTAATGGTGTTTATCGCAGGGTCACAGACCACTATAAGCGATATAAGCCCAAGATCTCTTTTGTTTCTTGTCCTCTCGGGAATCGCAACGGGAGCCTCTTGGATATGCTATTTTAAGGCGCTTTCCCTTGGGGATATCAATAAGGTCGTTCCCATTGATAAATCAAGTACCGTGATCACCGTTCTTTTAGCCATTATCTGCTTTGATGAAAGAAGCAACCTTGTAATAAAGCTTGTTGCGACCTTGATCCTTGCAGTTGGTATTCTTCTTATGGTGGAGAAAAAGAGCGTTGAGCATAAATCCGAGGGGCGGGCTTGGAGATTATATGCCGTGCTTTCCGCAATGTTTGCGGCTTTGACCTCCATACTTGCAAAGCTTGGTATTTCGGACGTGGAGTCAAATCTCGGAACCGCCATTCGCACGGCAGTGGTGCTGCTGCTTGCCTGGGGGATGGTCTTCTACCGCGGAAAGCAAAAGGAGCTGAAGAGCATTGATAAAAGGGAGCTGGGATTTATAGCTCTTTCGGGCGTTGCAACGGGAGCCTCCTGGTTATGCTACTATTATGCCATCGCCAACGGTCTTGTCAGTGTCGTGGTTCCGATAGATAAGCTGAGCATTCTTGTAAGCGTCGGTTTTTCGTACGTGGTTTTTAAGGAAAGATTGACACCTCGGGCGAAGCTGGGACTGTTTCTTATGGTAGCAGCTACTCTTTTGATGGCATTTTATAAATAAGCTTTTACTCGGTTTGGGTAATAATTATAACGGCGGCGTTAATAAAAACCAATGAAAAGTATGGTTTGAACATTGAAATATTATGGAAAAAATGGTATACTATACAGTAGATGAGAGGGGGACGGGCTTACGAAAAGAGAGGAATTTAATGTAAGCGGAATGACCTGCTCGGCTTGCTCCGCGAGGGTCGAGGCTTGTGTAAAAAAGCTTCCGGGAGTGGTTCAGGTGGCAGTCAATCTTTTGAAAAACAGTATGTCGGTAAGCTTCGATGAAGGTGAACTGACTGTTGATATGATAATCTCGGCGGTGGAGAAAGCAGGCTACGGTGCGTCTTTAAGATCCGTAGGGGAAAACAAAGCTGCCAAGACGGCTAAGGCGGATAACGCACAGGGTGAGTATGAGATAATGAAGAAAAGGCTTTTTATGTCCTTGGTCTTCACCGTGCCCTTGTTTTACCTTTCTATGGGGAATATGATGAATTGGCCGCTTCCCGCTTTTTTTATGGGGGTGGAGAATGCATTGTCTTTTGCATTTACTCAATTCCTTTTAGCTATTCCTGTGCTCATTATAAATAAGCATTATTTCAAAAACGGCTTCAAGAATCTTTTTCACGGCGCACCCAATATGGATTCCTTGATAGCCATCGGCTCGGGCGCCGCTTTGGTGTACGGTGTCTATGCCATATATAAGATAGCCTTTGGAATGGGACACGGCGATCTTGAGACCGTTCATCACTTTATGATGGATATTTATTTCGAGTCCTCCGCGATGATCCTTACCCTTATTTCTCTGGGTAAGACCTTGGAAGCAAAGGCAAAGGGAAGGACCTCGGATGCTATTACAAAGCTTATGGACCTGAGTCCCAAGGTTGCTACGGTGGAAAGAGACGGCTTGCAGATCTCTGTTCCGGTGGAGGAAGTGGTCTTGGGTGACGTTCTCATAGTGAAAGCGGGAGAGTCGGTTCCCGTGGACGGCGTGGTGCTTGAGGGCGGAGCCGCTGTGGACGAGTCTGCCTTGACCGGAGAGAGCATCCCCGTGGAAAAGCGCAGCGGAGATAAGCTTATCGGTGCTACGGTTATCAAATCGGGATTTTTGAAAATGCAGGCGACTAAGGTTGGCAACGATACAGCCCTTTCCCGGATCATACGCCTCGTGGATGAGGCCACAAGCTCAAAAGCGCCCATCGCCAAGCTTGCCGACAAGGTCAGCAGGGTTTTTGTGCCTATCGTTATCGCAATTGCTATCGTTGCCGCTGCGGCGTGGCTTATTGCGGGATACGGCTTGGAGTTTTCCCTTTCCGTGGGGATATCCGTTCTCGTTATCTCTTGCCCGTGCGCTTTGGGGCTTGCCACACCTACCGCTATAATGGTTGGAACCGGCAGAGGAGCGGCAAACGGTATTCTTATAAAATCCGCAGAAGCGCTTGAGACTGCGCACCGCGTTAAAACCGTGGTTCTCGATAAAACGGGTACGGTCACCGAAGGAAGACCCAAGGTAACCGATATCGGCTGTAAGGGGGGAGTAGACGAGCTTAGGCTTCTCTCTCTTGCGGCATCCCTTGAAGGGCTTTCGGAGCATCCATTGGCTGAGGCGATAGTAGCCGAGGCAGAGGGGAAAAAAGCCAAGTCTTATGAGGTCAGTGATTTTCGTCAGATAGCGGGGCAGGGAATAAGCGGAATTATAGATTCAATGCCTTGCCTTGGAGGTAACCGTAAATTAATGGAGGAAAACTCCGTTACAGATACAGAGCTTTTTTCCTTGGGAGAAAAATATGCCGAGGAAGGCAAGACTCCTCTTTACTTTGCTTACGGAGGGAGCTTGCTTGGCGTGATCGCAGTGGCTGACGTTATAAAGCCTACCAGCCGTCAAGCGGTAAGAGAGCTTTCCGATATGGGCATTGAGGTGGTTATGCTCACGGGAGACAATTCAAGGACGGCAGAGGCTATCCGTCGCCTGGTTGGGCTTGATAAGGTGGTGGCGGAAATGCTTCCTCAGGATAAGGAGAAAGAGATCCGTCGCTTGCAGAGCGAGGGCAAGAAGGTTGCGATGGTCGGTGACGGCATCAACGATGCGCCCGCTCTTGCCCGTGCGGATGTGGGTATCGCTATAGGCGCGGGAACGGATATAGCCATTGATTCGGCGGATATCGTCTTGATGAAAAGCGATCTTATGGACGTTGCAACAGCTATCAGACTCAGTAAGGCGGTCATTCGCAATATTAAGCAAAATCTGTTTTGGGCATTCATATATAATATTATAGGTATACCGGTGGCGGCGGGCGTGTTTTTCATTCCTTTTGCGCTGAAGCTGAATCCTATGATAGGAGCTTTGGCAATGAGCTTCAGCTCTGTTTTTGTGGTAAGTAACGCTTTGCGCCTTAGGTGGTTTAAAGCAAAAAATAACAGTACCGAGGCTGATACCGCGGTACAGATCAAAGGAGATATAAAAATGGAAAAGGTATTGAAGATCGAAGGTATGATGTGTCAGCATTGCGTTATGCACGTTCAGAAGGCGCTTGCGGCAGTAGATGGCGTTGATGAGGTGACGGTCAGCCTTGAGGAAAAGACCGCAAGGGTCAAGCTTGGGAAAAAAGTATCCGACGAAGCTTTGACAAAGGCCATCGTTGATGCGGGATATGAGCTTTTAGAGATAAAGTGATCTCCAATAGAAGTAACGAAAACACAAGGTGAAAAAGGAGCTTTATATATCAGGGACTGCCTTAACACTTGTTATTATAAAAAGCGAAGACAGAAAAGCACGGTGGCTTTGTATCAAAGCCACCGTGCTTATTTGGCTGGGGATGAAGGATTTGAACCCTCACAAACAGAGTCAGAGTCTGTCGTGCTGCCATTACACAAATCCCCAATGGATTATTTTCAACATATATCGTACTTTCAGTTAAAACTCAACTGTCAATCAGCTAATCAAAGAAACGGTTACGATTCCGTTTGCGCGAAGCGCAACATCGTTTACGCCACAAGGCGTAACATCAATACGAAGTACATCATTTGTGCAAAGCACAACCTCGTTCATTTGTGCCGCGGGGCGGCAATGATGTTCTCGCTTTGCTCGAAATGATGTTGCGTGCGTTGCACGCAAATGATGTTGTGCCTGCGGCACAAATGAAAAAATCCAAGTCTTTCAACTTGGATTTTTTGGTGCGGGTGACAGGGGTTGAACCTGCACGTCGAGGACACCAGATCCTAAGTCTGGCGCGTCTGCCAATTCCGCCACACCCGCATAGCCTACATATTATATCACATAGACCAAAGCAAATCAAGAGGTTTGGAGAATTTTATTTTTCGGCAAAAGGCTTCCTCCCTTCCTTCAAGGAAGGGAGGAAGGATAGCTCAAAACTTATCGCGGATATCCAGAGTCTTTCCGGGCTCGATTGTAAAGAGTTGATTGTCTATCAAAAGCCAGATGGTAAACAGTGTGGGATTATAAATAAGCTTTCCGTCGGCACTGTAGCTTAAGGATTCATAGGCTTTGACGTATTGGCATATTTCCATATTGGTGGCGTACCAGATGTCATCCTTATTACTTATTGCTTCGCAGATTTTTTCCAGGTGATCCCAGTTGTCATTGTTATCGAATTCGTAGCTATGTCCCCAGATATAGAAAAGTCTGGGAGCGGGTCTTGAGCCGTAGCCGGTGACTTCAAGCTCTACGAATTTTTTTATGTATTCCATAATATTGGGGTTATTGTGATGGGCAGTGGGCATCCAGGCGTGCCAATCGGAAGGAAGCTCGAAGCGATCGTTGTCACCGGAGAGGGTCCTCGAGTACATTATATCAAGCTCTTGAAGATAGTTCTTGACCATAGAATAGTCGGTTCCGTTAACAAAACGGGTTATACCGCTATCGGGATAAGCCATTCCGCGGATGATCATTCCGAACTTTCTTTCAAGCTCAAGTCTTTCGTCCAAAACGTCTCTGATGCCTTCGATGGGGCGGAGAGTTCCGTTGGCGCGGTGATTGTAGCCGTGTACGGCTATCTCGTGGCCTGCATTGATGATAAATTCCTTGATCTGCTCGGTGGAGAGACCTCTGCCCTTTTTCAGTTCATCGCTGTTAAGATTGAAGGTTCCCTTTAAGCCGTACCTTGACAATGTTTTTGCAAAGCGTTCATCCTGTTTTACGCCGTCGTCATAGCTGAAGGTCACAGCCTTGCTTTTCCCTCCGGGAAATCGCAAAAATTGATACCTGATCATAATTATCTCCTTATTATTTAACTGTCGGCGAAAGCTTAGTTTCCGGACAGCTTAAGATCAAAGAAATCGGGAGTTGTGCCGAGGACCGTGTGGGGATTAACGCTTACCCCCCAGATGCGCACGTCAAAATGCAGATAGTTTCCGCTTGTTATACCGCTGTTACCCAGAGTTCCGAGAGTCTGGGAACGGAATACCTTCATACCCTTGCTTACTGAAATGGTATCGAGGCAGGAATAAACGGTGAAATATCCGAGACCGTGGTCTATAATGACGGTGTTACCGGAGTAGGGGAGCTTACCTGCGAAGACCACCTCTCCGTCATTGGATGCGGCAATGAAGGTTGAGGGAAGCTGCACGTAATCAACTCCGAGGTGGCGTATCGAGCCGTTGTAGCCCTCTGCCTTGATGAAGGATCCGAAGCGGGTGCTTATCCAACTGTCTTCCCCTGAGACGGGTACCGAAAAATTACCTGACCACAAAGCTGTATCCGAGGAGGACTTGAATATTTCCTTTAGGGCTTCTTCTTCCTGCTCGTGTGCGCTTTTTAGATCGTTGAAGCTTAGATTGGTAAGAGTTTCGGTGACAAAGCTTTTCTCATTGACCTTAAGTAAAAAGCTTTGCTCCAAGCCCTCACCCTTTACCTTCAGCTCATAATCTCCCTTGGGAGTGGTAACGTTTACGGGAAGAAGAATGATCTTTTCGCCGCAATAGTCTATTATCCTTGCATTTTCGGCCCCGTTTAAATTTCCTGAAAGTGTGATTTCTCCGTTATGGCAGTTTTTGCAAAGAATGGAGATCAGCTCTCCGGGGTAGCAGCTGTCGGAGCTTATGGAGAAGCTTGCAGGGGCGTTGCTGGAAAGTGTGAAGCTTGCAACCGTGCTTCCGTAATATTCTGAGTCGGGGGTCTTATTCCACTTTGCTTCCGCCGTAACGCTGAGCATAGCATCCTTGGAATAGCTGAAGGAGGAAAGCTCCTTGTGGCTGTCGCTGAAAATGATAATGTCGCCATCCTTGACGGTGACAAGGCTCCAATCGGGCTCAATTGAGAAGTTGAGCTCCCACTGCTTGGAGGCGAGGTACTCGACCGTGACATCCTCGGCGGGGGATTCGCTTCTTTGATGCTCTTTCTCGTCTGCGCCGAGGTAGGTCCAAGTGGAATCTTGGCAGGAGGAAATATCTACCGTGCCTGAGTCGGAGGAAAAGCTTACGGCGGGGATACAATAATCGGGATCTATGTAGTCCAGACCTTCGCGCGTAAGGAGCCACAGTGCATTTTCGGTGGATATTCTGTACAGCGTTCCCTCAGAGTCTGTAAAGAGGCTGTCTGCTGCGTTTCCGCTGAGATACAGATCGTAATCGGTTTCTCCCGTCATATTCTTCAGCGTGAGCTTGAAACTGTGGTAGCTTTCCAATGGGTTGATCGGAGCTTCTATAAGGTCCGCCTCGCTTATCATTGCGTTGAACATCTCACATTGCTCGGGATCTGTAAATTCCTTTTCGCCAAGTACCTCTGATGAAAGCAATGCCGAGGTGACGGGGGTGGCTTGTTGGAAGGACCAGAACAATATCAAGGCTGCTGCAAGGGGGATGAATGCAAGGAGCCAAAGGGCTTTTGAGGTTTTTTTATTCATCTTCAGACTCCTTGATTATTTGATCAGGACCTTGCCGACGACCTTGAGCTCATCGGTGTCCAATACCGTGATGGGTGCATACTTTGGGTTAAGGGAAATAAGCTTGCAGCCTGATGGGGAGGTCTGGAGCTTTTTGCAAAGGCTTTCTCCGTTGAGGAGAAATATTCCGATATCTCCGCCGGAAAGGGTGGGGGTATTCTGTACCCATACTACACTCTGATCCTTTATCAGAGGCTCCATACTGTCTCCGCTGATCTTTATTCCGAAATCAGTCTGATCCGGTATGCCGTCTGCGGGGATCAAAGAAAAATCGTCGCTGAGTAAAGGCAAGGCGGCTCCTGCCGCTGCAGGTGCATCGTATACCGGAATGCTTCTTGCGGGCTTGTGAAGCGGTCTTTGAGCCTTTTGACTTTCCGATTCACAGCGTAAAAATGCAGATACAGTCCTTTTTCCTCTTGTGTCGAGATTACGGTAATTTTCCAAAAGCCGTTTTTCTTCCTCGGTCAAGCCCGATGCATTTGCTTTTCCGCCGGGATAAATAAGCTCCTCAAGGCTTACGTCCAGATAGGCGGCTATTCTGAACATTGCTTCAAGTCGCGCGGTGTCACTGTCGCGCTTGAGCATACTGTCTAAGGTTGTATAGGGGATCTCGGCAGCTCTTGCCAACTCGGATTTGGGAATGTTTTTTTCCTTTATAAGCTCGAGAACTCTTTGCGAAAAACTCATATAATACCCCTTATCATCATTTTTTTCACTTTTATCTACCGTATTATAGCATATTTCGTAATATTTGTAAAGTGAAAAATTGAAATTTCGTAATTTTTTTCTCTTTGTTGATTTTTTTGCCGTGGTGTGTTACAATATACCAAAGAAGCTTTGAAAGGAAGAATGTTATGAGGATCATTACCGGATCAGCCAAAGGGATGACGTTGTTTTCTCCGAAGGGAGATCAGGTCCGACCTACAACGGAAATGGCTAAAGAGGGCATGTTCAGTTCCATCCAGTTTGATATAGAGGGAGCGCGGGTCTTGGATCTTTTCAGCGGAAGCGGTCAGCTCGGTCTGGAGGCTCTTTCCCGCGGCGCCGCCTTTGCGGTATTTGTTGATGCAAGTCAGGATAGCCTTAACGTTACCCGTCAGAACGTTGTGAAGACGGGCTTTACCGATAGGTCCAGGATCATTCGCAGTGAGTACGGAGAGTATATAAAAAACGCAGGCAAACAAAACGAGAAGTTCGATATAGTCTTCGCTGATCCGCCCTACGGCAAGGAGATAATAGGAGAGATAGTAAAAAGACTTTTGAAAAACGGTCTTCTCAACGATGGCGCTATCGTTCTTTGTGAGACCGATAACGGCGAGGTCGAGCTTGAGGGCGCGGAAGGCATCGAATCGGTAAAAAAGTATAAGTACGGCAAGACCTTTGTTTATATGGTGAGGATCGGGTCATGAAAAGATGTGCGGTGATTCCCGGTAGCTTTGATCCCATAACTAACGGACATCTGGACGTTGTTATGAGAGCCCGTGAGATATTCGATCGGGTGATACTTTTGGTTATGGATAACGGCTCCAAAAGATGTATGTTTGATCTTGAGGAAAGACTTTCCATTGCCCGCGCGGCGGTGGAGGGCTTGGACGGAGTTGAAGCCCGAAGCTGCGACGGTCTTTTATGTGAATATGCGAAAAAACACGATGCGGTGATCGTGAAGGGTGCAAGAAACAGTGTGGATTTTGAGTACGAATGTTCTCTTTATGAGATCAACCGCGAGCTGGAGGGATGCGAAACGGTGATCCTTCCCGCCAAAAAAGAGCACTCCTTTGTATCAAGCACCTTTGTGAGGGAGCTTTTGCGCTACGGAAGAGAGCTTGATAAATACGTCCCCGAGGCGGCTATAGCTCGGATCAAAGAATTGATAAATGGATGAACAGCTTGTTTGCGCGGCAGAAAACTGCCGCGCTTTTTCTTTTTTGTAAGGGTCGTTTTGTACGGTAAAGGCAGGGCTTTAAAAGGGGGCTGAAATTTCTTTCATCTTTTCAAAGCGGCTTTTCTTGGGCATTATATATTACATATAAGAAAAAAACTTCAAAAAAATTTGTCAAATATTAAAAAAACTATTGAATTTTTCTTTTTTATGGTTTATAATATGGGTGTAGTGGTTAAAAGTGGCTAAAAAAGGTTAAAAAATCCATAAATTGACCACGAAATGATGATTTTTGTTTGAAGGGAGAGTGGGTATATGCTTTTGGGAGAGTACAAATATAACGTGGATGCCAAGGGCAGACTGTTTATTCCCGCAAGGCTCAGGGATGAAACCGGCGACAGTCTTGTGGTTACCCGTTCTCTTGATAAATGTATCAACGTATATTCCGCAAAGGAATGGCAGGTATTTGTGGATAAGCTTGTTAATCTTCCCGAGATCACCGCAGCAAAGGTGAAGAGGTTTATTTTCTCCTCGGCTATGGAGATCAATGCAGACAGTATGGGCAGAATAGTATTGCCTCAGAAGCTCAGGGAGAATGCCAATATAACAAAGTCGGTTATAATACTGGGTGTTGATAATCACGCTGAAATATGGGCAGAAGAAGAATATAACAAGTACGAGGAGACCTGTGACACCGAAGAGATGCTCAAGCTTCTTTCGGGATACAGCTTCTGATGGGTGGCTTTAATCATTTCTCCGTGCTTTTGAACGAGAGCGTGGAGATGCTGGAGCTGAAGCCCGACGGGGTTTACGTGGACTGTACCTTGGGCGGAGGCGGACACAGCCTGCTTCTGGCGCAGGGGCTATCGGAAAAAGGAAGAATAATCGGCATTGACAGAGACAAGGATGCAATCAAGGCGGCGTCGGAGCGGCTTAGGGAGCACAAGGAAAAAATGATCTTTGTCAACGATAACTTTGTTAATCTTGAAGATATAGTAAAAAAAGCGGGCTTTGACTCCGTTGACGGTATCATTATGGATCTCGGTGTATCATCGTATCAGCTGGATACCCCGGAAAGAGGCTTTTCCTATCACAATGATGCGCCCTTGGATATGAGGATGTGCAGGGAGGATCCGCTCACTGCCGCAGACGTTGTGAACAAGTATTCAAGGCAAGAGCTTACGAGCATAATTTTCCGCTACGGAGAAGAGAAGAATGCCGCCTCGGTGGCGAGGGCTATCTGTAACGCCCGAGAGAAAAAGCCTATCGAGACAACGCTTGAGCTTGCCGAGATAGTCAAGAGTGCATTCAGTGCCAAGGAGCGCTTTGAGGGAAAGCATCCCGCAAGAAGGACCTTTCAGGCAATACGCATTGAGGTCAACGGAGAGCTTGAGATCATTCCCAAGGCAATAGATGCGGGAGTGCGTTTGTTGAAAAAGGGCGGTATTATTTCCATAATCACATTCCACTCTCTTGAAGATAGAGCAGTGAAGGAGGCCTTCAAGGGCTACGTCAGCGGATGTACCTGCCCCAAGAGCTTCCCGGTATGCGTTTGCGGCTTCAAGCAAAGTCTTGAGCTGGTGAACAGAAAACCGGTTTTGCCCTCGGATGAGGAAAACAGTCAAAACAGTCGCTCCAGAAGCGCAAAGCTCAGAGGGGCAAGAAAGATCGTTTAGGATCAAAAAGGATGTTAAAGGAAAGGAGACGTCAGGATGGATTCCATGTCTACTCGCTCGAAGGCGAAGGATAACGAAAAAATAAAAGATAACGTACCGTCAGGCGCTCCCGTTAGCGATCCTATGGATGGCTACGTTCCCAAGGCACATCCCAGAAAGGAATATTCCGGTGAGAGGGACAGCGCTGAGCGTATATCCTCAAACCTTAACCGAATCAATAAAAGATACGTTGCGACCCCTTATAAAAACGAGAACGCAGACGGTAAGCTTCGCGGAGAGCCTGTTTCCGGTCAAGGCACAAGGCTTAAGGCTACGAGGATCCCTTCCGTAAGATCGGACAATTCCGCGATAAGCCGTAAAAGGGTTGCGGGAGCGGTAAAGACCAAGATAGAGGTAATAACCGAAAAGAATGAGAGAAAAAAGCCCTTTCCCATTTCGGTCATCGCCTGCTGTCTTGCGATAACCGTCAGCCTTATGTATATCATAACGCTATTTATTCATATAGACGATTATTCCTCCGATATATCCGATCTTAAGGGGGAGATATCCTCCTACAAGGATCAGGTCACCGCTTTGGAGCTCAGACTTGAGAATAAATACGACCTTGATGAGATAGAGAGGATTGCCGTAGAGGAATACGGAATGGTAAGGGCGGATCAGTTGCCAAAGAAGTACGTTTCTCTTGCGGGAGACGACGTGGTGGAGATAACCTCTCCCAATGAAAGCTCCGGAATCGGAAACCTGCTTAGCGTTTTTGCATCTCTTTTGGGATTCGGGGAATAAAATTCGGTGCATCGGCATACTTTTTAGTGTGTCCGCAATAGAAATGCAGTGGGCCGAAAGGATTTTGGATGAACGAAAAATTTAATGCCGGAAGGCTTTTGATAGTTAGAAGATCCGCTTGGGTCTTTGCGATCATAGTGCTGTGCTCCGCGCTGCTCATAGGAAAGCTCGTAGAGATACAGATCGTTAATTACGATCAGTACAGAAGCGACAGTATATCTCAGCTTACCTACGAGGTGGAGATAGGAGCAAAAAGAGGCACTATTTACGATTGCAATATGAAAACTCTTGCAGTCAGCTCCACGGTGGAGAGAATATTTATTTCACCCAACACCATTCCGAATATGAGCGTTGAGGAATATATTCAAAACCGTGTCGATCACGCAGCCGAAAACCAAAAGAAGAATATGGAAAAAGCCTTGAGAGAGGCTTTTGACGATTACACTATCTCCATTAAAGAGGATATCGCCAACGAGCTTTCCTCGCTTTTGGGCGTTGAAAAGAGTATGGTCCTGGAAAAGGCAAACAAGACCAACCGAGCCGATGAAACAATAAAGAAAAAGGTAGAGCTTGATGAGGCTACTCCCGTGAGGGAGATGGTGGCAGACAAGCTCTATGGTCGATATATACATTTTGTTGAGGAAGCGAAGAGATATTATCCCTACGGCGACCTTGCAAGCCACGTAATAGGCTTTGTAAATGCGGATGATAACGGAGTAATGGGTGTTGAGGCCTATTACGACGATATTCTCAAGGGCGTACCGGGTAAGATCGTGTCTGCCAAGGACGGCGTGGGCGGAGAAATGTCCTCCAAGTACGAGAGCTACGTTTCTGCACAGGACGGTACCGATATAATGGTCACTCTTGACTGGACTGTCCAGAGAATAGTTGAGAAGCATTTGCAGACCGCTCTGGAGGAAACAAGGGCACAAAACAGAGTTGTGGGAATAGTAATAAACGTAAAGGACGGCTCGATTCTTGCTTCAAGTGTAAAGCCGGATTACGATCTTAACTCTCCTTACAGCCTTGACGAGGCTTCCTTAGAGCTGCTTTCCAAGTTCTCGGGAACTCAAGAAGAGAAAAACAAGTACGAGACGGAGCTTTTGTATTCACTTTGGAAAAATAAGGCTATAACCGAGCTTTACGAGCCCGGCTCGACGTTTAAACAGATAACTGCGGCAATGGTGCTTGAGGAGGAGCTTGTAAGGGTTGACGAGACCTTTACCTGCTATGGCTCCTTGAGGATACCAAACTATCAGAGTCCTATTCACTGTCACCGCAGAGCGGGACACGGTGTTTTGACCTTCGCGGGTGCTCTTCAGCAATCCTGCAACCCCGTATTTATTAAAATGAGTGAAAGATTGGGCAACGATCTTTTCTATAAATACTATCAGGCCTTCGGATATACCTCCAAGACGGGAATAGATCTTCAGGGTGAGACCTCGAACTACTTTTTTGATCTTAACACCTTTTCCAACGTAGACCTCGCGGTTGCATCCTTCGGACAGAACTTTAAGGTCACTCCCATAAGCCATCTTTCGGCGATATGCTCCATAGCTAACGGCGGATATCTGGTCACTCCTCACGTTCTCAGCGCAAAGCTTGATGAAAATCATAACGTGCTGGAGCAGTACAACGCCGCACCCAAAAGACAGATAATCTCCACCGAGACCGCAAAGACCCTTTGGACGATACTCGAGGGCGCGGTGGAAAGCGGAGGAGCGAAGAATGCCGCTGTTCAGGGCTACAGAATAGCCGCAAAGACCGGTACCTCCACCAAAACCGAAATATCAACGGATGATAAGAAGTATTATATAGCTTCCTGCGTTGCCTTTGCACCTGCGGATGATCCCGAGGTCGCAGTTATGACCATAGTCGATGAGCCTGTTGGCGATTATTACGGCGGTGTGGTTGCGGCGCCTATCGCATCAAGGATACTCAGCGAGGTATTGCCTTATCTGGGAATAGATCCTCAATACAGTGATGAGGAGCTTGAATCCATAGGAAAGACAGTGGGCAATTACGTAGGAAGAAGCACCGGCACAGCACAGAATCTGATCAAGCAGCTTGGGCTTGAATATAAGGTGGTCGGCAAGGGAAGTAAGGTCATCAGCCAGACTCCCCAGGCGGGAACTCAGCTTTCCGGTAACGGAGTTGTGGTTCTCTACACGGATGCTCAGTCCGCCGAGGAGACCGTGATCGTTCCCGACGTTATCGGAATGACCGCCGCAAACGTAAATAAAAAGATAATCAATTCAGGGCTTAACCTTGAGATCATCGACGGAAATCTATCGATGATGGAGGGAGCTATAGCGATCTCTCAGAGCATTGCTCCGGGAGAGAAGGTGGCTCCGGGAACCGTGATCTCAGTTCGTTTCAGACACGTTGACGGAATGACCGACTGATTAGGAAAGGAGCAAATATGACTTTAGAGCAGCTTTTAAAGGGTGTAAGGATCCAAAAAACGAATATAGATCTCGGCATTGAAGTGTCTGTTATTTGCTCCGATACAAGAAAGGTTACTCCGAACTGTGTTTTTGTTTGTATAAAGGGGCAGAAATACGATTCTCACCGTGCGGCGCAAAGTGTTGTGGCAAAGGGTGCTGCGGTGCTTATTTGCGAAAAGCAGCCCGAGGAGGATCTGCCTTACGTTCTTGTGGATAACACGAGGGCGGCAAATACTCTGATGCAGGCAAATCTTGTGGGAAACCCTCAAAGGGAATTCAGCTTTGTTATCGGAATTACAGGAACCAACGGAAAGACCTCTACCTCCTGCATGATAAAGGCTATATTTGACAAAGCGGGCTTTAAGACCGGGCTTTTGGGCACTATGAAATACCTTATCGGCGATGAGGAATATTCATTGGGGGAGGGCGAAAATCTTCTTACCACTCCCGATCCCGAGCTTTTGTTCCCTCTTTTGAGAAAAATGAGGGAGGGCGGTGTTGAGGTGCTTATTATGGAAGCCTCCAGCCACGCACTGAAGCTTGAAAAGCTTGCCGCAATGCATTTTGACATTGCAATATTTACAAATCTTACTCAGGATCATCTGGATTTTCATAAGGATATGGATGAGTATCTTGAATGCAAGAAAAAGCTTTTTGCTCTCAGTGACAAGCTTTTGGTCAATCTTGACGATCCGTCATACGAAAGAATAGTTGCCGGTTGTCCCTGCGAGCATAAGACCTTCAGCGGAAAGGGCAATAACAGCGCCCAGTACAATGCCAAAAACGTTAGAATGAAGGGCGCAAGGGGCGTTGAATACGAGCTTTTGAGTCTGGATGGAATATTCAGAATAAAGCTTGGTATTCCCGGTGAGTTTTCCGTAAGTAACTCGCTTGCCGCTTCGGCCTGCGCAATGGAGGCGGGGATATCCGCCATCTGCATAAGCGGAGCATTGGCGGAAATGGATAACGTCAAGGGTAGAATAGACAGGGTGGATATTGATGCACCCTACAGTGTGTTTATCGACTTTGCTCACACTCCCGATGCACTTGAAAACGTGATAAAGACAGTGAGAGGCTTTTGTGATAAGAGAATAATCACACTCTTTGGCTGCGGAGGAGACAGAGACCGTACAAAGCGTCCTCTTATGGCAGAGGTGGCAAGCCGCCTCAGTGATTACGTTGTGGTTACCAGTGACAATTCGAGAAGCGAGGAAAAGGCGGATATCATAAAGGATATCCTTGAAGGCATTACAAAGCCTTGCAATGAATACGCTGTTATAGAGGACCGATCCGAGGCTATACGCTATGCTATGGATATTGCCGGCGAGGGTGACGTTATCATTCTTGCGGGAAAGGGTCACGAGGAGTACGAAATAGATAAGAACGGAAAGCATCCTTATTCCGAAAGGGAAGTTGTTAAGGAGCATTTTTACAGAGGAAAGAACTGATATGATGACTTTTACATTAGGTCAGATCTCCGAGGCTTGCAACGGCAGGCTTATCGGCGATCCGGATACTCAGATAACCGGCATTTCAACTGATAGCAGAAACGTAAATAACAGTGATATATTTATTGCTCTGAAGGGAAGCCGTTTCGACGGTCACGATTTCATCGAGGAGATGCGTGCAAGGGTCGGAGCAGTCGTTACCGAAAGGGAGTTTCCCGTTCCGCCCTATGACATTGTGGTTCCCGACACCTACAAGGCTCTGGGAGACATCGGAAGGCTTTGCAGAGACAGTGCAAACCTTCGCCTTACGGTAGGAATAACCGGAAGCGTGGGAAAGACCACCACCAAGGAGCTTGTTGCCAGTGTACTTAAAGAAAGATACAAGACCCATTTTTCAAAGGGTAATTTCAACAACCATATCGGACTTCCGCTGACTCTTTGCGGTCTTGAAAGAGATACTGAGGCTTTGGTTTGCGAAATGGGAATGAGTAATGCGGGAGAGATTGAATATCTGACCGGTCTTGCAAGGCCCGATATTGCGCTTATAACCAACATCGGTGTAAGCCACCTTGAAAATCTCGGAACAAGAGAAAATATAAGAAACGCCAAGCTTGAAATACTCAAGGGTATGAAAAAGGGCTCTGTTGTTATATTGGACGGAGATGAGCCTTTGTTGAGAGACGATTACGCCAAGGAGGCTTTGAAGGATTTCAAGGTGGTGTATTCAGGCTTTGGAATAGAGAACGATATATATCCCCTTGATATTTTCAAGGGCTCAAACTACATTGCCTTCGATGCCATTTCGCCACAAGGAGAAATAAGGATCACGATACCGGCAGTTGGCGATCATTTTGTAAAGAATGCTTTGTTCGCTTATGCGGCAGGTATCGAATGCGGCGTACCCTTTGACGGTATTGCAAGAGGTATCGCGGCTTATCTGCCGGGAGAGCTCAGACAGAAGATATACGTCAAGGATTCTGTAAGGGTCATAGCGGATTGCTATAACGCAAGCCCCGAAAGCATGACGGCGGCGTTAAACGTTTTGGGCGGCTGCTCCGAAAGAAGGATTGCAGTTCTTGGTGATATGCTTGAGCTTGGATTGATGTCAGAGGCGGCTCACAGAGCGGTGGGCGTAAAGGCAAGCGAGAATGCGGATTATATCCTTTGCTACGGTACACAGGCAAGGCTTATTATGCGTGCCGCAGTGGAAAACGGCTTTGATCAGAGGAGGGCAATGTGCTTTGACGATATCGAGGCTTTAAGCAGAAAGCTTAAGCAGATAGTAACCGAGGACGATTGCGTACTGTTTAAGGCTTCCAGAAGAATGAAACTTGAAAGGGCCATAACCCTCTCGGGCTTGGACGGAGAATGAAAGATTTGAGAATTTTGGTATGACACAAATGCAGACTCTTATTTTGATCTTTGCCGGAAGCGTACTCTGCAGCTTTTTGGCTACGGTGCTTCTGGAAAAAAAGTTTATACCGTTTTTGATGAGGATCAAAATGGGACAGAAGATCCTGGATATAGGTCCTCGTTGGCACAAAAATAAGGAAGGAACCCCCACTATGGGAGGACTCTTCTTTATAGCGGGTATTCTTATCAGCTTTGCTCTCTTTGCGGTTGTGAGCATAGTCAAGACAAAGGATATGGCGACCCTTGCGGTTCTGGGCTTTATGATCCTATCCGGGGCTATCGGCTTTGTGGATGACTTTACCAAATTTGTGAAAAAGCAGAATAAGGGTCTGAGCGCAATGCAAAAGCTTGTGCTTCAGTTTGCTTCGGCGGCGTTGTTTTTGTGGGCAATGAGCGCATCGGGAGCAATAACGTCCACCGCTATTCCGATTCCGTTTTTCGGGGTGGAGCTTGAGCTTGGAGTGTTCTATTGGATATTCTGTCTTTTCTTTATTGCATTTACTGTAAACAGCGTTAATCTTACAGACGGCATCGACGGACTTGCGGGAAGCATTACCTTGGCGATCACTTTGTTTTTCGCCGCGGTGTTATTCTCCTTAAGCATCCTTCAGCCTTCGTTTTTCACTGCCAGACTGACGCTTGCAGGCGGTCTTATCGGCGGTCTTATAGGATTTTTGTTTTATAACATTCACCCCGCAAGGATCTTTATGGGTGATACGGGCAGTCTCTTTTTGGGAGGTGCCGTTGTGGGACTTTCCTTCCTTGTTGGACAGCCTCTGATTATCGTGATCGTTGGCTTGATGTACTTTGTGGAGGTTTTTTCCGTTATTATCCAGGTGCTCTCCTTCAAGCTTACCGGAAAGCGCGTATTCAAAATGTCGCCCATACATCATCATTTTGAAATGTGCGGTTGGGGAGAACAGAAGATCGTTTTCATTTTTACTCTTATAACACTTGTCCTCTGCGCGTTAAGTTATTTTTTATTTTGACGTAGGAGATAACCATTGGAAAATTTAGAATCAAAGACCCTGACGGAAAACGACAGTGAGTCCGAAAGCGGTATAGTCAGAAAAAAACACAGACTTTTAAAAAGCAAGGCGGTGAGAACGCGCAAGATCGTCCGAATGAAAAGCGGTATCGATCGACCGTTTTTGATCATCGTCGTTTTGCTTTTGTGCATTGGAACCACAATGGTCTTTACCTCCAGCTATGCCTATGCCAAAAACGAGTTTGGCGACAGCTATTACTTTGTAAGCCGTCAGGTCATGTGGTTGGCTGCCTCTGCCGTGGTTATGTGGTTATGTACCATGGTTGACTATTTGATCATAAAAAAGTTTACAAAGGTCATTATGGTGGTCAGTATACTTTTACTGATCGCGGTCTTGTTCGTTGGTAAAAACGTAAACGGTGCCACAAGATGGATAGAGCTTGGTCCGATACAGATTCAGCCATCGGAGGTTGCCAAGGTGGCAGTGGTTTTGTTTTTTGCGGAATACATCGTGGATAATCAGAAAAAAATGAAGACCTTCTTACACGGTGTAGTACCCTTTATTTTGGTTTTCGGAGTGATAGCATTTCTGCTTTATAAGGAGCCCCACCTTTCCGCAATGATAATCATACTTCTCATTATCGCGGCGATGATGTTTTTGGGAGGCACGAGAAAGCTTTACTTCTTTGGTCTTGCAGGTGTTGCGGCAGTGCTGATGGTCGTGCTTTTGTTTGCCACCGATCATGGATCAAGCCGTATAGAAAACTGGCTTCATCCCGAAATGGATCCCTCGGGAAAGGGATGGCAGCCCTTGCAGTCTCTTTATGCTATCGGCTCGGGCGGAATATGGGGAAAGGGACTTGGTCAGAGCACCCAGAAGCATCTGTGGCTTCCCGAGCCTCAAAACGACTACATTTTCGCTATTCTCTGTGAAGAATTGGGCTTTGTATTTGCTTTGGCGGTCATAGCCTTGTTCGGGGTCTTGATATGGCGCGGCTTTTATATAGCCAAGCATGCACCGACTCAGTATACGACTCTGGTCGTGCTTGGGCTGATACTTCAGGTCGCGATCCAGGTGGTGTTGAATATTGCCGTTGTTACAAACTCCATACCTTCAACGGGTGTAAGTCTTCCGTTTTTCAGCTACGGAGGCTCGGCAATGGTAATGCTCAGTGCGGAAATGGGTATTATACTTAATATTTCCAGGTTTTCATATATAGAAAAAAGTTAGGAGTGAGGCTTATCAAAGTAATCTTAAGCGGCGGGGGAACGGCAGGCCATATTAATCCGGCTCTTTCCATTGCCAAAAAGATATTGGAAGAAGAGCCCGATAGCGAGATAATCTTTGTGGGAACACCCTCGGGAATGGAAAACCGTCTCGTTACAAAGGAAGGCTTTAAGATCCGTCATGTAAAAAGCTACGGCTTTAAAAGAAAGATAAGTCCCAAAAACGTTGTGCACAATTGCAAGGCGGCGTATTATGCGGTCATGGGTGTATCCAATGCAAAGAAGATAGTAAAGGATTTTCGCCCGGATATCGTAATAGGAACCGGCGGATACGTGAGCTGGAGCATCCTTCGTGCCGCCACGAAGATGGGGATACCCACCTTGATCCACGAGCAGAATGCTGTTCCGGGAGTTACCACAAGAAAGCTCAGCGCATACGTTGACAGAGTTATGATCTCCTTTGAAAATACGGCGGGCTTTTTAAAGCATCCGGAAAGAGCGGTGTTTTGCGGAAATCCCGTAAATCCCGCGATCCTTAAAGCGGATAAGGAGGAAGAAAGAAGAAGGCTCGGAATAGATAAGCCTTGCATTCTTTCCTACGGAGGCTCTCTTGGTGCACGTCCCGTTAACGAGGCGGTTTACGGCCTTATAAGGGATTATTCATCAAAAAAGGGAGTTAAGCATATCCACGCCTTCGGAACCGGAAGCTATGAAGCCTGGATGACAAAGGCAAGAGAGGATGGAATAGATAAGCTTGCTGACGTTGAGCTTTGTGACTATATATACGATATGCCTTCCAAAATGGCTGCAGCGGATCTTGTTATCAGCCGTGCGGGTGCAATAACCTTAAGCGAGCTTGCAATTCTGGGTAAGGCGGCGATACTGATCCCTTCGCCATACGTTACCGATAACCATCAATATAAAAACGCAAAGGTCTTTTCAGACGCAGGTGCGGCTATATTGATAGAAGAAAACAAGCTGGGGGGCGAAAGTCTCACTGAGGCGGTGGAGCAGATCCTTTCTGATGAAAGTAAGCGTCTTGAAATGGAAAAGAATATGAGAGCCCTTGCAAGACCCGGAGCTCAGAATATCATATACGAGCAGATAAGTCTGCTATTGAAAAAATGAGCGAAAGGGACACGACGACTCAGGTCGTTACAGATGAAAAAAGTGTATTCGACGTAAAGGACAAAAAAAGATATAATAAGCTCCGACAGTGGTTGCTGTTTTCGGTGATCATAGTCCTTTGCGTAGGCGTTGTAGCCTGGATACTGATAACAAACCTATGTAAGGTGGCAACGGTGGACGTTAAGCCCACCGAGCTTTACAGTGTCGAAGATATCATTGCTTCCGCGGGGATCAAGGAGGGAGACGTTCTTTACAGCATCGATGCCGCGCGCATTGAAAAGAAGCTTGAGGCGGAATATCATTATCTGTGTAACGTAAAGGTGAGCCTGGTTTTTCCGTCCTCGGTAAGCATAAGCTTTGACGAGGATATGGGGGATATGTGTATAAAGCTGGGGGAAGAGTACTACGCCATAAATGATGAGCAGAGAGTCATTAAAATGTGCAGCTCTCCCGATGACGGCGGCGTTCACAGGATAACGGTGGTAAGCGACAGGATCCAAAGATGCGTCGTGGGAGAAAAGGTTATTTATAGCGACGATACTCTTATGAACATGGTGGATCAGATCATAGTTGCGGTGGAAGCAAACGGGGTCGTGGATAAAATAGATACCATCGATATGACCGATAAGTTTGACATCAGTATGGATTTTGATTCAAGATTCGACGTAAAGCTGGGAAGCACGGAGAATATAAAGTATAAAATAGCTATGGTCGTAAAGGTCGTAGAGGAGCTTTACGAGGATGATATAGGTCAGATAGACGTCCGTGAGACCAGTACCGCATACGTAAAGCTTTATAATAAATAGGCTGTATTTGTAAAAAAAGCGTATTTTTAGAAAAAAAGAAAAAAATAACACAAAAAAATTGCGAAAAATACTTGCAAAAATCAACAAAAAGAGTTACAATATTATTGTATACTTAGTGAAGCTGTAATCAGGAATAAATAAAGTGCAGGAGGAAAGATAAAAATGTCTTTTGAATTCGAAATGGACAATGAAACTCAGGTTAATATAAAGGTGGTCGGCGTCGGCGGAGGCGGAACAAATACCGTCAACCGTATGATCCAGTCCGAGATCAAGGGTGTTGAGTTCATCGTTATGAACACAGATAAGCAGTCCCTTAACAAGTCCGGCGCAGGCAAGAAGGTAATTATCGGTGAAAGAGTTACCAGAGGCTTCGGTGCAGGCGCAAACCCCGAGGTCGGTAAGCGTGCCGCAGAGGAGTCCCTCGAAGAGATCACCGCAGCTCTTAAGGGTGCTGATATGGTGTTCCTCACCAGCGGTATGGGCGGCGGAACAGGAACCGGCGCATCTCCCATTATTGCTAAGGTCGCAAAGGATCTGGGTATTCTTACCGTAGGTATCGTTACAAAGCCCTTTGCTTTTGAAGGCAAGAAGCGTATGGAGCAGGCAGAGGAAGGAATCAAGAATCTTTCTCAGTTTGTTGACTCTCTTGTTGTTATCCCCAATGAAAGACTGAAGATGGTCAGCGAGACCAGGATCACTCTTCTCAATGCCTTTGAGGTTGCAGACGGAGTTCTCAGCCGCGGCGTTCAGAGCATCTCCAACCTTATCAACGTTCCCGGCTTTGTAAACCTCGACTTTGCTGACGTTACCGCAGTAATGTCCAATGCAGGTCTTGCTCATATGGGCGTTGGCTTCGGCAAGGGCAAGGAAAAGGCAGAGGTTGCCGCAAGAATGGCAATTTCCAGTCCTCTTCTGGAGACCAGCATTGCAGGTGCAAGAGGCATCATCGTCAGCATCACCGCATCTCCCGATATCGGATTTGATGAGGCTGAGATCGCTTCCAGCATGATCCAGAGTGAGGGTCATCCCGACGTAAACCTCATTTGGGGTGTATCCTTCGACGAGAGCCTCCAGGATGAAATGAAGATCACCGTTGTTGCAACCGGCTTTGATTCTTCCTCAAACGGCAACCAGGCAGCAAGACCTACTCTTGAAAAGCCCGTTGTAGGCCAGTCTACCGAGGACACCAATTCCAATGAGGATCTTGATGCTTTCATGAAGATACTTAACAACACCAACAGAAAGAATTTTTATTGATCTTGATCGAGTAAAAGCTTACCCCGTCGGTAATACCGACGGGGTTTTTCATATTTTGGATGTGTTTTTCAGATTTCTTAATTGGGAAAGATTGGTGTTGCTATGGCGTCTGAAGAATTTATTCATTGCGTATTCGTCGCAAAATCCGCAAAGGCGCGAAATTTCGTTAAAGGATAGCCTTGTTGATACAGTCAGCTCTTCTATTCTTTTTAGTCTTTCTCGGTTGATCGCTTCGCTGGGGGTACAGTTTCGTGTCGTAATAAAAAGTCTTTGCAGGTGTCTTCTGCTGAAGGAGAAGCGCTTTGAAAGCTCAGATACGCTTATTCCTATTCCGTAGCAGCCCTTGATATATCCTTCTATTGCTTCCACTGTTTGCTCGGCACTGCTTCGACGTTGAGTCGCTACACCTTCTTCAAAGCCGCACACCGTCTCAAGCATTTCCATAAAAAAGCTTTCCATAAATGAGCGGATGGTTTCCTTTCTCAGCGGATCGTCGTAGTAATCCTTTTTTATCATTAATTCAATAAGCTTTTCCATGGTCTGTGTGTTATGAAATGCCCTTATTTCTTTTAAGTTCTTTTCGATGGTGCGGGAGAGCTTGGTGCGTTTTGCATCCAAAGAAAAAGCCAGGATAAAGCGTGCTCCGCTTTCCTCGGAGTCGGTTATTTGGTGATAAGTCTCGGGTGGGATGATAACAAAGCTCCTCTCGCAAACCGAAAGTCGAGTATCTTTTTCCAGAAGCAGGGATATGTTTCCTTTAAGAGAGTATTGCAGCTCGTAGAAGCTATGCTTTAAATATTGGGTGAACAGACTTTCACTTTCGCTGCTGACTATCCTTGCCCAGAATACTCTGCAGTTAAAAAGACTGTTGTCCAAAACTATATCAAATCGGCTTATGCTTTGTGAAATGTACGCGCTGTTATTATCAGACATTTCTTGCTCCTTTAGTGATATTAAAAACAGTATATCACAAGAGCTTAAAATGTTCAACTTATAATACTTAAAAATGTCCCATTCGGACGGTAAAAAGCTTTAAATGTCGCATATAGACATTGAAAATGTCCGCTTTAGTATATATAATAAAATTGATATGGGATATAGGAGATATTTATGATATCATTTTTTCCGTTGGCTTCAAAGGTATTTATGTTTTCGCTTTTGATAGTTCCCGGCTTTATTTTGGCAAGAAAAAAGCTTATTGCAGAATCGGCTATACCAAGCTTGACAAATATTCTGATGTACGTTGCTATGCCGTTTTTGGTGTTTGGAAAGCTATGTATGACCGATCTTTCCCTTCTTAATATTACAGATATACTGTTTTGTGTTTTCTTTGCCTTTTTTGCTGTGATCGCGGCATTTTTTGTTGCAAGAGGGATCTTTTTTAAAAGAGACGATTCAAGGCGTCCCGTTGCGGTGTTTTGTGCGACCTTTTCAAACTGTGGTTTTTTAGGCATACCCTTGACGGCATATCTCTTTCCCGATAGCCCCCGGATAACTGTGTTTATATCTCTGTATAACGTGTTTGGTACCTTTTTGCTTCTGACTCTGGGGGTGTACGAGCTTTCAAGGGACAGAGCCTGCATTAATATCCTTAAGGCCTGTGTCAGTCCTGTGGGAATCGCGGTGTTGGCGGGTTTTGTGTTTTCCCTGACGGGGATCGGTGGAAAATTTACTATGATAGGTGAGTATAGTGAGATCCTTGCTTCCTTGACACTTCCTCTCTCTATGCTTGTTTTGGGTACAGAGCTTTCAAAAATAAAGATCGGGGAAATGCTTAAGGAGAAGGACGTATATATCTGCTCTCTGTTCAAGCTTTTGGTTCTGCCGATGCTTATTATATTTGTGATATTTCTTTTAAAGGTATTCGGACTTTGTTTATCAAGTCATGCTGTGGCTGCCGTTGTTATCGCAAGCGCTCTTTCTACCGCGGCTTCGGCAACCGCAATGGCGAATAAGTATAAGCTCGACAGTGAATATGCGGCGGCTCTAACCTTGTCAAATACTCTTTTTTGTGTGTTGAGCTTCCCCGTTATATATTTATTTGCGGCATGGCTTTTGGGAATATGATTTTTAAACTGTTGAGGAGGTACTTATGAAGATCGGATGCGGAACAGTCGTTTTCAGAAAGGTGGAATTGGAAAAAGCACTTGATGCGATTCGCGGGATCGGTTTTGAATATTTTGAGACCCAAGCCGTGGGTCCATGGTGTCCCCACGTTAATATTGAAAAGGATGACCCACAAGACCTTGTGAGGCTGAAAAATAAATACGGCTTTAAAGGTATAACGGGACTGTGGTCATATAACGGAAATATCATTGCAAACCCCAACGCGGTGGACTCGGTCAAGCTGAGTGTCGAGTGGGCAGCCGCGGCGGGTATCCCCATAGTGCATATGGGAGACGGAAAAAAGCCCGACGGAGTAAGCGACGAGGATGCCTTCAAGATCTTTGAAGATAAGCTTGCGGCAATAATGGAGACGGCAAAAAAGCTTAAGGTTACTCTTGCGGTTGAGCCTCACGGAAGCTTTTCTCTTGCGCTTGAGGGATTGAAAAGGATTCTTTCGTTGGGAGAGTCAGGGGTTCTCGGAATAAATTACGATGCTTGCAATATATTTCGTGCAGGATACGTGGAAAGCGGCAACGGAATGTCGGGATATAAAAGCTCAGGCAGCGGAGAAAACGAGCTTGAGGTACTAAAGGGCGTGCTTGACAGAGTGGTTCATTATCACGCAAAGGATATTAACGGCAATAAAAAGTGCGTTGCGTTGGGCGAGGGCTTGGTTCAAAATGCAGATTGTATCAAGCTTTTGAAGGAGATTTCCTATAACGGCGTTGTCTCGCTGGAGACTGAAGGTGATAATAGCTTTGAGGATGCGGTTGCACTGGCAACAAAGAGCTTTAACTATCTTAACGATCTTATAAATCGATAAAAAAGGAGACGGGAAAATGAGAAAATACAAGGCGGCTATAATCGGTGCGGGAAGTATTTCAAGTCACTATCTTAAGTATGCAAGGGAGGTATACAGTGATTGGTTTTCTATTGTTGCCGTCGCGGACATAGTTTTGGAAAAGGCTAAGGAGAAGGCGGAGAAATACGAGGTTGAAAGATATTGTCTGCCTGATGAGATCTACGATGACGGGGATATCGATATAATTATCAATCTCACTGTACCTACAGCCCACGAAGAGGTTATCATAAGAGCGCTGAAAACGGGACATCACGTATACACCGAAAAGCCTCTGGCGTGTAGCAGGGAGGGAATGGACCGTATAGTAAAAACTGCCAAAGCATGCAACAAAAGAGTGGGTTGTGCCCCGGATTCATTTATGAGCGCCCCTGCGCAGACCGCTAAAAAGGCCTTGGAGGATGACTGGATAGGTGCACCCGTTGGAGTGAATGCGATCTGTGCAATGAGGGGAAATGAGTTCTGGCGCCCCGATGCAGACTTTTTCTATAAAAAAGGGGCGGGACCTATGATGGATATGGCGCCCTATTACCTTAACCTTTTCGTTAATCTTTTCGGAGCGATGGACAGTGTGCAGACTATGGCTGCCACGACCTGGCAGGAGAGGACTATAAAGGTTGCTCCCAGACGCGGCGAGAAGATCAAGGTAGAGGTTCCCACTTACGTGTCCTCGGCGATAAGATTTGAAAGCGGTATTATAGGCACTTTTGTAAATTCCTTTGATATCTGGGGAACAAAACAGCCTTACGTTGAGGTGTACGGCGAAAAGGGGACTATGATAATCCCCGATCCCAACAGATATAGCGGAGAAGTATTGCTCAGACGCTTCAAGGACAGTGAATGGCGTGTGCTTAATCAGTTTGTGGAGTATTCCGCTTACGGCAGAGGAATCGGAATTGCAGATATGGTCCGCAGTATAGAGGAAAGCAGGGAGCACAGAGCGAGCCTTGAATTGGCATACCACGTTACCGACACCATATTTGCTATGGATGAAGCGGCTGAGACGAAGAGCTTGGTTAAAATTAACTCACATGCCGAAAAGCCCAATGGTCTGTGGCTGAGTCCCGAGACTATTCTTTGGAAGTGAATTTATTTTAAAGAAAGGCGATGAGCACATTAAAAGACTATCTGTCGGAGGCAAGCTTAAGAGCGCGCCGTATGGCGATGTGGTGCGATGAAGCTGAAAACGAATAGAAAAATACCCTCCCGTTTTTTTGCGGGAGGGTATAGCTTTTATTGTGCTTGGGTGTCTTCCGTCGGAGCCTCTGCTTGGCTGTCTTCACCGGTTGGTGAAGCTATCGGTTCTTTAGAGGTATCCTCGGTGTCCGATACCGTCTCGGATTCTTGAGCTTCGGTATCAATATCGGTACTGCTTTCGGAAGAGGGAAGACTTTCCTCGTCCTCTTGAGCAGGCTCGGAGGTATCTGTACTCTCGGGAGCTTCGGGGACGGCGGGAAGCTCGACCGGAGCGTACCAAAGAGGCTTTTTCCTTGTGAGTATGCACAGTGCGATAAACAGTGCGATTCCGAGGATGCTTATGATAACGCCGGGAACAAAGCCCTCGGGACAGTAGCTGAATTCGATTGAATGAGCTCCTGCGGAAAGCTCGACGCCTATAAACGCGCCTCCGATGGCAACGGTGTCGACCTTCTTTCCGTCTACGGTTACGGTCCAACCCTTTTCGTAGGGGATAGAGGTGTAAAGGATTCCATCGGTGTTAGCGGTCACAACGCCCTTGACGTTGTCATCGTTAAAGCTTGTGAGGGTGAGAAGCTCGTCGCGCAAAAGCGCCATGCCTTTTTCGAAAACCTCGGTGTTGAACACGCCTATCTGAATGTTGCAGTAGCCGTTGATATATACGGAATCTATCTTAGCCTTCATGGAGAAGTTTTCTCCCTTGAGACATTCACCTGCATATACAAGACCCTGATTAACTCTTGCAGATTCAAGAGTGAGAGTGCGTTCAAGCTCGTTGCCCAGGAAGATCTCCGCATCCTTTGCTCCGGGAACGGTGACGTAGGCGTAGACTATACCGTCAATCTCGGATACTCCGTCGAGAACAAGATCGAATTCTGAAGCTCCGCTTTCCGTGTCGTATCTGTAGTTGTAGCTGTCGGCATATCCTCCGTCAAGATCTGCAGATACGTCTCTTATGGTCACTCCCGCCATTTTTTCTCCGGGGCTGAGTTGGATCATGGTTATAAGATCTTCGTCCAGACCGGTGGCAAGCTTAAAGAGATCGTTTTGAGTTTCAAAGCAATTTATGGCATTGAGCTTAAGATCTGCAATGGAGCTTTGTGTCATAAATCCCAGGGGGAGGTATGCGGTGTTCTCGTAAAGGGAAATGCTTGAATGTACGGTGAGCTTTTTAAGGTAGTTTTCATCCTTTACGTCAAAATTTTTACCCATAAGGTATTTAAGGTTAAGAAGGGCGTTTGCCCAGGGGGTATTTTGCATATAGCAATATCTGTTGCTTGCCTCGTCGGCGGGCATACCCAATGCGTGCATAAGGGAGGTAACGTTGCTGTTTGCGGTGGAGGAGAATACGCTTACTCCGTTGTATCCGTAAAGGGCGGGATCGTTACAGCTCCAGTTTTTGGTAAAGTCCACTCTGTAGAAGAGGTCGTCCTTGGTATCCAGACTTTCGGCGTATTCGAGAACTCCGTTTACGTTGTCCTGATTCAAAAAGTAGCTTGTGTGGCTGGTGGTTCCCACTGCCTTCACGCCCAAGAAGCTTTGTGGCAGGATCTCCAGGATCATAACAAAGCAGAGAAGAACCGTAAGGCCCTCTGTCTTTATATAATTTCTTTGCTTTACGAAAAGCAAGACCAAATAAAAGGCGCAGAGGGCAACGTTTATTGCAAGGATTATCATTCCGTCCAGAAGATTATCCTTAAAGGCGTCGTTTGTTACGGCGATGTAGCAGGCGATGAAGAATAGTACGGAGAAGATACCGGTTCCGATGACGTCCCACTTGTCCATATTTTCAAGCTTGGAATAAGCTCTGAGCATAAGGGCAATGAGCATAAAGCTGACTATAAAGCCGTATCTGAAGGGAACCTGATTTGGGAAGTGCATTCCGTGCCAGAAGTAGTCCAGAAGGTTAAGATTCAAGCTGAAGAACATAAAGAGTATCACGCCGAGCACCACAAGCTTTTCCTTGAGCGCTATTTTTGTACTCCAGAAGAATACGAACATCATAACTATGCAGATAAGACCGCAGAAAACGTTGGGAAGTCCGTCAATGGCGGTGGGATCGTGGAGGTTCATAAAGCAGCTGAACAGCTCCTCGAAGCCTCTGTAAAGACTGATGCCGTCGGGACCGTTGGAGGCAACCGTTCCGCCTGCGGATTGAAGACCTATAAAGGCGGGAACGGTAAGTATTGCACTTATCATACATCCTATAACGGAGAATATTGCAAAAAGTCCCAGCTTTTTAAAGAAGGTCTTAAGATCCATTCTGTACATCAAAGAGTAAGCGATGAAGCTTATTGCAACAAAAACGCATACCATATATCCGATGTAGTAGTTTGCCAGAAGGCTGAGCGCAATGCTTATGGTGTAGAGTTTAAAGCGGGAATTCAGGAAAAGCTCTCTGGTTCCCAGCATAACCAGCGGGAAGATACAGAAAACGTCAAGCCACATTATGTTCCAGTAGTAGCCGGTCGCATAGTTGCAAAGCGCGTAAAGGCAGGAGGAGGCCACTACTATAGCATTTGGGAGCTTATCAAAGGTCTTTTTGGCAAACAGTGAGAAGAACAGACCGGCAAGGCCTATCTTTATAAGAACGCCGAAGGTTACTGCTTCTCTGAGCCACTCTCCGCTTACCAATAGGGTGAGTACGTTTAGCGGGCTTGCGATGTAGTAGGCTATCATTGAGATGAAGTTGGTGCCGAGGCCGCTTATCCAGGAATAAAGCAATGAACCGCCTTCCACCAGCTTGTCCTGCAGGATCTGCAGGAAGGGATAGTACTGATGCCAGAAGTCGAAATTGAGTATCTGTTGAGCATCGTTATTGAGGTTTTGCTCGCCGGTCTCGGGGTCGGTGATGTATTCCCCGACGAAGGGAACGACGTTACTGACAGCGAAGGCTGCAAGCATTAGCGCAAAGGGGATGATAAAGCTCAGGATATATATCCATATAGGCTTGAGCTTTTTTGGCTCCTTGCTGCATTGGGTGGCAGTGTCGGGTGCAAGAGTTAAGTTGTCCATTTTTGACCTCTTTTGTTTTTCTTCTTTATTATTAAATAATATAATATTTTATCCGTTTTGTCAAGTCGATAATCGCTTCCTTGGTGCTTTTCTTGACCTTTTGCCGTTTTCGTGGTATTATATTTACGTCAGGAGGGGATAATATGTTTTTCAGATCCAAGGCTCAAAAGGAATTGGACGGGATAATTTCAGAGCTTAAAAATTTTTTGTCCAATAATTACAAGGATCAGGCTCATTTACAAAGAAAGCTGCTTGCCCAAAGGTGCACAGAGCTTTTTTCGCAAAATAAATTAAAAAAAGAGCAGTATGATCTGTATATGCGCGAATATGAAAAGTTTACTCAAGTTATGAAGGATTACCATCATTGACCTAAAAATCAATAAAAAGGCTTAATAAGAAATAATTTTCGTGAAAAAAAGAGAAAATTCAGCGGAAAACTATTTACAAAGTTGAGTTTTGGGGTTATAATAATGTGGTTGAATAAATAAAACAAAGGAGATATAAAGCTATGGCAAGAAAGAAACTTTCCATGGACGGCAACACAGCCGCAGCGCACGTTAGCTATGCGTTTACCGAGGTTGCCGCAATCTATCCTATCACACCTTCCAGCGTTATGGCTGAGCTTACAGATGCTTGGTCTGCTACCGGTCTCAAGAACGTTTTTGACGACGAGGTAAAGGTAGTTGAAATGCAGTCTGAGGCGGGTGCTGCAGGTACCGTTCACGGTTCGTTGGCAGCAGGTGCTCTTACCACCACCTTCACTGCTTCTCAGGGTCTTCTTCTGATGATCCCCAATATGTACAAGATCGCAGGTGAGCTTCTCCCCAACGTCATCCACGTAAGTGCACGTTGTGTTGCTTCCCACGCTCTTAATATTTTCGGTGACCATTCTGACGTATATGCTTGCCGTCAGACCGGTTATGCAATGCTTGCCGAGACCAACCCTCAAGAGGTTATGGATCTTGGCGCGGTTGCTCATCTTGCAACCATCAAGGGCAGAGTTCCCGTTCTCAACTTCTTCGATGGCTTCCGTACCTCTCACGAGATCCAGAAGATCGAGGTTTGGGATTACAAAGAGCTCGATGAAATGATCGATAAGGACGCTATTGCCGCATTCCGCGCAAGAGCAATAAACCCCGAGCATCCCGTGCTCAGAGGATCTGCTGAAAACGGCGATATCTTCTTCCAGCACAGAGAGGCTTGCAACAGTTACTATGAGAAGTTCCCCGAGATCGTCGAGGAATATATGAACAAGGTAAACGAGAAGATCGGTACCGACTACAAGCTCTTCAACTACTACGGTCATCCCGAGGCAGACAGAGTTATCATTGCTATGGGCTCTGTTTGTGACGTTGCAGAGGAAGTTATCGATTATATGATGGCGCAGGGCGAAAAGGTCGGCCTTGTTAAGGTTCGTCTTTACAGACCCTTCAGAGCAGACAAGCTTATTGAAGCTATCCCCGAGACTGCTACCAAGATCGCAGTTCTTGACAGAACCAAGGAGCCCGGCTCTCTCGGTGAGCCTCTGTATCTTGACGTTGTTACCGCTCTTGCAACCAAGGGTCTGAAGAAGACTGTCGTAGGCGGACGCTACGGACTTGGCTCCAAGGATACTCCTCCCCAGTCCATCTTTGCAGTTTACGAGAACCTTTCCAAGGATGAGCCCAAGAACGGCTTCACCATCGGAATCGTTGATGACGTTACCGGTCTTTCTCTCGAAGAGAAGCCCGCTCCCGATACCTCCGCAGAGGGAACCATCTCCTGCAAGTTCTGGGGTTTGGGCGGAGACGGTACCGTTGGTGCAAACAAGAACTCCATCAAGATCATCGGTGACCATACCGACAGATATATCCAGGCTTACTTCCAGTATGACTCCAAGAAGACCGGCGGTATCACCATCAGCCATCTGCGCTTCGGTGATAAGCCCATCAAGAGTCCCTACTACATCAACAAGGCAAACTTTGTTGCCTGCCACAACCAGGCTTACATGGCAAAGTACGACATCGTCAGCGATATTAAGCCCGGCGGAACCTTCCTTCTCGACTGTCACTGGTCCGCAGAGGAGCTGGGCGAGCATCTTTCCGACGAGGTAAAGAGCTACATTGCTAACAACGATATTAAATTCTACACCATCAATGCAACCAGCATCGCTGCTAATAAGATCGGTAATGCAAAGGTTAAGAACACCGTTCTTCAGTCCGCATTCTTCGCTCTTGCCAACATTCTTCCCAAGGATGAGGCTATTGAGTACATGAAGAAGATGGCATACAAGTCTTACATCAAGAAGGGTCAGGCAATGGTTGACCTCAACTATGCCGCAATCGATGCAGGCGCAGACGCTTTCGTTGAGATCAACGTTCCCGCAGAGTGGAAGAACGCTTCCAAGCCCACTGAGGTGGTTAAGGCAGAGGGAGACAGACCCGAGCTTGTTAAGTACGTTAACGAGATAGTTGTTCCCGTTACCAATATGAAGGGTGATTCCCTGCCCGTCAGCGCTTTCGTTGACCACGTTGACGGTAGCTTCCCTCAGGGTGCCGCTGCTTACGAGAAGCGCGGTGTTGCAGTTAAGGTTCCCAAGTGGATCCCCGAAAACTGTATCCAGTGTAACCAGTGCTCTTACGTTTGCCCCCACGCTACTTTGCGTCCCTTCGCAATGACTGCCGAGGAGGCTGCAAACGCTCCCGAGCAGACCAAGTTTGCCGCTAAGATGATCGGTAAGGGCTGCGAGGAGCTTAAGTTCACTATTGCCATCAGTCCTCTTGACTGTATGGGCTGTGCACTTTGCGTAAACGTATGTCCTTCCAAGAACAAGGCTCTGGAAATGGTTCCTCAGGAGCAGGAATCCGCTCAGCAGGCTTGCTTCGACTACGCAGTTGCAAAGGTCAGCCAGAAGGAGCTTCCCTTCGCAGAGGTTTCCGTTAAGGGTAGCCAGTTCAAGCAGCCTCTGCTTGAGTTCTCCGGCTCTTGTGCAGGCTGTGCAGAGACCAGCTATGCAAGACTCATCACTCAGCTCTTCGGTGAGAGAATGTATATTTCCAACGCAACCGGATGCTCTTCCATCTGGGGCGGTTCCGCACCTTCCACTCCCTATACAGTTAATAAGGAATCCAAGCGCGGTCCCGGTTGGGCAAACAGCCTCTTTGAGGATAACGCTGAGCACGGTCTGGGCATGTACCTCGGACAGAAGACTATCCGTGACAGAGTGATCGGATACGTTAAAGAGTTGGCAGAAAAGGTTACCGATGCAGATAAGAAGGCAATAATTGATACCTATCTTGCAACCGTTAACGACGGTAAGGCAAACGAGGCTGCTACCAAGGCACTTGTTGAGATGCTTGAGGCTTGCAGCTGCGACGAGCCCTTGAAGGATAAGATCCTTGCAGAAAAGACCTATCTTTCCAAGAAGTCCATCTGGATCTTCGGTGGAGACGGTTGGGCATACGATATCGGATTTGGCGGTCTTGACCACGTGATCGCATCCGGCGAGGACGTAAACATCATGGTATTCGATACCGAGGTTTACTCCAACACCGGTGGACAGGCTTCCAAGGCTTCCAACATCGGTCAGGTTGCTCAGTTTGCCGCAGCAGGTAAGGCTATCGGCAAGAAGAGCCTTGCAGATATCGCAATGAGCTACGGTTACGTTTACGTTGCTCAGGTTGCTATGGGCGCAGATATGAACCAGACCATTAAGGCTATTGCCGAGGCTGAGGCATATCCCGGACCCTCTCTTATCATCGGCTATGCACCCTGTGAAATGCACGGTATCAAGGGCGGTATGACAAACTGCCAGGCAGAGATGAAGAAGGCAGTTGCCGCAGGCTATTGGCAGACCTTCCGTTACAATCCTGCTCTTAAGAGCGAAGGAAAGAATCCCTTTATCCTGGATTCCAAGGCTCCCACAGAGAGCTACGTTGACTTCATCAAGGGCGAGAACCGTTACAGCCGTTTGGCTCAGCAGTTCCCCGAGAGAGCAGAAGAGCTCTTTGCCAAGGCTGAGGTTGCGGCTAAGGAGAAGTACGAGAGATTCGCTAAGAAGGCTGAACAGTAATGGATTTATTAAACGGATGCGGATTGCCGCATCCGTTTTTCTTTGAAAGAGGTGTTTTGTTTGGATAAAAGATCCCCTTTTGGAAGATTGCTTGAGCTTTTTTTGATATTCTTTAAGATCGGGCTATTTACCTTTGGCGGCGGCTACGTGATGCTGTCTATAATCGAAAATGAATTTGTAGAGAACAAAAGGTGGATGACTAAAGAGGAAATGATGGATATGATCGCCATTGCGGAATCTACCCCCGGACCTGTCGCCATTAATTCCGCTACTTACGTAGGCTACAAAAACGGCGGAGTGCTTGGCTCTGCATTTGCAACACTGGGCTGTGTTTTGCCTTCCTTTGTGATTATTTTCGTTATCTCGCTTTTTATTGAGCAGTTTATGACAATCACTCTTGTAGCAAAGGCATTTCACGGAATCAAGGCGGCGGTGGCGGTGCTCATTATTTCAGCGGCAATAAAGCTTTCAAAAAGCCTTAAGAAGGACCTTCCTTCGATGGTGATGCTTGGGGCGGTGCTTGCTTTTGAGATAGTGGGAGAATTTTTGTCCTTTGGCATTTCCAGCATCATTCTTATAATTCTCGGAGCACTTATGGGCGTAATACTCTACGGCGTTGTTCAGGGAAGAAGGGAGGGTGACGGGAAATGATTTATCTTGATCTTTTTCTGACCTTCTTTAAGATCGGTCTGTTTACCTTTGGCGGCGGATATGCAATGATCCCACTGGTGTTGGAGAACGTTACCGAAAAGGGCTGGATGACTGCGGATTTATTCTATGAGCTTTTGGGTATATGCGAATCCACCCCCGGTCCCATAGCAATAAATATGGCAACCTTTGTCGGCTCCGATCAAGGCGGGATATTGGGAAGCGCTTGCGCTACCCTTGGCGTGGTTTTGCCTTCCTTTGTTATTATTCTTGTCATTGCAGCTCTTTTCAAGAATTTTGCCGAAAATCGCTTTGTAAAAAGCGCCTTTGTGGGGATGCGCCCGGTTATTGTCGGTCTTATAGGATCAACGGGTATTATTCTTGCACTGGGGAACGTTTTTCCAAATATCCATAGCTTTGAATTTGTAAACGTCGATTGGTTTTTGCTGATCCTCACCACTGTGCTTTTTGTTTTGAGATATTTGTGGAAGAAATTTCGCAAGAAGGTGATCTCTCCCATACTCCTTATTGCCATAAGTGCGGTAGTGGGTATGATTTTTGGCTGATGGATGAATATTTATTTGACAATAACGATTATATGTGGTAAAATAGTCTATATAAATAAAAATCAAGGAAGTATTATCAATGCAGTATACAGGACTTAACGAACTCAGAGAAAAATACCTTTCATTCTTCGAATCAAAGGGACACTTGAGAATGAAAAGCTTTTCTCTCATCCCTCATAATGACAAGTCTCTTCTTCTTATCAACTCGGGAATGGCGCCCTTAAAGCCCTATTTCACAGGCGCTCAGGAGCCACCCTGCAGAAGAGTTACCACGTCTCAGAAATGTATAAGGACTCCCGATATCGACCGTGTAGGTCATACCGCACGTCACGGTACTTATTTTGAAATGCTGGGCAACTTTTCCTTTGGCGATTATTTCAAGCACCAGGCAATTCCGTGGGCATGGGAATTTGTAACCAAGGTTCTGGAGATCCCCGAGAACCTGCTTTGGGCAACTGTTTATGAGAATGACGACGAGGCATACGATATCTGGGCAAAGGAAGTGGGAATGCCCGAGGAGCATATCGTAAGACTGGGCAAGGCAGACAACTTCTGGGAGCACGGAAGCGGCCCCTGCGGTCCTTGCAGTGAGATTTATTTCGACCGAGGAGAAAAGTACGGATGCGGCTCCAAGGATTGTAAGCCCGGTTGCGATTGCGACCGTTATATGGAGATCTGGAACAACGTTTTCACTCAGTTCGATAACGATGGCAACGGCAATTACACCGAGCTTGCCAGCAAGAATATAGACACCGGAATGGGCCTTGAGAGATTGGCTTGCGTAATGCAGGGCGTGGATAATCTTTTTGAGGTTGATACGGTAAGAAGAATACTTGATAAGGTTTGCTCTCTTGCGGGTAAAAAGTACGGTGATGACAAGAAGAACGACGTTTCCATCCGTGTTATAACCGACCATATCCGCGGCTCCAGCTTTATGATCTGCGACGGAATAATCCCTTCCAATGAGGGCAGAGGCTACGTTCTCAGACGTCTTGTGAGAAGAGCATCCCGTCACGGCAGACTTTTGGGCATAAGCGGTGCCTTCCTCAGCGAGCTTTGCGAGGTGGTCATCTGTGAGAACGAAAGTGCATATCCCGAGCTCAGAGAGAAGGCAGACTACATCAAGAAGGTGCTCTCTATTGAGGAGCAGAGATTCTTCCAGACAATAGATTCCGGTCTTGCAATTCTGGATACAATGATCGAGAAGACTCTTGCGGCAGGCAAAAAGGAGCTTTGCGCAGAGGATAGCTTTAAGCTTTACGACACCTACGGCTTCCCCATAGATCTTACCGATGAGATCCTGGGCGAGAAGGGCTTGAAGCTGGACAGAGAAGGCTTTGATAAGCTTATGACCGTTCAAAGGGAAACCGCAAGAAAGAATCGCTCTATGGGCGGCGGTTGGGACAATGCGGGTCAAAGCGCTCTTGCAGATATCACTCCCACCGAATTCTTGGGATATACCGATACCTGCTGTAAGGCAAAGGTCGTCGCTATAATAGCGGACGATCAGAAGCTTGACTCCGTCAGTGAGGGAGATTTCACTCTCGTATTGGATAAGACCGTGTTCTACGGCGAGGGCGGCGGTCAGGTAGGCGACGTAGGTTCCGTTTTAAAGGGCGACGTCAAGTGTAAGGTTACCGATACAAAGAAGACGAAGGAAAACGTTTTCTATCATCTTTGCAGCTTTGAAAATGACGGAGTTATCTCCGTGGGAGATGAGGTGGAGTGCAAGGTCTGTGCTTGCAACAGAGCGGCGATCGCCAGAAACCACTCCTCCGTGCATTTGCTTCAGGCGGCACTCAGAGAGGTTCTGGGAAGCCACGTTGAGCAGTCGGGTAGCTACGTTGATGCCAACAGATCCCGTTTCGACTTCACTCACTTTGCCGCAATGACAAAGGAAGAGCTGGACAAGGTTGAAAATATAGTAAACGAAAAGATCCTTGCCGCATTGAAGTGTTCAACTGTTGTTACAGATCTTGAGTCCGCTCAAAAGGCAGGCGCTATGGCACTCTTCGGCGAAAAGTATCACGGTGACGTAAGAATGGTATCCATGGGCGATTTCTCCGTTGAGCTTTGCGGAGGAACACACGTTGATAATACCTCGTGCATCGGTCTTTTCAAGATAGTATCGGAAAGCGGTATTGCTGCGGGTATCCGCAGAATAGAAGCGGTTACCGCAAAGGGCGTGCTGGAGCTTCTCTACGGTGAAAAGGCATTGGTTGACGATGCTTGCGCGGCTCTGAACGTTAACAATCGCAACGAGCTTGCAGTTAAGGCTCAACAGCTTGAGGCAACTCTTCACGAGCAGAAGAAGCTTATTGAAAAGCTTAATGCAAAGATCGACAGTGCGCAGGTATCAGCTCTTGAAAGCTCTATAATCGAAAAGGGCCAAGTTAAGCTTTTATTCAGCCGTCTTGATTCGATGACTCCCGACAGATTGCGCCAGAGCTGCGATATGCTTAAGGCAAAATTTGAGGATATAGTTTGTGTTCTTTGCGCAGTTAACGATTCCAAGATCGTTTTTGCCGCAGCCTGCGGTAAGGATGCCGTTGCAAAGGGAGCTCACGCAGGAAATATCCTTAAGAAGATATCTCCCATCGTTGGCGGTGGCGGCGGCGGTCGTCCCGACAGTGCATCCTCCGGAGGAAAGGATCCCTCCAAGCTGGACGATGCAAAGGAAGCATTTTACGCAATGTTTTAATTAAGCTACGGGGCTGTTGTCAATACAACAGCCCTTTTAAAAAAAGGAGAATAATAATGGATTGTATTTTTTGTATGATAAGGGATGGAAAGATCCCCTCTAATAAGGTATTTGAAAACGATTACGTTCTTGCCTTTAACGACGTTAACCCTCAGGCACCGGTGCATATTCTTGTAATACCCAAGATCCACGTTGAATCCTGCGACAAGATAAACGCAGAGAATGCAGATTACGTTAAGGAAATATTCCTGGCGATTCCTCAAATTGCCGCCAAGGCGGGACTTGACAAGGGCTACAGAGTAATCACAAACTGCGGCGAGCACGGCTGTCAGTCTGTAAAGCATTTGCACTTCCATATTATCGGCGGCACTCAACTCGCCGAAAAGATGTGCTGAGATGGCTTATTACAATAATAACAAATACGGAATAACTGTAGATGCTTTAAAAACAAAAATCAAGTGTGAGCCATGCGGAGCCTATTTGTTCTTCGGAGAGGAAGAATATTTAAAGAGCTTTTATCTTGATAAGCTGCGTGAGCTTGTGGATAAGGGCGGCTTTGCTCAGCTTGACTATAGCAAGCTTGATTTTGAAAACAAGACCATAGATGATCTTGCCTCCGAGTTTTTCGTTATGCCTATGGGTGGCGAGGTGAGATTGCTGGAGGTCAGAAATCTGTTGCCTATGAAGCTTTCCGATAAGGATTTCGCTAAGCTTGTCGAGCTTGCGGAGGATATTCCGGATTATCTCATTTTTGTGATATATTGCAGAAATTCGGAGTATTCTGTTGATAAGTCGGTTTTAAAAAAGACCTCCGATAAGGAGCGCGCTCAGCTTATTGAGGAAAGGTTTAATGCAGTTAATTTTACCCATCTCGGAGAAAATACTTTGATAAACTGGGTGGAAAAAAAGTGTCTTCAGCCTTCCGGCTTGCATACCACCGAGCGTGCGGCAAGGCTGCTTATTAAGTATTGCTCCACAGATATGCTCAGAATGAGAAACGAGCTTTACAAGCTTGAGCAGTATTTGAAAAGCGAGGGGAGGACGGAGCTTACGGTCGATGACGTTAAGCTTTTCGTGATCCCCGACTCTGACGTGGTGGTATTTGATCTTGCAGATGCGGTGCTTGCCAAGGATGCTCAGGCGGCAAGAGATATAATGGAAGGCTTGAAGCTTACCAGGACCGAGCCCATAAGCATAGCGGGAGTACTGTTCAAAGCATTGGGCAGTGCCGCTTTGGCGGTATCCGGGGCGGATGATAAGAGCTGCTTTGCGGCGGCAAAGCTAAGCTCTTGGCAAGCAAAGAGATACCGAGAGCTTGGCAGGAATTATGACAGAAGCTATTTTGCCGAGGCTATGGCTCTTTGCCTTGAGTGCGACGGAAAGCTCAAGGGGATGAGCGGTGACGGATATATGCTTATTGAAAATCTTGTGTATCAGCTTATAATGCTTGGGGTTGAAAAATCCAGCTTTTATAAGTAAGCGGAGGAGCAGTTGATAAAACTAAAATATCCCGTAGCCGTGGAGGGAAAGTACGATAAGATAAGGCTTTCATCAATTATAACAAGTCCCGTTTTTACCACCGATGGCTTCGGGATCTTCAAGGATGAAAGCAAGACTCGCTTTTTTTCAAAGCTTTGCAACAGCGGGAAGCTTATTATCCTTACAGACAGTGATAGGGGCGGAGAGCTTATAAGAAAGCGTTTGAAGTCCATTGCGCCCGGTGCACAGACAATAAATCTTTATATTCCCCGTATCAAAGGCAAGGAGAAACGCAAAAAAACGCCGTCAAAGCAAGGATATCTGGGCGTTGAAGGAATGGACGAGAAGGTGCTGACAGAGTTATTTACAAGAGCAGGACTTGTGGACGACGGCTGTGAACGCAAGCCTTTTTTGGATAGAGCAAGGCTTTATTCTCTTGGCTTGATGGGGAAAAGTGACAGCTCGGAAAAAAGAAAACGGCTTTCCCTGAAATTAGGCATTTACGAGGAGCTTTCAACAAGCTCGTTTTTGGAGAGCGTTAATCTTCTTTGCAGTGAAGAGGAGTTCACTTTAGCTTACGAAGCATTAAAAGAACCTTGAAAAAGGTTCTTTTTTTATAGCTCCTTCAGCAGAAGCTTTATCTTTTTATCCGAGGATATCACTGTCAACGCCGAAACGTTTACCGTTGCGGTTATAGCGTTCAGTGCATCGCCCAGAGCGAGGCAGGTTTCGGTGGGAAGATAGCAGGCTATCGGTATAATTAGAATAAAAACGGCTTTGTATATCGATCGGATAATGCTTCCGACGTTAAGATATCTTAAGGCGCAGTCTGCATACATCCACCATGAGCACATACTTGCAAAGGCAAAAAGCCCCATACAAAGGCAGAAGAAGCCCTCGCCCCATAGTCCGAGATAATAATTAAAGCAGCTTTGCATATCCGAAAATGGTGAGGAAAGTATCACAAGTGCGGTAATAAGGCAGATGACCACAGTGTCGATAAATACCTCAATCACTCCCCAGGAGCCTTGGGTCTTGGGGCAAGGATTCTCGGATTGACTGTGGGCTAAGGGTGATGAGCCCATTCCCGCCTCGTTGGAAAACATCCCCTTGGAAAAGCCCTGACTTATGGCATTGGCTATACCTGCTCCGCTTAATCCTCCCAGTGCGGCTTGAGGATGGAAGGCGTCGTTGATTATCATCATAAGAGCAGACGGTATTTCGTAAGCCTGAATAAACAGAATAACTCCGCATAAAAGAAGATAGGCAACGCTCATAAAGGGGACCACGGCACCTAAAAGCTTTATCGTTTTGTTTTTCAAAATTGCCATTCCCGCAAACAGCGCAAGGATGAGAGCGAAATATTCCTGTCTTATACCGCTAAAGCTTTCCGATGCGCGGCAGAACATATCGCTTTGGCAGATGTTGCCCACAAAAAGGGCGCAAAAGGGAAGGGCAAAGGAGAAAATATTTGATAAAAGCCTTGAGTTTAACAGAGCCTTTATGTAATACATAGGACCGCCAAAGCCCAGATCGGAGTCCTTGTAGATGCAAGACAGATAGGTTTCAAAAAATTTGACCGACATTGCAAGAAATGCGGCGACAAGCATCCAGAATATACTGCCTGCGCCTCCTATGGCTATTGCCGAGGCAACACCCACGGTATTACCCACACCGATCGTTCCTCCGAGGGCTGCGCATAGGTTGGACAGAGCTTTTCTGTCCTCCTTTATTGTAAGGCGGAGTATTTCTTTATATTTTCTGAAAATGAAGAACCTGCTTTGAAATAAAAGCTTGATTCCCAATAAGCTAAGCATAACAATAAGAAGCTTTCCCCAGAGGATACCGTTTATAATATCGAGCATTTTTTATCTCCGTAAAATAAAAATATCACTGTACAAATCTATTTATATGTGTTATAATATGCCTATAAACCAAGATCGGAGAAAACTTATGTCAAAGCAGGTTCTTTTCAGATCCGCATTGGGCGGCTACAATAAAAAGGACGTTAATCAATACCTTATTTCTAAATCCAATGAAACTAAAGAAATACTCGCATTAAAGGATGCGGAGATAAAGGAGCTCTCTTCCCGTCTTATGAAGGCCGAGGGGCTTGCAGAGGAAAAGGAGCGCATATTAAAACAGAGAGTCGGAGAATCCGCTTGCGGCTTAAAGGGCGATCTTGCTGCACTTAAGCTTAAGCTGGATGAGGTGATCTCGCTTGTCGATGAGCTTGATCGTGCAGTGGAGAAGGGCGCGGAAAATTCCTCAAAGGCGGCGAAGTACGACCGTCTTGCTTTGACCTTAGGTGATATGTTCAGCATAGATCCCAAGAAGGAGGAGTTTGATGCTCCGGAGCCCGCAGACAGAAGTCAGTTGAAAAAGAGCCTTGCTGATAGTATTGAAGGCCTTGAGAAGAGACTGGCTTGCCTTGAAGGCGGGGAGAGTGCCGACTGTTGAAACGGGTATTTATCACCGGCGGCACGGGCGGCATAGGAAGTGCCTGCGTTGAGGAGTTTTCAAAAAACGGCTGGCAGGTCACTTTTACCTATTTAAAGTCAGAGGAAAAAGCAAAGGAATTATGCCGACGCTTTGATAATTGCAGTTGTATAAAAATGGATCTTGGAGACAGTGCTTCTGTGGATAGCTTAGACAATGAGGCAAGTTATGATGCTGTAGTCAATAATGCCGCAGTCAGCTTGTTTTCTATGCTTCAGGATACCCCCACGGAAAAAATGAAGAAGCTTTTTGAAGTGGATCTCTTCGGCTCCTATGGGGTTTTGCATAAGCTTATACCGAGGCTTATATCTCAAGGAAAAAAAGCCGCTGTGGTAAACGTGGCATCTATGTGGGGTCAGAGCGGAGCATCCTGCGAAAGCGCATATTCTGCCGCCAAGGGAGCGATGATCGCTCTTACAAGAGCTCTTGCCCTTGAGCTTGCACCCTGCAATATCAGATTTAACTGCGTAAGTCCGGGTGTTATCGACACCGCTATGAACCGACATTTTACGTCGGAGGAAAGAAAAGAAATGGAAGAGAGCATTCCGCTGGGATGCTTTGGAACTTCCGAGCAGATCGCAAAGATATGCAGATTTCTTTGTGATGACAGATCGTCGTATATTACCGCTCAGCTTATTTGCCCCAACGGCGGTCAGCTGATCGGTATTTGAATATAATAAACGGAGGATCAATATGAATAATCTTAAAGCGGGCTTTTGCCGAATGAACATTACCCCTATGCTGGGTATCGACCTTATCGGTTATTTCAAGACCCGTCTTGCCGACGGAGTGTTGGATGAGCTGGAGCTTAATGCACTTGCGCTTTCCGCGGGGGATAAGAAGGTTCTTATCTTCAGTCTTGATAACGAGGGAATCAACCGCGAGACAATAGCTGACCTTGCGTCTGCCATTACCGAGGCAACGGGAGTTTGCGAGGATAGCATCTACATCCATTGCACCCACACTCACACCGGTCCCTTTATCAAATTCAACAGTGAAAAGCCTCTTGAGCAGGAATACTATTCTTGGGTCCGCCGCAGACTCTGCGATGCCGCCGTTATGGCATTGGAGGATCTTAAGCCCGCACGTATGGGCTGGGCGATAGGAAATGCACCTAATATTGCCTTTGTCAGAAGATTCCGTATGAAGGACGGAAGCGTTATGACAAACCCCGGTGTTAATAATCCCGATATCGTCGCTCCCATCGGTGACGTTGATGAGCGTGTTAACGTTCTGCGCTTTGACAGAGAGGGCGCTGAAAGCATAGTTGTTGTAAACTTCGGTAACCATCCCGATACCGTTGGCGGAAACAAGATCTCCGGTGACTGGCCCACTCTTATGAGACATAGCTTTGAAAAGGCTATAGATAACGTTAAGTGTATGATGTTCAACGGTGTCCAGGGTGACGTAAACCACGTTAACGTACATCCCACAGGCGGATATCTTAACGATACCTTTAATGATTTTGATGACGTTTCCAGAGGCTACGGTCACACAAGATTTATGGGCAGAGTTGTTGCCGCAGGTGTAATGCAGGTCTTTGATAAGGTTTGCTACGTAGACGTAGATAATATCAGATCCAAGAAGGTGACCATCAAGGTCCCCTCCAATATGCCTACACCCGAGCAGATCCCGGAGGCTCACAGAATTAACGATCTCCACCTTGCAGGCAAGGACAGTGAGCTTCCCTATAAGGGTATGATGCTTACCACCGTTGTTGCAGAAGCAGGCCGAATGGTAAAATTGGAGCACGGTCCTGAGGCTTTTGAGATGGAGCTTACCGCTATTGCGATAGGTAATCTCGTAATGATCGGCCTTCCCGGTGAGCCCTTTACCGGAATAGGCAGAGCGCTTAAGGAGGCTAAGGGATGGGATCTGGTTCTTCCTTCCTGCCTTACCAACGGCTCTGAGGGATATTTCCCCATGCAAGATGCTTATGACGAGGGTGGTTATGAAGCAAGAAGCTCCAGATTTGCCGCAGGCGTTGCGGAGTTCCTTGTTAAAGAGGGAACAAAGCTTCTCGATTCAATGAGATAAAAAACTAAGATACTCAATTTCCTTAGGGAGATTGAGTATCTTTTTTTATGCAAAAAAGAGGAGAGTGTTAAGCTCTCCTCAAAATTAAAAGGTATTATTCCTCTGTGAAATATGAAATAACGTCAGCAAACTTGCTGGTTACGTCAGTCTCAATACTGCTCCACATAGAAGCAAAATCGTTGGAAGCATCTCTTCCTATCATATGACGGAACTTGAAGGATACGTTTCCGTAGAGGTTTGAATAGATCAGACCGAAGTTGAAGTTGTTACCTTCAAGGATCATATCGTAGACCTTCAGATCATAATCCTCGCTGTCCTCGGAACGGATGTAGCGATACTTCATAACTACCTCGAAGTAGTTGGGAGCAACGGTTCTGTAGCTTTCCTCATTGAGCTTTTCAAGAACAGCGCCTGCAAGATAGTCTCTTGTGGTGGTGCCGTCACTGCACATATGGCGCTCGATTCCCGCGGGAATTGCAAATGCCTTGTAGTAGTCATGCTGAGAGGTGTAGTACTTATCCTGCTTTGTGTCATACTTGGGCATGGGGAGCAGACCGTAGTCATCCTTCATATCTCTGAAGCTATTTGCAACACTGAGAGTATCAGCCAAGAATATCATGCTTCCGTTGATGAACTTGGAGAACATCATGCTGTTCTTTTCGCCGTTGCCGTAATAGCTCTTGTCTGCGAGAACGCCGTCGCACTCGTAAGCGAGGGTATAGAGCTTGTTGAGAGCGTTAACGGTTCTCTCGGTGTTATAGGTGAGGTAGGGGATTCCGTTTTCATCGTCTCTTGTGATGGGAGCATCCATACCGTACTGGAATGCATCGCAGGGAATGGGTCCGGAGAACCAGCTGCCGAAGCCGAAGAAGTCTCCTTCACTCTTCTGACCGTCGCCATCGGAGTCTATCCACTTATCCTTTACAAGCTCGGTGAATTTGTCTATGGTCCATTCACCGTCCATAACCAGCTTGTAGATACCCTCAGCACCGCCGATGTCGGCATAATGCTCGTCTGCAAGACGCTTGTTAAAGAAGATGCATCCCGCTGCAGAGGTGGAAGCCAGGGAAAGATCTCCTACGCAGGTGTACATCTGACCGTTAAGGGTCGCTTGCTCGACGTAGATCTGGTTCCACCAGGGCTTTTCAAAATCGAGGTAGGGAATATCGTAAAGGTTTGTGTAGGTGTTTACTATGATAACACTGGGGAGAAAGTAGCCGTAGCCCATAGCGATATCGTAGTCGCCTGTATCGTTAAAGACCATTGCATCGACAGAGTTTGCAAAGTCGGTGGATCCGGATGCGCCTTCGAAAATGATCCAGTTGAGTTTGACGCCAAGATCTTCCTCTACCTTGATGTTTCTGTTGTAAACAGCATCGTTGATGATGTCGTCGTTGAGTTCTTCGGTGAAGAGGTCGCCTAACTGACTTTGGCAGGTGTAGATGTTGATGGTCTCGCCGCCGAAATTAAGGTCTGCGGGAAGGGAGGAATCGACCTTGTCTCTGCCCCATTCATCCTTGTTGGGATCCTGCTTTGTGCCGGTTTGGCTTTGGGTTTGCTTGTTGCCGGTTGCTTGTTGGGTTTTTGCAGGCTCTCCGCCGCAAGCAGCAAAGAGAACGAGAACCATCGAAAGAACCAGCATAAGAGTAAGCAGTTTCTTCATTATTTTCTCCTTTTTTAGATTAAAGAAATATTACTGCCTTTAGTTTAACACATTTGAGGAGAATAATCAAGAGCTTTTGCATTATTATTAAATGAAAACGGATGCGGTAAAACCGCATCCGCTGTGTGTATTATCTTTCGAGGTAGTAGTCGACAACCTCATAGAAGCGCCTTTCATAGCTTTGGTCAGAGTCATTCCAAGAAGCTTGGGAAGCGTTGCCGGATCTTTGGTTGAAGAAGCTGATAAGCTGATTGAATTTACTTTCAACGCTTAGGGGGATATTGCTCCAGGTAGCCTCGAAATCATTATTGGCATCTTTTCTGATCATCTTGCTGATGTTAATGGAGATATTACCACACAAGTTGGAATATATGTAGCCAAAATCGAATCTGCAGCCGTCGATGATAAGATCCAAGTTCGCCAGATCATGATCTTCTGCTCTATCGGATTGCAACCAACGGTATTTTAAAACCACTTCGCAAAGGTTGGGTCTGACATGCTTATAGCTTTCTTCGTTGAGCTTTTCAAGAACAGCACCTGCAAGATAATCTCTTGTGAAGTCGCTGTTGAAGCAACGGAATTGCTCGATACCCTCAAGGATAACGAACGCCAAGTAGGAACTGTCTGCGGTGGTGTAATAGCCTTCCTGAGCTTCGTCGAATTTTGGCATGGGGAGAATGCCGTATTCGTCTTTCATTTCATTCTTGAATTTTTCTGATTCTGTCAGGGGGCCGCAATGGAAGATCATTTTGGAATTTATAAAGGCGTTGGTAAAATAGCTGTTATCGTTGTAATATTGGGCGTTGGTATACACTCCTTCACAATCATGAGCAAGAGTATAGAGCTTTTTAAAAGCTTCAAGGTTTTTAGCGTTGTTGTAGCTAAGGCGGGGGATTTTGTTTTCATCCTTTTGGGTGATGCTCACGTCCATTCCAAATTGGAAAGCGTTGCAGACAAGGGAAGAGTCCCAGGATGAACCAAAGCCATAGAGGTCACCTGTGCTTCTTTTGTCGTCTCCGTCGTAGTCTATCCATTTGTCTTTAACTATCTCGGTGAATTTGTCGATAGTCCACTTTCCGTCTTTAACCAGCTGATAAATTCCTTCCGCGCCGCCAAGGGAAGCATAATGCTCGTCGGCAAGCTCGATGTTAAAGAAAATACAGCCTGCACTTGCTTTGGAATAAAGGGAGAGATCTCCGACAGCGGTGTAAAGCTGTCCGTCCAAGGTGGCGTTTTGGATGTAGTTCTGGTTCACCAGGGCTTTGAAAAATCAAGATAGGGGATGTTGTAGAGATTGGTATAGGTCATTAAAGGCATAACCGAGGGGAGGTAATAGGAATTTGAAATGCAAATATCATATTCGCCGGTGCCGTTAAATTGAATTTCGTTAATGTGGTTGGCAAAGGCTTGGGAAGCTCCGTCGCTCTCATATACGATCCAGTTGAGATCCACACCCAGATCCTCTTCAACCTTGATGTTTCTAGAGTAAACCGCATCGTTTATGATATCGAAATTAAGATCGTCTGTAAAGAGGGTTTGGGTTTGGCTGTTGGCAACTAAGATGTTGACCGTTTCTCCCTTGAAATTGAGATCCTCGGGAAGTGCGGATGGGATAATTGTAGGACCGAAAGTGCAGTCACCGGAAAAGCCGCCTGATTCGCCGGTTTGTGTCTGCTCTTGCGTTTTTGTTTCTTCCTCGGTCGTGTTGATTACGCCCATCATACTATCCTCTGTGGAGGGGTGAGGATCATTTTCACTGTTGGGCTGAGCGGACGTCTGATTCTTATTTGGCTCAGTGCCGCAAGCGGCAAAGAAAATGAGAACCATGGAAAGAACCAGCATAAGCGTAAAGATTTTTTTCATTGTTTCATCTCCTTTTCTTGAAAGAGCTTTTGCTCCTTTAAGGTTATTATATCATATACTACATACTTTGTCAATATAAGCTGCCTTACCCCTCGCTTTAGGAAAAAAAACGGATGCGGCAATGCCGCATCCGTGCTTGGGTTTAGAAATCTGTGAAGAAGGAGATGGTATCCTCGAATTTTGACGTAACGTCTGATTCAATGCTGCTCCACATGGAAGCAAAGTCGTTAGAGGCATCCTTGCCGATCATATGGCGGAACTTGAAGGACACGTTTCCGTAGAGGTTGGAATAGATAAGACCGAAGTTGAAGTTATTTCCTTCAAGGATTAAATCATATACCTTCAGATCGTAGTCTTCGCTGTTTTCGGAACGGATGTAACGATACTTCATAACTACCTCAAAGTAGTTGGGTGCAACTGTTCTGTAGCTTTCCTCGTTGAGCTTTTCAAGAACTGCACCTGCAAGATAATCTCTTGAGGTGGTGCCGTCGCTGCACATATGGTTCTCAATACCTGCGGGGATCGCAAAGGCGGTGTAGGTGTCGGACTGAGAGGTGTAGTACTTATCCTGCTTTGTATCGAATTTGGGCATTGGAAGCAGACCGTAATCGTCCTTCATGTCTCCCAGCTGGTTCGCAAAGGAGAGAGTATATGCGTAGAAGATCATATTTGCATTTATGAACTTATTCTGGAACATTTCACGGGCTGTACCGTTGTTGTAATACGACTGGTTGGAGAGAACACCGTCGCATTCGTAGGCGAGAGTATAAAGCTTGTTGAGAGCGTTAACGGTTTTTTCGGTATTGTAGGTGAGGTAAGGAATACCGTTTTCATCGTCTCTTGTGATGGGAGCATCCATACCGTACTGGAATGAATCGCAGGGAATAGGACCGCTCCAGATGCTTCCAAAGGCAATGAAGTCGCCCTCGCTCTTTTGACCGTCGCCGTCGGAGTCTATCCATTTGTCTTTTACAAGCTCGGTGAATTTATCTATAGTCCATTCGCCGTCCATTACCAGCTTGTAGATGCCGTCTGCACCGCCGATGTCACCGTAGTGCTCGTCGGCAAGGCGCTTATTGAAGAAGATACAGCCTGCGTTGTAGGTGGATGCCAGGGAAAGATCTCCGACGCAGGTGTACATCTGATCGCTAAGGGTTGCCTGTTCGACGTAGATCTGGTTCCACCAGGGCTTTTCGAAATCCAGATAAGGAATTTCGTACAGATTGCTGTAGGTCATCAACTGAATAACGCTGGGGAGGAAGTATCCGTAGCCCATAGCGATATCGTAGTCGCCGGTATCGTTGAATACCGCTGTGTCTATGGATGATGCAAACGCGGTATCGCTGGGGTTGCCCTCAAAGAGTATCCAGTTGAGCTCAACGCCAAGCTCCTCTTCTACCTTGATATTTCTGTTGTATACGGCATCGTTTATGATGTCGTCGTTAAGAGCATCGGTGAAAAGATCGGATTTGTGATAGTCTCCAACGTAGATATTAACTGTTTCGCCATTGAAGTTAAGATCGGTGGGAAGGGAGGAGTCGACCTTATCTCTGCCCCACTCATCCTTGTCGGGATCTTGCCCTTTCGTTTCGGTCTGAGTTGATGCTTCGGTCTTTTGTTGCTGAGTCTTTGCAGGCTCACCGCCGCATGCGGCAAATAAAACGAGAACCATAGAAAGAACCAGCATAAGGGTTAGCAGTTTTTTCATTTCTTTTCTCCTTTTTTTATTGTGTGTTTTACTAAATAATGTTGGAATATGCCCCTTCCATCATTTTTGTTAATCTGATCGCTTCTTCTATTCCGCAACCCTCGGGAGTCTTTCCGGTTACGAATTGCTCGATGGGGCGGGGAAGATTTTCCTTGAGCTCAAGCTCGGTGCTTTCCTTGCCTATGCGCTTTGTTACCGTATTTGCGCTCAGGATCACAGAGCCCTTATCTCCGAATACCTCGAGGCAAATGGGTCTGGAGGAGGTTACAAATCCGGTTTCGTTCACGGCGATACACCCGTCGTCAAAGGTCATTACCGTGATAGCGTTGTCTTCGACCTTGTCGGCGTTTTTTGGATTGGAATCAAAAACCGTAAAGGCAGAGGAGTACTTAACCGGAAGCTTTCCGAGGATCCAGTCTATAAGGTACATTCCGTGGGCTCCCAGATCTATCATAGCCCCGCCGCCGCATTCCTCTCGGTCGTAGAAGTGGTCGGGGAGCCAATTACCGATGCTTCCGTTGTGGCAGTTGGTGAAGCGTACAAAGTTGATCCTTCCCAGCTCGCCGGAATCAACGACATCTTTAACGGTCATTATCTTGCCTACGAATTTCTGGAAAAGGCTGATAACGAATTTAACACCGTTATCCTCAACTGCTTTTTTTACCTTGAGACAATCCTCTGAATTAAGACAAAGCACCTTTTCCGTGAAGATGTCCTTCTTTGCTTCTGCAAGCTTTATCATATGCTCGCAGTGCTCGTTGGAGGCGGAGCATACGATAACGGAATCCGCATTGCTTTTAAGAAGCTCGTCAAGGGATGAAAAGGCCTTGAGAGAGTGCTTAAGGCAGAACTTTTCAAGCTTTTGGGGATCGCTGTCCCATACGCCGACGACCTCGGTGTGATTTAAAGCGTGCTGGACGTATTCGTCGGCATGAACGTGCCAGACTCCGCAAATTGCCGTTTTCATTCAAAGATCACCGGCATTCCGGTCTTGGAGGAGGTGTAGATGGCCTCAAGGATCTGGCTTACAACGTATGCCTGACGGGGCTTAACAACGGGCTCGGTGTCATTGATGATGCTGTTGATCCAAGCTCTTGCCTCCACCTCTGCGGGCTTATCGGAAGCGCCGCTGTAGAAGGCAACTCCGCCGCTCTTGGTGTTGACCTCTGTCTTTACCTGACGGTCGTACTCGACCTTGTTGATGACAAGGTTGTCGTTCTTTATCTGAAGACCTGCCTTGGAGCCGCACAGAACGCAGCTTCCCTCGGCTACGGGCTCTGCGGTGTTAAGTGCCCAGCTGGTCTCAAGCATAATGGTTGCGCCGTTCTTCATTTCGATGTATGCACAAGCAGCCTCCTCGAGGGTGGTGGTGCTTACACCGTTGTCGCCCCAGGGGTTAGCGGCTTCGGGGTGCTCCATCTTTTTGTGGGTCTTGCCCATTACCAATCTGGGCTCGTAGTTGTTCATAAGGTAGAGAGTAAGGTCAAGGCTGTGTGTGGCGATATCGATGATAGGACCGCCGCCCTGAGCCTCCTCGTCCAGAAATACACCCCAGTTGGGAGTGCCTCTGCGACGGATAGCAAGGCAGTTTGCATAGTAGATCTCGCCCAGATCGCCGTGGTCGATAACGTCCTTGGCATATCTGCTCTGTGCCTTATGTCTGTGCTGATAGCCTATAGTGAGCTTTTTGCCGGTCTTTTCTGCTGCTTCTACCATTCTCAAAGCATCTGCTGCGGTCTTTGCCATGGGCTTTTCGCACATAACGTGCTTGCCTGCATAAAGAGCATCAACGGTGATGTCAGCGTGCTCTCTGTTGGGAGTGAGAACGTGAACTACCTCTATGCTCTCATCCTTGAGAAGCTCCTTGTAATCCTCGTACACCTTTGCATCGGGAGTGCCGTATTCAGCGGCGGCTTTTTTTGCTTTTTCGATCTTAATGTCGCAGAATGCTACCATTTCAACCTCTGCGATCTTGGAAAGGCTGGGCATATGCTTACCGTTAGCGATACCGCCGCAACCTATAATTCCTACTTTTACTTTTCTTGACATGATTTTATCCTCCATTATAAGATTAATATTATAATACCAATTATTTGCCTTTTTATCTATAAATTCTATGCTCAAAAATATCAATTTTTTGCTTATTTTTTTATTTCTGTTGACAATTTCCGAAGGGCTGTGGTAGAATTAAAAAAATTAAGCAGTGTGATTCGGAGGATAAAAATGAAAGATCTGCATTGTGTACACCTTGATTTTCATACCAGTGAAAAGATAAAGGATATCGGAGGAGAATTTGACAAGGAAGAGTTTATTGCGGCATTAAAGACCGCGCGCTTGGATTCTATATCGATCTTTGCAAAGTGTCATCACGGATGCTTTTACTATGAGTCTGAAAAGTTTTTTACCCATCCTTACCTGAAAAAGCCTTTGCTTGATCTGCAGGTCGAGGCTTGTAAGGAGGCGGGAGTCAGCTCAAAAATATATATATCCGCAGGCTTTGACGAGTATTCCGCAAGAGAGAACCCCCAGTGGCTTCTTGTTAAGCCCGACGGTACTCCTCAGAATATGCTTCAGCCCAAGTTCCACAGACTTTGCTTTAACACTCCTTATCTGGATCTGCTTGTTGCACAGACGGAAGAGGTAGTCGAAAGATATATGCCCGACGGTATCTTTTTGGATATTATAGGGGAGACTCCCTGTGCTTGCCGTTGGTGCCGCGAAAGCATGGAAAAGGCGGGGCTTGATTGGAAGGATCCCGAGGATCTGAAAAAGCAGGCAAGGATCACCTACAGGAAGATGACCGATGCCGTCACAGAGGCGGCAAAAAAGATAAAGCCCGACGTTATGACCTTCTTTAATGCAGGCGCTGTTCCTACCGGAAATATGGATTACGTTGAGGTCAACGATCAGCTGGAGCTGGAGGCACTTCCTACGGGAGGATGGGGTTACGACTATTTCCCCGCCGCTATCAGCTATGCAAGAAGGTTGGGCAAGAACTGCATAGGAATGACCGGAAAGTTCCACAAGTCCTGGGGTGAATTCGGCGGATATAAGTACAAGGATGCTCTTTTGTACGAGGGTGCCCAGTGCGTTGCCTTTGATGCGGGACTTTGCGTTGGCGATCAGCTCCATCCTTCGGGCAAGGTAGATGCATATACCTACGAGAACGTCGGTAATGCGGTAAGCTTTATGGAAAAATACGAGCCTTACAGAGGCGGAGATTTTGTTCCCGAGCTCGCTGTTCTTTCGAGAAATACCCGTAAAGGCACCGATACAATGAAGACGGGACTTTGCAGAATGCTTTTTGAGGCAAAATATCTTTTTGACGTGATTTCCGTTGAAGAGATATCAAATAAATATCCCTTGATCATTCTTGCCGACTCCGAAACTCCTCTTGACAGAGATTGTGCCGCAAGGCTAAGGGAGTATGCAAAAAACGGCGGTAAGATGATCGCAATGGCAAAGGCTCCCTTGCTTGACGGTCAGTGCGCCTTTGATCTCGGATGCGAGATCATAGGGGAGGATACTCAGATACCCGCATATCTGCAGGCTGATTACAAGCTTGATGCCGCAGACGGCATGGCGCTTCTTATAAAAGAGGGTATTCAGATGAACGTCACTCTGGCGGTTGGCGGAGCTTGCCTTGCTCATAAGCTTTCGCCTTATTTTGTCAGGGAGACAGTGAACTTCTGTTCTCACTCCGTTACCCCTTGTGATTACAAGAAAAAGAGCTGTGCTATAACCGAAGGCAAGGATGGTATCTACGTTTGTGCCGACCTCTTCCGTGAGTATGCGATATACGGCTCACTGAATCCCAAGCAGTTGTTCCTTCCCCTTGTGGAAAAGCTTCTTGATGGCAAAAAGATCATTAAGACGAATCTTCCTTCGTCCGGTAAAGCGGTCCTTTACAAGAAGGGTGAAAGTCTTTTCCTCCATCTGCTTTATGCCAACACCGTCAAGCGCGGTGACGGTGTTGAGGTGATCGAGGACATCGTTACTCTTGCCGATATCAACGTCAGCATAGATGTGGGCAGAAAGATCACAAAGATTATTGCCCGTCCCGAGAATAAAGAGCTGGAATTTACTGTTGACGAAGCTTCAAGGATCAATTTCACTTTGGATAAGTTTAAGTGCTATCAGGTCATCGAGCTTATATAATGATAAGATAAATGAGACGCTCCCCACCGCGGTGGGGAGCGTGATTTCTTATTTGGTCTGTTTTATAAGCTTTGCACCGCTGACGTTCAGTAGGGCGATGGGAGTATCAAGCTCGTCGCTTACCTCGACTGTGTAGAAGCAGCTTCTGCTTCCGTCTTTGATAAGCTTTGCCTTGGCTATCAGGGTCTTACCTTTTACTGCGCTTAAAAAGCTGATATTGCTCGTGAGGGTTACGGTGGGATAAGGCTTGTCAAAGTTGGTTGCCACCGCAAAGGCAAAATCGGCAAGGGTGAAGATCGCTCCTCCCATAACCTGCCCGACCGCGTTTTTGTGATCGGCGATTATATCCATTGAGCATTGGGCAAAGCCTTCACCGATGCTGTCTATTCTTGCTCCGCTGAGCTTGGTTGCATACAGGTCTTTTGAAAAAAACTCCCGTGCTTTTTCTAAATTATCCATTTTATTCCTTTCGAAAAAAGAATCGGGCAGATACTCTGCCCGATTTAAAATTACTTTTTGATCATCAATATAACAGATCCGGTGGAGAAAAGACTTGCAAAGGCTGCGCCTGCAAAGACGAAGCACAGTGCGATGGCCAGGCTCCAAGCTCCGGAAAAGATTCCGATGCAAAGTGCGGCGAGGATTCCCACAACCGTTACCGCAAGAACGGGAAGGATAGCAGAGCTTACGTTAAGGTCGCTTGCCTTTTTGATCTTCTTTTTCAGTGCTACTGCGGTTTCAACGGCGTAGGCCGCAACACCTACACCCAATACCGCAAAGGCGCTATATTCAAAGGTAGCTCCGAATACGTAGGGGAGAAGCCAAACGGCGGTAACTACGATAAGTCCGAAGATGCTTGCCAGTGTGCTGACAAATCCGAAGCGGATTATATAGTAGATAAGAAGAACTGCGGCTCCGACAAGGAAGCTGCTGGCAACGCTTATCATAGCATCCTTGGTTGCATATCTTTGAGTGTTTGCCACGTTGACTCTGTCGTTGTTTTCGACGCCCTCGGTCTTAAGACCCAGTGCGGCGGTCAGTGCTTCGTCAAGCTTCAGCGTATCTTCAATGGCTGTGGTCTTGATGAGAACGGAGTCGGTGGAATACTTCTGAACGGAGATGATCTTTGCGTTGCAGTTTGCCTTCAGGGCATCCAGTGCCTTGTTGACGTCTGCGTCGGTGATCTCGGTTTTAAAGCTTACGCTTACAGCCGCGCCGCCGCCGAATTCTGTGTTGAAGTTCAGACCCATTGCTACGGTGAGAATTGCGCTGACTGCGATAAGTGCAAGGCTGATTATAAAGATAAGGAGCTTTTTGGGGGCAAGGTTAAATTCTTTGATTGTGTTTGTCATTTCAGATCCCCCTTTCAGTTGCCGTAGACACAGGTCTTTTTCTTGCCTGCATCGTTAAAGGCGCTGATGAATAAATAGTTGATACCGAAGCTTATTGCCGCGGAGATCACTGCGATGAATATAAGGTCTGCAAAGATAACGGTATATACGCTTCCGTATATCATCATTGCTATGCCGACAATAAAGGGAAGAGCCAGAAGGTCAACTATAAGCCAAGCGTTTTTCTTAACGGAAAGAAGGTAGCTTGCTCTGACGTTTTCGGACTGCTGAAGCTTAGCACCGGAGGTGATAACGCTGTTAAGAAGGATGGCCAGAACTGCCGTAAAGAATACTGTTGCCAAGCCGGAAAGACTGATTCCCAGATCAAACACGGTGGTGAGAGTGAGGGTGGAGCCCATTGCAGCAGCAGTGCTTACTGCGATGGAAAGACCGGAAAGCTTGAAGAGGACAATGAAAATGACTGCGGCAATTACAAAAGATACAATAAGAGCGATAAACAAACCGCCGAAGGCGCCGGAGCCAAAGCTTGCTTCAATTCCGTGAGTAACCGTGACGGTGGTCTGGGGAAGGGGACCTTCATTGATCAGGTTAGCAAACCAAATGGCATCCTCAGAGCTGAATGGACCGAAGGAGAAATCGTTTTCAGTAACCGCTTCGTTTATAGTCAGCTGAGAGAGCTGTGTGGAGTCGATGTAGAGCTTTACGAATTTGTTGGAGCTCTTTGCGATCTCGGTGGTCTTTTCTGTATATACCTTCATAGCTTCATCTGTAAGATGGAAGGAGAGGTAATAGTTTATGGTTCCTTCACCGGTTGAGCTGTAGCTGGTGGTGTAGTATGCGGAGCATTCCTCAATATCCTTGGAGGATATGATGGTCTTACCGGAATTATCCTTGAAGATAAAGTCGCCGGTGATGCCAAGCTTTGTTTTTACTATAGATACGTCAGCATTGAAGGGGAGTACCGCAACGACCTTCCTGTCGGAAAGTACGTTTACCTGAGCATCGCTGTAGCCGAGAACGGAAAGCCTCTTGCGGATTATGCGTGCGGTCTCGTTTGCGTTCTTTGTAAGTGTGTCAGCATCTGCCTTGGAATCTACTGCCAAGGTAAATTGTATCAACTGCCCCTCAGCCAATTCGTTGGAGATGTCGATGTCATTATCGGTCAGCATTCCGGAAAAGCCCAGCTGGGGAATTCCAAGAATGGGAATAATGACAAGACACAAAGTTGTAAGGATCGCCAGAGCAATTTTCAATGTGCTTTTTGCCATTTGTGTGTTTCCTTCCTTGTTTTTTACTTGAATGAATATAATATTGTTATTATACCTTTATTTTCCTATGTAGTCAATGAATAAATTATTAACTTTATCTATGCGAAAGAAGTTTTTCCAATGCCGCAAGCTTTGCCGAGATGCAAAGTATCTCCATAGCCTGCTTGAGCTCTGCCTCGGTGACGGCGCTGGGAGAGATTCTTATGTTTCTGTCACGGGGATCCATTCCGCAAGGGAAGGTCGCACCCACGTTTGTGAGAGTTACACCTGCTTCGCCACAAAGAGCAAAAACTCTTTTTGCGGTATGATCCATAACGTTGAGACTTACAAAGTATCCGCCTCTGGGCTTGTTCCACTGAGCAAAGCCGCATTGATCGAGCTCTTGGGAAAGGGTGTTGCAAACCATCTCGAATTTGGGTCTGAGCAGTGCGGCGTGCTTTTTCATATGTTCGTATACCTTTTCCGTTGTTTGGAAGAATCTTGCGTGACGGAGCTGATTCAGCTTATCGTAGCAAACTACCCTGATCGCAAATCTATCGGAAAAATACTTGACGGTGTTGGGACTTCCGGCAACGAATGCCACGCCTCCGCCTGCGTAGGTTATCTTGGAGGTGGAGAAAAATACAAGGGCTCTGTCAGGATTATTTGCTTTTTTGCATTCCTCCAGAATGTTCAGCAAGGGGTCGCTTTCATCGTAAAGATCGTGGATGCAATATGCATTGTCCCAGAATATCTTAAAGTCCTTTGCGGCACATTCCATTGAGGCCAGACGCTTAACGGTCTCGTCGGAATAGGTGTAGCCGTCGGGATTGGAATACTTGGGCACACACCATATACCCTTTACGGTAGGATCGTTTTTGCAAAGCTCCTCGACCTTGTCCATATCGGGGCCTGTGGGAAGCATATCCACGGCGATAAGCTCCGCGCCCAGATTCTGTGTTATGAAGAAATGTCTGTCGTAGCCGGGGCAGGGACAGATAAACTTGATCCTTTCATATTTTCCCCAAGGCTTGTCACTTTCGGGAAAGCCGAAATGATAAGCATCGCTTACACAGTCGTACATCAGATTAAGGGAAGAGTTTCCGCAGGGGATGATCTGCTCGGGATCTGCTCCTATAATGGGAGCAAAGATCTCCTTGAGTTCAATAAGGCCTTTGGGAAAGCCGTAATTCCTGCAATCGATCCCTTCTCTGGAAATGCAATCGGAATCCTCGCTTATTACTGTCAGTATGCCCTTGGAAAGAGCGCTCTGCTCGGGAGCGGGCTTGCCTCGGGACATATCAAGCTTCAGCTTAAGCTCTTGCTTTTGTTTGTATTGTGCACGGACTCTCTCCAGCTCTTCCTTTAGCTGTGAGTCCGTCATTTGGCTATAGTACATGGTCTCTCCTTGCTATGGGTTAAAAATCTGCGTTGGAAACGGTTCTGGGGAATGCCTCAACGTCGCGGATATTGTTGATGCCGGTAAGATACATTACCATTCTTTCAAAGCCCAGACCGAAGCCCGCGTGCTTGGCTCCGCCGTATCTTCTGAGATCGAGATACCACCAGTAGTCCTCGGGATTCATTCCCAGCTCGGTGATCCTCTTTTCCAGAAGATCTAATCTTTCCTCTCTTTGGCTTCCTCCGATAAGCTCGCCGACTCCGGGTACAAGCATATCTGCGGCGGCGACTGTCTTTTGGTCGTCGTTAAGACGCATATAGAAGGCCTTTATATCCTTGGGATAGTCGGTTACGAAAATGGGCTTCTTGAAGACCTGCTCGGTGAGGTATCTCTCGTGCTCTGTCTGAAGATCCATGCCCCAGCTTACGGGATACTCAAAGCTTGCGCCCGACTCCTGAAGGATCTTTATTGCCTCGGTGTAGGTCACTCTTCCAAAGTCGCTTCTTACAAGCTCGTTAAGTCTTTCAAGAAGAGTATTGTCGATAAATTTGTTGAAAAATTCCATATCCTGGGGACAGGTCTCCAGAACGTATTTGGTAATGTATTTTACCATTTCCTCTGCGATGTTGCAGTCGTCCTCCAGATCGGCAAAGGCCATTTCGGGCTCGATCATCCAGAATTCCGCGGCGTGACGCTGAGTATTGGAGTTTTCCGCACGGAAGGTGGGACCGAAGGTGTAGATGTTGGCGTATGCCATAGCAAAGCACTCGCCGTTGAGCTGACCTGAAACGGTGAGATTGGTGCTCTTTCCGAAGAAGTCCTTGGAAAAGTCTACCTTGCCGTCCTCTGTGCGGGGAACGTTATCAAGATCGAGGGTGGTTACTCTGAACATTTCGCCTGCACCCTCGCAGTCACTGCCGGTGATAAGGGGAGTGTTGACGTAGACAAAGCCCTTTTCCTGGAAAAACTTGTGAATGGCAAAGGCCGCCGCACTGCGTACTCTGAACACTGCGTTGAAGGTGTTGGCTCTGGGACGGAGGTGAGCGATGGTCCTTAAGAATTCAAGGCTGTGGCGCTTTTTCTGCAGAGGATAGTCCGGAGTGGACGCACCTTCTACGGATATTGCCTTTGCCTGGATCTCGAAGGGCTGCTTTGCTTCGGGGGTGAGAATGAAGGTGCCTTCTATTTTCAGCGCCGCTCCGACGTTTTGCTTGGCGATGTCCTTGTAATTATCCAAAACGTTGCTTTCAAATACTATCTGGAGATTCTTGTGGCAGCTTCCGTCGTTAAGCTCAATAAAGCCGAACTGGTTGCTGGCTCTGATGGTTCTGATCCATCCCGCAACGGTGATCTGTTTCTGATCGAATTTAGCAGAGTCCTTGAAGAGCTCGCTTACTTTGATTCTTTGTGGGTACATTTTTATATATCCTTTCAGAATATTATATATGGCATATTGTGATAAATGGTGCTTTGCGAGGCAAGCTTAAAGAAAACATTATGCCCCTATGATATATTACAATATAACATTATATAACTTTTTCTCACATTATTCAATAGGAAAAATGAATTTTATGACTTATTTTTTTCAAAAAAACGGTATTTATTGCTTTTCAAGATGCTTTTGTTGACGGTATTGCTTTGGAGATATCCCCTGGGACGACGAAAACACCCTTGAAAAGTACAAGGGATCGGAAAAACCGAGAGCATAGGCTACCTGAGAAACGGTCATATCCGTGGATGCCAGAAGATCCTTTGCGGCGTCTGCCTTCAGTAGACGCAGATATTCCGTGGGGGAGAGCTTCATTTCCTTTTTGAAGCGGTGACAGAAATGACTGTGAGACATTCCTATGCTTTTTGCGTATTTCCCCACCGAGATGTCGGAGCTGTAATTTGCGTTGAAAAATTCCACGGCTTTTCTTACGTCGTCGCTTATCCTTCCGTTCTTCAGTTCGCTTATGTTGCGCGCAAGCGATCCGAGGAGCTGATAGAAGAGGCCGTTTGCAATGTCGGAAAAAAAGGGGCGCTTAAGCTGAAGCTCCTCTATTATCTTGTCAAAGAGCAGGCGGTGGGAGGCTTTTGATATAAGCTTGTGGCTCTTTGAGTTCTTGAAAAGCCCCAGGCTATCAAGTATCTCACGGCAGGTATTGCCTGCAAAGTGTATCCAGTATACCTCGCTTTTGTTGCAGAGTCTGTAGGAATAGTCCTGATATTCCCACGGCGAGTAAAGAACGATGCAGGGCGCATCGAGCTCGAAGTGTTTTTTGCCGTCGGTATATTCAAATACTCCCGACGCCATATACAAAAGCTGCCAATCCGCTCTGCCGTTGGGACGCAGAGTATGAAATTTCTCCATATTTATCAATTTATAGTGTCCGCAGGAGGATACCCCTATCGGACGGTCGCTCATAGTTAATTCCAGGTCGTGATCTTTTAAATATCCCGCTTGACTAAGCATTTTTTGACTCCTTTATCGGTTATCGTATATGATGATAACATACCGACTGTAAATGTGTCAAGCAAATTTGTCCATATATTTTACAAAAATATCTATTTACTGATTTCAGAAAGGTGTTATACTTTTCTTATCTACCCGAAACGGGAAAGGAGAATAGTGATGATAGTAAAAAATTATTTTGAGGATCCTTCGGTATTTCGCCTGAATACGATGCCGGACAGATCCTATTTTATCCCTTGGAGCGATAAGACCTTGGCAATGCGTTCTCCTCTTAAGGAGGTAAGCGACAGAGTTATAATGCTCAACGGCGACTGGGCGTTTAAGTATTGTGAAAGCGTCAGAGAGCTTGAGGATGAATTCTATCTTGAAAGCAGAGAGCTTGATGATTTTGACACGATCTTTGTGCCCTCCGTATGGCAGATGAAGGGCTATGACAATAATCAGTATACCAACGTAAGATACCCCTTCAGCTACGATCCGCCATACGTCCCCGTCAACAATCCCTGCGGCTGTTACGCAAGAGATTTTGATTTGGCTGAGGATGATCTGGATGGAAGGATCTATATAAGCTTTGAGGGTGTGGATTCCTGCTACTATCTGTGGATCAATTCCCGTTTTGTGGGCTACGATCAGGTCAGCCATTCCACCGGAGAGTTTGACGTTACCGAGTATTGCCGTGCCGGAAAGAACAGAATAGCGGTGCTTGTTTTGAAATGGTGCGACGGAAGCTATCTTGAGGATCAGGATAAGCTTCGCAGCAGCGGAATTTTCCGCGACGTTTACCTTTTGGTACGCCCCGAAAAGCACCTCAGGGATATCAAGATCACCTCGCTTCCCTGCGATGACTACAAAAACGGCAGCATTGAAGCTGAATTCATATACAGCCACGAGGGTATGAAGTGCAGATATGAGATACTGGACGGCGATAAGGTAATAGCTGAAGGAGAATGCGGCGAAAGGCTTTCGTTAAAGCTTGAGGGAGTCAGACTCTGGAATGCAGAGGATCCTTATCTTTATACTGCGTTATTCTACTGCAATTCGGAGATCATTCCCCAGAAGATCGGCTTCAGGGAGGTAAAGGTTTCTGACGGAGTTATGCTTATAAACGGAGTTGCCGCAAAGCTTAAGGGTACCAACCGACACGATAGCTCGCCCTTTGACGGTCCCGCGGTATCCCGTGAGCACGTTATCAACGATCTTAAGCTTATGAAGGAGCATAATATCAACTGCATCAGAACCAGTCACTATCCCAATGCACCGTACTTTTTGGAGCTTTGCGATGAGTACGGCTTCTACGTTTGCGACGAGGGCGATATAGAAGCCCACGGCGTTGTTTGCCTTGCAGGTGACACAAATTACGGACAGTACGCAAATAAGACCGAGTATCTTGAGTCCTGGATAGACAGAGACCGCCGTCTTTATGAGCGTGATAAGAACAGGTGCAGTGTAATAATGTGGAGTGTGGGAAATGAAATGGGCTACGGCCCCTGCAGTCAGGCTTGCGTGGATTATCTTAAGAATGCCGATCCCACCAGACTCATTCACCTGGAAAGCGGTTGGCACGACCATACTCTCCTTGAGAATATTCCCAATACAGACGTTTACAGCCGTATGTATCCTTCCATGAGCCGCATTGAAAAATATTTCGAAAATTCCGAGCTTAAGGATAAGCCCTTCTTTATGTGTGAGTATATCCACGCTATGGGTAACGGTCCCGGAGGAATTAAGGAATATTGGGATATTATTTATTCCGAGCCCAGAATGATGGGTGGCTGTGCATGGGAGTGGTGCGACCACGCCGTTTACGGAGGGATCACTCCCGACGGAAGAGAAAAGTATCTTTACGGCGGAGACTTCGGTGAATTTCCCCACGACGGAAACTTCTGTGTGGACGGACTTGTAAAGCCCGACAGAACGGTTTCCAACGGCTTGAGAGAGTATAAGAACGCTATCCGTCCCATAAATGCACTTAAGGGTGACGCAGATGGGGAATTTGTGCTCATCAACCGTCTTGATTTTACCAACGCCGCCGATATCTGCAACGTTTCCTTCGAGATCACCGAGGGCGGAAGGCTTGTAAAAAGCGGATATCTGGGTGCGGTGGATATTGCTCCTCACGAAAGCATCACTGTAAAGCTTCCCTTGGAGGAATACAGCGCTCACGCCTTTATAAAGTTTATCTATACCCAGAATACCGATACTGCCCTTGTTGAGGCGGGGCATATTATGGGCTTTGATCAGATAGAGCTCAACAGTGCCACCGAGGAAAAGCTCGCTCCGGCTTTAAGAGGCGAGGTAAGAGTCAGCGAGGACGATAACAGAGTATATATAGAGAGCGATAAGTTCAGATACGTTTATAACAAGAACAGAGCGATGTTCGATTCTCTGGTATATGACAATAAGCCGTTGTGCGTTGCTCCCTTGGAGTACAACGTATGGAGAGCTCCTACCGATAACGACGCTTATCTTAAATCAAAGTGGAGGAAATTCGGCTGTGATATGGCTGAAAGCCGTGGCTATTCCACCTCCTGCACCGTTAAAAAGCGCTCTGTCAGAATAAAAACGGAGTTTAGCATCGGCGCAGTTTACAGAGAGCGTATTCTTAGAGGAATTGCCGATTTCACAGTGGATTCCATAGGACGCATAAGCGCAAGATTCGATATGAAGAAGATCTCCACTATGGAGCAGCCCTTGCCCAGATTCGGAATCAGAATGTTCCTGCCAAAGGAGATAAATACCGCAAAATACTTCGGCTACGGTCCCGGTGAGAGCTACGTTGATAAGCGCCTCAGCGCCTCGATGGGTGAATACGTCCAGACCGCCGAGGAAAGCTACGTGGATTATATCAAGCCCCAGGAGCACGGAAGTCATTACGGCTGTGAGCGCCTTGCGCTTGGCGGAGGCTTTGCGGTTAAATATCGCAAGACCCCATTCAGCTTCTCACTAAGCCGTTACACTCAGGAGGAGCTTGGCACTAAGGCTCATAACTTTGAGCTTAAAAAGTCTGCGTATAACGTTTTGTGCCTTGACTATAAGCATAACGGCATCGGTTCAAATTCCTGCGGTCCCAAGCCTTGGGATGAGTATTTGTTTGAGGAAAACAAATTCAAGTTTGGATTTGTGTTATGCCCGGAAGAATAAAACTAAGGCGGCGTTGTGTCTGAATCGGCACAACGCCGCTTTTTAAATTGACTCCCGAATGATTACGTGCCGAGTAGAGAATGATAAAAAAGCTTTGGTTTTTTTAAACAAATCAGCGGTTGCTCAATACCCTTCGGTAAAAAGCAACCGCTTTTCTTTTGCGTGATTTAATGCTTTATATCAAAATTACGCTTAAAGCTTGATAAAGGTGTTGGTTTTTGCGGATCTCTTTGCCGCGAGGCAGAGCCTTGCGCTCTGAACGCCCTGACTGAGAGGAGAGTGGGAAACGTCCCTTTTTGTCATAATATCGATAAAGTTTGTCGCCAGGGCATTGTCTCCGCCGCTGTGTCCTCCGCTGGACATAACTGAAATGCGGTCAACTCGGTCGGATGTGTGGTCAAAGAAGGTGACGGTCTTGCTGTTAAAATCAAATTCGATGGTGCCCTTGTAGCCGATAAATCTTGCACCGCGCTTGCCTGCACCCTTTCTTGCCACGAAGTTCTGTGAATAGACGGCGTGAACTCCGTTTGCGTATTGCATCATCACCGTGGCACTGTCGTGGTTGCCCGTGTCCGTGGCGAAGCAGCAGTGGGCGTCGTCGATAACTCTTTTGGGATCGTAAAGAGCCACGTTATATGGGGATTCGGTGCAGGTGTAGTATTCCTTGCAATCCTTGCAGGCAACTCCCGCGGGCTTGCTTCCCTTGAATATGGATTTTGTTTCCATTGCGCAAAGCGAAACGGGATCCATACCCAAAACGTAGTTTATGTAGTCCAGATCGTGAGTAGCCTTTTGCAGGAATAGACCGCCGGTGATGCTTTCGTCTCTGTACCAGCCGTGATAGTAGATCCTTCCGTAATGAACGTTGTTGTATGCCTGTACCTGTGAAAGAGTGCCTATCATTCCCCTGTCAATATAATCCTTTACCGTTGTAACGAGCTGAGCAAGTCTCAGGGGAAAGCTTACGACTGTCTTTTGGTCCATATGGGGTATGCTTTCAAGAAGGGCGATCTCCTCCTCATTTACCGCAACGGGCTTTTCCAAAAACATCGGGATGTCGTATTTTGCCACAAGCATTGCGTACTTGGTATGCAGGTTGCATCTTGTGCCTACGTATACGCCGTCAAGGGATTCCTTATTCAGCATTTCCTCGGCATCGCTGTACCAATGGCAGTCGGGATACTTTTCATCCCATTTTTTTCTTATTTCATCCGCTTTGGGGTCGCAGACTGCCGCGAGGGTGCAGACGTTGAGAGGCTCCATATTGTTTTCAAAAAAGCTGCTTGCTCTTGTTCCGAAGCCGATAAATCCTACGCGTAACATAATATCCTCCATTACATTCCGAACAAAGGTGTCTTCTTGTTGACGTTCATCAGCCACTTGCCCTCGGTGAAATCGGGAACGGCAACGGGAGCACCGCCCATGGCAATGGATTGCTCGCTGAGGGTTGAAATGCTCATCCAGGTAGCCGCATCGTAAACGTTGATGGGACAGGGGATCTTGTCGAGCACGTATTCGAAAAAGTCTCCGTAAACCAGACCGTCCATACCGCCGTGACCGCCTACGATACCTCCCTCGTTGTACTTTTTCCATGTGGGATGATCGTATTTTTCATAATACTGTTCCTCATTATTCCAGTGGTTTTTCCAATGGTCGCCGTCCTTTTGTGTATGGTCAACGTCGAGAAATACGCTTCTCGTATCTTCAAAATAGGAGCCCTTGCTTCCTCTGACCGTGAAGTTTCTGGAATAGGGCTGTGCAAGAGTGGTGGAGTGGGTGAGGGTTATCATCTGACCTCCCGCACACTTAAGATTGCTTACTACAACGTCACCCTCGCTGTATCTTGTTTTTGCCAGGTCCTCGTAGCCCTCGCCCAGCTTTTCGGCATAATCCGCAAGTCCCCAGGAGCCTGAGGAGGTTGATGAAACGGTGAGGATGCGGTTATTATAGTTTATACCGAGAAGCTTGCTTATGGGTCCCAGATCGTGGGTGGGGTAGTTGTCGCAGTTTCGGCCTATGAAGTTTCTCAGTCTGTAATGGCGGTTTTCAAAGCCCTTGACTATCTCGTCTCTAAGATCGTGGATGTATGCGCCGCTGCAAAATGCGATATTTCCGAAAAGGCCAAGATCGGCCATATTCATACAGAGCATTTCTTTTCTTCCGTAGCAGCAGTTTTCGAGGAACATAAACTTTGTCTTTGTTCTTTCAACGGTGCGCACAAGATCCCAGCACTGCTGAATGGAATACGCTCCGCCAACCTCGCAGGCAACGGGAATACCTGCGTTAAGAAAATCTATCGCAACGGGTATATGACTCTCCCAAGCGGAGAAGATTATTACGCAGTCCACAAGAGATTTGTCTATCATTTGACGGTAATCGGTGGTGGCAAAAGTGTTTTGAGAATAAGCTTTGTCGCAATCGGCTTTGGCTTTCTGAGTTCTGTCCTCATAGCAGTCGCAGACCGCAGTGACGACAACGTTTTCAAAATGCGGAATGATGAGTCCCTTAATGACCCCTTTTCCTCTCTGGCCGTAGCCTATAACACCCAATTTTATCTTTTCCATTTTTTTAACTCCTTTTAAGGCTTTATACTTGTATTTTTCTATACAATAGTGTATAATGTCAATGGGAATATTTCAATGGTTTTTTTTATTGAAAATATGGACAAAACGAATGTTTGGGGTGATATTGATCAATTATACGAGAATTGAGGGAACCGGGAGAAATTATTTTGCTTGCAACGAGGTAAGCTGTGAGTTTCCCTTGGTCATAAACGTCTTTGGTCAAATGAACATCCCTGCCGACTTTGATACGTGCGTGCCGACCGGCAGAAGGGATTTTTATTTTATGTACCTTGTCAAGGGCGAGCTTCAGGTATTAAGCGGGGAGCAATGGCGTGATATAACCGCGGGAAGCGTCGTGGTGTTTTATCCCGAAAAAAAGTATTGCTACAGAAACGTTTCGGGAAAGCCGATTTTATACTATTTCATTCATTACTCCGGAAGGGATGCTCTTGAGGTGACCCAAAGCTGTGGCTTCGTTCATTCGGTGCCGAGGCAGGTGGGAGTAAGAGAAAAGCTTGCAAAGCACATCGAGATCATTTCCGAGGAGTGTCTCAGAAAAGATGACGGATATTCTCTCAGGCTGAGCTGTGAATTGACCGCCTTGATAGTGGATGCGGCAAGGTATTCGGTCAAGAGTAAGGTGAACCGGCTTTATACTTCAATAGAATACCTCACAAAAAATTTCACATCGGCTATTGAGATAGATGAGCTTGCGGCAATGGAGCATCTGAGTCCGGGAAGATACCGCTGTGTCTTTGATGATCTTATGGGAATGAGTCCCAAGGAATATATAATAAAGCTCAGGCTTGACAGAGGTATGGAGCTTTTGCTTTGCACCGATCTGAGCGTCGGAGAGATCTCGGATATAGTGGGATATTCGGATCCTTTGTATTTTTCGAGACTCTTTAAAAGAAAGCTCGGAGTATCTCCTGCGGAATACAGAAAGGGAAGTAAATAAAAAGGAACGTCATCGATTTCTCGGTGACGTTCTTTTTTCAGTCGTGTCTTGTATCGTCGGTAAAGCACTCGCAAAAGCGTGCGTGGAAGGAGAGGGGTTCGTTACCTGCATAAAGGTGGGATACGTCTCCCATACCGCAGCAACGGAAGGAAGCAATGCCGTTTCTTCTTTCCTCGGTGAAGAAGGTAGTCACCGAGCTTGGAGCAGTTACGCAGTTTTGCCACAGAGAGTAGGGGGAGCAGTTAAGAAGCCTGCTCATAAGCACTGCGGTAATGCCGAAGTGGCAGACCAGCGCCACGGTCTCGTGGTTGGAACGGGTGACCCTGTAGCAGTTTCCGTCACGCTCGTAACCGTGATCGGCAAGAAAGGCATCAAAGCTCTCGATCACCTTGTCATAGGCTTGGGGAACTTGCGATTCCTTTACGAAATCCACGCTTTTCCAATCCTCGGGATCGTATATTCCGTTTCTGCTTTTTAAGTATTCGGGAAGTATATCCCAACAGCAGTCCGGCTCCTTCATATAGTCGGGCTTAACAGTGCAGTAAAAGAACTCTCTTGCCCAATCGGCAATAATAGGCTCCTTGTTAAGAAGCTTTGCGGTGGGCTCGGCCGTAAGTCTTGCTCTGCCAAGAGGTGAGCAGTACAGATGATCTATGTTTTCTCTTGCGAGGCGCTTGGTTAAAAGCTCGACCTCCTTATATCCCTTGGGGGTGAGGCCGTCTATTGAGTAGTCAGGTTCGCAGTGACGGATAATAAGAAGCTTCATAAGGTATCCTTTCTTTGGCAAAATAAAGCGCCCCGACCTCGGGGCGCTTTGAAGCTTAATCTTCGAAGGGGAATTTGTACTGAGTCAGACCCAGTTCGTCTCTTACGGCGAGGATCTCCTTCTGAACGCTTTCGTTGATCGGAACACCGTCCTTGCGTGCGCAACGAACGTCGTATTCCTTCTCGCCGGGGATGTAGATCCTATCTGCACCGGGAGCCTTCTTGGAGTTGCGGACTGCACGGAGAATGTCTCCGGATTTCTTTCTGCAGAGCTCTTCGCCCAGGAAGTGGTCAGTGTCGATGGCGATGAAGAAGTGGCCCAGGTGATAGGGGATCTTCTTGCCGTTCTCGTCGAGACCGTTGAGAGCCTTACCGTAGTTACCGTCCTGAAGAACAGCACTGAGAAGCTCAACTACCAGAGCGTAACCGAAGCCCTTGTAGCCGCCAAGAGCCTCGCCCATACCGCCGAGGGTGGTAAGAGCAGCGGTTCCCTTGCGGATCATCTTCAGAGCAACACCTGCGTCGCCTTCAACGGGGGAGCCGTCGAGAGCGATGATGGTGCCGGGATGAACGTCCTCGCCGATTCTCTCGTAGTACTCTACCTTACCGTTCTGGGTAATGGAGGTAGCACAGTCGATGAGGAAGTCGAACTCTTCGTCGGTGGGGATACCGATGGTCAGGGGGTTGGTTCCGAACATACCTTCAACACCGAAGGTAGGAGCAACGCTGGGACGTGCGTTGGTGCCGGTGATACCGATGCAGCCCTGCTTGCAAGCCATAGAGGGATAATATCCTGCAATACCGTAGTGGCAGGAATTGCGTACAACTACCATACCCATACCGTATTTCTTTGCTTTGTCGATAGCCATCTGCATTGACTTATAGCCGATGACCTGACCCATACCGTCGTGACCGTCGACGACCGCGGTGGTCTCGGTCTCCTTAACGATCTCGAAGTTGGTAACTGCCTTCTGGATCCCGTCCTTGATTCTGTCAAGGTAGATGGGCTTGAAGCGGTTAACACCGTGAGATTCAATGCCTCTCTTGTCGCTCTCCAAAAGAACGTCTGCACAGATCTTCGCATCTTCCTCGGGGATTCCGTAGCCCTTGAAGGAATCAATGACGAAATTTGTTATTGTTTTCCAATCAACAATGTTGGTCTTTGCCATTTCTTACATCCTCTTTTCATGAAAATTCAAATTTGGGTATTCCAACTCATAACAATAACATTATATCACATTATTTTTTGTTGGCAATAGTTTTTTTTAACAATTTTTCAAATAATCCTCAAATTTTTTGAATTTTCTTATTTTCCGGTGGATCCAAAGCCTCCCGAGCTTCTTTTTGTTTCGGAAAGATCGACACATTCCTCAAACTCGGCTTTGTAAAAGGGAGTGATAACAAGCTGAGCAATTCTTTCGCCGGGGCTGACGGTCTGAGGCTTGTCGGAATGGTTGAAAAGCGCGACCTTAACCTCGCCTCTGTAATCTGCGTCAACGACACCTACCTTGTTTGCGGGAGCAAGCCCCTTTTTGGATGCCAGACCGCTTCTTGCAAAGATCAGGCCCGCATAGCCTGTGGGGATCTCCATTGCAAGTCCTGTGGGAACCATAAGCATTTGCCCCGGGAGTATAGTGGTCTCGCAGTCCAGAAGTGCATAAAGATCTGCGCCTGCTGAGAACTCCGAGCCGTAGGTGGGCAATATGGCGGCGGGGGCAAGCTTTTTAACTTTCAGTATTCCGTTCATTTTCATTCTCCTTGAGTGTTATATATAAAGTATAGCACATTTTTCCTCTCTTGTCCAAAAAAACTTGCATTTTTTTATTTAAGGGTATATAATAAAAGAAAAAACGCAAAACGGAGGAAATATAAATGCCCGGAGCATATTGGAAACATTTCAAAAGCGGAACCGATATCCGCGGAGTAGCACTTGAGGGTGTTGAGGGACAGCACGTCGATCTTACCGACGAGGTGGTCAAGCAGATCGGAGGAGCCTTTGTGCTCTGGCTGGAGAAAAAGGTCGGAAAGTCCGCAACGGAGCTTGTGATCTCCATCGGAAGAGACAGCCGCCTTTCCGGTGAGCGTATTATGGCAGCACTTCAGGACACCTTTGTTTCGGCAGGTGTTAAGGTAAAGAACGTGGGAATGGCATCCACTCCCGCCATGTTTATGACCACCGTGGATATTAATTGCGACGGCGCAGTGCAGATCACCGCAAGCCACCATCCCTTTAACCGCAACGGACTTAAATTCTTTGTCGGAAGCGGCGGACTTGAGAGCAGTGATATCACGGCTATATTGGATCTTTGCGAGGAGGGCGCTATGCCCGAGGCTGCAGAGGGATCGGTGGAGAGCTCCGATTATATGAATGCTTATGCCGCAAGGCTCAGAAAGCTTATCACCGACGGAGTTGATGCGGGAGATAAGCCTCTTAACGGCTTCCACATCGTTGTTGATGCGGGCAACGGCGCCGGCGGATTCTATGCTACCAAGGTACTTGAGCCCTTGGGATGCGATATCTCCGGAAGCCAGTTTCTGGATCCCGACGGACGCTTCCCCAATCACGTTCCCAACCCCGAGGATAAAAAGGCAATGGAATCCGCTTGCAAGGCAGTTGTGGATGCAAAGGCGGATATGGGAGTTATCTTTGATACCGACGTTGACAGAGCGGGCTGTGTTGATTCCTCCGGTAAGGAAATAAACCGCAACCGTCTTATAGCTCTTGCCTCCGTTATTGCTCTTGAAAATAACCCCGGCGGTACCATCGTAACCGACTCCATCACCTCCAGCGGTCTTAAGACCTTTATCGAAAAGGACCTCGAGGCTGTGCATCTGCGCTTTAAGAGGGGGTATAAGAACGTTATCAACGAGGCGATCCGCCTTAATAACGAGGGTATAAATGCTCCTCTTGCCATAGAGACCTCGGGTCACGCCGCATTGAGAGATAACTATTTCCTTGATGACGGTGCATATCTTGCAACTATGATCATAATCAGAGCCGCAAGGCTTGCCAAGGAAGGAAAGAAGCTCGAGGATCTTATAAAGAATCTTGCAGAGCCTATGCAGAGCGTTGAGCTCAGATTTAGTATTACCGAGCCTGATTTTGCCGCGGCGGGAAATAAGATCCTTGCAGACCTTGAGGCTTACGCGGTTAAGATGGGCTGGAAGCTTGCCGACGACAGCAGAGAGGGTGTGAGGGTAAGCTTTGACAGGGGAAGCGGAGACGGCTGGTTCCTTCTGAGACTCAGCGTTCACGATCCCGTTATGCCCTTGAATATTGAAAGTGACGTTAAGGAAGGCTGTAAGGTAATTGCGGTCCAGCTTCTTGATTTTATCAAGACCTGCAAGGGACTTGACGTAAGCGCATTGGAAGGCTATCTCGGTCTTTAAGAGAAGGATATCGATATGAAAATGATCAATAATCTCAAGGGGGCGCATCCTCCTAAGGTAATAAGCGATCTTAGGGATCTTTTTAAGGGAAGTGCAGAGAAATTTCCCGACAGAATAGCATATTATTTCTTTGGCAGAGACGGAAAACAGCATACCTGGACCTTTCAAGATCTCTACGATAATATGAATTACGTGGGTACCGCTCTTTTCAAGCTGGGCTTGAGAGGAAAGCGCGTCGCCATAAGCGGAGATCAGCATCCGGGATGGTTTTGTACCTTTATTTCCGTTATCAACGGCGGAGGCGTTTCGGTTCCCATTGATAAGGACGTTTCCGAGGAGCAATTTTGCAAGTTCGTTGATTGGGGAAGGGCAGAGGCAATAGCCTATACCGCCCATTTTAACGGCAGGATGCCCGAGCTTTGCAAGGGAATGGAGAGGATAAAATACCTCTTTCCCATCGAGCCCTGCGAGGAGGATCTTCAGGATCCCCGCGTTATTACCTTCGATAAGCTCGTAGAGATGGGAAGGGAAGAAATAGAAAAGGGTAACACCGAGTATCTTGAATGCCCCCTTAATCTTGAGGACTTTTGTGCGTTGCTCTTTACCTCGGGCACTACCGGAACAAGCAAGGGCGTTATGCTCAGCCACGGAAACTTAACCGCGGCAACCAACGCATCCTGCCTTTCAATGTCCTATGATTACAACAATAAGTTCGTCAGTGTTCTGCCTCCCTTCCATACTTATGAGATCACCTGCGGACAGCTTGCGATTTTAAATCTCGGTGCGTCTATTCTCATAAACGATTCCTTGAGGCATATTCTGAAAAACTTCAAGCAGTTTAAGCCCAATGCACTTATGCTGGTTCCCAGAGTTGTGGAGATAATGCATAAAAAGGTGTGGGATGAGATAAGAAAGCGTGGAATGGAAAAGACCGTTCGCGCTGCAATGGCCGTCAACAAGCCCCTGCTTGCCTGCGGGATCGATATAAGAAAGAAGCTTTTCGGGCAGATAACCGACGCCTTTGGCGGAGAGCTGAAGAGTATAGTATGCGGCGGCGCGCCCATCTCTCCCGAGATCATAAAGGACTTTTATCAGTTTGGCATAACGGTCCTTGAGGGCTACGGTATAACCGAGTGCTCTCCTCTTGTGGCGGTAAACTCGCCCGGAAAGGTAAAATTCCACTCTGTGGGTACTGCAGTCAAGGGCTGTCAGGTGAAAATAGACGTGGATGATTCCGAGGAGGGAACCGGCGAGATCCTTGTCAAGGGTGATAACGTTATGATGGGTTATTACGAAAATCCCGAGGCTACCGCGGCTGTATTTACCGAGGATGGCTGGTTCAGGACAGGTGACATCGGAAGGATGGACGATGAAGGATATATCTTTATCACCGGAAGAAAAAAGAACGTTATAATCCTAAGCAACGGAAAGAACATCTTCCCCGAGGAGCTTGAGGAGTATCTTGCCGCGAGCCACGACATTCTGGAGTCTGTTGTGGTTGCAGATGAAAACGACGTCGGTAAGGTGGTGCTTACCGCAATTATCGTGCCTGTTCCCGAGCTTTTGGAAAAGAGCGACGATGAGCTTGTTGCCATGTTCAAGCAGTTCGTTGAAAAGCTTAATTCGGGACTTCCTTCCCACAAGCAGATCCATAGTGTAAAGATCAGACGTGAGGAATTTGAGAAGAACAGCTCAAAGAAAATAGTCAGATACAAGATCGAGCATTAAGTGCTTAATACCGCTTCCGCAAGGAGGCGGTATTTGTTAAATAGGGAATTGTAAACAAATTATGAATTGTAGGTGAAAATAATTGAAAAAGATGACATTTTGTTGTACAATAAAAAAGATTTCGGCTTTATGCCGAAAGAGTGTTAGTTTTATCAAAAAGGTGTGAAAACTCCTTGTTGCTTTGTTAAATTTAACATTTTTCGAAAATTAAAAGGAGGGGGATTTATGAACACAGGATTGTTTTTGCTTGAAGCGGCAAGATCTTCTATTCCCGGTGTTATTATGTTGGGGCTTGGAATGGTTTTTGTTGGTCTGATATCTATCATTATCATTTGCAAAATAATGGGAATGATATTCGGAGCATTTAAGGCTCCCAAAAAAGACACCGAGCCTCAGAAGGCAAGTCCTGCGGCGGCAACCAATAACGCAGTTATCGAAAACCGCCGGGAGATCATTGCGGCTGTCAGCGCGGCGGTTGCAGAGGAATTGGGTACTGAAGTATCCGCATTGAGAATTATTTCTTTCAAGAAAATATGAAAAGAGAGGTAAAAGAATATGAAAAAGTACAAAGTTAACGTAAACGGAAATCTTTACGAGATCACCCTTGAGGTCGTTGACGGAGCTGACGTTAAGGCTCCCGTTGCAGCAGCACCCGCGGCACCTGCAGCAGCACCCGCTCAGGCACCCGCAGGCGGCGAAAAGATCAACGCTCCCATGCCCGGAACCATCCTTGACGTTAAGGTCGCAAACGGTCAGGCAGTCAAGAAGGGTGACGTTCTTATGATCCTTGAAGCAATGAAGATGGAAAATGAGATCCTCGCTCCCTGCGACGGTACTGTTGACGCTGTCAGCGTTACCAAAGGTGCTTCCGTTGAGACAGGTGCTCTTCTTTGTGCCATTAAATAAAATCGGAGGCATAAATGGACGCACTGCTTAATTTTTTGAAGCAGACCGGTTTTGCAACAGTTGATCCCAAGCAGCTTATAATGCTTCTTATCTCTTGCGTGCTTTTGTATCTTGCCATCGTCAAGAAATATGAGCCCATGCTGCTTCTTCCAATTGCATTCGGTATGCTTCTTACAAACCTTCCCGGTGCGGGTATGTTCCACGAGGAGCTATTTGCCGACGGACACGTCCATTGGGATATGTTCGGCGGTGCCGCAAACGAGGCGGGACAGGTGGTTTCACCGGGTCTTGTTGACTATCTTTACTTAGGTGTCAAGCTCGGTATATATCCTTGTATCATCTTTATCGGAGTCGGCGCTATGACCGATTTCGGTCCCCTGATCGCAAACCCCATAAGCCTTCTGTTGGGCGCTGCGGCTCAGCTTGGTATTTTTGCCACATACGCAGCCGCAAACGGAGTTTTGGGCTTTGATATGCTGGAGAGCGCAAGTATCGGTATCATCGGAGGAGCCGACGGCCCCACCGCTATATTCGTAACAAGTAAGCTCGCTCCCCACCTTCTCGGACCCATCGCCGTTGCCGCATATTCCTATATGGCGCTGGTTCCCGTTATCCAGCCCCCGATTATGAAGCTTCTCACCACAAAGAAGGAGCGTCAGATCGAGATGAAGCAGCTCAGAACCGTTTCCAAGACGGAAAAGATCGTTTTCCCTATAGTAGTTACGATCTTCGTTGCATTCCTGGTTCCTTCTGCGGCACCCCTTATCGGATGTCTTATGCTTGGTAACCTCTTCAGAGAGAGCGGCGTTGTTGAGCGTCTTAATAAGACCGTTCAGAACGAGCTTATGAACATCGTTACCATTTTCCTGGGTATCTCCGTCGGTGCTACCGCTACTGCATCCACCTTCCTCATCTTTGATACCATCAAGATCATTGCTTTGGGTGTTGTTGCGTTCGGTCTTGGCTCTGCGGGCGGTGTTCTTTTGGCAAAGTTCCTTAATCTTTTCCTCAAAAACAAGATCAATCCTCTGATCGGCTCTGCGGGAGTAAGCGCGGTTCCTATGGCTGCCCGAGTTTCCCAGATGGTCGGACAGAAGGAAAATCCGAAGAACTTCCTGCTTATGCACGCTATGGGCCCCAACGTTGCGGGAGTTATAGGATCAGCCATCGCCGCAGGTGTGCTTATTGCCATTTGCAGCTGATGACGGAAGGAGAATAATATGGCAAACAAACCCTTATATATAACAGATACGATTTTGCGTGATGCACATCAGTCTCAGGCGGCAACCCGTATGAGAGTTGAGGATATGCTTCCCGCTTGCGAAATGCTGGATAACGTAGGCTTCTGGTCCCTGGAGTGCTGGGGCGGAGCTACCTTCGATTCCTGTATGAGATTCTTGGGAGAAGATCCCTGGGAAAGACTGAGAAAGCTCAGAAAGGCTATGCCCAAAACAAGGCTTCAGATGCTTCTCAGAGGTCAGAACCTTCTCGGATACAAGCACTATGCCGATGACGTTGTCGAAAAGTTCTGTGCAAAGAGCATCGAGAACGGTATCGACGTTGTCAGAATCTTCGATGCCCTCAACGATCCCAGAAACGTTGAAATGGCTGTCAAGAGCGTAAAGAAGCACGGCGGTATCGTTGAAGCCGCTATCAGCTACACTGTTAGCCCCGTTCATAACGAGGAATATTTCATCAATCTTGCAAAGACTCTTGAAAGCATGGGCGCAGACGTTATCTGTATCAAGGATATGGCAAACCTTCTTTTGCCTATCGATGCATATAACCTCGTCAAGAAGCTTAAGGAGAACGTTAAGGCTCCTATCCACCTTCATACCCATAACACCTCCGGTACCGGTGATATGACCAACCTTATGGCTGTTTGGGCGGGTGTTGATATTGTCGACTGCGCTTTGTCTCCTCTTGCAAACGGAACCAGCCAGCCCGCAACCGAGAGCCTTGTTGCTACTCTTAAGGGCAGCGAGAGAGACACAGGTCTTGATCTCTCCAAGCTCAGCGAGGCCGCTTCATACTTCCGCGGTATTGCAAACAAGCTCAAGGCAGACGGCACACTTGATCCTAAGGTACTTAACGTTGATACCAACACACTTCTTTATCAGGTTCCGGGCGGAATGCTTTCCAACCTCATCAGCCAGCTCAAGCAGGCAAATGCAGAGGATAAGTATTATCAGGTGCTTGAAGAGGTTCCCAGAGTCCGTGCGGACTTCGGTTATCCTCCTCTCGTTACTCCTACCAGCCAGATCGTGGGAACCCAGGCAGTTCTCAACGTTCTTTCCGGTGAGCGCTACAAGATGGTCACCAAGGAAAGCAAGGGTCTTCTCAAGGGTGAATACGGTAAGGTTCCCGGAAAGGTAAACGAGGAGGTCAGAAAGAAGGCTATCGGTGATGCAGAGATCATTACCTGCCGTCCCGCCGATCTTCTTGAGCCCGAAATGGAAAAGTACACCAAGGAAGCAGGCGACCTTGCAAAGTGCGAAGAGGACGTTCTCAGCCTTGCACTCTTCCCCCAGGTTGCTCCCAAGTTCCTTGAGGCAAGAAACAATCCCAAAAAGCCCGCCGACGAAAATGCCGTCAGAGAGCTTATCGTTGAGGATTTAGGCAACTGAATATAAATTGTCGCAGACGTACCGCTTTGGTGCGTCTGCTCTTTTTTCATCACCCCGCACAAAAAAGCCTTTTGCTAAACTTCTTTGAACTACAGCGTTTTGTGCATATTGTAGAAATCTTCCTGCCGATATTGACATAATACCTTGTATAATATATAATAAAGATGTGGCATTGTAATAAATGACTTTTGGGGGAAAGGAGCTTTTCCTCCCATTGTCCGAGATTTCCCCCTTTTCAAAGCCACGCTTTGCAATGTGACGGGTCTTTCTAAACCAAAATTTTTTAAAAACCGAAAGGAGAAATGAAATGACAATTATGGAATTATCTTTTTTTGGCTATATTTGGTGGGTGCTCTTTATTCCACTCTTTGTAATGTTCCTACTTTTTAAGCTTATTGATGTAATTGTGCTCAAAACGATGCGGATGACAAAAAGTGCAATAAAACTCATATTTGCAGATATTTTTATAATAGAGGCAGCTCATATTTTAACTATGGTTTTTACATGGGGGCTTTTTGGGGTGCTTTTATTGGCATTTTATAACGCACAAACCGAGAATTTCTTTAGGTATGCTCATCTTATATTGTTACTAATTGGAATTTTGTTGTTTACTATAGTATCATTTCTTCTTATACACCGCTTGGAACGAAAAAAGTTGATTGGTTGCTCAGAAAACCGGGCGATTCACAAGAGGTATCTTTTTACCAATATCTTTTGGGTAGGTGTATCCGATATGGTGTATTTTGTTTTCTTTTGGTTTGCGTGGTCTAAGTTTGATCTTTTGAGTGGGAGGGATTTGGAGTTTAGAGAATGTCTTATATCCGTTGTTGTTTTCCTCTTAATAAAAATTGCAACTGCAATATTCTTTGTCGTAAAGAACAAAAGAAAATTGGATTTACCGGTGGAAAATCAATAAACGTTTAAATCAACAGCTAACGTTAATGCAATTTAGCATTGAGGATTATAAAGAGGCTTGAAAGAAGACTAAATTTATTTTTCGCTTCATGTAAAGCTACGTTATTAAAAAGGATTAACTGAATATTATTTAAAGGGCGGCATGGCTTTAAGCTGTGCCGCTTTTTATGTCTATTTCGAAGAGTTTTGGTAATTGAACTGTGATTTTTTTTATTTCTTGTTGACATCCGAAGGCTTGTTAGCTATAATAACAGAAACAACAAAAAAGGAGAAAAACAATGAAACGTTCCAACGTATTACATCAGCTGCAGACAGTCAGAGATCCTCTTGACGGAATGAGCTACGTCATTGAGTGTGACAACGGAGCTTTACTTGTGATAGACGGCTCTATGAATGGGGACGCTCCCGTTCTTCTGGAGTATTTAAAAAATCTCAGCGGCGGCGAAAAGCCCGTTGTCGATGCCTGGTTTATTACCCATCCCCATGCGGATCATACCTTTTGCTTTATGGAGATGGCAAGAAAGTATGCTGATCAGATCACCGTCAAAAAGCTGATATATCATTTTGCGGACTTCCATTTTAACGATACTATTCAGCCCGTTGTAAATAAGGAGATAGCCGAGCTTGAGAGCCTGGCGGATCGCTTTGAGGGCTTGGAGAGAGTTCATCCTATTACCGGTGATCACTTTGAATTCGGCAGTGTGAAGATAGATATCCTTTTCACTTGGCTGGATCTGCCTCCGGTGGACGGCTATGACGGAAGAATGGATATCAACGATTCTTCGCTGGTATTCAGGCTTACAGTGGACGGTCAGAAGATCTTGTTCCTCGGAGACACGGAGGTTGCCGCTAACCGAGTTATGATCCCCCGTTATGGCAAGGAGCTTAAGAGTGACGTTGTTCAGGTAGCTCATCACGGCTTTGTCAGCTCCACTGAAGAATTTTACCGCCTTATCGATCCTCAGATCCTTCTGTGGCCCGCATCTCACGATACCCTTTGGTATTGGGCAATGACCTTGAATCCCGTCAGCCGTACACTGGTAAGCGATATGAACGTTAAGGAAATTCACTTGCAGGGCAACGGAACTGTGGTTCTTCCTATGCCTATTCAGCTCAGCGACGATCCTTATATGATCAAGGTTCCTCCTGTGGAAAAATCCGCCGAGCCCGAGCTTTTCATCGCCAAGGCAGATGTTCTTCCCGACATTTCAAACCCCGCAGACCCTGCCTGGGACAAGGCTGAGCCCTATTCCTTGGTCGAGACCCTTAAAAATGCCACCGAGGCGGCTTGCGCGGTTTCCATGCTTTGGACAGAGGATGCATTCTGGTTCAGAGCAAGCTACAAAAAGGCTGTTTTGCCCTCCGAGCCCGCAGCTACCAAAACGGGAAATACCAACTGTGTACGTTTGTTTTTAATGGAAACGCCGGTTATGAAATATGCAGAAACCTGGCTTCCTTACAAAGGAAAGCCCGGTGTGATAGACTATTTGAAGTTCTTCCACGAAAAGAAGCAGTTCGGTGATACGATGTGCGATTGCAATATGCCCGAGCTTTGCGAGTATTCTGTTAACACGACCGACGAGGGATACGTTGTATGCGCCCGTGTGCCCTTTGTCGAAGCGAAGAAGCAGGGAGATGACATAGCCGTAACCTTTGAGGTAAGCGGCGTAGATGCTCCCGGAAAAAAGAGAAGCACTGCTTTATTGATGGAAAAGGAGGAGGGCTACTGCCGTTGCGGAAGTCAGCCTGCGGCTCTTCTTATTGCAAGATTGAATTAAATGAAAAAAGCTCCCGAATGCACCGCATTCGGGAGCCTGTTTGTTTTTTGGGGGATCAAGCCTTCAGCTGCTTTTTTGCTATGCCGATAAGCTTTACTATAATGGGGGAGAGGACTGCGTTGAAAAGCAGCTCGAAGATAAAGTTTGCTCCGATAATAAATAAGAAAATGTAGGCTACGGTGCTGCCGAAGCCCTCTGCCAAGGCCCACTGGCTGAGGCCGTCAAAAAAGAAGACGAAGCAACCCAAGGTGAAAACTCCGGTGTTAACTATGGGGCAAACAATAGCAGAGGCTATAACCCCCAGCGTGTCGTTTTTCTTGGAAAGCGCTTTGTAGGTAAAGGCGGAGGCTAAACCGCACAAAAAGCCCTTTAAAAGAACTGTGATTATGGTGCCTATGGCGTTGATCGCCATAAATGGAGTAGCATCACCGCTGAATAATACTACGGCTCCGAAGACCAGACCCAGCCAGGCACCAACGCCCACGCCGCACACGGTGGCTCCGATCACTATGGGAATAAGCACCAGAGAAATGCTGAACACTCCCAGGTGGATAAAGGTTCCCATAAATTGCAACACTATCACCATTGCGGTCAATATCGCGCCGAAGGCAAGTGTTTGCGGTGACATTACCTTTTTTGTTTCATTCATAAAAACCTCCTTGCTGTCGCTTGTCTTTGACAATGCAACGCAAATTAATATATCACATCTCCTGGTGGGAGAGAATGATCACGGTCAGTGGCAGTTTTTCTGATAGATGAAATATAAGCCCTTTAAAACAAGGTCCTTGTCCTGCTTATATTTCCTTTGGCAATGGGGGATTATAAGCTCGGATAGGTTACCCGTAGCTATAAGCTTCGGTGAATCGCCAAGCTCCTCCTCAAAGCGGCGGGTAAGGGCATCTATCATACCTGCATTGCCGAAAATTGCACCGGATCTTAAAGAATCCGCAGTGTTTTTACCGATGGCATTTTTGGGGGCATCCATACCGACGCTGAAAAGCTGTGCCGCATTATCGGTCAGTGAGCTGAGAGCTATCTCCACGCCTGCGGTTATACTTACTCCCGCAAAGGAAGCACTGCCATCCACTGCGATCACCTTTGTTGCGGTGCCCATATCCACTATAATACAAGGAGCGCCATAAAGGGCGTTTGACGCCACACAGGCACAGATAAGATCCGATCCCACCGATGAAGGTATATCGCAGCGGATGTTAAGGCCTGTCTTGATTCCGGGGCCCACCACCAGAGCATCTGTGTCAAAAAGCATTCTGGCAACGTTTTTAAAGCTCGGCGTCAGCTTGGGGACGACGGATGAGATTATTACACCCTCAATTAAGGAGCTTTCTATCCGATACAGAGAAAGAATGCTGAGTATCTGTGTGCAGAGCTCGTGATCGGTTCTGGGACAGTTGGTGGATAAGAGGGCAACGAAGGATGGCTCGGCGGAATTAAAGCCGCCTAAAGCAACGTTTGTGTTTCCTATGTCTATAGCAAGTATCATTTCTTTTTACCTTACTTTTGTTCTTCCGCTCTATTTTATCACAAGCTTTTTTCTTTGTCAAGCAGGTCGGTTGACAGAATTGGCATGAAGATGTATAATAGTAACACATTGTATCAAAGGAGCTTAACAATGATAGTAGGAATAGATATCGGCGGCAGTACAACGAAGATATGCGGCTTTGATAAGGATATGAATCTGACGGAGCCGCTCTTGGTAAAAGCTAACGACCCGGTGGCATCATACTACGGTGCCTTTGGAAAGTTTACTCAGGTGAATTCGGTTTCTCTTTCGGATATAGAAAGCGTTATGATAACGGGAGTGGGCTCTTCCTTCATAACCGACGGGCCTTACGGACTTCCCACGGGAAAGGTGGAGGAATTTGAAGCCATCGGGCTTGGCGGGCTTTATCTTTCCGGATTGGATAGGGCTGTGGTGGTAAGCATGGGAACGGGAACTGCCACTGTTATGGCAGATAAGGACAAAAGAGTGTATCTGGGAGGAACGGGCGTAGGCGGAGGAACTCTTGTCGGACTGAGTAACAAAATGCTGGGAATGAGGGATATAAACCACATCAGTGAGCTTGCCATGGAGGGCGACCTTTCAAAGATAGACCTGCGTATCAAGGATATATCCGACAGTGATATAAATAACACTCTTAAGGGATCCACTACGGCGGCGAATTTCGGAAAGCTTTCCGACACGGCGACCAATGCGGACATAGCCTTGGGAATAATTAATCTTGTGTTTGAGACCATTGGAATGATCAGTATTTTTGCAGCAAGGAATTACAACATAAAGGATATAGTCCTCACGGGCAACCTTGCGCTGTTAAAGCAGGCAAAGGCGGTTTTTGGCTCCTTGAAGGAGCTTTTCGGCGTGAATTTTATAATCCCCGAGAGAGCACAGAGTGCAACTGCAATAGGAGTGGCCTTAAGTTATTTTCAGAAAAAACGCTGATCTGCTTTCTATACATAATATATGGTAACAAAAATCAAGAAAAAAACAAAAAAATATCAAAATCATATTGACAATTCAATAAAAATATCTTATAATTAACAAGATATTGCAGACAACTATTTTTTTGAAGGAGGTGTCAGCATGCTGAGAACATATCAACCCAAGAAGCGTCAGAGAAAGAAAGAGCACGGCTTCCGTAAGAGAATGAAGACCTCTAACGGCAGAAAGGTTTTGAAGAGACGCAGAGCAAAAGGAAGAGCAAGACTCACCTATTGATCTTAGGCTTCCTGTCTGAAAAAAGCTTTTGAAATTTGAGACGGACTTCCGAGCGATCCTCGGAGGTCTGTCAAATTGTCTTTTTTCTTTTGTGCCGCCGTATGGTGCCGGAATCATATCATCGGCATCTGTTTCGGTGGCTTTTTGTTTTTTATCAGAATGAATTTGGCTGGGTCTGCAATTAGCTTGTGTGCCGCTTGGCGGCAAATCGATGGCAATGGGAGGGGCTTATGAAGCTTTATTCCCTCAAGAAGAACCATCTTTTTTCAAAAGCCTACAAAAAAGGCAAAAAGGTGGTAACTAAGTCTGTTTGTGTGTACTGTATGAAGAATTACAGAGACGATGCCAGCTACGTAGGCATTACCGTCAGCACCAAGCTCGGTGGGGCAGTACAGAGAAACAGAGCAAAGAGAATTATCAGAGCGGCATACAGGGAAATTGCCGCAAACGGCTCGTTTTCCGATAGTTATATCATTGTGATCGTTGCCCGTTCGGGGTGCTTTGACGGAAGCTTCGGTTCCCGCGACGTTTACGGGGATCTTATGGGAGCGTTCGGCAGCTTGAAGCTATTTGGCAAGGAAAAGAGCGAAAAATGAAAAGGATCCTTCTGTATCTGATACTCGTTTACAGACGGCTTTGGTCGTCTAAACGCCCTAATCAGTGTCGTTTTGATCCAAGCTGTTCGGTCTATACCTATGAGGCTATATACCGTTACGGTGTGTTTTTGGGTTGCGGACTGGGCTTGTGGCGCATATTGCGTTGCAATCCTTTTGGTAAGGGCGGAAGGGATCCGCTTTTCTGACGGATAACGCCCGCAATCAGGCGGAGCGGAAAGGAATTTGTATTGAATATACTCGACATTATTCAGGTCCCCTTCGGCTACGTTATCAGTGCCGTTTATTCGTGGACCAACAGCTATACCATAGCACTCATTGCTTTTGCAGTGGTTTGCAAGATCGTTTTGTTCCCCCTCGGCATAAAGCAGCAAAGAAATTCCCAGAAGCAGGCTGCTCTTAAGCCCAAGGAAGACAGGATCAGAAAAAAATACGCAGGCAGGACTGACAGAGTAACTCAGCAGAAGATGCAGTCGGAGATAATGGAGCTTTACCAGAAGGAAAAATTCAGTCCTATGGGCGGATGCCTTCCTTTGATCGTACAGATGGTGGTTCTTATCTCCCTTTACACGGTCGTTCGTGTTCCCTTGACCTACGTTTCACATTTCGATGCAAAAACAGTGGATAACGTCCATCAGGTGGTTGTAAGCTTGAACGGCTCCGAGGAGGGAGCTTCTTCACAGACTCAGACCGGCGAGAGCAAGCCCGAGGGCTCCAAGGTTCCCCAGAGCTCACAAGGTGCTCAGACCGCTCCTTCAAGCAGCAGTGAGGCACAGAAGGCTCCCGAAGATGCTTTCCAGCAGATCAAGGATATTCAGTTTATCAACAATAACAAGCAGGCTTTTATCGAGGCATATAATCAGAAATTCGGCGCAGGTGAATGCGAAAAGCTTATAGATGCGATCCCCGAGCTTAAGATGTTCGGCGTTATCGATCTTGGTGTTTTGCCTGCAAATGAGAACCTTATAAGCGTTCCTATGATATTTGTTATCCTCAGCTTTGTCACTGCATACGGCGGTCAGGTTATCACAAGAAAGTTCACCTATCAGCCCGCAAACGGTGATGCGGCAACCCAGAGCAGCATGAGGATCATGAACATCATGATGCCTCTGTTCAGTGCATATATCTCCTATGCAGTGGTGCCTTTGGCTGTTTCGGTATATTGGATCGCTACCAATATCCTCAATCCCGTTCAGCAGATCGTCCTGTCAAAGATGTATAAGGTGCACGTTTATACCGAGGAAGAGCTCAAGGCTATCGATAAAGAGATCGCCAAGAAGGAGCCCAAGATAGAAGAGAATCTTCCCAAGAGAAAGTCCTTGGTATATGACGACGATGACGATGATACTGCAGAAGCAGCTGCCGCTCAGGAACAGAGCAAAAAGATAAAAGAGAAGAAAGCTCCCGATAGCTCGCCTATAGAGAAGGCGCGCCTGAAGGACGATGACGTAAAATAAAGTAGAGGAAGACCAATGACAAAAGAGATCGAAGTATCTGCCAAGACTCTTGAGGATGCCATTGATCTGGCATGCGGACGTCTGGGCAAGACAAAAGAAGAGCTTACAATTGACGTTATAGAACAGCCCAAGAAAGGCTTTTTCGGTGTTGGGGCCGTTGAGGCTCGTATAAAGGTCAGATACGAGCTCAGCCCCTGCGAGATCGCAAAGGAGTTTCTTAACACCTTTAATTCAAATATTGGTTTGGAAAACGTTAACGTAAAGGCTGATTATGATAATGAAAAGGATGAGATCAACGTAGAAATGGACGGAGAGAATCTCGGTATCCTTATCGGCCATCACGGCGACGTGCTTGATGCATTGCAGTACCTTACCGGACTTGCGGCGAACCGCGGCAAGGAGGGCTTCACAAGAGTAACTCTTGACGTGGAGAATTACCGCGAAAAGAGAATTGAGACCCTCAGAGCTTTGGCGAGAAGATCTGCCGCTAAGGTAAAGAAGAACGGCAGAAATATGAGCTTTGAACCGATGAATGCATACGAGAGAAGGATAATCCATTCCGAGATACAAAACATTGACGGAGTTACTACCTTCTCCGTTGGCTCCGGAGACGACAGAAGAGTTGTTATTTCCTTGGAGGGCGGTCCCAGAAGATCTCCCAGATCCGATAGAAAGCCTTCTGCAAAGCCTGCAGCTCCCGCTCAGACAAAGAGCCAGTATATCTATAATCCCGAGCGTCCCCCCAGACAGATCGTCAAAGCAAAGAGCATAGACGATATTCCCCTGGCTGACGTTGAGGATACCGAAATAGTAACCTTTAACTGATGACCGAGCCCGAAGATTTTTCTTCGGGCTTTTTTCTTGTAAAAATAATGAAAATGTGATACAATATACGTGAGTGAATAGGGGGTGGAGCTATGGATAAGATAAAGAATGAGATCGATGAGCTCAGAAAAAGCATAAGCTATCACAGCAGAAAGTATTATATGGAGGATTCTCCCGAGATATCCGACTATGATTATGATATGATGTACCGTAGGCTTCAGGTGCTTGAGCGGGAGCACCCGGAGTATGACGATCCTTTGTCTCCCACAAAGAGGGTCGGGGGAGAGGCGTTGAAAAAGTTTGAAAAGGTAGAGCACGCCGTTGCAATGAAAAGCTTGCAGGACGTTTTCAGCTTTGATGAGCTGGGCGAGTTCATAAAGACCGCAAAGGAAAAGCTGGGCGAGACGGAGTTTGTCACAGAATATAAGATAGACGGACTCAGCGTTTTGCTGGAATATGAAAACGGAAGATTCGTACGCGGCTCCACAAGGGGCGACGGTGTTGTCGGCGAAAACGTTACCGAAAATCTGAAAACTCTTCCCACCGTACCTTTGGTCCTTCCTGAGAAGATCCCATTGCTGGAGGTCAGAGGAGAGGTGTATATGCCCAAATCAAGCTTTAATGCTTTGAACGAGCAAAGAGAGCTTGAGGGAGAGAGTCTTTTTGCCAATCCCAGAAATGCCGCCGCGGGCTCTTTAAGACTTCTTGATCCCAAGATAGTTGCAAAAAGAAAGTTGGGTATTCTGGTGTTCAACGTGCAAAGAGCGGAAGGTGTAAGCCTGCCCGAGACTCACAGCGAGAGCCTTGCCTGGCTTGAAGAATTGGGATTTTCGGTATCGCCCGACTTCTTTGTCAGCTCCGACGAGGATAGTATTCGCAAGCGTATAACCGAGATGAACGAGAAAAGAGGGGAGCTTTCCTTTGATATTGACGGAGCCGTGGTAAAGGTCAACTCCTTCGGTCAAAGAGAGATAATGGGAGAGCTGCCCAACGTTCCAAAGTGGGCAGTGGCATATAAATACCCCCCCGAGGAAAAGCCCACCCTGCTTAAGGATATCGTTATCCAGGTGGGAAGAACGGGAGTTCTTACTCCCAATGCGGTTCTGGAGCCTGTCAGACTTGCGGGAACCACGGTAAGCCGCGCGACCTTGCATAACAGTGATTTTATATCTCAGAAGGATATACGTATAGGTGATACGGTATTTGTGCGTAAGGCGGGAGAGATAATTCCCGAGGTTTTGGGACCCGATCTGAAAAAGAGACCGAAGGATAGCGTAAAATACAAGTTCCCCAAGCTGTGTCCCTCCTGTGGAGAGCCCGTTGTAAGAGATGCGGATCAGGCGGCGGTAAGATGCACCAATTCGAAGTGCGGCGCTCAGCTGAAAAGGAATATAATACACTTTGCATCAAGGGCTGCTATGAATATCGAGGGGATAGGCCCATCGTCCGTTGCAAGCTTTGTGGACAGCGGTCTTATCAGTGATGCGGCGGATATCTATTCTCTGGATTATGCCGAGGTGGCAAAATTAGATGGAATGGGAGAAAAAAGCGCGGCTAATCTGAAGGCGGCTGTGGAGGCATCAAAAAAGCTTTGCCTTTCCAGGCTTATATTTGCTTTGGGAATAAGAAATATCGGCGAGAAGGCGGCGTATAATCTCGCCGGGGAATTCGGCAGCTTGGAGGAGCTGATGTCTGCTGATAAAGAGCGACTTACGCTTGTTGATGATATAGGCGAGATATGCGCCGAAAGTATAGTGGAATTCTTCTCGGGCGAGGGAAATAAGGCGGTAATTAAAAAGCTTGTGGATGCAGGTGTTAACACCCTATTTATGTCTACCAAGACCTCGGCTATCCTTGAGGGGATGACCGTTGTTATCACCGGCGCCCTTTCCACCTTAAAGCGAAGTGAGGCGGAAAAGCTCGTGATGGATAACGGCGGCAAGGCGGCTTCCTCTGTGAGTAAGAACACAAGTCTTTTGGTTTTGGGCGAGAACGCGGGCTCGAAGCTTGCAAAGGCACAGTCTCTTGGTGTTAAAATTGTCAGCGAAGACGAGTTTATCGCTATGTTGGAAAAATGAATTTTGTGCAAGATGCACAAAAAGCTGAATTTGAGGCGGATTTTCCGAAAGGAAGCTCCGCTTCTTCTTTTTCTGTCCCAAACAATATGCAGTGTTGTTTTTTTATACTTGCCACAAGATATGAACACTTAAAACAGTTTACATAAAATTAGATCGATCATTGTTTTTTTAGGATATGTGTTTATTGACGAAATTGAAGAAAATTGAAAAAACTGCTTGAAAAAAAGGTGAAAATAGGGTAAAATAACACGTACGAAAGATTTACATAACACTACTCTCTGACACGGTCATAAATTCCTTTCCTTTGTCATAGTATCATAAAAAGATCAGAAAAAGGTAAGGAAGAAATGTTATTAAAGGGATACGACCGAAAGAAATACTCCCAAAGGTACAGAGAGTATAAGCGGTGCTTTGTTGTACAGGCACTGGTTTTTATCGTTTTTCTGGCGGTGGGAGCTTTTATATGGAATAAAGTGTCTTTGTCGTCCTTGGGGGAGAAGCTTGTTGCTGAGAAGCTTGGCTCGGGCGGCGTTGGTCAGGGCTTTTTTCAGGTAATAAGTGCCTTTGAAATGTACGCAGTTGCTTTGACGCTGTTCTTTGCCTCCGGTATCACTGTCTATGCCCCCTTCGTTTCCTTTGCGTTGATGGCTTATCTGGGGATCACCCAGGGTATAGTTCTCGGAGCGCATTTTCGTCTTTTGAGCGACGGGGGAAGCATATTGAGAATGCTGTGGGACTGCTTTTTTGGCTTTTTCTCCGCCGGGATATGTTTTGGCTACGGATCCTTTTGTCTGTGTGTAAGCTTTAAGCATACCGGTGTTATTCCCGATACCGATCAAAGGATCTTTTCGGGCAGTCTTTTTTGTTCTTCTTTTTACAAAAATATCGTCAATTTGAGATTTTTGCTTTTTTATATTATTATCTTTTTTGCCGTAAGTATTATCCAACTGCTTGTCAGCTGGGGGTATTGCGCTGTTATGGGATGTTTATAAATCACAAAGCAAAAAGAGAAAGGGTTTAGTATGGTTAATAGCTGCAGCCTTTATCTGACTCAGGTCAGAGAGAGATCGAGCTTGAATACCGCAAGTGCATACGAAAGGGATCTTTGCGCCTTTTCGGAGTTTTTTGCCGCCCAAAATAAGCTTCATCCCAATGATATCACCTCCGATGACATTCAGGAATACATCGACGGTCTTAAGGAAACTCTTACAGAATCCTCCGTTCTCAGAAGGCTCAGTGTTTTAAGGGGATTTTTTAAATTTCTTGTTTCAAAGGGGATCTGCAGTGAGAATCCGGCAAGCGAGGTCAAAAAGCCCGGAAAATCCTCAAGCAAAAAGGAGCTTGTGGTGCTTGACAGAAAGCAGATCGAGCAGCTTATGGCACAGCCCGATATGGGAGATGCGAAGGGCAAGAGAGATAAGGCAATGCTGGAGCTTTTGTATGCGACCGGTATGAGAGTAAGCGAGCTTTTGGATCTGGAAATAAGTAATTTGAATCTTAAGACGGGTATCGTTATATGCCAGTGCGGAAAGAGAAGCAGAGCTATTCCATTGTATCCCTTGGCTGTCAGATGCCTTGAGGAATATCTTGAAAATTCAAGACCTGCCTTTGTTAAGGAAAATGATAACTGTCCGTACTTGTTTGTTAACGTTTCCGGCGAAAGGATGACTCGTCAGGGCTTTTGGAAGCTTCTTAAGGAGTATGCCCACAGAGCGGGTATAAAGGACGGTATAAGCCCACATACTCTCAGGCATTCCTTTGCCTTGCATTTGTTGGAAAACGGAGCGGATGCAAAAGAGGTGCAGACCATTATGGGTAACGCGGATTCCGCTACAGTTAAAGGCTACGTTAAGTACGTTCGCTCAAAGCTCAGTGACAGAGCCTTGGATTTTCACCCCCATGCACAAAGATATAAAGGATAGATCATGGCATTTAAATTTATAGATTACAACCGTCCGGGAAAGGGCGTAAAAAAAGAATCCGGCGAAAGCTACGGCTTTGGGAAGTTTTTCTCTCTTGTAAAGGATAATATATGGAAGCTTATAAGCGTAAATATTTTTTACGTGTTTTGTAATCTTCCGATCTTCTTTTTACTTTACGGTCTTTCGGGAAATCTGAATGTTCCTTTTCAGACTCCCGCCACTCTTGCCCATCAGCCGATCAACGGAATACTGTTAAATGAAGCAAGTCCCTCGGTTTTTTCTATGTGGAATTTCGGAGCAAGGCTTGTTAGTGCGGGCTATGCCTCCACCGCAACGTGGATCTTTTTCGGTATAGGAGCCTTGGTGTTTTTAACCTTCGGATTATCAAACGTGGGAATGGCTTGCATCACCAGAAACTTTGCCCGCCGTTCTCCCGCCGATCTTGCGGATGACTTTTTCGGCACGATGAAGCGCAACTGGAAGCAGGCACTTCCTTTGGGATTTATGGATCTTCTTGCCGGCTTGGCTCTCAGCTTCGATGTGGTTTATTTTTATTATAATTCCATTTTAAGCGGGGCTTTTGTACCACTTTTGTTCCTGTTTATTTCTCTTTATATCGGTGTTACGTATATGATGATGAGATTCTATATGTACACAATGGTCGTTACCTTTGATCTTAAGCTTACAAAGATAATGAAGAATGCATTTTTGTTCAGTATGCTTGGATTCAAGAGAAACATTATGGCGGTCCTGGGGATTATATTGGTCTTGGTTCTTAATCTGGTGCTGTTTATGGTGCTTACTCCCATCGGAGCGCTGATGCCCTTGCTGATAAGCTTTTCCTTGGGTGCTTTTATTGCCAATTACGCAGCATATCCCAACATTAAAAAGTTTATGATCGACCCCTATTATGAACAGAATCCTCTACCGCAAGAGGAGCACGAGGAAGCACTTTTCTCGGATGACGTTTCAGCGGAATAAGAAAGATCTGCCGCAGGATGATTCCTGCGGCTTTTTTTGGAGTGAAAATGAAGCTTACTTTGGTTTGCTTAAATGCAAAATACGTTCATGCGTCTATAGCACCCTGGTGTCTTAAGGCGGGAGTTGAAAAATACTCTCCGAATACCCTTGTTCGGGTGGTAGAGGCGACGGTGAATGAAAAGGAAGAAGCCGTGCTTGAAAGGATACTTGAAGAGGATTTTGAGCTTATCGGCTTTTGCACGTATATTTGGAATTATAACTCGGTAAAGTCTCTGGTAAAGAAAATAAAAAACGTTTTGCCGCAGACAAGTATAGTTCTCGGAGGGCCTGAGGTAGGCTTTGATATACAAAATACCTTTGATGAGATAGCCGAATGCGACTTTTTGATAAGCGGAGCAGGGGAGATGCCGCTGGGCTTGCTTTGTAAAGCCTTGGAGGATAAAAGCGGCTTTGATAAGGTGCCCGCACTTTATACGAGAAGCAGTGCTCCGAGGGTGAAGGCGGTGGAGCTCGAAATGCCATCTCCGTATTGTGATGAGTATCTTGAAAAGCTGAATGGAAGGATGGCTTATATCGAAACCATGAGGGGATGTCCCAATAAATGCGCTTTTTGTGTTTCGGGCAGGGAAGAAGGACTTGTTTTTTTCGATATGGAAAGGGTAAAGCGGGATATTTTACTTGTGGCGAACAGCTCTGCCAAGACCGTTAAATTCGTTGACAGAAGCTTTAATGCGAAGAACAGCCGAGCCGTGGAAATAATAGAGTTTATTATCAGATCCCGCGGTGAATGCTATCCCAAGGACGTTTGCTTTCACTTTGAGCTTGAGGCTATGATGCTCAGCGATGAGCTTACCGAGCTTTTCTGCAGTGCGCCTCAGGGACTATTCCGACTTGAGGTGGGGATACAGTCCTTTAATGAAAAAACACTGTCGGCACTTTCAAGGCGTTGTGACGAAAAAAAGCTTTGCGAGCGGGTAAAAAGGCTTTGCTCGTGTAAGGCTTTGACCGTTCATCTGGATCTTATTGCGGGCTTGGTATATGAGGATCTTGAAAGCTTTGCCGATAGCTTCAATAAGACCTTCGCTCTTTCTCCCGATGAGCTTCAGCTTGGCTTTTTAAAGCTTTTGAAGGGGACTTCCGTAAGAGAGGACCGGGACAGCTTTCCCTGCGAATACGCAAAGGAACCGCCGTACGAGGTGCAGTCTACTCCGTGGCTCAACGGCGAGGAGCTGGCGCTTTTAAGAAGGGTTGCAATGTGTGTTGAGAAGCTTTTCAACAGCCACAGATTTGAAGTTAGCTTGAAGGAGGCGTTGAAGCTTAGCAGGACCCCCTTTGATTTCTTTTGTGAATTTGCGTCGTTTTCGGGGATACGTCACGGTATGAGCCTTGACGATCTCAGCGATACTTTCTATTCGTATTTATTAAATAAGGGCTATGATCCTCAATGTGCCCGTGATGTTTTGGTTATGGACCGCCTGGCGGTTGGGGCGGACAGACTGTCTTTGTTGTTGAAGCAAGCTGATACCTTGCGCCTGAAGCCCAAAAGCATAGTAAAGAAGTACTTCGGGGAGCCCGATGGCAGAAGAGGGGCGGCAGTGCTTTATTCAAAGGGGCTCGTTGCTTTTTGTGATTACGACAATGGCAGATTTTGCAAAAAAGATCCCATAAGCGCAAGATACGAGCTTTTCTTCTGTAACTTAAAGGCATAATGAAAACGGGCTTGCAATTTTGCAAGCCCGTTTTTTTATTTCATTAATCTTTCCTTCCACTTTTTGCTTATTGACAAGCAGAGCAGAATACCTACAAGTGATATTGATACCCAGGATATTATTGTTGCGTTCCAACCCCATGCCTCAGTGAGGCTGGCAAAGCCGAAGGTGCTCAATGCACTTCCAACGTATACGGAAAAGTTCAGAGTTCCCGCCATTGTTGACACGTTGGTATCTTTGAAGCGCCTGGGGGCGATGGAGATGAGGGAGTAGTTTATGCCGTGTGCAAGACCGGAGCATATCATCAAAAGCAGAACTGCCAATATTACGTTCAGCTTTCCGATCAAAAGAAGCAGAACAGCCGAAACGGCAAAGGCGGCGTAAAGCACGGCGCCTGTTATGACCTCATTTCCTCCCATACGGTGCATCACAAATGATGTAACACGGTAGAAAACGAGAGTGGATATGGGCAGCACCACGCTGGTCAGTATGCTTATCTCGGTACCGATGCCGAAGGTTTCCGAAAGATATGACGGTGTCCAGGTTGCGATGCCGTCTCTTAAAAGTCCCTGGGCGGCAAGGGCTATAAGCATTACGATTATGATATCAAAAAGCTTTATGCTTTTTTTGCTTTCCGATGGTGTTTGAGCTTCCTTTACGGTCGGCAGTGAGGTGGCAAGCTGCATTTTTGACGTGCAAGCTATCCACAGAATGCTTCCGATCACACCAAGAGCTCCGCAGATGATGAACAAGCTTCTCCAGCCCGAAAGAGAAATGCAGACGGGAGCGAAAAAGTATACGGACAAGGTGCCTATAGCACTGGCGCAGGAGACCCAATAGACCGCAGTTTCATATTTATCGGGACTTAAGTTTACCGAAAGGATCTTTACCAGGGGAGGCCAGATAAGCGCTTGAGCAAAGCCGTTTAAGGTCCACACCGCGGTAATTATATATATATTTGGGCAAAACGGAAGGGCTAAATTGAAAAGGGAGGCAGAGCCGAGGCCTATAAACATAATCAGCTTCGGATCTATCTTATCTCCCAGGAAGCCGCTTATGATCTGACCGATGCCGTACGTTATGAAAAGTCCGGTGACGGCGAAGGAGGCAACCGTTTTGGTTATCCCCTCGGCGGCTACGATTTCACTTATTACGGCTTGATAATTGATCCTGGTTATGTAGCTTATAAAATAACTCATTGAACACAGAATACAAAGGGCTTTGTAATACTTGTCTTTGCTCATAGCGACTCCTTTTTGGCGCATTTGTTCCGCTGTAATGAATAGGGAAAAATGCCGTCGAAAAAATTTAGAAGACAATTATAACATTGCCGACTTGTTTTGTCAATAAAAAACCGAACTAAAATAAAAATAAGCGCGTTTTATCGCGCTTACTGTTTATTAAGGGCTTTGCCGCATTGCCTCTTTTCTGTATGCTCCGGGCGTTGTTCCCATAAAGTACGAAAACACTCTGCAAAAGGTCTTGACCTCTCCAAAGCCTACCTGAACGGCTATGTCTGCAATAGGGGTATTGGTTTCTGTAAGATATCCCAGCGATGCCTGAATTCGGTGACGGTTCAGATGCTTGTGAAAGGTATCTCCGGTGACAGTTTTAAATATCTTACAAAAGCTGCTCTGGGTGTAGCCGGCAACCCTTGCAGCGTGCTCTAAGGTGATACGGTCGGAATAATTGCAGTGGATAAGCTCCAATGCCTTTTCAACGTTGGCTACCGCGCGCAGATCTCCGCGCACCGGATCCTTGCCGCCTATATCCTTTTCCAGCTCGGCAAGGAGAAAGCCGCACACTCTGAACACGTTTCCCGCGGTGAGGAGCTCTTTGTTTGAGCCGGTGGAGGTGCATAACAAGGCGATATCGTCAAGAGCGCTTTTTAAATTTCGTAGATTGCCGTCGTTTTTATTCAGATCTATTATCGGATCGGAAAGAGTGTTCAGTGAAAAGCTTCTGAAATGCTCCTTCAAAAAGCTTGCTCCGGTTATTACCATCAAGGATCTGTGGGTATCAGAGGAGCTTTGAGGAATGGAATGGCTGACCATTGGCGCGACCACGGCAAGGTGACCGGGCTTAAGAAGATAATCCGTCTTGTCTATACGGAATATTCCTTCATCCTCGAGACAGTACCTCAGCTCCATATCCGCGTGGCGGTGCTCTTCAAAAACAGTCATTCTTCCCATAGATACTCTGTAGGATCTGTTGCCCGTCATTATTTTTTGGTAAAGCATACCCTCACCTCCAACGTCGGTAGTATAGCATAGCTTTTGGGATAAGTCAATAACGGTTGATTATAATCGTGAATTTTTGGGTATTATAGCATAGCTTTATACCTTGATTGTGACCTTTTGATGATGTATACTATCTATAGGAGCTCCCCCCGACAATAAGCCGGGGATAAGAGCTTGCTTGAAAAACAAGCTTGAAAACAGCAAAATGCGTTGGAATAAGCCGTTTTATTGATCGATTGGGAGGTAGGATTGATGTGATCATTGTTTTTTTCGGTAAAGTATTAAAAGAAAAAGTGCTTTTTTCCGCTTGAATAATTTTTGTGGTACGAAGGGACTAAAATCGGTATTGAAATGAAGAGAAAGAGAGGCTTGGAATGAATAAAACATTTAAGATCGGTGTGGCAAGAAGGGATATTACCCCCAAGATAGGAACCTGCCTTTACGGCTACAGACCAAACCTTGTAAGCGACAGCATTCACGATCTGCTTTCGGTTACGGCGTTTTACTTTTCTCAAGGGAGTACAAGGGCGCTTTTGATAAGCTGCGATCTTTGCTTGATTCCCAATGCTTTAAACTATAGGATACGCGGTATCGTCAGTGAAGCTACCAGGATCGATGCGGATCATATAATCCTTCACGCTATCCATACCCATACGGGTCCCACGCTTGGCGGAATGGCAGGCTGGGGCGATCCCGATTTTGAATATATCGAAGCAAAGCTGATTCCGGCTGTTCTGGAGGCGAGTCGGGATGCCTGCAATAATGCTGACGAAGCAAAGCTTTGTACTCTTTTCGGAGAGAGCTTGGTGGGAATAAACCGCAGAGAGATGACCAGAGATTTTAAGATAGTTCTCGGTCAGGATCCCCGAGGCTCCTTCGATCCTAAAATGACCGTACTTTGCTTTGCCGATAACAACAAAAAGCCGCTTTGCAATATAATTCACTACGGTTGCCATCCCACAGCCTCGGGCGCGGCTCACTGTATCGGACGGGATTGGCCGGGAGTGATGGTGGACACGATGGAACGGGAAACCGTCAGCGGAGTAACTACCGCCTTTGTTAACGGTCCCGAGGGAGACGTCGGACCCAGACTTACCAATAAAAAGACCACCGAGGACAGAGACGTGCGCGGTGCAATGGAGGTGGGTGCCGTCGCCGCGGCGGATGCGGCGAGGATATATGCTTATCCCAAGATCTACAGCGAGCCCGAGCTTAAGGTATCCTGTAAAACCGTAGAGCTGCCTCTTAAGAAGAGGATCTCAATGGAAGAGGCGCAGGTCGGCTGGGCTAAATATAAGGACAGAAAGGTGAACATTGCGGGAGCAAAGGGAGGCTACTATAAAGCGGTTCTTGATTCATACGGCAATGGCTATGAGGAAAAGGAGTTTTTCAGCTATAAGCAGACCATTATCGCTCTCGGTGAAGTTGTCTTTATTTCCTGCCCCTTTGAGCTATTCAGCTTTATCGGCTTGAAAACGGCTGAGTTTTCCCCTTTTGCACATACCTTGACTCTGTCCAATTCCAATGGTTCTGAAGCCTATTTTCCCTCTCACGATCAGATATGCAGGGGAGGCTATGAGATAGAGGTGTTCCTCGTACGTGACGTACAGCCTTTTACAGACGATTGCGACGTTCGCTTGATAGATCAGACAGTGAAGCATCTTGAAGAATTATATAATAAAGATTGAAAGGAAGAAAAAATGTACTACTTAGGTCAGGAAGAGATCGATGCCTTGAGTGAGGTAATAAGATCAAAAGAGCTTTTTAAGATCAACGACGGCCCTTACCGTCATTCGTACAATGTTGAGAGGGAATTGGAGCAGATGTTCAATACTCCTCACGCCATACTTATGACAAGCGGATTTGCTGCCTTGACTACCGCACTTATTGCGTTGGGTATCGGCCCGGGCGATCAGGTCATAGTTCCCGCTTATACTTATATGGCAACTCCTCTTGCCGTGGTTGCCGCAGGTGCTATCCCCGTGATAGCGGAGGTGGATGAGACTCTGACGCTATCTTGCGAGGACGTTCTTAAAAAGCTTACTCCCGCAACAAAGGCAATAATGCCCGTTCATATTCAGGGCTTTCCCTGCAATATGGAAAGGCTTTGCGCCATTGCCCAAAAGCACGGACTGAAGATCGTAGAGGATGCTTGCCAGGCAGACGGCGGCAGCTTTATGGGACAAAGATTGGGTACCTTTGGCGACGGCGGCGCTCTCAGCTTTAACTATTACAAGATAATTACCTCCGGAGAGGGCGGAGCTTTGTTTGTTAAGGACAAAAAGGTATGGGAGAAGGCTCTGGTATATCATGACAGCAGTGCGGTGGCATTTTTCGGAGAGCAGATCGACAGAAAGACCGCAGAGCTCGTTTGCGGAAACGAGTACAGGACCAATGAGTTAAGCGCTGCTCTGCTCAGAGTTCAGTTGAAGAGATTGGAAGGCTTCCTTTCTGCAATGAGAGCCAATAAAAGGTATTTGGAGGAGCGCCTTGGCGATGTTTGCAAATTTGTTCCCTCCAATGATCCCGATGGAGACTGCGCGACCACTCTGGCATTGAGATTCGACTCCGCTGAAGAGGCCGCTAAGCTTGCAGAGGCTACCAATAAGACAGTTCCCATTAATACGGGCAAGCACGTTTATTCCAACTGGACTCCCATTATGCAGAAAAAGGGCGCGCTTCACCCCTTGATGGATCCATTTTTGATGGAGGCTAATAAAGGCATTATTCCCGATTACAGCCCCGATATGTGTCCCGACACCTTGGACCTTCTTTCCCGCACGGTCTACGTGGGCATAAGCCCTCTTTATACTAAAGAAAAGCTTGATGATACAGTCAATAAAATAAAGGCAGCACTTAAATGACATAGGTGAAAAACTTAAGCCCTCGGCGAGCAGCTTTTAAACGCTCGCCGAGTTTTTTTCTTTGAAGAGAATAAATTGATAAATTTAAAGTATGTTGAAAAAACAGCTAGTGTATGTTATAATAATTTTTAGATACAGCGATACAGAAACGTGGTGGGCATTACGGCAGAAAAGAAATATTTGCGTGATTTTCCCCAACTCATGTCTGAATGGGATTGGGAAGAAAATAATAAACTATTTTTAGATCCCAATATATTAACTCACGGCACCTCAAAACGTGCCCATTGGATATGCCCAAAAGGGCATAAATACCTAGCGAATATATCCAATAGAACAATATCGGGATCGGGCTGCCCTTATTGCGCAGGACTGCTTCCTGTTAAGGGCGAAACGGACTTGGCCACGACCCATCCTCAGTTGATTAAGGAATGGGATTGGGAAGAAAATAATAAATTATCTTTAAACCCGGATCTTTTGTCTCACGGTTCCACAAAACATGTCCATTGGATATGTGATAAGGGGCATAAGTACGTGGCAAGAATAGATCACAGAACAGTTATGGGATCGGCTTGCCCATATTGTGCGAGAAAGCTCCCTATAAAAGGTGAAACGGACCTGGCTACAACCCATCCCCATCTGCTCGAGGAATGGGATTACGAAAACAATGAACACCTTCCCGAGGAATACCTTGAAGGCTCAAACAAATCGGTTAATTGGATATGTAAAGATTGCGGACATCATTGGAAAACAAAAATAATTGGTAGGACATTAAAAAACAGCGGTTGCCCAATCTGTATGAAAATACAGCGAGGTAAAACCAGAACCCAAAACACGATAGAAAGACGCGGCTCCTTGGAAGAGGAGTTTCCGGAAATCGCAAAGGAGTGGGATTTTGAAAAGAATGCTCCCTTGCTCCCCTCTCAGGTCCACAAAAGTTCAAGAGAAATCGTTTGGTGGAAGGGTGTTTGCGGTCATAGCTGGGAAGCTGCTGTATATAACAGAGTTTCGGGAGCAGGATGCCATATTTGTGCGGGAAAGGAGGTTTTGGCTGGCTTCAATGATTTAGCCTCAAAATTTCCCGATATCAGTAAACAGTGGCATCCCAAAAACTTTCCGCTTACACCGGATAAGATCACTGCTCACAATGACAAAAAGGTTTGGTGGCTTTGCCCGGATTGCGGAGAAGAATACTTTACTTCGATTTATTCCAGAACTTCTCTCGGCACAGGATGTCCTATTTGTGCAAACAGAATCGTCATAAAAGGCATGAACGATCTTGCATCTATCCATCCGGAAATTGCAGCTGAATGGAATTATGATAAAAACACAAGTTTGTTACCCACTGACGTAGCTCCGGGGAGCAATAAAAAAGTTTGGTGGGTGTGCGAAAAAGGGCATGAATGGAAAGCCATGGTGGCTTCCCGAATAAGAGGGCGGGGTTGTCCCGAATGTAACAAGGAACATAGCACTTCCTTCCCTGAACAAGCTTTGTTTTTATATCTTTCGAAGGTGACAAAGGCTGTTAACCGCTATATAATTGAAGGACGTGAGATTGATATATTCTTACCTGAATTAAATATCGGAATAGAATACAATGGCATGTATTACCATAAGAATCGAAAATTGCAGGATGAGGAAAAATACAGTTTTTTCCGTAATCGTGGAATTCGTATGATAGCGATATACGAAAGTGATAAGATGCTTTTTGAAGGGGATACGATATTCTATCAATATGTGAACAGCGATTATACTAACCTTGACTGCGTGATTCATAGGCTCACAGAGATTTGCGGTTTGGCAGCTGTGGATGTAGATATAAAACGAGACCGGATGTTGATACTTGAACAGTATGCTATGCATGAAAAGGCAAACAGCTTAGCGGCAAAATATCCCTGGTTGATTGATGAGTGGGATCAAGAAAAGAACGGAAAGCTTACGCCATGGCACATCTCTTACGGCTCTACAAAGCGAATAAATTGGAAGTGTAAAGTATGTGGCTATCAATGGGATGCGGTGGCTAATTCCAGAAAGAGAAACGGATGTCCTCGCTGCGCCGGACAGATTGTCACAAAAGGTTACAATGATCTGGCATCACAAAACCCGGAATTAGTCAAGGAATGGAATTATGGAAAGAATGGCGGTTTGTTGCCGGAGATTATTACATGTGTTAGTAATAAAAAAGTGTGGTGGATATGTGAAAAGGGGCATGAATGGGAAGCTACAGTAGCATCTCGAACAAGAGGTAGAGGATGTCCGACTTGTGCAAAGGTAAAAAGTGCCTTGAATAGAAACCGAACCCTTCTTTTGAAAAAAGGAAGTTTGGCAGAAAAACATCCCGAATTGATTAAAGAATGGAATTATTCCAAAAATACCGACATTTCACCGACTGATGTTACTGCAGGGAGCAATAAAAAAGTTTGGTGGATATGCGAAAAAGGGCATGAATGGGAAGCCGCCATTAAATCAAGGATGAACGGGACAGGTTGTCCCAATTGTTATAAGCTGAAAAAATAAATGTCCCCCCTCGGCGAGCAGCTTTTAAACGCTCGCCGAGGTTTTTTAAAGTTTTTCTTGACAGAGCGAGGATTTACTGATATAATGGATAGGTAATAAAAGCTATGAAGGAAAGAGTAGCCCTTGGATTTTGCTCAGAGAGGGAGGTCTCGGCTGTAAGCCTCCTGCAAAAGAGATCGTGCGAAGACCGTTCCCGAGCTTTTGCGCCCAAATCTCAGTAAGCGCAAACGGTTGACCTCCGTTATAGGGTAAAAGGAGTTAAATTTCAAGGTGGAACCGTGCACTGCACCCTTGAAGGCCATAGGCCTTTGAGTGTGCTTTTTTATTTTTTTATAAACAGGAGAAGAAATATGAAGGTAATCTACAACAACGGCGTAAGCGACCAGTGCGCTCCCGACCAGGAGCTTCACGTTATCAGACACAGTGCGGCGCACATTATGGCTCAGGCCATCAAGAGGCTTCATCCCGAGGCTATCTTTGCATACGGCCCCGCAACGGAAAACGGCTTTTATTATGACGTTGACCTCGGCGAGAAAAAGCTGGACGATGAGGATCTTCAGGCTATCGAGCAGGAAATGAGAAAGATCGTTAAGGAAAATCTTCCCATTAAGCCCTACATCCTTCCCAGAGAGGAAGCAATTGCTCTTATGGAGAGCCGCGGAGAAAAATACAAGGTGGAGCACATAGGCGATCTTCCCGATGATGCCGCTATCAGCTTCTATCAGCAGGGCGACTATATCGATATGTGCGTCGGCCCCCATCTTTGCTACACCAAGGCGCTTAAGGCCTTTAAGATCATGACTCAGTCCGGTGCATATTGGAAGAACGACAAAAACAACAAGATGCTCACCAGGATCAAGGGTATAGCCTTTGCCTCTCAGCAGGAGCTGGATGATTATCTCAAGCTTCTTGAAGAGGCTGAAAAGCGCGATCACCGCCGCATCGGTAAGGAGATGGGTCTGTTTATGCTCCAGGAGGAGGCTCCCGGATTCCCCTTCTTCCTTCCCAAGGGTATGACCTTAAAGAACACTCTTGTGGACTACTGGAGAGACATTCATTCCAGAGAGGATTACGTTGAGGTACAGACTCCTATGATAATGAACCGCAAGCTCTGGGAGACCAGCGGACATTGGGATCATTACAAGGACAATATGTACTCCACCACCATCGATGAAGAGACCTACTGCGTTAAGCCCATGAACTGCCCCGGCGGAGTTATGGTATACCGCAGTCAGCCCCACAGCTACAGAGATCTTCCCATAAGAATGGGAGAGCTTGGCTTGGTACACCGCCACGAGCTTAAGGGTGCTCTGCACGGTCTTTTCAGAGTAAGATGCTTTACGCAAGACGATGCTCACATATTTATGCGCCGTGAGCAGATCACCGATGAGATAGTCGGCGTTGTTCACCTCATCAACGAGGTATACAACAAGTTCGGCTTCAAGTATAACGTAGAGCTTTCCACCCGTCCCGAGGACAGCATGGGCAGCGATGAGGATTGGGAGGCAGCAACCGAGGGTCTTAAGGCTGCTTTGGAAAAGCTGGGCTTGCCTTACACTATCAACGAGGGCGACGGAGCCTTCTACGGTCCCAAGATCGACTTCCATCTGGAGGATTCTCTGGGCAGGACCTGGCAGTGCGGTACTATTCAGCTTGACTTCCAGATGCCCCTTAACTTCGATCTTGAATACGTTGACGAGAAGGGCGAAAAGCAGCGTCCCATTATGATCCACAGAGTGTGCTTCGGCTCCATCGAGCGCTTTATCGGTATCATAACCGAGCACTTTGCAGGTAAGTTCCCCGTATGGCTTGCTCCCACTCAGGCAAAGGTATTGCTTGTAAGTGAAAAGTGGGCTGAGTACGGCGACAAGGTATATCAGGCTCTCAGAGCGGCTAAGATCCGTTGCGAGCTGGATTCCAGAAACGAGAAGATCGGTTATATGATCCGTGAGGCTCAGGTAGTTGACAGAGTACCTTATATGGTGATCGTCGGTCAGAAGGAGGCGGAGGAGGGCACTGTTTCCATCAGAAGCCGTGACACCGCAACCACCGAAACAATGAGTCTTGAAGCCTTTGTTGAAAAGATCACAAGAGAAACCAGAGAAAGACTTTAATAAAAAAGGCGGCGGTGGGAGCACCGCCGCCTTGCGCTTTAAGGAGAAAAATATGGATATACAATACCTTCACGACCTGGTCTGGAGGCGCTTTGTAAGAATGCCCTACGGCCACGTCCTTGACTATGCCGATGAGAAGGGAAGGGTGTTTATCCCCACCGCCGAGGAATGCGATAAGGCTGTTCCAAACCCCTTAGGCTGGTGGACGCCCATTGAAAACGGAGCCTTTTTCACGGGGGTATATCTCTATTCCCTTATTGAGGCTTATGAAAAGAGCAAGGATGAAAAAACGCGCGGCGAGATAGATATCCTTGTAAATGGAATGTTTTTATTACAGGACGTTGGAAGCGTGGAGGGCTTTATTGCCAGAGGTGTGGCGGATGACGGAAAAAGCCACTATCCCTTTTCCTCAGAGGATCAGTTTGGACCCTTTGTATTGGCTCTGTACCGTTATTATAAAAGCGAGCTTTGCAAGAATAAGGATGAGGTAAAGGAACGGCTTTTGCGTGCCCTCGTTGCCGTGAAAAACAATGGCTGGAATATCCCCTGCGACGTCGAAGGTCTTTATTTTTGCAGCTGGGGCAACAGCTCGGCGTGGCGAGGAGTATGTAAACTGCTTTTCTGTGCAAGGGTCATCTATGAGCTTACGGGTGATGAAGAGGATCTTAGATATTATAGGACTCTTGGGGCAGAGCGACCCGCGGACGGTATATTCAGCCGTCTGGAGATAGCCTCCCACGGCTATTCCCACGATCTTGTGGCCTTTTTGGGAGCTAAGCAGAATTGGATATGCGCCTGCGCCCATCTCAGCTTAAGAGAGCTTAGCCGCCTTGACGGGGAAGGCTCCCAATACTATAAAGCGGGGCTGAAAAATAACGGCATCACGGCTGTTGGGATCGTTGACGATATCAAAAAGTACGACAACTCCAAGGAAGGCTTTGATATTGATTGGAGAAGGATAAACCATTTGTGGGAGGATTATGAAAATAACGTTTCAAAGGGGATTTCCGTTGCCTATCGGGAGAGCACCTTTTGGCACGGCGAGGTGGTTCCCCACAGAAAAATTGAGCACGGCGTTTTGGGTAACGCTTTGTTTTCGGCGCTTATTGCCGTTACCTGCGGCGATAAAGCCATTGCTGACAGCTCCCTTGCAAGGCTTATAAAGCATTGCGATCACGTGGATTGGGAGAATCTCCATCAGTCATACGCTTTTGTGGCGGAGAGCGCGATGATCCTCGGCGGACTTTAATATGGCATAAAAAAAGAGGGGCTGTAAAAAAGGTCAAAAAAAAAGAGAGCCTATGTTTCCAAGAAAGAGGAGACATAGGCTTCTTTTTGTGGTAAAATGTAGTTGAAATGAAAAAACAAATATACCAACAAGAATATTGTAC
>SVTC01000029.1 GCA_015063985.1 Oscillospiraceae bacterium | reverse complement strand
CGGAATTGATGATATACAAGGCTTCGCCTTGATTTATTTATGATAGTGTGATATAATGTTTTTGTAATACAACTATTAAAAAGATCGAGAGGTTCTATGTCACACAGTAAATTCACGAAAAAGGGAAAGTCGTTATACATCGAGAAATGGAATCCATCTGCAAAAAGATTTATCAATACCTGTGTCGTTTGTGGAGCACAGGGGTATAACCCTAGTATTGATGATATAGGATTCGTTTGTGATAACGCACAAAAAATTTCCGATTTAGAACATCGCGCCATTCGAAGAGAGCTTAAACGTGTTTTAAAGCCATTATCTTTAGATTCTTTTGGGAGATGCAGTGATTGTACAAGAATAATGAAAAAAAGTTGATCTTTTGTTGGCTTTTACCTCGGTTTTGACCTTTTTACTCGTTCTTCTTTTTTATCCAAGTCGCAGACTTGGCATATCATCACCGCGCGAAGCGTGGTGCATATCATCAGCCCCAACGGGGCTGTATATCATCCATCGCTTTGCGATGGTATATCATCACGGCGTAGCCGTGCATCTTCCTGCGGCTTGATGAGATGCAACACTGCGTGTTGATGATATACAAGGCTTCGCCTTGATTTGTTCCATCAAAAATACATGTAACACAAATGCCCTCGGCAACCGGAACGGTTGTCGGGGGGCGCTTTTTTGCGTTCGGTTGAAAAATTCATAATTTTGTGGTATAATCTGTTCGGAAAATAAGAATTTAGCGGTCAATTTTCACTCTACCATAGGTTTACTACTCCTCACTAAACCAATGGTGGGTGTGTTTTCTTATCTGAATTATCTATACTGAATGCGAAAGGAGGCAGCATATGAATCAAATAAAAATAGGAAGATTTATTGCCGAGTGCAGAAAAAAGGCAAACTTAACACAAATGCAGTTGGCAGAAAAACTGGGCATCACCGATAAAGCAATATCCAAGTGGGAACGCGGCTTGGCAATGCCCGATACTTCGATAATGCTTGAACTCTGTGATATTCTTTGCATCAGTGTAAACGAATTATTAAGTGGGGAGAAAATCAATATGGAAAACAATAATCAGAAAAACGAACAGCTTTTGCTTGATATGGCAAAAGAATTAGAGAAGAAAAACAAAACAATTTGGTCATCTATGTGGGCAATTATGATTGTAAGTATGACAGCCCTAATTGCAGGTATCTTTATTGCTGCATTTTTGATTCCCGAAGGAGTGTGGCAGCTCGTCACAATTCTTTGTGTTTGCATCGTGTTTTTGATACCGTGCTTCTATGCATTAAAGCTTGAAGTCAGTGTGGGTGCTTACAAGTGCAAAAATTGCGGTTACGAAATTGTTCCCACCTATAAAGAAGCGATGATGGCAATGCACAGAGGAACAACTCGTCACTTAAAGTGTCCTAAATGCAACAAGAGTACTTGGTGCAAGAAAGTATTGAAGAAGTAAATTCCAATAAGTCGAACAGTAGCGTTGCGCACCTTTTGTTCGTTTTTACCCTTACTCCGATATGATAAACAGTCTTACAGTATAGCCGCATCCCCTTAAGCAGTGTCAGTTTTATTCTGTCTGCTTAGGGGGATTTTCGCAACCTGCAGTTGCATAAATTTCAAGCTTGACTTGCTTGAAAAAAGAATTATGATTTGGTAAAATTAAGGGCAGAATATGAATATAATATAAGATCTTAAGATATATGGAGGTACCAATGAAATTATGTGATAAAATAATCCACCTGCGCACTTCCAAGGGGATGTCCCAGGAGGCTCTTGCGGAAAAGCTCTCCGTATCAAGGCAGGCGGTATCAAAATGGGAAATGGGTCAGGCGCAACCGCAAATAGACAACATACTCCAGCTATGCACCCTTTTTTCCGTATCGGCATCCGAGCTTTTGCACGACGAGATAGAGATAACCAAGCCATCTCAACAAGCCAAAAACAAATATTTCGGCACAGACGGCTTTCGCGGAGAAGCCAATCTTATTCTTACCTCTATGCATGCATACAAGGTGGGCAGATTCTTGGGCTGGTATTTCAAAAACGAGCTATCAGGGTGCAAAAACGCCGCATACAGACCGCGGATAGTAATAGGCAAGGACACAAGACGAAGCAGTTATATGCTTGAATACTCCATTGTTGCGGGAATCACCGCATCGGGAGCGGACGCGTATATGCTCCACGTTATAACCACCCCCGGTGTATCCTACGTTACAAGAACCGAGGAGTTTGACTGCGGTATAATGATAACCGCCTCCCACAATCCATATCACGACAACGGAATAAAGCTGATAAACAAATTCGGGGAAAAGCTGGATGATAAAGTGGTATCCCTGATAGAAGCTTATATAGACGGCAACACCGAGGCCTTAGGGCTAACTACTGCAGATCTCCCTCTTGCCCAGCGCGAAAAGATAGGCTGCATAGTGGACTTTGTATCGGGAAGAAACAGATACGTGGGTTATCTGATATCTCTTGCCTCCAACTCCTACAAGAAGCTGAGGATAGGTCTGGATTGCGCCAACGGAGCAAGCTGGACCATAGCAAAATCCGTCTTCAATGCCCTTGGTGCTCAAACCACCGTTATCGGAGACGAGCCCAACGGATTAAACGTAAATTCGGATTGCGGCTCCACCAAGATCCAAAGGCTTTGCGAGCTTGTAAAAAAAGAGCATCTGGACGTAGGCTTCGCCTTTGACGGTGACGCCGACCGTTGCTTTGCGGTGGACGAAGCGGGAAACGTGATAGACGGCGACAAAATAATGTATATTCTGGCAAACCGCCTCAGATCCAAGGGTATGCTGAGTGGCAATGCGGTAGTGGCAACGGTTATGTCCAACAGCGGCTTTTTCCGAGCTCTCAAAAAGCAGGGCATAGACACCGTGCAAACAAAGGTCGGCGACAGATTTGTGTATGAGGCGATGCAAAACAGCGATTACAGCCTGGGCGGAGAGCAATCGGGGCACATCATTCTGAAAAAATACGCCACCACGGGCGACGGAATACTCACCGCCATAATGCTCACAGAGGAGATGTGTGACAAAAAGAGCGCCATCTCAAAGCTTTGCCAAGAGGTATTTTTATATCCCCAATACACCTTAAATCTGAAGGTAAAAAACAAAGCCGCGGTAACCTCGGACAAGGCGGTAATATCCGCATTGGAGGATGCAAAAGCCATAGTAGGCGACTGCGGAAGGATCCTTTTAAGGGAAAGCGGCACAGAGCCCTTGATAAGAATAATGACAGAGGCCCCCTCAGAGAAAGAATGTACAGAGCTTGCTGAAGGAATCGGAAGGGTCATAAAGGAAAGGGGGCACTGCATTGATTGAAACAAAAGCGCTCTATGACTGCGATGTACCGTATCTTAAGGAGCTTTTTTCCTCCTGCGAATATCCTTGGGAGCTTCTTCCCAAAATCAAGGACCACGTTAAAAAGCTGATATCGGAAGGAATAGAAGGCTTTTCTGAATTGAAAAGCGGTGTGCTTATAGGGAAAAACGTTGTTATTTCCCAATACGTCACCATAGAAGCCCCCGCCGTGATCGGACACAACTGTATTCTTCGCCCCGGAGCCTACCTCCGAGGCAACGTAATAACGGGTGAGGACTGTGTTTTGGGCAATTCCTGTGAATACAAAAACTGCATTCTCCTGAACAAGGTGCAAACTCCCCATTACAACTACGTCGGCGACTCGGTTTTGGGAAACGGAGCTCATCTGGGAGCGGGGACCGTCTGCTCGAATTTAAAAAGCGACAAGAAGAACGTTGTCATCCACGGCACCGAGGACCACGCCACGGGGCTGAGGAAGGTGGGCGCCTTTTTAGGCGACGGAGCGGATATAGGTAGCGGATGCGTTTTAAATCCCGGCACAGTAATAGGAAAAAACACGTCGGTGTATCCCTTGACTCCTTTAAGAGGGGTATACGGCAGCGATCTGATAGTGAAGGCACAAAAGGAATTTGTAAAAAAAGCCGAATAGAAACAGGGAGCCAAGAGGCACACTTCGTAAGGAAGTGTGCCTCAGTTTTTCTATATAAAGAAAAATGGCACTTTCTGTTTTTGAAAGTGTCATAGTGGGTTACATACTTTGAGAATGGTAAAAACTTGCCGAAAATAAAGAATATTTTTCTCGGCAGGTAAAGTGATATTGCAAACTATCGTTTGCAGTGATATTTTTGCCTTGCAGCAAAAGTGATATTGAAACCTTGCGGTTTCAGTGATATTATATTCGCCCATTTAACTGTCCGAAGGACAATATCACTATGCGTAGCATAATATAACTGCGTAGCAATATCACTCGCCGCAAGGCGAATATAACTGAGGCACCTTCCTTATGGAGGGTGCCTCAAGGTACCCTTTTATTTATCTGTACTATTGCAAACACAAAAGGAATGTGATATAATCACCACAGTAACAAAAAGGAGAATAGTCAAAAAGCAGGCAGGCTTTTTTGCAAAACTTACCCCCATGAAAGAAAGATTATCAACATTACCCAAGCTTAAAAAACGCCAAGATATGCTCCGTATCCTTCAAAACGAGGAGTACGGCTACCTCCCCGCCCCTCCCGAAAAGCTGAAATTCAGCTCCGAGAAGGCAAAGGTCAGCAACTTTTGCGCAGGAAAAGCAAAGCTATATAACCTCACTGCCCACTGTACCGTAAAGGGCAAGGAGTTTAAGTTCCCCTTTTACTATACCGAACCGACCGCTGACGGAAAGCATCCCTTTTTTATACACATCAACTTTCGAGACTGTGTTCCCGACAGATATATGCCCACGGAGGAGCTTGTGGACAACGGCTTTGCGGTGCTCTCCTTCTGCTATAAGGACGTAACGAGCGACGACGGAGATTTCACCGACGGACTTGCGGGAGTGTTATACCAAGGCAGAGAAAGAACAAATACCGAAGGCGGAAAGATAGCACTCTGGGCGTGGGCGGCACAAAGAGTTATGGACTATGCCGTGACCCAAAAGGAAAAGCTCGACCTTGAGCGCTCCGTGGTATGCGGCCACTCAAGGCTGGGCAAGACCGCCCTTTTGACCGCGGCTACAGACGAGCGCTTTAAATTCTGCTACTCCAACGACTCGGGCTGCTGCGGCTCCGCCATAAGCCGAGGCAAAAACGGAGAGACTTTAAAAAAGATATACGAGGTGTTCCCCTTCTGGTTTTGCAAAAACCTTGAAAAATACAAGGAAAACGAAGACGCTCTCCCCTTTGACCAGCACAGTCTTATAGCCTGCATAGCTCCCAGAAGAGTGCTGATAGGCAGTGCGTCAGAGGATCTGTGGGCGGATCCCCAGGCAGAGCAGCTCAGCTGCTTTGCAGCATCAAGCGCCTTTTTAAAGGGCTTCGATTGTCCCGACAGAGCCGCCGAGCCGGGCGAAGCCTTTTTAAAGGGAGATATCGCCTACCATTTGAGAAGGGGGCTTCACTACTTCAGCCGTGAGGATTGGGCAAGGCTTATAGAATTTGTAAATCTACACTCATGAGAAAGGATCAATTATGCGAATAGGATATTTCAATAAAAGGATCGCCCCCCTTGAGGAGCTTTCCATCCCCCTTACCGACAGAAGCGTTTTTTTCGGAGATGCGGTCTACGACGCCGTGCTCGTCATCAACAAAAAGCCCTATACCCTCGAGCTTCATCTGGACAGACTTTATCAAAGCTGCAGACTTATCAATATTGAATTTGATATGTCAAGAGAGCTTTTGACCAATGAAATATCAAGGCTTCTTGACAAGTCCGATATGGGAAGCATTCTTCTCTATATTCAGGTAACGCGGGGAGCCGCCCCCAGAAAGCACGAGTTTCCCGAAAACACAAAGCCCAACCTATTGATGTTTACCTCCCCCATCACCCTTTGCCCCAAGGACAAAAAGGCAAGCCTGATGACGGTGGAGGATCAGCGCTTTTACTATTGCAATATCAAGACCACCAATCTTTTACCCAACGTGATAGCAGCCCAAAACGCCACCGCCAACGGCTACACGGAGGTATTGATGCACAGAAATAAGAGAGTAACGGAGGCGGCTCACAGCAGTATCCTCATAACGAAAAACGGCCGTCTTGTAGCCCCTCCCCTTGACAATCTTATCCTCCCCGGAATAACAAGGGCAATTCTTATAGATCTGTGTCAAAAGAACTCAATTCCCGTAGATATCCGCCCCTTTACCCTTGACGAGGCGTGGGATGCCGACGAGATCCTGCTTCTTTCCACCACAAAGCTTCTATTGAGAGTGCAGGAGATCGACAGAAAACCGGCAGGCGGCAAGGATCCCGAATTTGCCCAAAGATTAAGAAAGCTTATGGATGACGACCTTTTTGAAAGGATCGGCGAAAAGCTCTGACAAGCCAAAGGACTCTGTACCGAAAATTACAGAGTCCTTTCTGTTATTTCAATGAAGCATTGACAAAATGAACAAATTTTGATATTATATTCGTAGTTAAGTATATAATACTTCGGAGGTTATTATGTCACCGGAATTGCTTTCCTTTTTACTGTTTCTTCCCTTCCTTATCATTGCCGTTATAACCGGTATATTCTTTTTCAGAAACGGCTATAAGAACGGACTCTGGCACGCATTGATATCTCTGGGAATGACGATCTTAAGCGCCGTTATCAGCATTCTTTTGGCAAATGCCATTTCCGGAGCGGTTGCTCCCACCCTATATTCCCTGATCCCCGCAGAGCTTTTGGAGCAGGCAGGTGTTTTCGAGGGCTTGATAAGCAGTCTTACTCAAGGACTTATCCGCTCCGTGATGGCTCTTATACTCTTCTCTCTTCTTCTTTTTGTTATGCTCATCATCACAAAGCTTGTGGCATCAAGCATCCAGAACGGCAGATTGAACACCCAAGAAAAGCCCCTCAAATATGGAGGAATGGGCGTCAGAGCCATCGATACCGTTATAGTGACCCTTCTTATGCTTCTTCCCCTTTACGGTATTCTGGCAAGCTACATTTCTCCCGTGACAAGCATCGCCGAAGCAAGCGGTCAGCTTGGTGAGGGCGAGGCGCAGATTTTATCGGTTATAAAGAACCACCCCCTTGTTTCCGTGTATAAGAACGGTCCCACCGCCTGGGTCAACGACTCTCTGGGAGGAATAGAGCTGGAGGGCGCAAGGATAGATCCCGCAAAGATAGCCCGAACCGCTGAAGAGGTCATGGATCGCGCCGAAGATATCCTCAATGCGGAAGGCGAAAGACAGCTGGAGCTCATAAACGATTTTAGCCACTTCTTAAACGACAAGGTAATAAAGGAAAGCTGGTGCTACGATCTGATAATGGGTGTTAAGGGCGAGCTTGAGGTCTACGTTGACGAATTATCGCCCGAGGAACAGGTCATTGCAGAGGAAATACTTGATATTCTTGATATGAACCGTGAGGACTTTGTCAAAAACGGTGAAGCAGTCCTTGAGCTTGTAAGCTACACTCTGGAAAAAGAGGTGCTCCCACGTTTGAATTCAGAGGAGGAAATAACAGAGCCCTCCGACGAGTTTTTCTTAAGACTGGGCAAGACTCTTAACGTAAGCAGCCAATCAAAAAAGATCAAAAGGCTTATAGTTACCTACTCCCTCGAAGCCTTCTTTGAGTCCAACGATATAGATCGGGATGCAAGAAGCACGGTTGAAGCCTACTACAAGGATACCTCACTTTCCGACGATGATCTCATAAAGGAAGCAAAGAGCATTATTCTTATGACAAGCGCCGACGAGGAGGCTCTGGAGGGCTATATACTTAACCCCTTCATTCCCGACGAGCTTTGCACCGCACTCGGCGAAAAAATGTTCCTGAAGGATATCGAAAACGAAGCGGAGGATCTTTCCAACGTAAAGGCGTTCATCCAAAAGAACCCCGAGGTACGCGCTCAGCTTTCCGGACTTATCAACGACTATCAAAGCGGCAGTCAAAGGGTATTTACCTTCGGAGAAAGCTACAGAAGCTTTAAGAATTACGTCTTTATGCTTACAAAGGACGGATATAACTTCAACTTATATCTTTCCGGCCCCGCGGAGCAAAACGAAAAGCTTATAAACGAGCTTGCAATTCCCGTATTGAGCAGAGCTCCCGACAGTGATCTGGAATTCGCCATAGAGCTTATAAAGCTGTTTAACTCGGTAAAAGCTGACGAGGATTCCTTCTATCTTGAAAGGATCTATCAGTTGGCATTTGCGGTAAAGAAAAATGAGGTTCCCCAAGGCCTGTCCTCGGAAGCTATAAACAAGCTTGAAAAAGGCGAGACCGAGACCGAGCTCGAAGAAGCGCTGAAAAACGCCTTCTATTCCCTTGAGCTCAAGGATATTCTCGAAACGCTGATAAAGGAATACGACAACGATCCCTTAAAGCTGGGAGAAAAGCTCAGTGCGTCTCAAAGGAGCAATTTAAAGCTGATGATCGAAGCCGTATGCACGTATTACTGCACCCGCACCTCTTATTACCAAAGCTACGTGACCCTTCCCGAGGGAGCTGACAAAGATATGAATACGGTGATCATCGGAGGAATTGGCGCAGGCAAAGACTCCATTGCAAACGGAAACACTATCAGCGTGATCACAAAGCAGCCCTTAGGCAGTGAGTCGGACAAGGAATACGTCTTCAAATTCGGCGAGACACCTCCCGAGAAAGATTCGGATTTCTCAAGCGACAGCTTTATCTCCCTTTCTCCCGACTCCTATGCCGAAATTTTGACCGATCCCGAAAACTCAAAGGAAAGCTACGAGGCTTTCTCAAATCTTCTCATAAACTTTTTCGGACTTTGATCAAGGAACAAAATCCAACACAAGGCTTAAGCATTAAAAAACGGGCATTTTGCCCGTTTTTTTCTTCTGTATTACTTGAAAACAAATATACAATCTGCTATAATGAAGCCACAATGCAACAAAAACGAGAGGAAATAATTATGAGTACGTTACGCCTTGTTACACAAAACCAATGGAGCACCGGTGACAACACTCCCGAATGGGAAAAGCTCGGAAAGGATTGCTCCGCAAAAGCAAGAATGCCCGGACATCTGCAGGTAATCAAGGATATTATGCCCGACATCCTCGGCGGCCAGGAGGTCGACCGCCGTATGCAATCGTATCTTATGAACCTGATCACCGATGAACGGCTTCCCTACACCCTTATCTGGGGACTTTTTGTTCCCATCATCTATCGCAGAGACAAGCTGGAGCTTCTTGACCAGGAGTATCTTATGTACCCTTTGGATATGGAGGGCTACGACGGTCCCTTCAATAACGCAAGGACCAAGGCCTGCAACCTTGCGGTATTCAGAGAAAAGGCTTCGGGCAAGGTGTTTATATACGCTACCACTCACCTTTGGTGGCAAAGCGACGATATGACTCCCGGCTCAAGGCTGGCAAGGGCTTATCAGGCAAGACTTGCAACGGAAATGATGGAAAAGTACTCAAAGCAATACCAAAACTGCCCAATGGTATTCTGCGGCGATCTTAACGACGTATACGATTCTCCCTGCGTTAAGGCTATGGAGGAGGCGGGCTTTGTTCACGGCTACCACGCCGCCACGGAATTCAGATTTGAGGGAATGGGTTATAACAACAATAACTACTCTCTGCCTCCCAAGTGGATCGATGCTCCCTTTGAGAAGGCTATAGACCACGTGTTTGTAAAGGGCTTTAAGAAGGATGCGGTCAAGCGCTTTGACAGATACTGCCCCGACTACTATCTGTATCTTTCCGACCACGCACCCTGCTATATAGATATTGAAATCTAAGGAGAAAAAAATGAACTGCTTAAGACTTGTAACTCAAAACCAATGGAACACAGTTCAAAACAGTACCAAATGGGAGGAAAAGGGACTTGACAACTCCGCGAAGGCGAGAATGCCCGGACACCTGCAGGTGCTTAAGGAGCTTATGCCCGACGTTCTGGGTGGCCAGGAGGTCAACAAGGATATGCAATCCATCCTTATGGATCTCATCAGCGACAACGGTCTCCCTTATACTATGATATGGGGGCTTTATACTCCTATATTTTACCGCAGTGACAAGCTGGAGCTTCTTGAGAATCGATACCTTTCCTACCCCGTGAAAATAGAGGGCTACGAAGGAAAATTCAATGATGCGAAAAGCAAGGCCTGCAACCTTGCGGTATTCAGAGAAAAGGCTTCGGGCAAGGTGTTTTTATACGCTACCACTCACCTTTGGTGGCAAAACGACGCCATGACCCCCGGCTCAAGGCAGGCGAGAGTGTATCAGGTAAGGCTTGCAATGGAAATGCTGGAAAAATACTCCAAGCAATACCAAAACTGCCCAATGGTATTCTGTGGCGATCTTAACGACGTATACGACTCTCCCTGCGTTAAGGCATTGGAGGAGGCGGGCTTTGTTCACGGCTACCACGCCGCCACGGAATTCAGATTTGAGGGAATGGGTTATAACAACAATAACTACTCTCTTCCCCCCAAGTGGATGGATGAGCCCTTTGAAAGAGCTATAGATCATATATTCGTAAAGGGCTTTAAGAAGGATGCGGTCAAGCGCTTTGACAGATACTGCCCCGACTATTATCTGTATCTTTCCGACCACGCGCCCTGCTATATAGATATTGAAATCTAAGGAGATAAAAAATGAAGCTGACCTATTTAGGCACCGCGGCGGCTGAAGGCTTCCCTGCGGTATTCTGTAATTGCCAATACTGCCAAGAGGCAAGAAAACTTGGCGGAAAGAACATAAGAACCAGAAGCCAGGCAATTATAAACGACGACCTGCTTATAGATCTATGTCCCGACACCTATCATCACTTTTTGGTAAACAACATTGAATCCCACAAGATAAAATATCTTGTTATTACCCACGCTCACGGAGATCACCTATACCCCGTCGAGCTCTGCAACAGACAAAAGCCCTATGCTCACGGTATGGAAGCCCCCACCCTTGAGGTATACGGCTCGGCACTGAGCATAGAAAGAGCCACCCAGATTTGCGGTGCTCCGAAAAACGTAAGCTTCAACGTGATAGACCGCTTCCAAAGATTTGAATTGGGCGAGTACACACTGTGGAGCCTCCCCGCAAGACATATGGATCAGAAAAACGCCTTTTTCTACGTTATCAAGCAAGGCGAAAAGACCCTTCTCTACGGTCACGATACGGGATTTTTCTACGATGAGGTCTTCGACTTTTTCAAAAATGAAGGCTTTAAGTTTGATCTTGTGTCCCTGGACTGCACCAACGGAGACATAGCCATCTCCGACACAAGCTCTCATATGGGCTTTGAAAACAACAAACGACTCCTCGAAAGACTGGAAAGCATCGGCTGTATCGGTCCTGCAACAAAAAAGATCATCAACCATTTTTCTCACAATGCCAATCCCATTCACGAGCATTTTACAAAAAGAGCGGCAAGCTTTGGCTGCGACGTGAGCTACGATTCAATGACAGTTGAGATATAACCCCCAAAAGCCGACGGTAACAGTCGGCTTTTTTTATTAAAAGCTATTGACAAAAGGAAAAAAGTGTTGTATTATTGTATTAGTACAGTAACACACAAAGGAGGATAGAGATGGGCTGGAGCTTTTCTCCCAATGCCCCGATATATATTCAGATATCGGAAAGCTTAAAAAACGCCATGCTTAAAGGGATCTATCCGCCCGGCTCCCAGCTGCCGTCTGTAAGGCAGATCGCAAAGGACGCCGCGGTAAATCCCAACACCGTACAAAAGTCCGTAAGTCTTTTGGAAAGCGAGGGTCTTGTTGTGGTAAGAGGTACTCAGGGGTGCTTTGTCACCGAGGATACCGCCTTTTTAAACAAGGCAAAAAGGCAGACCGCCCAAAGGCTTGCAAAGGAAATAGTTTTGGCGGCGAAGGATATTTCATTAGAGCCCGAAATGTTATTGAACCTTATAAAGGAGGAGTTTGACAAATGATATTGCAGTGCGAGAATCTGTATAAATCCTACATCGGAACTCAATACGTACTCAACGATCTCAATCTTTGCTTACCCAAAGGAAGGATAATAGGACTTCTCGGCCCCAACGGATGCGGAAAATCCACCTTGATAAAGACCGTGACGGGGCTTCTTATCCCCACCAAGGGCAGAGTTCTTGTGGACGGCGAGGAGGTGGGCGAAAAGACCAAGGCAATGGTCAGCTACCTTCCCGAAAAGACCTATCTTAACGAGACCCTGAGGGTAAACGGCCTTATAGCAATGTTTTCCGACTTCTACGAGGATTTTGACCCCGACAAGGCAAGAAGGCTTTTATCGGATCTTTGCATAGACCCTGATGCCAAGCTAAAGACCCTCTCCAAGGGCACAAAGGAAAAGGTGCAGCTCATTATGACCATGTCCAGAAACGCAAAGCTCTATCTTCTTGACGAGCCCATAGCGGGAGTTGACCCCGCCGCAAGAGACTACATCCTTTCCACCATAGTATCAAACTACGCCCAAGGCTCCTCCGTGGTGATAACCACGCACCTTATTGCAGACGTTGAGCCTATTCTTGACGATTTTATCTTCTTTGGCTACGGCGGAAGAGTGCTGATGGGCGGAAATGCAGATCAGACAAGAATGGAAAAGGGAAAATCCTTAGACCAGCTTTTCAGGGAGGTGTTCAGATATGCTCCGCAAGGTTTTTAAGTATGATTTCAACTCCATAATGAAATATTGGCTTCCCTGCGCTCTTATCTCCTTGGTGGTCGCTTTAACTGCGGGCTTATTGGGCTTTATGCTGGACACTATGGGAGATAAATACCAGACCTTGAACGTGCTTCTCTCCACGGTGATGGTGCTTTGTATAATTGCGCTTATCATCTTTGCGGTCTCGGGCTTGGTATTTGCAATAATCCGAACCAACAAAAGCTTCTTTACCGACGAAGCCTACCTGACCTTCACCCTGCCGGTGAAAAAGAGCTCGCTTATTAATTCAAAGCTTATCAATATCGCTCTTTTCTCCGCAATGTCCACTCTGCTGTGCATTATCGACATTATAATAGTTTTTTTGATCTGCGACTCTTATGAGCTGACAAGGTTTTTATCCCAGCTCTGGAGCGGTATCTGCCGCCTTATAGAAAACTACACCGGTCTTTACACTCCAATACACGTGGTGATGATATTGGTATTATCATTGGTCAGCGCCTTTATGAGCTCCTCGGTATTGATGCTCTGCCTCAGCATCTCATCCATCATCGTAAAAAAGCACAAGATCCTTGTAGCGGTGGTAATATATTACTTCTACAACGTTGTACTTACCACCTTCTTTTCCATTACCCTCTTTGGTAACGGCTTTTATCAGCTCATTGCAAAGATGATGCTTATGACAAAGGATGGGGTGAACCTTTCATTTATTATGATAATGCTTGCCTCTATTGGTATTTCGGGGCTTATAGGTCTTATATTCTATATGTTGACAAACTATTTGTTTGACAAAAAGTTGAACGTTCAGTAAAGGAGAAGACAATGAAAAAAGCGATTATTTTAATATGTATTGCCTCGATTTTGCTCTCTGTGTTCAGCTTTAGCGCTTCTGCCGCTCCCAAAATAGAATTCAGCACGGATAAAATGACCTTAACTATTGACGGAGAAGAATACCAAAGAGCCTCGGGCAGATTCCCCGCTGTGATGGCTTACGATCTTGAACCGCAATACCACTTCACCCGTGACTATGAGATCTATTATTATCCTCAATACCCCGATTATGTTGAAGTGATCTCAAACACATCCTACGATATCCAGCTGTACGTAAAGAAGGAAAGGCTGGATGCGGTAAAGGATTTTTCCGATCTTAAGACCCAAGACGGCGCCATCCTCTCGGGATGGAGTGACGAGCTTGAAATTAAAAGCGAGGAGCTGGAAGCCTGGAAAAGCTCATCGGTCAAAAAGAGCTTATACGCTTACGAGCTGCAATCTTACTTTTCAAGCTTAGTCCTTTACAGTACGATGGATAACTGTCTTATGGTGGAGTCGGCTCTGTTTCTGCAGGATCCGGATGACTCAAGCTTCTATCTTGTGGACTACTCCAAGTATGATAACAGCTACTTTTTCAGCGGTATGGTCTTTGATTCCACATCCGAAAAAAGAGTGGAGCTGCTGCTTCTGGAGGACGAGGAGCTGAGTGCAAGAATAGCTGATTTTATCAATAAGGAAAACGAATACAACAACGATGGCTGGATGGACGATTACCTTGGCAGCCAATCCTACGATTCCTTTAAGCTGCTTCTTATTATCGTATTTTGCATCATCCCCCTTATCGGCGCAGCGGTATGCATCATAGTCGCTCTGGTGAAAAAGCCCAAAGGTGTATACGGGGTATGTCTGTGGCTTGCAGGCGCTTTCGGCGTCTTGACCGCCGTTGGCGTAATAACGTTTTTGAATTTGGTGAATTGACATGGAGTTTTTAAAGCTTCTGGAAAGCATAAGAAACCCCATTCTCGATGCATTTTTCTCACTTGTGACCGTTTTCGGAGAAGAGACCGTATTTATAGTGGTCGCGCTGATATGGGTATGGTGCATAAATAAGCATCAGGGCTATTATATTCTCTTTGTGGGCCTTATCGGAACCGTTCTGAATCAGTTTTTGAAGATCACCTTCAAGGTTGAGCGTCCCTGGGTTAAGGATCCGAATTTTACGGTAGTGGAAAGCGCCAAGCCTCAGGCGACGGGCTATTCCTTTCCCAGTGGTCACAGTCAATGCGCGGTAGGAACCTTTTCATCCATTGCTCTTTCCAATAAAAGCAAGGCGCTGAGGATATTTTGCCTCGTCATCTGCATTTTGGTACCCCTTTCAAGAATGTATCTTGGCGTACATACCCCGCTTGACACTGTCGTGGGCGCGCTGATAGCCTTCGTTACGGCGGCTTTAATGAAACCCATTATGGATAAAGCCAAGGGAAGCATTGTTATTATGAGAGTCACAATGGCTCTGCTTATGAGCTTCAGCCTTGCATACGTCGGCTATTGCATATTCCTCGCTCCGGGATTTGGCGTTGATCCCGTGCATCTTGCCGACACTCTTTCCGACGCCTGCAAAATGAGCGGATGCTTTGCGGGACTTTGGATATCCTTTGAGGTGGACAGAAGCTACATACACTTTGACACCGAGGGTAGCCTGCTCACCCAGGTGATCAAGGCTTCGCTGGGTCTGGCAATAGCTATGCTGATAAAATCTCTCACAAAGGAGCCCCTGCTGTTCCTTTTCGAGGGCTCCGACCTTGCTCACGCCGTAAGATATTTCCTTGTGGCCATATTTGCGGGCTGCATCTGGCCCTTGACCTTTACAAGAATAAGGTATTTTTGCGAAAAGTAAAAGCCCCCGCCACTCTCCTTTTTTGGGAGAGTGGCTTTTTGATTTTTTTAAAATACTGTAGAAAAAATTAAAATAATGTGATACAATGTAAAAAAACAAAAGAGGAGTCAAAAAATGAAAACCGTTACCACAACCGGTGTATTTCCCAACGGACACGATACTTCAGATGCCCTTTTAAGATTAAAGGACGTCGGATTCAGATATCTCGATTTGGCAATAGATTATCTTGACTACCCCGGCTCACCCTTATCCTCACCCGATTGGAAGGATTGGGCAAAGAGCCTCGCTAAGCTCGCCGAGAAAAACGGCGTAAGCTACACCCACGCTCACGCACCGGGAGGCGCTTCATCCAGAAACGAATATATGATGAGAAGCTTCGAGCTTTGTGAAATACTCGGTATAAAATATATGGTGGTGCATCCCATAAGCCGCCACAGAGACAAAAGTCCTATAGAAGAAGAGGAATTTTTAAAGCTCAATCTTGAGTTCACTCCGCCCCTTCTCGAGCTTGCGAAAAAGCACGGTGTTACAATACTGTCCGAAAACCTGCTTTGGGGCGCAAGCATTGACCCGAGGATCATATCCAAGCTTGTTGAAAGAATGGATTCAGCTTATTTCGGTTGGTGCTATGACATCGGACACGCCAACTGTCAGGAGGTGGACGTTTGCATTATCGACCAAAAGGATATCATAACTCCCCTTTCCCTCCACCTTCAGGACAACAACGGCATTTTCCATAAGGACGAGCATCTTATCCCCGGAGACGGAAACATCAATTGGGAAAGATTCCTGAAGGCGCTGGCAAAATCAGGCTACAAGGGAGATTTTGTTCTCGAAGCTCACCACCAATCCCGCGAAGCGCCCGATGATCAAAGAGACGCCATTATAAAAAGACTGTTTTGCAAGGCAGAAGAATTGAAAGCGCAATTTTTAAGAATAAAAGGAGAAATACAATGAAATTTTTTGACACCTACACTTCAAACTGCATTGCAGGCTCTGCAAACCAACACGTTTTTTACCCCGAGGATTCCACAAAGAGCTACACCGGCAGAATTTTCTATAAGATAGCCAACAGCGGAAGGTTTGAACACTCGCTTCTTTTCTCAAATATTCTTGACAGCACCTATTCCGACGGTACAAAAAGCCACAAGAATCTGATCTGTGATTCCTGGACGATCGAAAACGCTCTGATTGCACGCTGCAAAATGGAGCTTCCCGTGGGAAAAGCCGTGGAAACAAGCCCCGATTTTAACAACGACGTCACGGGCTTTCTTCCGATCACTTTTAACGGAAACAGAAAAAAAGAAGTTGCTCCCGGAGAATTTTTCTGCTGTGACCCCTTCAAAATGACTCTTGAAAAGGGTGATTATCTGTGTCTGGAAATAACCTTTAAAGGTCCGCAGATACCCTATCACGAAGAGATCGAGATCCCCACCTATAAAAAGACCGAGGAGGGCTGGAAATATTCCAGAAAAGTGCCCGTTGCATTGATGGTAGGCTGCAAAAGAGAGGTAAAGACAAAAGTTGCATACCTGGGCGATTCCATAACTCAGGGCATCGGAACTCCCATCAACTCCTACAAGCATTGGAACAGTGTTCTCAGCGAGCTCTTGGGTGAAGAAAACGCATATTGGAACTTAGGAATAGGCTATGGCAGAGCAAACGATGCGGCAACACTGGGCGCTTGGGCATTCAAGGCAAAGCAAAACGACGTTCTGGTGATCTGCTTTGGAGTAAACGACATTTTCAGAATAAGAGATTCCAAGACAACCTGCGCCGATATCGAGCGCCTTGTTGACTTTTTTAAGGCATTGGGCAAGAACGTGATCCTGCAAACGGTTCCTCCCTTCGGCTATCGCGGAGAGGATCTTGTTCGCTGGAACGAAATAAACGATTATCTTTGCAGCACTCTTTCCAAAAAGGCAGATCTCTTTTTTGACGTAAGACCCGTGCTTTCGGGAGAAAAGCCTCAGGATGCAAAATACGGCGGACATCCAAACGCCGAGGGAAGCAAGCTTTGGGCAGAGGCGCTATACTCAGCAATAAAGGAAAGCGGCATACTTTAAAGGATGCAAGGCTCGTACAAAGAGTCTATTACAGATCAAAAAGCCATAACAAGGCTTTTTATGACAGAAGCCTAAAAAATACCCGACGGCAGATCCGTCGGGTATGCTTTTATCCGATAGCCTCAAGGATCTCAGCCGCGTTGGTATCGGGCTTGACCTTGGGCATTATTTTTTCTATAAAGCCCTTTTCATCTATAATAAAGGTAGTTCTGACAACTCCCATCGAGACCTTTCCGCACATTTTCTTTTCCTGCCATACCTCGTATGCCTTTATAGCACTAAGCTCGGTGTCGGAAAGAAGCACAAAATCAAGACCGTGCTTCTCAGAGAAATTCAAATGGCTTTTCACGCTGTCCTTGCTGATGCCGATGACCTCAAAATTCCTCTCCTTAAATGCATTGTAGCTTGCGGCAAAGGCACAAGCCTGACGGGTACATCCGGGGGTATTGTCCTTGGGATAGAAGTACAAAACCACCTTTTTACCGAGAAAATCACTTAAGCTCACCACGTTTCCGTCCTTGTCGGGAAGGGTAAAATCGGGAGCCTTTGAGCCTACTGTAAGCATAATATTTTTCCTTTCTTTTAAAGCTCTATACCGTCAACACAAGCTTTTGCCCTTAAAATATCCTCATCGGATACGTATTCATCAAGGTCCGTAAAGCTTATATCGCGGTTTTTTTCATTTGTCAACACCCTATACCAGGTAAGCGCCGCGGCAAGCCTGCCCAAGCCCTTGCTTAAATGGAAGCCATCACGCCAAAGCTTATCACTTACCACCGAGTTAAGCTTATTTATAACCTCTCCGCAGGGAATGATCTGTGCATCTATGCTTTTTGCCGCAAGAGATGCCGCTTTTTCAATAGCGCAAAACATTTCACTGCTCTTTTCAAAGCCCGCAACGTCAAAAAGTCTCGGAGAGCCATCCTCATAAGCCCAGGTCTGATGGAAAAAGAATTTCGCCTTAGGAGAACAAAGTCTTACATATTCCGCAAGCTTTGAAAGATAGGGCTCATAGCTTTCAAAATCGAAGGAACGGTGACTTGCCTGCTGAAAGGTGATAACGTCCCAGCGTCTGTTGAAAAGCGCCTCCTCCATAGAAACGTCAAAGCCGGAATCCTCGCCGTTTATAAACAGTCTGTACGCCTTTTTCTTGGAAAGCATCATACGGTAGTGAGTTTCAAGATCACAACCGCCGATGTAAAGATTAACAGTTGTTATTTTTTCGCCTTGAGAACGAGTTATTCTGTGAAGATACCTTGTGGCATCCACGGAAAAGCTGTTTCCTATGCATAAAACGTTCATAACATCCCTCCTTATTTAAGGATATTATAGCTTTTGGGAAGGCTTTTGTCAACCGCAATGAAAAAGTTTTGAAAAGCAATTAAGAAAAAACTCTTGACAACACAAAAAAGTAATAGTATAATGAAGTATAAACCGTTGAAGCGGATGTAAAGGCAACCATGACTTCACAGAGAGCCCGCGATGCTGAAAATCGGGCAAGAAACAGATTGTCAAATGGACCGCTGAGGGTGAGGTGAACGGCTTTTGCTCAGTAGCTTTCAACGTAAGACACACGTCAGATGTCAGAGGTATGACTGTACCTCCAAAAGAGCACGATTTTTTCGTGAATTCAAGGTGGCACCGCGGATAAAGGGTTTATTCGTCCTTGACAAGAGCTTATTAACTCTGTCAAGGTTTTATTTTTCCTTGACGAAAGGAGAAAAAATGTTACAAAATCGATGGCGTGCCTCAAAGGCTTACAATTAAAACCACACACTTATAATACATTAATCGGAGGATAATTATGATTTTCAATAACGTTGATTTTGACACGTACTTCAAGCAATATCCCGACAAGAACGGCTACTTCGGAAAATACGGCGGAGCATATATAGAGCCCGAGCTGAAAAAGGCAATGCAGGAGATCAGAGATGCGTACTTCACCATCTGCAAATCCAGCAAATTCGTCAGCGAATTAAGGCGCATCCGCAAGGAATTCCAGGGCAGACCCACTCCCATTTCCTATCTGGAGAGGCTCTCCTCTACCCTGGGCAACGGAGTTCAGCTTTACGTTAAGCGTGAGGACTTGAACCACACAGGCGCTCACAAGCTCAACCACTGTATGGGTGAAGCTCTTCTTGCAAAGTTTATGGGCAAGAAGAAGGTAATTGCAGAGACCGGCGCAGGTCAGCACGGTGTTGCTCTTGCCACTGCGGCGGCATATTTCGGTCTGGAATGCGACATTTATATGGGCTCTGTTGACATTGAAAAGCAGGCTCCCAACGTTGCAAGAATGAAGATCCTCGGCGCTAACGTTGTTGAGGTTACCCACGGTCTTAAGACTCTTAAGGAAGCAGTCGACGCCGCCTTTGCCGCTTACTGCAAGGAATATAAGGATGCAATTTACTGCATCGGCTCCGTACTCGGTCCTCACCCCTTCCCCCTTATGGTAAGAGATTTCCAGAGCGTTGTGGGAATTGAAGCAAGAGAGCAGTTTTTATCTATGACCGGCGAGCTTCCCGACGCGGTGGTTGCCTGTGTTGGCGGCGGAAGCAACGCTATGGGAATGTTCTCCGGCTTCTTGAACGATCCCGTTGATATCTACGGCGTTGAGCCCTTGGGCAGAGGCTCAGCCTTGGGAGATCACGCCGCAAGCTTGAAATACGGCGAGGAGGGCATTATGCACGGCTTTAACAGCATAATGCTTAAGGATGAAAACGGAGATCCCGCTCCCGTATATTCCGTTGCCAGCGGTCTGGATTACCCCTCCTCAGGTCCCGAGCACGCATTTTTGCACGATCTGGGCAGAGTTAAGTACGACGTAGTGGACGACGAAGAAACTATTGACGCCTTCTTCACCCTTTCAAGACTTGAGGGAATCATTCCCGCTATCGAAAGCTCCCACGCAGTTGCTTATGCAATGAAGCTGGCAAAGACCATAGAAAAAGGCTCCATCCTCATTTGTCTTTCCGGACGCGGCGATAAGGATATGGACTTCATCATCAATAAATACGGCATCAGATAAAAGACTTGGGGCTTATCCGAAATTTCGGATAAGCCCCGTTTTTTTACATTTCAATTTTAAAATTAAGCTCTTTGTTTTCTCTGCCCTTTAGAGGAGCAACGAAGCTTGAGTATTTTCCGTCCTTCTTAAAGGGGATTTCCGCTCCCTCAAAGCTGACAGATCTCACTTCTCCAAATACCGACACCGTCATATCCCTCTCCTCCTCCATAGGGGGAATATAGGGAATGGAATTATTCTTTATATCGTGACCGTTATCAGGCTTACCGGAAAATCCGCCCACTCTGGGAAGAATCGCAAGCTCGAAGCCGTCATCATTGGAATTTTCCACTCTGAAGGGAGTAAGGGTGTAATTCCCCTCGCGGTAATCAAAGCTTAATCCGTCGTCCTCGTAAAGATCAAAGCTGCAGTCTTCACCGGGATATACCTTCAAAACGTAATCGTGGGACTTTTCAAGAACGTATTTCTGAGGCAGCATAGTAACGAAAATACTGCCCTGCTTTGCAAAGAGAGCGCCGCCCTTGCCCTCGGGGGGAGTATAATCGATATTTCCTTGGTAGACCTCACCTGTAAAATAGTCCACCCATTTGCCCTCGGGAAGGGTGAGGGACATATCAAACACGCCTACGTAAAGGCTATCGCCCAGCATATAAGCATTAAGAACGTTATCGTATTCGGGCTTATCCTCATACATAAGGGAAAGGGGTCTGAGGATACTGAGTCCCGTTTCATAGGCCTTGTGAGCCATAGTATAGATATACGGAATAAGAGATGATCTCAGCAGTGAATACTCTCTTACCATATTCTCCGTCTCATCTCCCAAAAACCATGGATACAGCCAATTAGACCAGCAGAAGTATTGGCTCCACGGAAGCAAAAAGCCGTAATGTATGCCGCAGGGACTTACGTCTATATCGCAGGAGGTATTGGAGTGTCCGCACATTGCATAGTTCATCAGCGAGACCGCGGTTCTGGGTCCTCCGCCGGTATCACCCGCCCAGGTAGCCGTATACTGTCCAACTCCCGTGAAGGCGCCCGCACTGTAGAGAAGCAGACGTCTGTCTGTATACTCGGCAAAGCCTCTTTCCATCTGCTTTGCAAGAATAACGGGATAAAGATTATGTATCTCCTCATCAAGATACTTTCCGCCCCACAGGCGGTCGGGATGGGGAATGACCTGATTTGCTCCGTCAAGCTTAAAGGCGCTTGCTCCGTTATCCACAAATTTTTTCAGATGCTCAAACCAAGCCTCTCCATGCTTTGTTATTTTATCCATAAGCCTGGGCTTAACGAAATTGGCATCAAGTATCTCGGCGTCTATGCCGTAGGAAGCCTCTTCCTCCTTCAAGGCGTCGTTTTCTTCCTTGTAGATAAGATCGTAATCCTCGCAAAGCCACAGACTGAGCTTCATTCCCATTTTTCTCATGGGATAAAAGAAGGTATAGGAGCCCGAGGAGTTCTCCTTTTGCCATTTGGGCAGATAAAAGCGCTCCTTGCTCCATTTTTTATTTACGGAATAATCATAGTACTCGCTCATCCAGGAGGGCTCAAGTCCGATGGTATCGCAAGCAATACCCTTATCTCTGAGAGTTTTTATATCCCAAAGAAGTCCCCTTGTATCTATCTGCTCGTTTTCCACAAGGGTGAGGCCGTAAGCAAATTTAGGCATAAGAGTAGGTCTGCCGGTGACGGAGGTTACTTTTTGGATAAGCCCCTTAAGGCTGTTTGACTTGAAGAGGAAGAAATCTACCTCTCCGCCGAAGGTCTCGATCCTTATCTCGTCATCCTTGGTATTTCCAAGGTCCATCAAGGTCTTAAAGGTGCAGTTTAAAACCAAAGCCCAGCCGCAGGTGCTGAGGACGATCCCCATAGGGCCGTAGCCCACAACGTTTCTTATGTTTATCTCAAGGAGGCTGCCTCTGCGCATAATATTATCTCTGTTGCAATCTCCGCCTCCGAACAATCGCTCGCCGTCCGCGAGGGGAATCGTAAGGATATATCCCTTTTTCTTCTCCTCCACGGAAAGCTCGAAAAGCTTTTTTGTGTTAAGAGTGATCTTATTTTCTATAAGGATAAGATCTCCGTTGTCCTCATATTCTCCGCTTGTGTTGAGAATGCCGTATTTTGTGAGCAGATTATTGTTTTCTTCATCCTTAAAAACACGGTAAACACCCTCGTTAAGCACCTTGAAGTTATACATTTTTTCTCTCCTCTAATGTTTCTTGGTACAAGTTTATTATACAAAAACCACTTTTTCTTGTCAATAAGCCCGTACAAATTCCATTGGAATATTATACGCATAAATTAACATTTTTTACAAAAGCCCTCTAAAAACCCTTGATATTACCGGATTTTTCGGTGGTTTTCAACTCAACTGTTATGTATTTTCCCTTGTTTTTGCCCTTATGAGCGAAGACAAGGGGTAGGCCCGTCCAAAATTGAAAACATTTTATGACGAAAATGCACGTCCGACATTACCGCCTGACGTGCCGTGTTATATCGTGTTACGAAAAAATTTGAGAAATTTTACGAAAAAGGCGGTGGCGGAATAGGTTTCCGTCACCGCCTTTGGGTTTGGTTGAGTCTGTGCGTACAAAGTGCTGCGCAGGCTCTTTTTATTTAGTTTCGGTCGTTTTACTCCGTCGCAGAGAATTTCACTTCTTTCCAAGTGAAGCCTGCCCACGTAACGTTTGTACCTGCCGTTGCTTTCAGATCGCCCTCGGCATTTGCCTGATCGGGATGCAGTGTGAGGGTAATATTAGAAGAAAGGGCTTCACCTTCAAACAGATTTCCATTGACTATTGTGATAACCGAGCCTAACGTGATGTTTTCAAGCTTCGTGCACCCACGGAAAACACTATATGCTAAATCAGTCACTCCCGGTAAGGTTATAGAAACCAGTTCAGAGCAACCATCAAAAACATAATTCTTCATATCGGTCACTGCAGGAACATTTACAGAGACGAGACTTGTGCAGTATTGAAAGAGATTAAAGCGCAAAGTCTGAAGTTTCGGCAAATCTACGGTCCGAAGTTGTTCGCAACTCAAAAACGCTTCATCTCCCGCTTCCTCTAACGAAGGCAGATAAACTTCCGTAAGAGCCGTCTTTCGGAATGCTGACTTTCCAAGCTCTTTCAGCAACGGCATATCAATGGATGTGATACTTGTACTATCGAAGCCCCAATGTCCTATTGACTGCACCTTAGGGGCGGTGATGGAAGTCAGCTTCGAGCATCCGCAGAACGCCTGATCACCAATAACTGTTACATCGGGGAGAGTGACGGATGCCAGTTGGGTAAGGTATTCAGTGCCTATAAAGTCTCCGTTTCCATTAAACATATTACCGGAACCAAAAGCAACACCGTCCCAGCTTGTAGTACCCGGAATCGTGGTCACGCCCTTGAGAGTGAGGTTGATACTTCCGTCGGCAACGCCCTCGGTGTCGCAGATGGCGCGGCGGATAGCGGTGATCATCTCGGCAGGGGCATCGGGTTTAAGAGTGACTTCAATATCAGTTTCGCCTGTCTCCAATGCCTTTGTAACAGCAGCGTTCAATTCGTCGGCATTCATTGCGGTAGCATCGATATATGAGAATACTTCCTTCGCCACTCCTCCGTCGATTTCCTTCTCCGCCCAAGGGGTTACGTTTACGTCGGTGATTTCTACCTTATCCTTGCCGACCCTGATGCCGAGTTTGTAATGTACAGCGCTTTCTAAGCCTTCGGTGTTGGTGGTAAGGTCATCCGAAGAGACGGTTGCGGTAAAGATGCGGCCGCTCTCCATTGTGATTCGAAGGGTAAGGGTTTGTGCCTCGGTTGGCAGGGCGTAGCCTGTGTATGAGCTTTTGTTATAGTAGAGATCGATGAACTCGCCGTCGCCAAACTCAGCGAGCGTATCCCCCGGAAGGGTCCACGTGGCGGTACGGGGCACGTCCGCAAGCGCGATGCCTTCCACCGCATCGTCACCCGCAACATCATTTCCCGTGGAGGCAACAGTCACCGTCACCTTTGCCATCAAGTGCTTCATCTTAATGATTGCCGGGTTGCTGCTCAGCCGTGCATATTCGCCATAGAGGTAGTCGTACTGATCGTAATTTGCATCGTATGCTTCGGGCAGGGTGATGGCGACGCTGCCGTTGGTTGTTTCGGTATAAGGATAGTAGGCAGCGATCTGCTGCTTTTCGCCGTTGTTCTCGA
>SVTC01000028.1 GCA_015063985.1 Oscillospiraceae bacterium | reverse complement strand
TTACCTCCCGCAACGGAGTATATGCCGGCGGTGATGCCGTTACAGGTGCCGCTACGGTCATCTCCGCAATGGGGGCAGGCAAGACTGCCGCAAAGGCTATTGACGAGTTTTTGAATAAGTGAGAATACAAAAAGAGGATCAAAAAGATCCTCTTTTTTTCATTTCTATTGCATTAATCGAAAAAATGGTGTATAATCTACAGTAGCGGGTAACCGCAAAAACAAAAGGAGGAGTATATTAATGACTTCCATCAAAAAATATCTGGCAGAATTCATCGGCACCTTCGTATTGGTCTTGTTCGCGTGCGGAACTGCAGTTGTTGCAGGATGCACCGCTTCTGCCAATACAGCCTATGCTTTGACCGCTCTGGCATTCGGTCTGGTTATAGTTGCAATGGCTTATTCCATCGGAAACGTATCCGGCTGTCACATCAACCCCGCAGTATCCATCGCTATGCTTATTAACAAAAAGCTCGGCGCAAAAGACTTCGTGGGCTACGTTATCAGCCAGTTCCTCGGAGCTATCGCAGGTGCTGCAGTACTTATGGCTTTCGTCGGCAAAGAAAACGGACTGGGACAGAACGGCCTTTTTAAGGGAGACGTTATCCTCTCCCTGGCAATCGAGATCGTTCTCACCTTCGTATTCGTTCTTGCCATCCTCGGCGTTACATCCAAGATTGAAAATTCCAACGTCGCAGGTCTTGTTATCGGGCTTACTTTGACGTTGGTACACATCTTTGGCATCTACTTTACCGGAACAAGCGTTAACCCGGCAAGAAGCTTTGGTCCCGCTTTGTTTATCGGAGGCGAAGCTCTGGCAAACGTCTGGGTTTTCATCGTCGCTCCCCTTGTAGGCGGAGCTCTTGCAGCTATCGTACACAGATTTCTCAACTCCGAGAAAAACTAAATAATACCGTATTGATCAGCTTATACAAAAACACCGAGTCGGGCAACGCCTGACTCGGTGTTTTTTTATGAAACGTTTGAACCGAAACGCTTGATCTTTCTTGTGGTAGTCTTTTCCAAAGCACTCTCCAATATCTCCACAAGACGAATGTGCTTATACGACGGAAGCTTGCTGTTTACGGTATCTATGATCTGCCTTATCGCCGCCTCTGCCTCTTCCTTTGTGGGAATATGCCCAAGCTTTTCCTTTAAGGCTTCAAGATTGGGAAATATTTTTGCCTTTATCTTGGTCAATCCGTCCACCTTATCTGCAACAATGATAACGTCGCCTATCTCTCCGAAAAGCCCAAGCCTTGTTTCAAGCTCCTCGGGATAGATGTTCTTTCCGTTTTCCGTAACGATAACGTTCTTTACTCTGCCCGTTATATAGAGCCCGCCGTCTTCGTCAAACCTTCCCAGGTCGCCCGTTCTGAACCATCCGTCAAGGAACACCTTTTCGGTAGCCTCGGGATCGTTGAAGTATCCCAGCATAATGTTCTCGCCCTTGGCAAGGATCTCTCCCACTCCGTCCTCGTTAGGCTCGTGAATCTTTAATTCCACACCGGGAATTGCAATTCCCGTGCTTGCAGCATTGAAATAAAAGTCGCTGTTTCCCGCCAGAAGAGGGGCGCATTCCGTAAGACCGTATCCCTGCAACGTACGGATACCCAAGGCGGTAAAATCCTCAACAATGGAGGTTTCAAGCTCTGCGGCACCAACTATGAAAAGCCTCATTCTGCCGCCCAGGGATTTCTTTACCTTGGCTTTAATGGCCGTTTTAATAATAAACGGAAGCTTTGTAAAGGCGGAGGCAATCGTTCCGGATATAAACAGATCCTTGTATTTATCGGGACATCCCTTTATAATGGAGCTCTTGATCCTTGAAACAAGAAGCTTCAAAAGCTCCGGAACACACACAAGAATGGTGGGTGAATACTCTTTAATGTTTACAGCCACCTTCTTCAGACTTTCGCAATAGCTTATGGTGCTTCCCCTGGAGAGTATCAGAAGGCAATCCAAAGTGCATTCATAAGTATGGTGCAAGGGGAGAATGGAAAGGGTCGTGTCGGACTTTTTCACCTTTACAATGCTCACCGTTGAATGGATGTTTGCGCAGATGTTATACTGAGAAAGGCAAACACCCTTGGAATATCCCGTGGTTCCCGAGGTAAAGATCAATACCTGGGTCTTATCCGCAGGGATCTCAATGCCGTCGACCTTCTCATAAGCAATGGGAAGATCGGAATCCACTATTTCATCCACGTAATCAAAGGAGAACATAGTGTCCGCCGCAGAGCTTTTCTTCAAAACCTTACTGTCGGCGCAAATAGCAACGCAATCCGCCTGGGTGGCAAAGTTTTCTATATCCTCTCCTCCAAGCTCCTTATCGATGGGAACAACAACCCCCACCGTTGCGCTTGCCAGATAAGAAAGTACCCACTGATAACAATTCTTTCCGCATACAGCTATGCGCTCTCCGATAAATCCGCGGTTGATAAACTCGGTGCAAAGGCGATAATAATGCTCTCGGAAGGTCTTATAGCTTATCTTTCTGTATTTGTCCTCGGCTAATTTTACGATAAAGGCGGTTCTTGATGAAAATTTATTTGCCGCATCGTTTACAAGCTCTCGGAAGTTAGTGTATTTCTTTTCGTTATAGATCTTCTTCATGAAATCTCCTTAAATAAATTCTTCGGGTATACAGTCGGCCATTTTCTGCGCTCCCTTGCCCGAGGGATGGAGTCCGTCGCCGCAATCGAATTCACTTAAAAGCGCAAAATGGCAAGCGGGATCTCGGAGAGCCTCCTCAAAGGGTAGCACGCCGTCGGCGTTGCAGGTATCGATCCACGCATTTACCCCCAGACGAAGGGCTTCTCTTTCGGAGGAAAAGCAACTGCATGCATAAAAGGGCAGTATTTTTGAAACGTATGCCTCTATTTTGTGGGCGTGAGCAATATCGATATAGTGTTGCAAGCCGTCACAAAGCTCTTTTACTGTAGGCAAATGGCTAATGGGACAAAAGGGTGAGTTATCCGGATGAATAATATCGTTTACTCCGTGAAGGATAAATACCTTTTTCACTCCGGGCAGACAAATCTCCTTTTCAAATCTGTCAATCCCCTTGGTGCCGCAGTGCCACATACTTTGTTGAGGGTATTCTCTCAATATTCTGTTTCCGCTGATACCCTTTCTGACTGCCGCTACGTTGCTCTTACCCTCGCTAAGAAGCCTTAGATTAAATCTGTCGGGCCAGGTCTGAGCGGTTATGGAATCTCCAAAGCAGGCAATTGAATAGCAATCCTCGTCGCAGAACGCCTCTATGGAATAGATGAATGGATACGTACTGCCATCGGCATAGTTTTCAGAGGGCAGATCCTCCATATCACAGCAATCGCCGTCGCAGACCCAACGCTTTATAAACCTTCCGTCGTTTCTATGTCCTGTAATGAGGTGGGTAAAATCCTTAAAATACATATTAACGCAAAGGTAGTCACCCGAATTGAAAACAAAATCGATCTCATCGGATACAGCCTCTCCCCTCGCAGGCATAACGCACCTTGCTTCTCCTCCAAAGCTCAAATTAACAAGCCTCGAGGTATCCTGCAGCATTTTTTCGGAGGCGATGGAAACCGTCACTCTTTCGATTACGCTTTCTTCCTTGTTAAAAGTGTTGGAAAATCTTAGCCTGAGCTTTGCGCCATTGACAGTCATAAGCATTCTCATTCTGACTGTCATATCCTTTATCCATTCTGAAGTACTCTTTGAGGTTCTGGAAATCGGGCACCCCCAAGCGGTTATCCAATGCTTATTCATAGCTATATTATCTCCCACATCAAGCCTTTTTAAAAACTATCGCATTATAATTATACACGTTTTTTTAATGCTTGTCAACGAAAGAGTAGAAAAAGATCGCCAAAGATAAACCTCGGCGATCTGTCATTAAAGTCATTATTCCTATACTTAAGCCACTCAAATAATCTCATTGGGGATACAATCAGCCATTTTCTGTGCTCCCGCGGCGGAAGGATGCAAGTGGTCTCCGCTGTCATACTCAGCCTTAAGTCTCGAAGGACAATCCGGGTCAAGAAGTGTTTCCTCGAAGGGAACAACACCGTCGGCGTAGCCTGAGTCGACCCACGCATTTACCTCCCTGCGAAGCTTTTCTCTGTCCTCGTTATAGCTGTGCCAACCCATAAAGGGCATTATCTTTGAGACGTACGCCTTGATACCGTGTTTGTGAGCCGTATCAACGTAAAACTTAAGTCCCTCAATAAGCTTTTCGGGGGTGGGGAGATTTGTCATGGGACGGAACTCGCTTCCGTCGGGATGAATGATATCGTTTATTCCGTGGAGAATAAACACCTTCTTGACTCCGGGCAGACATACCTCCCTTTCAAATCTGTCAAGGCCCTTGGGTCCGTAGTTTCTCAGATTAAGGCAGGGATATTCTCCCAGAACTCTGCTTCCGCCTATACCCTTTCGCACCGCGGCAACCTTTGTTTTCCCCTCGGAAAGCAATCTGAGGCTGAATCTGTCGGGCCAGGTCTGAGCGGTTATGGAATCACCGAAGCAGGCAATGGTGTAACAGTCCTCGTCGCAGTATGCTTCAACGGAATGGATAAAAGGATAAGCGGAGCAATCAACTAAATTGACGGTGGGAAGGTCCTCGGCATCGCAAAGATCGCCGTCGCAGACCCAACGCTTTATAAACGAGCCGGAATTACTGTGACCTGTAACAAGGTGGGTGAAATCCTTAAAATACATATTCACACAGAGATACTCACCTGCGCTGAATTCAAAATCCATTTCATCGGATACGGCATCTCCGAAAGCCTGCATCTCGCAACGGGTGTCTCCGCCGAAGGTAACGTTCACAAGCCTCGAAAGTATTTGATCTCTTTTCTCAGGGGAGACCGATACGGTCACACGCTCGATAACAGTCTTCTCGGGGTTAAAAAGATTGGATAATCTGAATCTGAGCTTAGTTCCGTCAACGGTCATAAGCATTCTCATTCTGACGGTAACGTCCTTCATCCACTCGGTAACGCCCTTACCGGTTTTTGAAATAGGACATCCCCATACAGGCATCCAATGTTTATTCATAAGGTCATCTCCATTCAATTGTACTGTTTTTAAATTATACACTTTTTTGTTGTCTTTGTCAATGAAAAAGAGCCCTTGATTTTTCAAGGACTCTTTGATTCTTTTATTTGTTCTTCCAGCTTATGAAGTGATAGCTTTCCAAAATATGAAAGAACTTTGCAAGTCTGGGATAAAGAGGTTCAGCCGCCTCACCGAATTTTTCCTTTACGAGCTCTCCGATAGCGGTGATATCTCTTTCTCCGTCCAGAATAGGCCAAAGAAAGCTTCCCATTTCATCAAGATGAACGTAGCTTACCTTGGGACGTTTAAAAAAGATCTGCGCAATTCTGTTTGCCCATCCTGTATTTTCTATCTCCAGGGTGACCTTTTCATCATCTTTAGTCCACTTGATAGATGCAGCTCTCAATGGAATGCGCTCAAGATAGTTTTCATTAACTATGATCTTTTTCTTTTTCATTTTTCCTTAGGAGCTTTATCCTTTTTCCAAAGGCTGAACTTAAGAAGGCTGAGTATCACAAGTCCAAACACTACAATGCTTCCGATATCCAATACCCATCCGGGAACGTTGAGCATACCGGAAAGATCAAGCACACCGCTGATGTTGAACACAGCAAGGATCGCAAGAAGAATTCCCACAAGTCCCTCGCCTGCTATCATACCGGAGCAGAAAAGAATACCGTTATTGATGATACCCTTCTTTCTCTCGGATTCCTTCATACGGTCAAAGCAAAGTCTTACAAGACCGCCGACCATAATGCAGGCATTAAGCTGAACGGGAAGATATACACCGATAGCAAAGGGCAAAACGGGAATACCGACGATCTCAACCACCACTGCGATGCAAACACCGATGAGGATAAGTCCCCAGGGAAGATTGCCCTGCATAATGCCTTCGATGACCATCTTCATCAAAGTAGCCTGAGGAGCTGCAAGCTCTTCGGAGCCAAAGCCCCAAGCGCCGTCAAGAAGGTAAAGGGTAGCACCTATAGCGAGAGCGGATGCGATAACGCCGATGATCTCACCGATCTGCTGTTTTTTGGGGGTCGAGCCCAAAAGGTAACCGGTCTTAAGATCCTGGCTGGTATCACCTGCGATAGCGGAAACTATGCATATAATGGAGCCTATAGCTATAGCCGCCTGCATTCCCGAAGCGCCTGCGTCTCCCAAAAGCTTGAGGATAAGGGTAGCTATAAGCAAGGTGGCGATAGCCATACCCGAAACGGGGTTGTTACTGCTTCCCACAAGGCCTACCATTCTGGAGGATACAGTTGCAAAAAAGAAGCCGAAGATAACTACTATGATAGCACCTACAAGGCTTACGGGAATAGCGGGAACCAACCATACGGCAAGAGTGAGCACCAGGATAGCGATAAGGATAAAAGTCATACTGATGTCCTTATCGGTTCTGAGTCCGGAGCCACCGATGCCCTTACCCATACTCTTAACAGCATCGCGGAAGGTGCGTACGATTATGGGAAGGCTCTTGATAAGGCTGATGATACCGCCTGCCGCAAGAGCGCCCGCGCCGATGTAACGAACGTAACTGCCCCAGATTCCCGACGCACCGCTTTGAGCGAAGATCGCTCCGATGGTATCGGTTCCGGGATAAAGAATAAGCTGTGAGCCGAAGATAACGATGATGGGAATGAGAACGAGCCAGCTGAGGACGCCGCCTGCAAACATATACGAAGAGATTCTGGGGCCGCAGATATAGCCTACGCTCATTACAGCGGGATAGATCTGAGTTCCGATAGCTCCGGGATAAGTGGATGCAGTTCCGGAAATGCTGACCTCACCGGGAACGAGCTTGAAGCCGTCGATGATAAACTTGAAAAATGCGGCAAAGCCCATACCCGCAAAAACGGTGGAAGCATTGGAGCCTCCCTCTTCGCCTGCAAGAAGCACCTCTGCGCAAGCCTGTCCCTCGGGATAAGGCAGCACTCCGTGCTCTCTGACAATGAGAGCGTTGCGCAAGGGTACCATAAAAAACACGCCCAAAAGTCCGCCGATGAGAGCGATTAGAGTGATCTCTAAGATGCCGGGCTTGGACATAATATCATCGTTTGCCCACAAAAACAAAGCGGGCAAGGTGAAGATCGCACCTGCCGCCAAGGACTCACCTGCAGAGCCGATGGTCTGGACGAGGTTACTTTCCAAAATTGAGTTTTTGCGCATAATAACGCGAATAACTCCCATGGCAATTACCGCCGCAGGAATTGAAGCGGAAACCGTCATACCGACTCTCAAGCCAAGATATGCGTTTGCCGCGCCGAATATTACCGCAAGAAGAATACCCATAATGATAGAGGTTACCGTCAATTCGGGAGTGATCTTGCTGGCGGGAATATAAGGCTTAAACTGATTCTTATCTTCCATATTTTTTACCTTTCTCTCGGTTTTCGCCGTTTTTTTACGGCGTTTATTTATTTTACCATATTTTTCTCTGACAGTCAAGTAAAAAAGAGATTCCAAAAGCATCATCAAAGTTTCGGCTCTTGAATGATCGCATATCTAAAAAACCACTTGACAACACAGTTTTTTTGTTGTATCCTATTTCCATACCAACCAAAGGAGAAAAAACAATGGCAAAGCTTGAAAAGATCGGTGTGCAGCTTTACACCGTAAGAAAATTCATGGAAACCGCCGAAGATATTAAAGTCACCTTCGACAAGCTGAAAAAGCTGGGCTACGATCAGGCACAGACTGCGGGGATGACTATTCCCTATGCGGATTTTGCAGACCTTGCCAAGGAAGCCGGCATCGAGATAGTGGGAACCCACGACTCTGTGGATTGGTTCTGCAATTCCACCGACGAGGCAATGGATGCAATGGACGCTCTGGGAACAAAGAACATGGGAACAGGCGGATTCTTCCCCAAGGACTTCGACGAGTTCGATGCCTATATCCCCAAGATCAACGATCTGGCAAAGAAGATCGCCAAAAGAGGCTTTAAGTTTACCTACCACAATCACGGTCACGAATTCAGAAAGCACAACGGCGTGAGAATAATGGACAGACTCTTTGATGAATTCGACAAGGACAACGTCAGCTTCTGTCTTGATACCTATTGGGTACAGTTTGGCGGCGGCGACGTTCGTCACTGGATCGACAAGCTTAAGGGCAGGATCGATATACTCCACCTCAAGGATATGGCAAAGGGCGAGCACAACAGCACCAATCCCCAGTTCTACACCGAGATCGGAAACGGCAACCTCTACTGGGAGGGAATTATCGAAAGCGCCCTCAATAGCGGAGTCAAGTATTTTGTCGTTGAACAGGACACCACTCCGGGCGATCCCTTCGATAGCCTTAAGATGAGCGCTGATTATCTCAGAGCTAATTTCTTCTGATAAATGAAAAAACGTTGAGGCAATCGCCTCAACGTTTTTTCGTGCTTATTTATTTTCGTCTCTCTTTCTCGCGCTGACCTTGCCCTCGGGGGTTATTTCGCCCGCCTTCATAAGGGAGATCTTTGTAAGGTAGGGACCTACAAGCTCATAGACAAGAACTGAGAACAAGGTGATGTTTGCAACTACTGCACCGGGTGCTCCCAGAGCCTCCGCCTTTATAGCCATACCCAAAGCAACGCCCGCCTGAGGGAAAAGGGTGATACCCAGATACTTTACAATATTGGGCTCGCAGTGAGTAGCCTTTGCGGAGAAACGAGCGCCGTAATACTTACCGATACAACGGGTAATGATATATACCACACCGATGAGAACGATCATCATATCGCTGAAGATACCAAGCTCAAGCTCTGCGCCGCTGATAACGAAGAAGAGAACGAACAAAGGAGCGGTCCATCTGTCCAGCCTATCCATAAGCTCTTCGGAGAAATCACACATATTGCAAAATACGGTTCCCAGCATCATACAAACAAGCAAGGATGAGAATGCAAAGTGGATACCGCAGATCTCAAACTTAAGCATTGACAGTGCAACTGTAAGGAGTACAAAGGCAACGCTCATTGCAAGACGCTTTGATCTGGAGTGGAAGAATCTTTCACTGAAGGTAAAGATGACACCCATAATAAAGCCAAGCGCCAGAGACATTACAACCTCCAGCAGAGGCTCAAGAACTATGCTGAGAATATCTGCTTTTCCGGAGATAAGTCCCTTTGCCACGCCGAAGGATACACTAAAGAGAATAAGACCCACGGCGTCATCCAGGGCAACGATGGGAAGAAGGATATCCGTAACGGGACCCTTTGCCTTATATTGCTTTACTACCATCAGGGTAGCCGCGGGAGCCGTTGCGCTGGCAACCGCACCGAGAACTATAGCAGATGACAAGGGAAGCTTGTCGGGGAAGAGAAAATGCATACCGATGAGAGCCGCATCAACTACCAAAGTAGCGGCGCAAGCCTGAATAATGCCTATAACGGTTGCCTGCTTACCTGTTTGTCTGAGCTGACTGAGTCTGAATTCATTACCGATGGAAAAGGCTATAAAGCCGAGAGCGACGTCACAAAGGATATCATAGCTTGATATATCCTCCATACTGATAAATCCAAGTCCCGGAACCTTGAACTGTCCAAGGAGATAAGGACCGATAAGTATACCTGCCACAAGGTAAGCCGTTACAGCCGGAAGCTTTAAAACCTTGGCTAATCTTGAAAGCAACAAGCCCGCCAGAAGTGCGACGGACAGCGAAAAAAGCATTTGCATTTCATTTCCTCCTGATAATTTGATAATATATTATGCGACATATAAAATTACACCTAAAACACACCTGCACAGTATAACACAAAGCTTTTGGTTTGTCAAACAAAATATGAAAAATATATTTCATTTTTTTCATATTCATATTATAGTTGAATAACGCACCCTTCAAAGAAAATATCAAGCTCCCCGCCTTGCGGACACGATCCGCCAAACAGGGAGCTTTTTCGTATTAAACTAAATACTGTGGGAGGTCCGCAATATAACCTCCTCCTGCATCTTTGGCGACAGCTTTACAAAGTAGTCGCTGTATCCGCCGATGCGTACCACAAGATCCCGATACTTTTCGGGCTCGGCAATTGCTTTTTTCAAGGTCTCGTTATCGGTAACGTTGATCTGCAGCTCAAAGCCTCCCCTATCCATATAGGTCTTAACAAGAGCCATCAGGGTATTCACCGACTCCTCTCCGAGAGAATGCTTTGAAAACTTAAGATTGACCGCCACTCCTCCTATAAACTTGCTGTGATCCCACTTTGTGGAGGAGATAATTGATGCGGTAGGACCATTTAATTCTCTTCCCTGACAAGGACCCGAGCCGTCGCCAAGCGGGAAGCCCGCCTTCCTTGCATCCGGTGTTGCTATAGTATTTCTGCCGAAATGCTCGTGCATCACCCAGCAGAAAACACTGGGGATCAGAGCGGAGCTTTCTTCTCCCCTTGACTCCTCCTCGCATTCGCTTATGATCCTCTCGGTTATAATACCGAAAAGCCTGTCCACCTCATCAACGTCGTTTCCGTATTTGGGAATACCGTTGAGAATATGCAGTCTGAGCTCCTCCTCGGATCGATAATCCGATTCCAGCATAGCTTTGAACTCAGCCATTCCCAGCTTCTTTTCGTCAAACACCAAGGTCTTTACGGCGTAAAGAGAATCCACCAGATTTGCCACCCCCACAAAGGAAGGCATTATCCAATTGTATCTTGCGCCTCCTCGGTCTATATCCACTCCCCTTTCAAGACAATCGTGAACAAAGCAAGAAAGAAGCGGCTTTATGGAATTGTCGGCTCGTATTGCACGCTGAGCCTTTTGTTCTCGGTGATTACGCTTTATGCTTTCCGAAAGCCTTGAAAAATATCTTTCCAGCAAGGAATCGAAGCTGATGTACTCCTCATCCATAATATCCAAAAGCAGCTGAGGCATATTGGTATAGGGGCTGGCGACCCACACGTTGGAGGAGCCGACGGGAGTGATCTCCACACAAGTGCTGTGAACATATTCCCTCGCCTGCTTAGCGTCAACGCCGTAGTAAGCTAAGCCCTTTGTTATCACCCCGTCATTGAATATGGCAGGATGCGAATAGCCCTTTAACAGAAGCTCACAAGCCTTTTTCAGATAAACCTCCGGCATATCCTTGTCATAACAAAGCCCCACTGCGGGATAAACAAGGCGGATATCATCCGTCACCTGCATACACATATCTGTCAGATCGTTTGCAACGATCCTGCCGCCTTCGTCTCTTCCGCCAATCATATAGCCCGACGAAAGACCGTTGGGAACACGAAGATTTATCTGAATACCCAGACAATCCAAAATAAGCTGAGCGCGTTCGTGGGTAAGCTTGCCGTTTTTCAGGTCATTTTCATAATATTCCAAAAGATATCTGTCGGGGTGTCCCAGCTGGAACTGCTGAGCCCACGGTCTGAATGGGTCAAAGGATAGACAGTGGCTGATAAAATGAACCGACTGTACCGCCTCGTGAAAGCTATCCGCAGGCTCATAGGGAACCTTTTTGCAGATCCTTGCAATTTCCAAAAGCTCTGCTCTTTGTTTTTCAGACTCCGCAAGAGCGCTTAATCGCAGTGCGTGGTCGGAATAATTCTCGGAATGCTTCACTACAGCTCTCAGGCATTCCTTACAGCAATCGTAATAATCAATGCTTTCTTTATTCTCCTCGGCCGAGTATCTGTCTATCTTTTCGATTATCCCCTTTATTCCAACGGACAGCAAGAGTCGGTAATCTATCGCCATATGGGAATCCTGCCCGCCGCCCGCCTTACCGTAACGCTCATTGGCCAACGGACGGTATATCTCCTTCCACTCTTGTTTCTCCTCGCCGTCAAGAGGTGTAACGCTCTTTCCGACTATAAGCTCTCCCTGCGAGATCTCAGGCTCAAGCTTGCTAAAGGCAGAATAAAACGCCTTGGCATATCGGCCCTCCTCGGAAAGCTCGGGATGCTTGGCATATTCCTTATAAAACAGGTAATGAAATCCTTCGTTTGAGCGAGTCTTGGTCAACGCCATTTCGCGAAGGGTATTTATCCTATCCATACATAAACCTCCGTCAGCACCAAAATCGATGATCTTCAGCCTAAGAATATCACAGAAAAAAAGCTTTGTCAATACCAAGAATCCTACTTCCCCAAATGGCATTATCATAATAAAAGCTCCCCGCCTTAAAAGCAGGGAGCCTTACAGCTTCATTATTCACAGATCTTTTCTATACTTTTTTGCAGGTGGACGTGGGACTTCAAAAATTCGGAAAACTCTCTTACGGGAGTTTTTCCGGGATGCCACAGCCTCTCACTCATGGCGGGAAGCCTTTCTGCGGAAAGTCTGAATTCCTCTTTTACGCCGTCGGGTATCTCGTTTTGGTAGAAGCGTTTGATGTTATCGCTCCATGCGCAAAGTCCGCCGCCCAAAACTCTGTCGTCCTCGTCGATCTCCAGTTTGCTTTTGTAGTACGGCGAGCTCCAGTGAACAGGGATCCAGGTGTACATATTCCACTCGAAAACGTTTTTAAGCTGCCAATACTTTCTGGGAGTGCAAATGTAAAGAGGCTCCCAGGAGCAGTTGATTATCTTATATCCGCCGTCAAGAAGATCGGGTGCGGTCTGATAATAATTCTCCCAGCTTACCATTATAAGATCCTTGCGGACGTATTGGTTTACACATTTTGCAAAGCCCTCCCAGGCAATGGGCTGCTTTCCCTTTTCAAAAACGGCATTTGCCATTTCGTTTACAAAGTTTGCCAAAAGACGCTCACTGGTATATTTTTCATCCTCCGCCTTAACGTCAATTCCCAAGGATCGGTAATAGTCGTTATCCACTTCAAGCCATTTTTGAATTGCCGCCTCGTCTCCGCCGATATGAATATTCCTTGACTCGGGGAACATATCGCAAAGCTCGCCGAAAAGCTCCTTCATAGCCTTGATGCTCTCAAAGGTCTGGCAGATGATACCTCCGGTGCCGAATATATCGGAATAGTTTTCCTGGAAAGCGGTGCAATGACCGGGAACGTCTATTTCCGGCATAAGCTCAACGCCTCTTTGCTTGGCATATTCTCTGAGGATCTTTATCTGCTCAAAGCTATAGTGTCTGCCCTCGGTGCTAAGCTTGGGGAAAAGCTCGCTGGGAAGGGTGTAGCTCTGATCGTCGGTAAAGTGAAGGTGCAAGGTCTTGACCTTATAAAAGCAACAAAGATCCACGTATTTTAAAAGCCAATCAAAATCGTGCCAGACTCGGGCAAGATCCACCATTATGGCACTGTAGCTTACCGTGGGCATATCCCTTATCTCAGCCTCGCAGCAATAAAGCTTGCCATCCAGCTTTTTCATAAGCTGAATAAGAGTAACGACCGCCTTAACAGCACCTCCCGCATCCGACGCCTTCAAAACCGCCCTTTTACCTGCACTGCAAAGGGTGTATTCATCACTCTTTAAGGAAGCATCCGCGGTAATGACAACGTCCGCACAGTCCTTATTGTCTACCGCACAAGCTTCGATATCAAAGAGCTTCTTGCTATAGTCAAAAAAAGTAACGCCTGCATTATGGAAAGCCTTTTCGCAATAGACCCTCAAGCCTATTTCGAAATATTCGCAATTCTCATTTTCATCCTTGGAAACCGTAATTTCCTTGGGATAGGGTACAAGATAAAGAGGATATTTCATTTTAGTCTCCTTATGGGAAGATTTTTCTCAGTTTAGCACAAAATAAAGCCTCTGTCAATACAAAACCGCTTTCAATAAACACTTTATCCTAAGGAAAAACTTGTTTTGTATTGAGAAAAAATCGGCGCACACGCAAAAACCGTGTACGCCGAGCCGATCATCATCTTAGAGTCCGTAAGAGGACAAATACTTTTTCGTATTCTCGCACATCTTATTAAAGAGCTTTCTTGCATCGCTCTCGGAGCAGGTCACAAGGGGATCGTTTACAAAAACGTTGAATATCGCCTCAAGATCTCTGTTTGCAATAGCGGTATTCAAAGCCTCCTGCTGAGCGCAGGCTCTACCGATAAGAGGAAGAATAGCAGTGGGAATATTTCCTGCCATAACGGGAGTAACGCTGCCGGAGCAGAAGCGTGCATTGCTTTCCACCACGGCACCCAAGGGAAGGTTGGGGATCTGACCCACGTTGGGAACGTTAACATTGGTAACAAAATCACAAAGACCCAAAATTGCCCTCATCTGGATAACGCCCTCCTCGCCGGTGTTACGCATCTTAAGGGGAAGCTCTCCGCTTACGTATCCCCTGCTCTTCTCAAGACGCTTTTCCAGATCTGCCTTTCTCCAGGAAACGGGAGTAAGGCCAAAGTGCATTTCCGCCACTCTTTCCGGACTTTCCAGATACCACTTGCCCTCACAGAACTCGGCAAGATGTCTGTCTCCCGCGGCGGCAATATATCCAAAGCGCTTGAAAAGATCCATCTTCACCTTTTCGGTGCTGGAAAATGAGTTATTCATCCAGTTTTTATCAACGGGTCCCTCGGAGTAATAGCCCTCGGGATGGGAATCGACGTATTCCTTGTATATGGGGAAAAGATCCATTCCGTTGTAGCTTGCTGAGGTAAGCCAGGTAAAGTGGTTTACACCGATGGGGTTGACCTTAATCTCATTTCTGGGAATATCATCATAGCCCATAGTATCCTTCAGGATCTTGGCAAGAAGCTTCTGAGTACCGAAGACCTCGTGACAGCAACCGAAGGCGTGGATCTCGGGGAAGACTCTGTAAAGAGTTCTGACGCAAAGAGTCATAGGATTGGTGTAATTGATGACCCAAGCATCGGGACAATAGGCTTTGATATTCTCGGCGATCTCCTCGAACATGGGAACCGTTCTCATTGCTCTTACTATTCCGCCGGGGCCTGCGGTATCGCCGACAGACTGATAAATACCGTACTTTTCAGGCTCGTGAACGTCGCTCTCCATTTCATCAAAGGTGCCGGGAAGAATTGATATTATTACAAAGTCAGCTCCCTGAAGCGCCTCCTTTGCAGTGGCAACTGCCTTGTACTGCCAATGGCTCTTCGCCTCGGGCATTTGGTTATATTTATTACCTATTATCTCGTTGGCATCAGCGGCACTCTTATCGATATCGTAAAGGTATACCTCTCCGCTTATATCGTCACAGGAGATAAGGTCACTCATAAGCCCCCACGCCCAGCCTCTGGAGCCTCCGCCCACGTAAGCTATCTTTATTCCGCTTACCTTACCGTTTTCATGTTTCATTTCTCATTCCTCCGTTTATGATCAAAGTCCGAAATATTCACGGGCATTGTAATAGCAAATGTTCTTCACGATCTTGGAAAGTATATCCCACTCGCAGGGGTACTCTCCGTTTTCCACCCAGTTGCCTATGAGATTACAGAGTATTCTGCGGAAATACTCGTGTCTTGTGTAAGAAAGGAAGCTTCTGGAGTCGGTGAGCATACCAACGAAATTTCCCAACACCGAAAGCTCTGCCAAGCTCTTTAGCTGAGCCTCCATTCCGTTTTTGGTATCGGAGAACCACCAGGCGCTGCCATGCTGGATCTTACCCTTTGCCTCGGTACCCTGGAAGCAGCCCAAAACCGTGTCGATAAGCTGATTATCGTTGGGGTTAAGGGAATAAATTATCGTCCTGGGAAGAGTGCCGTCCACCTCAAGAGCATTCAAAAATCCGGTCAAAGCCTCTCCGCAGTTTCTCACACTGATACAGTCAAAGCCCGTATCGGGACCCAGAGATTTGAACATTCTTGTATTGGTGTTTCTCTGAGCGCCGTAATGAAGCTGCATAACTACACCGAGTCTTGCATATTCCCTGCCAAGATGCAGAAGAATATGAGTCTTATATTCATCGGCGCTTTGCTGATCTATCTTTTCTCCGTTAAGTGCGGCGACAAAGGTAGAAGCTACCTTTTCATCGCTTGCGGGAGCGTATACAACGTAATCCAATCCGTGATCGCTGGCTCTGCATCCCATTTTTACAAAGAACTCAAGTCTTGCGGTCAACGCCTTCTTTACGTCGGCAACGTTATTGATCTCAATTCCCGAAGCCTCGGAAAGCTTTTTCAGATAATCGCAAAAGCCTTCCTTCTCAATATTAACCGCCTTGTCCGGTCTGAATGAGGGGTACACCTTGCAATCTGTAACGCCGCTTTTTGCGATAAGAGCGTGCTTATCGAGGCTATCAATGGGATCGTCGGTGGTTCCGATCATTACGACGTTGGAATTCTTTATAATACTGCACACGCTGAGCTCATCCTCGGAAAGCTTTTCGTTACAAAGCTTCCAAACCTCCTCGGCGGTCTCGGGACAAAGAATGCCGTCGTATCCGAAATATCTCTTAAGCTCAAGATGTGTCCAATGGAACATAGGATTTCCTATGCTCTTGGGCAGAGCCTCGGCAAAGCGTAAAAACTTGGTCTTATCGTCCGCATCGCCTGTGATCTCCCTTTCAGCGACTCCGTCGGAGCGGATAAGACGCCACTTATAATGATCTCCGCCCAACCATATACGGGTGATGTTTTCAAACTTTTTGTTTTCGGCTATCTGCCCGGGATCTATATGGCAATGATAGTCGATAATGGGCAGCCCCTCGGCATAGTCGTGATAAAGCTTTTTGGCAGTCTTGGTCTGCAACAAAAAATCATCGTGAATAAAACTCATTTTCTTCTCCTTATGTATGAATTAATAGCTTTCTCTTCTTACAAGTCTTGCGGATATCACTGTTTTTGCGGGAACGGTATCTCCGTTATCAAGATCGCTTAAAAGCCTGACCGCACTCTGGCACATACTTTCAAGCATATTATCCACACTGGTCAATGACGGACTGGTACATTGGCTAATCACCGAATTGTTAAAGCCTATCACCGGAAGATCAGTCTTGAGCTCCTCCAGAGCCTTCAGTGCTCCCACCGCTATAAGATCCTCGCAGGCGATAACACAGTCAAAGCCCGATGAGGAGTATACCTCCAGCACCTTTGATACGGTGGATTCTATATCCCTTTCCGTCCGAACTATTCTTTCCTCCAGACCGCAAATGCTGCAGCCCTCGGAAAATCCGCATAACTTTTCATTACCGCTGTACGTAGTGGCATCGTATAGGTAAAGAGGCTTTCTTTTTCCTTCGGACGCGAGAGTCTTCACCAGATCTCTCACCGCGCCTCTTTCGTCGCAGACCACGCAGTACACGTTATCAAGCTCGATGCATCCGTTTATTATCACCACCGGAACCTGCATTGCGGCTTCCCTTATATGCTCGTTATCCCTTTCTTCACGGAACGCCGAGCCTATAAGCATAACTGCATCTACCTTTCTGTTGACCAGCTCTCTGAGACACTTGACCTTGTTTTCCGTATTGTTTCCGGTACATCTTAAAACGGTATCCTTGCCCCAGGCTCTTAAAAGCGCCTCCACCTGCCCTACGGCAGCCGCATAAAAGGGATCGTTTACGTCGGTGCACATTACACCGACCATTTTCATAGTGTCAAGCCCCAAGCCTCTTGCAAAGGCATTGGGAACGTATTCACCCAATCGCATTATCTCCTTGACTCTCATCCGAGTCTTTTCGCTGACGTTGGGACTGTTATTAATGACCCTGCTGACAGTGGCAATGCTTACACCCGCCTTTTTGGCAACGTCATATATATTCACTCTCAGCCTCCTTTGTAAGTGCTTACATTATCATTATACACATTTTTTCCAAAAATGCAAGAGGTTCTTGACAAATCCTATTTATTTTTTTATAATATCTATGTAAGCACTTCCAAAAATAACAGGAGAAGCCATATGAAAGCAATCAATTTTAAAACTTATCCAAAAACAGATCATCCAATAAGAATACTGCAGTTCGGCCAAGGAAATTTCCTGCGTGCCTTTGCAGACGATTTCATAGACCAATTAAACCTAAAGGAGCTTTTTGACGGCTCAGTGCTGGCGGTAAAGACTACGACAAGAGGCACTCTTGATGATTTCAAGGACCAAAACTGTCTTTACACCCTTTGCACCAGAGGAATAAAAAACGGCGAAATCCTAAACGCCTCCCGCATAGTCGAGTGCATACACGGTGTTTTTTCCACAAACGATGAGCCCGAAAAGCTTGCCCGAGCAGCAGTCATTCCCACGCTTCAGATCGTCATCTCCAATACCACCGAGGCAGGTATCACCTTAGAGGAGAACGACTGCTACGAGCCAATGCCCCTCTCCTTCCCCGCAAAGCTTTGCAAGCTTTTATATCTGCGCTTTTGCTCGTACGGCGGTGCCTCGGACAAGGGGCTTTATATCATCCCTACAGAGCTTATAGAGTCAAACGGAGACAAGCTTAAGGAATGCATCATCACCCAAGCCCGTCTTTGGAGGATGGGCGAAGGCTTTGAAGCCTGGATAAACAGCTGCTGTCACTTCTACAACACCCTTGTTGACAGAATAGTATCGGGATACCCCAAGAACAACGAGGTATTCCGCGCCTTGGGCTACACCGATCCCCTTTGCGACGTTTGCGAGCCCTTCGGACTTTGGGTGCTTCAAGGAGATGAGTCTCTTAAAGACGTGCTCCCCCTTCACAAAGCAGAGCCACCCGCAGTGTTCTGTGATGACATCACTCCTTACCGCGACAGAAAGGTCAGGATACTCAACGGAGCCCACACCTCCTTCTCTCCTCTGGGCGTAATAATGGGCCTCGAGACGGTAAAGGACTGCATAGACCATCCCGATCTTAAGCTCTTCCTCGAGAAGCTGCTGGAGACCGAGATCAAGCCCTACGTAAAGCTTCCCAAGGATCAGGTGGACGGCTTTACCGCTTCTGTGATCGAAAGATTCTCCAACCCCTACCTTGACCACGCAATAATCGGGATCTGCCTTAACAGTGTTTCAAAATTCAAGGCAAGGCTTCTGGACTCCTTTAAGGATTATTACAACGACAAAAAAGCTGTTCCTAAACTTATTTGCTTCAGCTTTGCGGCATTGCTGAGGTTTTACTCCGTAAATGAAGAAAACGTTGGAACAACGGACAAAAACAAGACCTACACCGCAAAGGACAATGAAGACGTTTTGAGAAAAATGCGCCAATACAGCTCCTTACCCACAGAGGAATACGTAAAGAAGGCTGCCTCGGAGAAGGATTTCTGGGGAATGGATCTTAGCTCCTATCCCGATTTTGTTTCCAAGGTCGCCTGCCATCTTGAGGCAATCAAAAAGAATGCGGCAAAAGCGCTGAAAGAGGTATTGAAATAATGAAAGCCATTCGCATAACGGCAGAGGATCTGGTTGCAGTCTGTCTGGAGGAGATAAAGCCGGGCGAAAGAATAACGGTTGACGGCATAGAGCTTTGCGCCGTCGATGCCGTCCCGCCCGGACACAAGATCGCTCTTTTTAACATAAAAAAGGGCGAGAACGTGATAAAATACGCCCATTCCATAGGCAGTGCCACCATTGACATCCCCAAGGGAAGCCACGTTCACACCCACAATCTGAAAAGCAATCTGGGAGAATTGAAGACCTATGAATACGCCCCCAACTTCACTTTCCCTCAAGCCACAGAGCCGCTCAGCTTCCGGGGCTACCGCAGAAAAGACGGCAAGGTCGGCATAAGAAACGAAATATGGATCATACCAACGGTGGGCTGTGCCGTTCAATCGGCAAGACAGATAGAAAAGCTTGCCTCGGATCTGGATCAAAGCGGCACGGACGGAGTCTACTGCTACACTCATTCCTACGGCTGCTCTCAGCTTGGCGATGATCAGAATATGACCCTGGATCTGCTTGCAGGGCTTGCCAAGCATCCCAATGCGGCAGGAGTGCTTATATTGGGATTGGGCTGCGAGAATGCCCACATAGGTCTTTTGAAGGAAAAGCTCGGAGAATACGATAGCGACAGGATCAAGTTTCTTGTATGCCAGGACGTAGAGGATGAGATACAAGAGGGACTTAAGCTCGTGGAAGAGCTTTTAAGCTTTGCAAAAGGCTTTAAAAGAGAGCCATGCCCCTCAAGCGAGCTGATAATCGGCCTGAAATGCGGCGGAAGCGACGGCTTTTCGGGAATAAGTGCCAACGCGGTAATAGGAAGAGTAACCGACAAGCTCATAAGCCAGGGCGGATCGGCAGTATTGACCGAGGTCCCCGAAATGTTCGGTGCGGAAACTGTTCTTATGAAGCGCTGTATCACCAGGGAGCTGTTTGAAAAAACGGTGGATATGATAAACGGCTTCAAGAAGTACTTTATGAGATACGGCGAAAAGATAAACGAAAACCCCTCTCCCGGAAACAAGCTGGGCGGGATATCCACCTTGGAGGACAAATCCTTAGGATGTATTCAAAAGGGCGGTAAGGCACCGGTGTGCGACGTTTTGCCCTATGCGGGAACAGTCACAAAAAAGGGACTCAGCCTGATGTGCGCCCCCGGAAACGATCTTGTTTCCTCCACTGCCCTTGCCGCAAGCGGCGCCCACCTGGTTCTCTTTGCCACCGGCAGAGGCACCCCCTTTGCCTGCCCCGTTCCCACTGTGAAAATATCCTCAAATACCACCCTTGCCGAAAAAAAGAAGGCCTGGATAGATTTCAACGCGGGAACAGTTCTCAACGGAAATCCCATGGACTGTGCCGCGCAAGAGCTGTTTTCGCTGATAATTCACGTTGCCTCGGGAGAAAAGAGGGCAAAGGCTGAAGCCTTTGATAAGCACGAGCTTGCAATATTTAAGGACGGAGTTACCTTATAAGGCAATTATTATAAGAAATAACGCATTTATACTTGACTTTACAGTATTAATCTGTTATAATACCCCGTGACGGCTTTTATACCGATCATTTTTCTAAGGAGAAACGCTTTCATGGACAGTGGCAGTAGCGACGACGATTACGCAAACTGTAACGCGCCCAATTACATAAATACGGCATACCTACACTATATATTAGGGAGTAGGTATGCCTTTTTGCGTTTCCGTAAAATGTTGAGCTGATCGAAAAAAATCAAAGGCTACCCACATTTATCACATAAAGATTTTACAAGGAGTTTTTTAAAAAATGGACGGGATAATTCCCAGTTTGGTCGCAATAATTATTTGCGTTATTTTATCTGCATATTTCAGTGCCACCGAAACTGCATTTTCCACACTTAACAAAACAAGACTTAAAGCCATGGCGGAAAAAGGCGACAAAAAAGCCAACTCCACCTTAAAGCTTGCCGACAATTACAATAATCTTATTTCCACCATTCTTATCGGAAACAACATAGTAAACATCGCTTTGGCATCTATAAGCACGGTGCTTTTCGTTAACACTCTTGCTATGGGTGACATCGGTGCTACGGTATCAACCGCAGTAACTACCGTGGTAGTACTGATCTTTGGAGAGGTGACGCCAAAGAGCTTGGCAAAGGATTTCCCCGAGAAGTTCGCTATGTTCTCCACCCCCTTTATAAAGGCACTCGTGTTCCTGTTCACCCCTCTTAATTTCCTCTTTTCCTTGTGGAAGAAGCTTATAAACAAGCTTTTCAAGCCTCAGGAGGAGCAGAAGATGAACACCGACGAGCTTTTGATGCTGGTCGAGGAGGTTCAGCAGGAAGGAAGCATAGACACCACCGAGGGCGATCTTTTGAGAAACGCCATTGAATTCACCGACAGAAAAGCCGAGGACATCCTCACCCACCGTGTGGATCTGGAGGGCTTCCCCATAGACACCCCCAAGGAAGAGGTCGCAAAGATCTTCGCCCAGACACGCTACTCCAGACTTCTGGTATATGAGGAGACTATCGATAATATCGTAGGCGTTATCCATCAGAAGGACTTTTACGTCGGCGGCGGTATAAGCAAAAAGACCATAAAGGAAATGTGCTCTCCACCCGTGTTTATCCACAAATCGGAAAAGATCACAGACCTTCTTAAGCTTTTGCAGAAGGAAAAGTCTCACGTTGCCATAGTCTTAGACGAATACGGCGGAACCTTGGGTATAGTCACAATGGAGGACATCCTGGAGGAGCTGGTCGGCGACATCTGGGACGAGCACGACGAGGTCGTTGAGGACTTTAAAAAGCTTTCGGAAAACAGCTATAAGGTTGACTGTGCAGTTAATTTTGACGACTTCTGCCAGTTCTTTGATATCACCTGCGAATCCGACAGTGTATCCTTGGGCGGCTGGGTCATGGAACAGCTCGGCGGCATTCCCGACGAAGGCGACAAGTTTGATTTTGAAAACCTTCACATTACAGTTACTGATACAGACTCCCACAGAATCACACACGTAATGGTCGTGTGCGACGAGAAAGAGCCCGAGGAAGAAGATGAGTGATAAAAAACCCGGCCTTCCACCTCTGAAATACGTTCTTTCTATCGTTGCCTTTGCTATAATACTCTTTTGGGCTATAAGCAATTACAGCACACTGTGGAACGCTTTAATGTGGCTGATCGGTCTCTTTGAGCCCTTCATTGTCGGACTTTGTATCGCATTTGTAATAAACACCCTGCTTATCCCGCTGGAAAAGCTTTGGCTGAAAATATTCAAAAAAGCCAAAAAGCCGCGCCACGGTTTAAAAAGGGCAGTATGCCTTACTCTGAGCGTTATAATAGTTTTCGGCTTGATATTTGCAGTACTGTTTATGCTCCTGCCGGAAATTAAAAAGACAACCACAAGCTTTGTAAATATGCTTCCAAGCTATATGACCGAGCTAAGTGATTGGTGGAACTCGGCAAGAAGCCTGCTGGATGATTATAACATAAATCTTCCGGAATTTTCCACGGGCAGTATAGATTGGAACGGCTTTGTTGAGACCGTCAAGGACTTTTTGTTCTCAAATTCCAACACCCTTATAGGTTCAACGGTGAACATCACCACAGGAATATTCTCATCGATATTCAATATCGTGCTTTCCTTTGCCTTTTCTATTTATATTCTGGCACAAAAGGAAAGCCTGGGAAGGCAGGTCCGCGCCCTTATGTCTGCCATCCTTCCCGAAAAGGCATATGAAAGCGCCAACGCTCTTTGCTCCCTCACCTACGCATCATTTTCAAAATTTGTAACGGGACAGTGCATTGAGGCGGTAATAATCGGCTTCCTGTGCTTTATCGGTATGCTTATATTCCAAATGCCATTTGCCTCCGTAATATCGGTGCTTGTGGGCTTCACCGCACTTATCCCCATCTTCGGAGCATTTATAGGAACGGCTATCGGAGCGTTTTTGATACTTCTGGTAGACCCGCTGACGGCAATATGGTTCGTTATTTTCATAATCGTTTTGCAACAATTTGAAGGAAACGTTATATACCCTAAGGTAGTGGGAAAAACCGTGGGACTTCCCGGCATATGGGTAATACTCGCCGTCACGGTGGGCGGAAATGCCTTCGGACTGCCCGGTATGCTCTGCGCAGTACCTCTGAGCTCTGTGGTATATACGCTTCTCAGGCAATTCGTTATAAACAGAAGGGCAAAAAAATCAAGCCTCGAACAAGCTGCTTAACCAATATCAGCAGAGACCTTAGGTTCTCTGCTGATGATTATTTATTCATAAAAAATCCCCCGACAGAAACCAGTCCGCTCTGTCGGGGGATCGTTATACTTATGACTGAATATTATTCTCCTGCGTTAAACTCTTTTCCGCAAGCGGGGCACTTGATGGAAGAAGGATCGATAGAGTCGTCAAGAACAACGATCTCGTTGCAATGAGGGCACTGGATCTCATAGTATTCAATGTCGTCATCCTCATCGTCGCAGCAATCGCAATCCTCGTCACAGCAATCACAGTCGCCGTCGCACTCATCCTCGTAAAGATCTTCCTCTACTGCTCCCAGATCCTCGTCGATCTCCTCGACGTAATCGCTGAGAGTCTCAAGCTCATTGGAAAGATCCTGAGCATCGAGAGCAAGCTCCTCAAGAATGTCGGCAATAACGTTGATTACCTTTCCTTCCTTTGTGTCGGAAGTGATTCCAAGTCCTTCGATAAGGCCCTTAAGATGAGCAACCTTTTCAGATACTGTCATTTTGTTTCTCCTTATACTCTTTCAAGATACTCGCCGGTTCTGGTATCGATCTTAAGAACGTCTCCCTCGTTTACAAAGAGAGGAACTCTGATCTGTGCACCGGTCTCCAGAGTAGCGGGCTTAAGAGAACCTGTAGCGGTATCACCCTTAACGCCGGGCTCTGTGTGAGTTACTGCCAGCTCAACAAACATAGGAGGCTCAACGCCGAATACGTTGCCCTTGTAGCTGAGCACGCGGCACATCATTTCTTCCTTAACGAACTTGAATGCATCGGTAAGAACGTCTGCACCGATCGGAATCTGCTCATAGGATTCCATATCCATGAAATAATAAAGATCTCCGTCGGAATACAGATACTGCATTTCCTTCTTCTCCACGTATGCTGTGGGGAATTTTTCTGTGGGGTTAAAAGTTCTTTCAATAACGGCACCGGAAATAACGTTTCTCAGCTTTGTACGAACAAATGCCGCACCCTTACCGGGCTTTACGTGCTGGAATTCGATGATCTGAAGTACGTTACCTTCATCCTCAAAAGTTACACCGTTTCTGAAATCGCCTGCTGATACCATTTATAATTTCCTCCATGAATGATATATAGTTTTCTTCATTGATAGTTTATTATATAACATTTTCAGTTATTTTGCAATAGCCATTAAGAAAAAATATGAAAAAAAGCTGTTTTTTTACTGCTTTTTGCAGAATAATTCCTTGCAAAGCTTCTCTGCATCCAAGGCCGTGAGCTCAAACACGCTCTTTTTCAAGCCGGCGTTATCCTGCCAACGTGAAGTGTAGCTCTCTGCGCGCTCCACGGAAAGCTCGGGAACAGTGGAATCGGCAAGCCTTTTGACGGTTTTGCAAAGCTCTTCGGCACTTACACCGCAGCGCTCGAAAAACATTTTTGCTCTCTCGGCATCTGCCTTTGCACTTAACTCTATAAAGCGCTCAAAATACGCAGCGCAGGCAAAGCCGTGGCTGAGCCCGAAATCCTCGGTAAGAAAATATCCCATTGCGTGGCAAAGCGCCGTGCCCGTTACACTTATTGCAAGACCGCCGTATATAGATCCCATATAAAGCTCTTCTCTGTCTTTTTCGGAGAGCTCCTTCAAGGAGCCGTAGGCAAGCTTCTTCAAAGCGGGATAAATGAGCTGAACTCCCCTTACCGAAAAGCTCTCGCAAGACTCCTCTGCGGTACGGTTGAAATAGCTCTCCACACAGTGACATAGCGCATCAACTGCGGTAGATGCAACAAAGCTCTCCTTCAAGCCCAGAGTATAGCGGTAGTCACCGAAGCTCAGAGAGGGAAAAACCAGCGGTCCCTTGACCGATTTCTTTCTTTGGTTGGAGTCTGTTATCACCGCAACGGGAGTCACCTCACTGCCCGTTCCGGCGGTTGTACCGACCATCACCGTCTTAAAGGGAGTGTTCTTCCATTTGTTGGAATAAAGAGCTGTTTCATCAATATCCGGATTTGCACAAATTACCGCTATCGCCTTTGCAGCATCCATAGGAGATCCGCCTCCGATGCCGATAATATAGTCGCATCCTCCGGCAATGGCAAGCTTTGCGCCGTCAAAGCAGCTTTGCACGCCGGGATTCTGGCTGATTCCGTCAAAAAGCGCGTAATCGCCGTCTCCCAATGCCTTGACAACGTCATCAAAGGCTCCGCTTGCCTTAGCAGAGCTCTTGCCCGTGACTATAAGCGGCTTTTTTCCGATGCTTGCAAGAAGCTCGGCGTTTTTTTCGATGCATCCCTCTCCCACTATTATTCTTGTGGGAAGATAAAATTTCATATTCATAATTCTTCTCCTAAAGATCTTATAAGGTTATTATACTACCAAATTGAAAAAACTGCAATAAGTATTGATTTTTTTTCGTAATATGCTATAATATCCAAAGAAACACGAAAGGATAGTATTTAAAATGATAAAAAGACAAAATGAATTTACTTCAGATCTCAGAGAATCCATGCGCGGAGGAAACGGAGTAGTAGAGCTTAAAAATTTTGCAAGCACAGAGGATATGAATAACAAGGGCAGAATGTTCGGAACTATCACCCTTAAACCCGGTTGCAGCATAGGCTGGCACGTTCACGAAAAGGATAGCGAGCTTTTCTACATTCTTAAAGGAACCGCAAAATATTCCGATAACGGTAACGAAGCCACCGTCAACGCAGGCGACGTCACCTATTGCCCTGCAGGCACCGGACACAGCATCGAAAACATCGGCGATGACAACGTAGAGCTTGTTGCTCTGATCGTTTATGCATAAGTCCACATCCGTAAAAAGATATTGACATTTATTGTCGTTTAATGTAAAATAATGGTCAGTAAACTACGAAAGAGGTGATACAGTGATAGAAGAACTTAAAGAACTGCTCTCCCAGCAGCTGGGAATAGACGTTGACCGCATTGACGATGACAGCGAGATCATCAACGATCTTGCCGCCGACAGTCTTGACATTGCAGAGCTTCTTATGACCCTTGAGGATCAATATAACGTGATCATTCCCGATGAAGAGGTCGCAAAACTCAAAACAGTAAGAGACGTTGCGGATTACATTGAAGCGAATAGCTGATTTCTTTACGGAGTAAGCCCTAAGGCTTGCTCTTTTTTTTGCTCGTAAAGCAAAAAATTCGCCTCCCCTTAGCGTGTTATCCTTAACGGAGAACACGCAGTCAAATCCGTCTTCGACGGGTGAAATCCACCTCCGGTGGATGAAATCGCGTTTGCGATGAAATCCCGCTTCGCAGGGTTGTATTTAGACGGATTTGATTTCATCCGAGGACTTGTCCTTGGATTTCATCTGAACGAAGTGAAGATTTCATCGTTGCCGC
>SVTC01000027.1 GCA_015063985.1 Oscillospiraceae bacterium | reverse complement strand
CGAACCGATTTGTTATCTCTTTCTGTCGTTATAAGGGTTTGGGCTTAGCCCATATTTACGTTTGACTAGTCAAATGCGATGCTTGCACTTTGCTCAAAGCATAAAATCTCCGCTAAGAACATCACCCATTTGCCGTCGGCTCCTTCGATCATTTAAAAAATCTGTGTCCTTCTATTTCGTAGCAGAAGGTAAGATCCTCCTCGAACCATTTTGCGTTCTTGGGATCTGCATATTGGGGATCGTAGAAATAGAGAGCGCCGTTGGATCTGAATTCCCCGATTCCTCTGAGCACCTCGTAAACAGCCTGCTTGGTATCGCTGTCGGGCTTTCTTTTCTTGGTATAATAATTGCTGATGGTGGTAAACTGTCTGGGACGGGTAAGCACCTCCTTGACAGTGTCGCCCAAGCCGTCGTCAATGACGCGGTTGAGGATCAGCTCGGCTATGATCTTTTTGTGCTTAAGGCTTCCGCTTGTTTCGCGCTCGATGACGTATTCCATCATCTCAACCTCGTCCATCGTAAGATAAATCCCCTTGTAGGGACCCTTGATTATCTCAATGCCGTAAGAGGTTACAGCGGCGTTACCCTCAATAACGGGTACTTCATATTCCTTTTCCCAATCAAGACCCTCGGTTATGCCCTCGTCGGCTTCGGTAAGCTCCATAGCGCCGACTTCAGCCTCGGGAGCCTCAGCCTTTTCCATATCCTCAAGGGCCATATAATATGCGCCCATAGGCTCCTTAAGAAAGCCCATATCCACCCTGTTTATAGTCTGCTCGGGAGCAGGGGCGGCGTTGGGAAAGAAGAAATATACCAGCACAAAGACCATCTGTGTTACCAGATTTAATCCTTGCATATAAGTAATTACTCCTTAAATAATATCAGATTATAAATTTTCAGTTTTAATTGTGGTAATATTATATAAAATTTTCGTCATTTTGTCAAATGTTACATAATTTTTAATCACCTCCATAAAACGGCTTGTTTTAGCGGTTTTTTGGCGTTTTTTGTAATTTTGTAAACCAAACGGGCGCAAAAATTTCGTAGTGGTGCAACATTTTATTATAAACTTTCATTATAATTTTTGTGCACATTTTTTCATTATCGTAAACCAAAAACAAAATAAAAGCCCCATCCAATTATATCCGTCGGATGAGACTTTTATTCCAAAAATATATTTTTACTGCTTTAAAAGGGCAACCGTAACGCCGCTGTCGCCCTCGCCGTAGGCACCGGGACGGCTGGAGGATATGCGCTTATCCCTTTTGAGAAATGCGGTAACCGCGCTTCTCAAGGCGCCCGTTCCCTTGCCGTGGATTATGGTTATCTGATTAAGGTTGCACAGCACGGCATCGTCGATATACTTATCCAGAAGATACAGTGCATCCTCGCTGAGCTCCCCTCGAAGATCTATCTGCGCGCTGATGGCATCCCTTCTGGAGGTGGAGGTGTTTCTCAAGCCCTTGACCTGCTTTTTGCTCTTAAGATCGGTAACGAGCCTGAGCTGAGTGATCTTTATCTTCGTTCTTATGCTTCCGACAAGGACGGTAGCATCCTTTCCGCTGAGCTTTTCAACGGTCCCCTCCTTGCCGGTGTTGGCAAGAAGGACTCTGTCTCCTATTCTCAGCTCTCTGGGAAGGGTATAGTCCCCCTCCTGCTCTTCCCTGACCTCGATAAGCTCGCTTTGGTTCTCGATACCTCTGAGCTGAGCTCTCATTTCAAGACGCTGCTTCTCAAGATCCTGCTTTAAAAGCTCTCTCTCCTTTTGGTTCTTCAGCCTTTCAAGCTCGTTAAACACGTCGTCCGAGACCTTTTTTGCGCTCATAACCAGCCTTGCGGCTTCCTTTTTCGCCCTTTCCGATTCCTTCTGGGCAAATTCCAGAAGCTTTTCTCTTTCCGCAAGAGCCTCGTTTCTTATCTTCTCCGTTTCCTGCTTTTGCCTTTCGGCTTCTGCACGGAGACTCTCCATTTCAATGCGCTCCTTCTCCAGCTTTTCAACGACCCTTTCAAAATCAAGAGTATCCTTGGACATAAGGTTGGATGCGGAGGAGATAATATTCTCGCCAAGCCCCAGCCTTTGGGCGATGAGGAAGGCGTTGGATCTGCCGGGAGTACCGATTATCAGTCTGTAGGTGGGTCTCAGGGTATTGACGTCAAACTCGCAGGAGGCATTTTCCACTCTCGGGGTATCAAGAGCGTAGGTCTTGAGCTCGGCGTAGTGGGTAGTGGCAAGAAGCTTTGCTCCCTTGTTGCGCACGTGCTCCAGGATAGCCACCGCCAAAGCGGCGCCCTCCAGAGGATCGGTTCCCGCTCCAAGCTCATCAAAGAGACAAAGGGAGCCCTCGGAGGCAACGTCTATCATTTCAACAATGGTGACCATATGGGAGGAAAAGGTGGAAAGGCTCTGCTCTATGCTCTGCTCGTCGCCGATATCGGCAAGGATATCCTTAAAAACGCAGGCAGTGGAGCCCTCCTCCACGGGAATGTGAAGTCCGCATTGGAGCATCATTGACAAAAGTCCCACAGTCTTTATGCTGACGGTCTTACCGCCGGTGTTGGGGCCCGTGATGACCAGGCTGTCAAAATCGTATCCAAGCTCAACGTTTATCGGAACGACCTTATTTTTATCCACAAGGGGATGCCTTGCCTTGATAAAGCGGAGCTTATAGCCGTCGTCAAGGGCAGGCTCAATGGAGTCGGTACGCCAGGAATACTCCGCCTTTGCAAATATCACCCCAAGCTCGGTGATATTTTGATGATCGAGCTCCAATGCATCCGCCATACCCTCGGTCATACGGGAAAGCATATTCAGAATGCGCTCTATCTCACGGGTCTGCTCGTTTTCAAGGATCCTTATCTGATTATTAAGCTCCACCACCGATGCCGGCTCGATAAACACGGTAGAGCCCGATGCGCTGGTATCGTGGATCATACCCTTTACCGCATTTTTATACTCGACCTTTACGGGAATAACGTAGCGGGAGTTTCTCGTGGTTATGATATTCTCCTGCAAAAAGCCGCCCATAGATCCCGAGATATACTTTTGCAGGTTATCTCTTATCTTCTGATTGGCGGCTGCTATCTTCCTTCTTATGGAAAAAAGCTCCGCAGAGGCATCGTCTGCTATCTGCTCCTCGTTTAACACTATTCTTTTTATCTCGTTTTCCAGGGTCTTATCGGGCAAGAGCCTCAAAAACAAAAGCTTTAAGGAATTCTTCTCCTCCAGCTTTTCACCGAAGCTCTTTACTCCCGCGGCACTGGACAAAAGCCCCGCCACTCTCAAAAGCTCCTGAGGAGTAAGCACTGCGCCCTTTTTTGCTCTGGATACTATATCGGGAATGGAGCTATGGGTATACAAGGACGGCTTTTTGCCGATGGCAAGAAGGCTTTTTGCGTCACTTGTACGCCTTAAGCTCAGCGCAACGCTTTTTTTATCGCAGGAGGGGCGGATCTTTGCCACGCTCTCCTTGGAGCTTTCCAGCTCGCAAAGCTCCCCTACCGCCGACAGTATCCTATCCAGCTCCAGAGTTTTTATCGCTTTTTCAAATCTGTTCATTTTCTAACTCTTTATACTTTTATAATAATCAAGTGTGTGATATTTCTTTTCAAGCTGATTGAGAAGAAAGCTTTCCGCCGCAAAGGAAAATTCCTTAAGCAGTGCGGGACTCACGTCCACGGCGTATGCCTTGGATTCCTCCTTTTCGCAGGCTCCCCACATCAATTCCACACATTCCGCGGAAAGCTCAATCCTTCCGTCAAGACGGCAATCGGGGCAAAGAAGATCTCCGCCCACGGGATCAAAATACATTTTTTTAAAAAGCTTTCTGCTTTTTCGGCAATTGCAGCAGCAATCATTTAGAGGCTTAAGCCCCAACCGCGACAAGAGCCGCAGCTCAAATACCCCCTTGATAAAATCGGTGGGTCTGTCTTTTTTTGCGATGATAAAAAGGGCGTTTACCAAAAGCCTTTGTATATCGCGGCAGCTCTCCTCGTCAAAGGAGGTGTCCGCGCAAAGCTGACACAAATACGCCGCCAGGCTCACGGAATCAATATCGCAGGAGGATCTGAAGGGATAATGAATGGAGCTGCCCTTATCAAGAGTATAATGCTCTCCCTTTTGCCTCAACACAAATTCGGAATAGGTGAACATATTGCAGGACGAGGTGTTTTTGTTTTTCATGGAATTTGCGCCGCAGACCTTGAAGGCTATCTTTCCCCTATCCTCGGTTATGGCGGTGATCATTCGGTCGTATTCCCCTACGTTAACGCTTTTTACCACCACGCCTTTTGTTTTTACAAGCATATTATTCCTTACCCGGGAAGCCGAAGTTATTTAAAAGAAGCTCGTTATCTCTCCAATTCTCCTTGACCTTCACCCAAAGATCGAGATTCACCTTCACTCCGAAGAATGCCTCAAGATCCTGCCTTGCATAGGTGCCGATCTTTTTAAGCATGGCTCCGTCCTTACCGATGATTATCCTCTTATGACTCTCCTTTTCGCAGAAGATCTCCGCCCTTATCTTGAGAAGGTGGCCTCTCACGTCCTCGAAGCCCTCGATGACCACGGCGGTGCCGTGGGGGATCTCCTTATCCAGAAGCCTTAAAAGCTTTTCGCGGATGGTCTCTGCGGCAATGGCCCGCTCGGGCTGGTCGGTTATCATATCCGAGGGGAAGAACCAGTCGCCCTCGGTGATAAAGGGCTCAAGCTCCTTGAATATAATGTCAAGGTTTTCCTTTTCCATTGCTGAAATGGGTATTACAGAAGCAAATTCATACTGCTCGCTGAACATCTTAATGGTGGCGGGGATTATCTCACCCTTGAAAACGTCGCACTTGTTGACTATAAGTATGACCGACTGTCCCGACGCCTTGAAGCGATCCAGGATCTCCTTTTCGGCGGGATGTATCTGCTCCTCGGGCTCCACCACCATAAGCGCAACGTCAACGTCCGCCACCGCGGTGGATATCTCCTTTATCATTCTGTCGCCCAGCTTTGTTCTGGGAATATGCATACCGGGAGTGTCGCAGAACACGTACTGCACGTTCTTTTTCGTAAGTATACCCGTAATTCGGTTTCTCGTGGTCTGAGGCTTTTTGCTGACTGCGGCGATCTTTTCGCCCATAAGAGCATTCAAAAGAGTGCTTTTGCCCACGTTGGGTCTGCCGACTATTGCAATAAATCCGGTTTTGGTTATAAATTCATTTTTCATTTTTTTCTTCCTCGTCTATTATTTTATATATACCGTCCTGAAGCTTGAACATTTCAATTCTCTCCCTCTCCTTGACGTGATCAAATCCAAGAAGGTGCAAAACGGAGTGGACCGTCATATAAACGCATTCCTCCTCGAAGCTGTGGGAGAAATCCCCCGCCTGATCGCGGATGACCTCGGCGCAAAGGATAACGTCCCCCAAAAAGACCTCGCCGCCGCGGGAAAGGTCCATATCTGCGGCTGTGGGAGAATTTACGTCCTCAAGGGCGGGAAAGCTTAATACGTCGGTAGATGAGTCCTTATCCCTGAACTCTCTGTTCAGCCTTCTTATCTCCTCGGAGCTGACAACGCTCACCTGAACGAAGCAGGGATGAGGGTACTCTCTTTGCAGGAGCGTTTTTTTCACTGCTCTTTTCAGTCTCGCTCTGAAGGCGGGAGTTATCGCCACGTCCCTTTGGGAGGAGGTCACGCTCACCGTGTGCTTTAACATAGATCGCCCTTCTTTCTGTCATAAGCTTCAACGATCTTTGCCACTATGCCGTTTCTTACAACGTCCTTGGAGCCCAGACGGTAAACGGCAATACCTTCAATGTCCTTCACGACTCCTATGGCCTGCTTAAGGCCGCAGAACTGCCCCGAGGGCAGATCTATCTGCGAAAGGTCGCCGTTGACCACCGCCTTGGAGCGAAAGCCCAATCGGGTGAGAAACATTTTCATCTGCTCGGGCGTGGTATTCTGTGCCTCGTCCAAAATAATAAAGGAATCGTCAAGGGTCCTGCCGCGCATATATGCCAGAGGCGCCACCTCTATGGCTCCCTTTTCAAGCTGACGCTGAAAGCCCTCGTAGCCCATCATCTCGTAAAGGGCGTCGTACAAGGGTCTGAGGTAAGGATCTATCTTGCTTTGCAGATCCCCTGGCAAAAAGCCAAGGCGTTCTCCCGCCTCCACAGCGGGACGGGTAATGACTATTTTCGATACCTGCTTGTTTCGCAGTGCCACTGTCGCCATTGCCACCGCAAGGAAGGTCTTACCCGTTCCCGCAGGCCCGAGACCGAAGGTTATCGTGTTTTGCTCGATCGCCCTTATATATTCCTTTTGGCCCAAGGTCTTTGCCTTGATGGGTCTGCCCTTACTGCTGATGCAGATAATATCCTCATCAAAGCTTTCAAGCTGCTCTCCCGCGCCCTCTCTGACCATACCGATGGCATAATTCACGTTCTGCTCGCTGACAGAGCCCGAAAGCTCGCTGACCTTGATAAGATATTTCAGTACCTTTAGGGCATCCCGGCAATCGGCGGTGCTTCCGGTTATCTTTATTTCAATATCACGGTTGATTATCACCACGTTAAAGGCGCGCTCCACGAGGAGCACGTTCTGATCCTGAATACCGAAAATATCGGCTATCCTATCCTGACTTTCAACAAAAAAACTTTCCTGAGCCATTTTCTTCCTTTCGCCGCTCTATTCTCCAAGCTCCTTAAATCCGAAGGGCTTGGAAAGAGCAATATCCTCAACAAGGCTTAATCTCACGGTCATGGTAAGCTTGGTGCCGTCGTTTTTCATATCCACCTTTTCCTCCAGAATACTCTCGTACGGTATCCCGTCTAAAAATTCGTGGTATCTGTCGTAGCAAAGGTCCTCGGCTCTTTTTTCATCCATTATCACTTTTTCAAGACCGTATTCAAGGTAGCTTCTTTTCACCCGATAAAAGGGTAGCTTGAAGCTGCCGAAAAGATAAATTTCTTCCCGTTCCTCTATTGTATCATAAAACTCATATAAATTTCCACTAAAATTGAAAAAATTTATATTTTTCCCTAAAATATTAATAAAGATCCCGTTTTTTTCCCTGCCCGTATATATCTTTTCCTCCGCTTCAAGATTCACTGCGGTGGAAAATTCCCTTTCGGTGGCGGCAAAGACCCTTCCCTTTGCCTCCTCTATTCTGTAGGCGCCGTTTTTTAATTCCACTATCCCGCTGACAAGCAGCTGTCCCTTGGAGACCGCATCACCGTGCTTTACCTTCACCTCTCCGCTGATCGCCTCGCATCGCACTATACGTCCGTCAAAGCCCGCAATAAGGTTAGCCGCACCCTCTATCCCCTCAAGCTCGGGCTTCTCGGTGCGTTCATTCAGCCACACGTAGGCTCGGCAGCCGTGGATACCCGCGCTTACGTAGCTATACTCGGGGTTATCGTTTAAAAAGGAGGCTCTGAATGCCTCGGAATCAAAATCCGAGATAAACATCCCCTTTTTCAGCCCCGCCTTAGAGATGGCAGCCTCCAGGGAGGGATCCAATACCCCCTCGGAAAGGCTTATATCCCACACCATACATCCGCAAAGGGAGAGGATCAGGGAAAAAAGCGCCGCCCCCAATAAAAGCCCCACTCTGTTTTTATATTTTTTTACCACAGTTCTCAGTCCCTCGGGCCTATAACTGTATTTATCAATTCCGTTTTGCTTAAGGAGCTCCCTTAGTCGCCTTGTTCTGAAGAAGAAAACGCAAAGGCTCAAGCCTCTTTCTTCATCGAGAGTAAGATCGAAAAAGTGGATATTATACTCTATTAAAAGCTCCGGCACTCTTTTCCCGCTTCCGTAATCAAAAAAGAAGCGATCGTAGCCCGCAAGATACTTAAACCCTCTCATTGACAGTCCTCAAAAAGCACCTGACTTATCTTCCCCAAGGCACAAACCTTTCCGTCCCCCAGCTCCTTTAAGATAAGCTCACTGCCCTTTACTCTTATTATGCTTCTTCCCTTTATTACTATGGACGAATCATTTGCCTCCAGAATGCTTTTGCAGCCCTCCATATAAAGAGAATTGCAGGCGAAGATCTGAATAAGCCCCGAGGTCTTGCGGTCACCCGAGGACAAAAACGATCTGAAAAATCCTTTTTTCATTGCTTCCTCCGAATAGCTTAATATACTAAAGAATATATATTTACCCAAAGGAAAAACTATGAAGGAAGTGAATAAAAACGGCAGTAATTTGCTTCTTCGCTGTGATTTTGGCAGTGTTTAATCTTTTGTTTCCCCAAATATGCTCGTCGCAGCTCATCCTCGCCTATCAAAGAGTGACCTTAAGCCTTATCCCCTCTCTTTTCTTATCCTCGGTGTTATCCTCGATGATCACCCGTTCCAAATTAAGTCTTTTCTTAAAAAAGCTTGTATATTTACCTATGGGACGGATCTTCAAAACCACTCCCGAGGAGAGCCTTGCCCTTTTTTTATCCTTTTTATTAGGTTATCCCATAGGAGTAAAGACCCTGGAGGAGGAGTATTCACTGGGGCTGATAACAAAGAAGCAGTACATTTTTTGCCTTTGCTTTTCAAATAACTGCGGCGCGGCGTTTATTTTTTCCTATCTCGCCTCCTTTCCGACCGTCGGCAAAAAGGGAGCACTGATAATCTTTCTTTCACAGATACTCTCCACCGCCGCCATCGCAAGAGTAAAGCAAAAAAACTCCCGCCACCCTTACGCCCTATCCGCCTTTATCCCCCATACCTCTGCGGCAAGACTGATCTCGCTCTCCGTAAAGGACGCCTGCAGGAATATGTGCCACCTTGGAGGCTTTGTGCTTTTCTTTTCAGGCATCTGCGGTGCATTGTCTGCCCTCCTTCCCTTTTTAGACGAGGATAAGCTATACCTTATTTTCGAGATATCGGGCTTTTTCCGGGCGGGAGCTAAAAGTATCCCTCTGTGCGCTTTTGCGGTGGGCTGGGGCGGCATATGCGTCTATATGCAAAGCCTTGCAATATCTGATACTCTTAATGAAATGAAGAGCTATCTTTTCTATAAGGTCTTAAACGGGGCTCTTATGGCATTGATATCATGGGTATTTTGTAAAATCTTCTTGTAAAATGAAGGATAATGGTGTATAATGAAGAAAACAGCTTAAAGGAGAGCGAATAAGCCCCCATCGGGACTATTCGGCAAGGGTATGAAAAAAAGAAACGAAAACAGAACGTGCCTTTACTGCGAGCACGCCACGTCCATAAACGATCCCGACACCGTGCTTTGCGATAAAAAAGGTCCCGTTGAAAACGATTATTACTGCAAAAGCTTTTGCTTTGATATTTTCAAGCTCACCCCCACACCCAAAAAGCTCCCCTCCTTTTCCCCCAACGAGGACTACAGTGATATATTAAAATAGCTTGACGTTTTTTCGTCTGTCAGTTAAAAAACTAAAGTCGGCAGGGTATTATACCCTGCCGATTTTTTTACAGCTCAAAAAGCTTTGTGAGGCGTGAATAAGCCTTTTTGATGAAATTCTCTGCGCCGAGCTTTCTGTAAAGCGGATGGGCGGTATTAAAGACCTCCAGCATCATAGTGCCCTCGTAGCCCGCTCTGTCCAGCAGAGTCATCATATTCTTAAAATCAAAGTTTCCGTCAAAGGGAAGCAGATGCAGATCGTCGTCTATCCTTTCTACCGTCCTTCCCAGATTATCGTGAATATGTGTGCAGAAAAGCTTATCGGAAAATACGTCTATCCATTCAAGCTGAGGAGTATAGCAGTGGCGGTGACCGGAATCGTAGCAGAATTTAACCGTATCTATCTTCTCATATCTCTCAACTATAACGCCGAGATTACCTATCTTTCTCAGGTTTTCAAAGGCAAGAACAACGTTTTTCTTATAAGCGTATTCCACAAGAGAATCAAATCTTGAAAGACCGAGATCGTTTACCTGAGGAGCGTTATCTCCCGAGGAAACGTGAATAATAACGCAACGCATATCACAGCTGTCGGCGTTATCGATGGTATCGGTAAGCTTCTTATAGATATCCCAATAGCTGACGCCGCTGAGCCACATATCGTTTATGCCCTTATAGGGTGCGTGGATAAATTCGCCCGTCAAGCCCAGCTTAACACTCTTTTCCTTTATTGCCGCGAGCTCCTTTAACTCCTTCTGGAAGGTAAAGAAGGAATCAAAGCCTACCTCCTTCATAAGCTCCAGTGTAACTCTTTCGTCGGCACCTCTTATACAGTCGCTGTTAATACCCTTTTTTCTGTTCATAGCTCTCCCCCGCAATTGTTATTCTTTTATAATTTTATCACCCATCGCCACCGATGTCAATAGGAAAAGTCAAAGTCAAGGTATAAAAACACCGCCCGAGAATTTCGGACGGTGATATCATCAAAAGGCAGTGGGATCCACCGCGCCAAGGTGGGGATAATGCCTTGCGCAGGTAACACCCTCGGAGAAGAAGAGGTTATACTTTGCATCAGCATTGACTCTTGTAAGGCGCAGCACCACAAGATTCTCACCCTTTTTCAGCTTGACGCCCTCCACGTGGACGTTTTCGGCATACCAATTATCGCAATTATCTCTTCTTGCAATAAGCTCGCCGTTGATATAAAGCTCAAAGGGTGAGCTGTGACCTATCTGAACGCAGATATCCTTATCGTGATCTATAAGAAGCTTCTGGGCAAGATAGCACATACAGGGTCCCTTGAAGCCGAAGAGCTCGTCCATCCTGATATTATCGTCGGTAGGATAGAAGATGCCCTGCTCGTAGGGAGTAGTCTCATCGCAGCACATAGGCTCAAAGCACTGATCCGGGGTGAGGTACTCGGTCTTGGTATCGGCGGCAAAATTAAGATGGAAGCGGCGGGAGATATCCCTTCTGTTGCCATCGTAGGGCACAGCATAGGTGATCTTACGGTACTGCAGATCCGCCGCAACAAGAGCCTCGGTGGTGCACTCGGGATCGGTCTTCCAGATGGGGCCTATGACCTTCCAGGGCAATGAGGCGGCAATACCGAATTCAAAGCTCTTTCTTTCTCCCGCGTAGTCAAAATTAAGCACAAGAGGATTGCGGTTGGTAAAGCTGCTTTGGCCCTTCACGGAGGCGGTAAAGGAATAGTCCGCCTTTTCACCGGGGCAGACCGCAAGGGAAAAGCACTCCTTTAAGCCCATTCCCGTAAGAGTAAAGTCACATTCCACGGTCTTATCGCTCTTATTGAGCAAATGGAGAGTGATCTTGCAGTCCCTTTCGGGGGAAACAAGGGGAAGATCGTCCTCGTAGCTGACGGTGATATCGAAGGGATAAGTGGGACGCTTCGAGAACTCAAAGCTTAGCTCCGGAGCGCCCTCTATAAGCCCCTTATTGAACTCGCAGCCGAGGAAGGATATATCCTCCGCAAGGTCCTTTACAAGGTCGCTTCTTCTGTTGCTTCTTACGCTTAAAACGTATTTAAGTCCCGCAAAGTCATACTGAGAGAGAATATCCTCCGCTCCTCTGATAAGACCCACTATAGCTCCCGCGGTAGCGCAGGTGCAGTCCGTATCAAAGCCGCAATTAAGAGCATCCATACCTGTTTTTATAAAATCAAGATCTCCCTTTAAAAGGGCGATAAGAGTGATCGCCACGTTTTCGTAAAGATTGGTGCAGTCGGGGTGGCCGTATTTTTTCAGCACCTTTCTGAGTATAAGCTTAACGTTGTCATAGCGGCGGCAAAGCTCAAGGGTATCGTTAACAAGCTCGCGGAATTTACATCTTTTGGGAACCTGCTTAAGTCCCGCAGCAATAAGCCTTTCAAGATCGCTCTCAAAGAACGCCTCGGATTCCAGAGCGGCAAAAAACCTTTCGGCATAAACGCTGTCTCCCTCGTGATCCAAAACCGCATCCCTTGTGGCAAATTCTGCGGCAAGAGCGGGATCGAGAGGAGAAAGACAAGCCCAGACCTCACTTCTGATGGGGCTTCCCATTCCGTTAATATAAAAATCGTTACAGAACTTTCCCGACACGGGGGGATAAATTCCCCTCTCGAAGTTCTTTCTCATAATGGCGTATTCGCCGGGGTTATAATCGCAGCATCTGCAAAAGCACTCCAAAAGATCGTAGGAGGTGAAGTCCTTGCCGTATTTCTCGCACACGTCAAGCCAAAGCACCTGCAGATCAAGATCGTCGTTGGGAAGCATAACGTCAAGCATTTCGGGCTTGAATTCAAGCTCCAGAGGCATCTTTATGCCCTCGAAGGGTGCGCCAAGCGTGCCGATTATACACTTACCCAAAAAGCATCCGAATACCTTGTCAAAATAATTCTTGTAGTTTAATTTTTTCATAGTCACATACCTAAAATTTCGTCAAGCTTTATAGTTTGTAATTCCTTAATTATATTCTGTTTAGCCTGCGCCTCTTCAAAGCCGCCGTTATAGCAGAGGTTAAAAAGATTTTTCATCAGCTCGTTATGAGCTTCACAGCTAAAGAGGTTTTTGATCTTCACGACACTTCCCTGCTCGGAAAGCATTTCGGGACTATATGCGGCGTGCTTGGCGTACTTGACGCCGTCCATGGTGCACCAGACGTCGAAAAGCTCCTTTATTTTATCCATATCTCCCAAGGGCTTACAAAGCTTTTCAAGATACATCATAAAGCAATCAAGTCTGTCTCCCTCCAGAAGCTCCACGTACTCACCGTGGACCTCGGTGCAATAGGGATGGATGGAAAGCTCCACGGATCTCGGCTTAAAATCCAGCATTGCCAGATAGCCGTGATTCCACGGAGAATCGGGATCGCCCTCTTTTTCATCAGACAAGGGAAAATAGAAGTTGCCCAAGCTGTAAACAATGGGGACGTTATTATAGATCTCATAGCCCTGAGGACAGTGGGTATGACCTGCAATTATGGCGCTGGCGCCGTTTTCCGCAAGAAATCTGTAGAGCTTGACCTTCTCGGGAGAGGGAAAAGGATCTTGCTCGTTGCCGCCGTGGAACATCACCACGCAGTGATCGTAAATCGTGCGCTCCTCTTTTATTCGTCTGATAAGATAATAAAGGTCAAAGCCCGCGGAGCCTGGAGTGTTCTCCCCCGCCGTGCCGAACTCATTCTCGCAGACCGAAAGCACGCTGACGCTTATTCCCTCGCGGATAAACACCGCAGAGCTGTATGCCTTTTTCTTATTTGCGCCCGCACCGACCCAACGGATGCGCTTTTTATCGAGAAGAGCGGTGGTGGCTTCTATTGCCTCGGCGCCGTGATCTCCCAGATGGTTATTTGCAAGGGCGGCACAGTTGATCTTAAGCTCCTGCAAAAAGGAAACGAAATCGGTCTTTGCCATCAATGCGGGACCGCTTTTCTTTATAGGCTGAGGCTCGCCGTCATAGAGAACGCACTCAAGGTTTGCTATTCTGTAATCAGCCTTGTTAAACAAGGGCTTCAGGCTTTTTACAACGGTGGAAAAGCCTGACGTATCATAATCTCGGGGCATATAGGAAAAGCAAATATCGCCGCCGAAAAGTATCTTCATATCAACCTCCTGAGGGTAAATGTCAACAAAGCAATTCTATCATAAAGTCACGGGAAAGTCAATAACAACCAAGGGAAACAAAATAAAATTCCCTACGCGAGACTTATTAAGGATGATCATTTTTAAATTTGAATACAAAGCATTGATAGGTTTAACCCTCCAAATAATCAAACGGCACTTGTGCCCGCTGTAATATACGATCCGAATTTTTTTAATTTGAACCAAAACCTTGAAACCTCAATATTTTTATGCTATAATGAAAGATACAGAAAAAGTATTGCAGTTAATTTTTGGAGATGACAGATATGGCAAGTTACCGCATTATGAGTTGCAACGTCCGCACTCAAACCCCGGTTGACGAAGAGCAGCAATTTTTCAACCGTGTAGACTTTTTATGTGAAACTCTGATCAAATTAGCCCCGGACGTTATCGGCTTTCAGGAAGTGACCCACATTATGCGAAAAGAGCTGATCTTGCGTCTGCCCGGCTACGGACTTCTTGGCGCAAGCAGAGGAAAAGACCGTTTGGGCGAAGCATCCATCATTGCTTACCGTCTGGACAAATTCATGCCCGAGCGGCTTATCAGCGACCTATTATCCTATGAGCCCCACAAGCCCGGCAGCAGATTCGGCGGCGACCAAAGCAGTTGTCCGAGAATCTTCTCCTCGGTGGATCTGATGCCCATAGAAGGCGGTCAGCCTTTTCGAGTGATGAACATTCACACCGACCACATAGGTGTGAACGCTCGCTTTTTAGAGGTTGAGCAGATGCTGCGCTCTTTTGCCGACCAGCAAGTCACGCGACCCATGCCCACGGTGATCACCGGTGATTTCAATGCTCTTCCCGATGCACCGGAAATAAAGCTGATGAGCTCATACCCCGACTTGCGGGATATCACAGCCCACTTGCCCGGCACCTTTCACGACTTCGGCAGATGCGAACCCTATAAGATCGACTATATCTTCGCCACTCCCCGTTGGCGCGAAATTCAGGTTATAGCTCTTCGCGACAAGAAGGAGCATCTTTTCTTATCCGACCACGATCTTATCCTTGCAGACCTGGAATTGGAAGCTTAATAAAAATTAAGAGCTGTCTCAAAAGCCCAAATTAGCCTACAAGACAGCTCTTATTTTTATTTTCCCACTATATTGGAAATGATATATTTAGGTCTGCCCTTTACCTCCTCATAGATCTTTGCGATATAGGTGCCGATGATCCCAAGGCAACTTAAAATACATCCGCCCGAAAGAAGCACGAGGCAAGAAAGACCCGCAACGGAATTGACAAAGGAAAATAAGCTGACTATGAATACCACAAAGGCGGCAAAGGAGCCGCATAGCATAAGCACACCGAGAACAGTGGCAAGCTGCATAGGCGCGCAGGAGAAGGATGTGATGTTACGAAGAGCGTATTTTATAAGGCTCTTGGTGCTCCATTTGCTCTCCCCTGCCACTCTTTCTCTTACGCAGTAGCTGACCTCGGCCTTTTTAAAGCCCACCCAAAAGCTCAGTGCTCTGAAGAACACGTTCTTTTCGGGCATCTTATTTAATGCGTCGACTACCTTTCTGTCCAAAAGCTTGAAGTCGGAGGCATCAGCCATATTCATTCCCGTTGCCTTACTCATAAGACCGTAGAACAAATTGGCAAAGCCTCTGTGAAGGAAGCTTTCTCTGCCTCTGTCCTCCTTGATGCCCTCCACCACCTCGAAGCCCTGCTCCCAGAGGCGGTACATCTCCACTATCTTCTCCGGAGGATGCTGAAGGTCACAGTCGATGATAACAACGCAGTCGCCGTCAGCCTTTTCAAGACCCGCGAACATAGCCGCTTCCTTACCGAAGTTTCTGCTGAAGTGAACTCCCACCACGTGGTTGTCCCTTTGGCTGACCTCGCAAATAATGCTCCAGGTGGCATCCCGAGAGCCGTCATCCACAAACACCAGCTCGTAATCTATATTCTCGCTCTTCAATATTCCGCCTATGGTCTCGGCGGCAAGAGCGATCATTTTTTCTTCATTATAGGACGGAAGAATTACGGAAAGCATAATTATCTCCTAAACTAAACTTATTGGATCAATTATAACACACATTTATACAAAATGCAATACGTCAGCGAGTCAGATTTTTCATCCAATCAAAGCGGTTTATCTTTACCGCCGCAACAAAGCATTTGAAGATCTGATCGGATTTAAGGCACAAAAACACCAGCCAGGCGGGAGCATTTAGATAGGTTGCGATCACCGCTGATGGCAAGACCACGAAAAACACGAAAAAGAAATCGTTTTTCATAACAAAGGATATATCTCCCCCGCTTTTCACCAAGCCGAAAAGACAAGCCGCCTGATAGCAGGTGCCGACGATGGTAAAGCTTAATACCAGAATATATTTTCTTGCCTCCGCCACCGCCTCGGGGCTGATGTTATAAAGAGAGATAACCGGATCCCTTACCAAAAACACACTGAGCCCCGTGATAACTCCAAGGCACAAAAATATAGCCTGCACGGTCCTTGCGTATTCCTTCATTTTCTCTTCCTTGCCCGCACCTACGGTCTTTCCCGTGATGATACCCACGGCGCCCGACATTCCGTTCATCACGACGTATGCAAGGTTATTCACCGTATTTGCAATGCTAAGGGCGGTCACCGCGCCCTCTGCGGACTGTCTTCCCATTATTGCGGATGCCGAGAGCATATTGCAGGCCCACACAAGCTGACCGGCTATTATGGGCAAGCCGTACTTGAAAAAGTCAAGACACAGCCCCTTATCGTACCGGAAAAGGTCCGAAAATGTGTAATTAAGCCTTTTATCCTTAAAAAAGACGTACCATATCATACAAAGACATTCACAAATTCGGGCGATAAGCGTGGCTATAGCGGCACCCCTGACTCCCATTGCCTCAAAGCCGAGCTTGCCGAAGATGAGAACGTAGTTAAGTCCGACGTTTACACCAAGGCTTAAAAGAGACACAAAAAAGCCGATACCTGTCATCTCAACGCTTCGCATAGATGCGATAAGCGCCTGAGTTATGCAGAAAAACACGTAAGAAAACGAGACTATACCAAGATACTCCGCGCCCACCGAAACAGTGCTTGCATCATTGGTAAAAAGAGATATGATCCAATCGGGAAAAAAAGCGCACAGAGCGGTAAGCACCGCTCCCACCGCAACGCAGAAGCTAAGCCCGATGGATACTATTTTTTTAATGGACTTAATATCCTTCTTGCCCCAATACATTGCCGCAAGGATAAGTACGGCGCCCTCGATCCCCACGCTGAACACCTGAAGAAGGGTCTGTATCTGGTTGCCCATATACATTCCCGAAACAGCCGAATCACCAAGAGAGCCCACCATAACGTTATCGGCAAGATTAACGCAAAAGGTCAGAAGGTTTTGCAGGGCTATAGGAATACTGAGAGCTACAAGACTTTTATAAAAGCTTTTATCACGGGTCAATATCATTTTCTTCTCCAAAGAAAGAATTCTTCCATTATTATAACACAATACCCCGTCATTTACAAAGGTGAAGTGAAATTTTTTAAAAAAATGATCCGTACCCTCCAAATTTAAATACCCAAGGCTTTGGATACGAGGGTAAAACACTGCACAAAAAGACATTTCGCTTAAAATAAGTCTCTCTCTGGTATTTACAAGCGGCGGTAAAGCCTTTATAATATGGGCGTACACATATTTTAAGGAGGACAGCGATCATGAAGCACGTTCCCTTTAGCTTCACCCGAAGAAAAATGCTTTCGGGAGGTGATAAGAAGTATTGCAAGATACATCCAAATCTCGCCTTCGACGGAAAGGGCACCGTTTTATTGAACTACATTCATCTGTTACTCAGCGGCAGCGACGTATTCTACGGCAGCTATATCTGCAAAAGCACCGACGGCGGAGAAAGCTTTGGCGAACCGATATTGCAGACCGCCCTGGATGACAGCTTTTCCGACGGCATCCGTACTCATTACCACGCAGTCCCCTTTTACAACAAGCACCACAAGCTTTGGTTCGGACTGGGAAATTCCACACTGTACGAGGACGAAAGGCATCCGATATTGAGAAACGGCGTCTCCTTCGGAGAGGCCATCTACGCCGAGCTTGACGTCCAAAGCGGCTGTTTTTCAAGCCACAAGCCCTTGGATTTTCCCTTTGACGCATCATTTGCGGTCCCTATGGGACAAATGATAGAAATGGAAAACGGAGATATTCTTGTTCCGTTTTACTACGCCTCTGAAAAACATCCCAAGTGCCGCTGTGTCACGGTGCGCTACGCCTTTACAAAGGATGGACTAAAGATAGTCTTTGTAGGTGAGCCAATAATCGCCGACGAGCTGAAAAGAGGCTTGTGCGAGCCGTCTCTCGAGCGCCTTAACGGGAAGTATTATATGACCATCCGCTGCGACGAAAGAGCATATTGGGCAGTCAGCGATGACGGACTTCGCTTTTCCGAGCCCAAGGAATGGATCTTCGACAACGGACTTCCCATCGGAAACTACAACACCCAGCAGCATTGGATGGCCTGCGACGACGGACTGTTTTTGGCATATACCCGTCGCGGCGCCCACAACGACCACGTATTCCGCCACCGCGCTCCCGTATTTATGGCACGCTTCGACGAGGAGAGAGGCTGTCTTCTGCGGGATACCGAGGTGATCCTGGTACCTGAGCTGGGAGCAAGGCTCGGTAATTTCAACACCTACCGAGCCGATCCCAAGGAAAGCTGGCTGATAACGGCGGAATGGATGCAAAACGATCCCCTTGGATGGGACGCCTGTGCCGCTTACGGCAGCGACAACTCCATCTGGTGGGCAAAGGTAAAGTGGGAATAAAGCTCAGCTTCATTAACGCAAACAATAAAAAAGGGCTGTCTCAAATGCGATTTTTCAGCACCCGAGGCAGCCTTTTTAATTATGCTTTTTTAAATGTTATAGCCGTAGCCCAAATACACCTTATAGCTATTAAATTCCGAGGTGATCGCGTTGGGGATCTCAAAGAGATAGTTTACTGTCTCTCCCTCCTTGAGAAACGGTGTGGTCTCGTTGCCCTTGCAAAGATCGTCATAGCCTCCGCCATAAAGGATCCAGCCAAAGTCAACGTCTCCGTCTCCGATAGTTTTACAAACGGTAACGGTAACAAAGATAGAAGTACCCTCAACCTCATAGGTAGCCGCCTCGATCTTAGCGGTGTGAAGCTGGAAGGGTATGGGTCCGAAGTGGCTGACCTTGATATTATCGTTATCCGGTATCTGAGAAGTGTCGGGAGCTGCATTGGGATCATCATCGCCGCAGCGCCAACAGTGACCGTTGACGTACTCGTGTCCAAGCACCTCGCCGTAAAACCAATTACATCTTGTGCAAATAGCGTATTCGGTGCAGGTTGCTTTACCTCCGGTATGACCCAAAGCCTCGCCCTCGCTATAACCGCATATCTCGCACATTCGGGGATGCTCGCAGCTTGCTTCGATCATAGTGTGCCCCGGGATATCATAATCCTCGTTGGGTTTGCCGCAGTGGATACAATTTGCCGTCTCAGTGCAGGTATAATCCTCAACGTTGTATTCACAGCTTACAAACTCGCCGCGAAACTCTCCGCACAGGGCGCATACCTCGCGAAAGGCGGTACAAAAATTATACTGATCGGGATCGGGAACTACCCAATCGTGCTCGCAGTCAGCCGCAGCATCGCCATCGGACACGCCCTTCCCGCCCCAGAAGCTCTCGTCGCCAATGGAATCGCAACGGACAATAACGACCCCCTCAAACTCCTCCAAGGAGTCGGACTCAAGGTATGCCGAAGCTTCAACAAGGTCCATATATCTTAGCGCGTCTTCCACAAACATAACGGCAAAGGGAGCATCGCTTTCCTCTGCAACGCCGCCCACGATGCCTACTATCCCATCACCGCCGACAACAAGGTCGCCTTCTACGATCACGTTTATATCGCCCTTCCCGTCGCCTTCACCGCCGACGATCCCTATTACCGCGCCCGGCCTAAGCCCGCCGACGGAGACTGCACTGCTGACAACAACGGTCCTGATCGCCACACTGTTTTCATCGGAGATGATATCGCCGATGGTGGCACTGTCGCCCTTTGCCTCGCCCTCTTGGGAGTGGGAATCCTTCTTGATGGATTCAAGATAGCTCTCATAGCTCTCAAGGCTGAACTCCTCAAGGCTTTGAGGAACCAAAAGCCCCCGATCCTCCAGGATCTGTTTTACGTAGGAAAGAGAATCCGCCTTCATCCACCCTCCGTCAACGCAGACCACCGCATGATCGAAGTCAATGCGGCTTTGGTCAAAGTTATCGCTTTGATCGCCGGGACCTATCTGAAATTGAAAATACTCTTCATTGTTATTACCGTTGTAGCGGTCTATCAGACCGCAGGAAACCGTGGATAAGCTGATCGCAATGCAAAGAATACAAAAGATAAAGCGTTTCATTTTTTCCTCCGTAAATCAAAAAGTCGTCTTGGCTCAAGGATCGGTCGGGATCATTGAGCCGAAGCTTCTCAGATCTTATATATTTTTTTCATTTCTTTTAAGACTTCACAAACAGAATATCTTTTCGAGGCGCTGACGTTATACTCCCTTATCCTGCCCATCAGCTTCTCATCAGCCGAACGAAGCTTATTTAAGGCCTCCGCAAATTCATCGACGCTTTTGGGAGAGAATTTATACCCCGTGACTCCGTCGATACTGTAATCATTGATACCGTGAACGTCGGAGGTGATCAAAGGTAAAGCGCAAGCCATTGCCTCAATTGCGGCAATCCCCAAGCCTTCCCTGAAGGAGGGGAAGCAAAACACGTCGGCACAGTGGTTCAATTGGGCTATATCGGTTCTGTAGCCGAGAAGATGCACCTTATCCGACACCCCAAGCTCCTTTGCCAGAGCAAGAAGACCGTCTCTGTTCTCACCCGTGCCCGCAATCATATAATGAAGCCTCGGATCACCCATCCTTGCCACAGCTTCAATTACGAGCCGATGGTTTTTGTTTTTATTAAGCTCGCCGACGGAAAGAAGCAAAAAAGCATCCTCGGGGACGCCCAGCTCCCTTCTTTTGGATCTTCGGTCAACTCGGAGCTTTTCAAAGCCTTCAACGTCCACACCCACTCCGGGAACGTAGCAGACCTCTTTGGCTTTGAATTTCGCCTTTGCAAGCCCGTAATCCTCCTTATTTACAGTAATAAGCTTATCCGTAAAACGGGAACAAAGCTTCTCCACGGGGTAATAAAGCATCCAATTCAGCTTTGGGGATCCCTTATGAAAATGAAAGCCGTGAGCAGTGTAAAAAACCTTCAAGCCCGTATTTTTACGAAGCCTTCTGCAAACCAACCTTGTGATCACGGAAGCATTGGGGGTATGGCAATGAACGACGTCATACCTTTCCTTTTCCATAAGGCTTTTAAGCTGCTTATAGGCTTTCAGATTATCAAAGGAAAAGGGCCTTCGGGAAAAATCCACAGGATGATGCCTGCATCCCAATTCAGCAAAAAAGCCGTCAAGCTCAAGCTCCTTGCAATTACAGGCAATATCCACCTCGGCTCCGGCTTCCCTCAGCATTCCTATATGAGACTTGAAAAAGCTGTTCACGGTAAGGGAGAGGGTCGAAACGTATAATATCCTCATTTTATTTTACGGACGGGAACTCCGACGTAGGTTCCGCTCTCCTTTAAGTCCTTAATTACCGCAGCGCCCGCTCCCACGATACAATGGCGGCAGACCGAAACGTCGTTTTTCACCGCGGCGCCTATACCGATATGGGTACACTCTCCAAGCTTAACGGTGCCTCCCAGTGCCGCCGATGGCGAAAGGTGAACAAAATCCTCCAAAACGCAGTCGTGCTCCACAACTGAGCAGGTATTTATTATGCAGTGCTCTCCCAAAAAGGCGCAGGTGTTGATGCAGGCACCTGCCATCACCGCAGTTCCCTTTCCTATGCTGACGTTTATGCCTATCTGAGCAGAGGGATGGATAAGCGTCACCCAATTCAGCTTATGGCTTTGGGCTATACACCTTCTTTGGGTATTGTCTCCGATGCCGATGATAAAATCGGTTTTGCCGTCATTCAATTTTTCCAGACAGTCAAGCCCTCCCACTATATCAAAGCCCAGAACAGAGCCTATCTTGTTATCATCCGCAAAGCAGATCCTTTCGTATCCCGTTTTCAAAGCAAGGTCCGCAAGCACCCTTCCGTGGCCTCCCGCACCGATAATACAAAGCCTATTCATTTTTCGGCTCCTCTTCACTTCCCATAAATTCCTCCATTGTAACGGAGGTCTGAGAGCTGATACCCTCACGCCTTATCACCTTTACGAAGGTAAGGAGAATCACCTTAAGATCGGTTAAAAAGCTCACGTTATCCACGTATTGAAGGTCGTATTCAAAGCGCTTTTCCCAGCTTATGGCATTTCTGCCGTTGACCTGAGCAAGCCCCGTCACGCCCGGGCGCACCTCAAGCCTTCTCGCCTGCTCGGGACTGTATCTGGAAACGTATTTAAGATACAGCGGCCTCGGGCCGACTAAGGAAAGCTTCAGACAGACGACGTTCCACAAGGAGGGTAATTCGTCAAGAGAGGTGCTCCGAAGCATTTTCCCGAAGCCCGACAGTCTTTGTGCATCGGGCAAAAGCTCGCCGCTTTCATCCCTCTCATCGCTCATGGTCCGAAGCTTGTACAAATAAAAGGGCTTGCCGTTTTTTCCCGCACGCTCCTGCTTGAAGATAACGGGAGCACCAAGCCTTATCCGCACAATGACGGCAAGGATAACGATAAGCGGCCACAGCAGCGCAAGTGCCAGCAGCGCAAGCAAAACGTCCAGACAAGGCTTTATAATTATTTCGTATATTCCCCTTCTGCGCTTTTTCGCCATTTCAACCTCACGAAAAACAAGATTTTACTATACGGATGATCTTATCCTGCTGTGCCGAGGTCATTTTTATATCGCTGGGCAAGCAAAGACCACGGCGGAAGATATCGGCGCTGACAGACTTATCCTCGCTTTGATCCCAACCGTGCTCCGCGGTAACGAAGCTATTTTCCCTGTACAGAGGCTGAAGGTGCATCGGCTTCCATATAGGTCTGGCTTGAGCGTTAAATTGAGCAAGTGTATCAAATATATCGTCGGGGCAGCTTTTTCCGCTATCCGTTACGTAACGGCCTTCAGTCTCCCCTCTTATCTGCTCAGCCATTGCATTTTCATCTATAAGTATGCAGGAAAGCCAAAAATTCGGCTCCATTTCCCCCTCCGTGTAGGGATTCATGGTTATAGGTAAGCCCTTGAAGCCCTCAGCATACCTGAGGTATATCTCTTTTTTTCTTCTTACGTGCTCGTCAAGATAAGGAAGCTGACCGCGTACCACTCCCGCAATGATATTGCTCATTCTGTAGTTGTAGCCCACCTCACTATGCTGATACCACGGGGCAGCCTCTCTGCTTTGAGTCGAGAGCTTCCGAGCCTTGACGGAGGCTTTGCCGTCATCGGTAAGAAGCATACCTCCGGAAGATCCGGTGATTATCTTGTTGCCGTTAAAGGAGATAACGTTATACTCTCCCAAGGTACCCGCATTTCTGTTGCCGTAGCGCGCACCCATACTCTCCGCGGCGTCCTCTATAAGAACCGCGCCGTGCTTTTCGGCTATTCTTTTTATCTCATAATACCTCGCAGGGGTACCGTAAAGATCGGTGCATATGATCAACCTTGTATCGGGATATGCCTCAAATGCCCTTTCAAGGGCTATCGGATCCATATTCCAGGTTGAATATTCGCAATCTATAAAAACAGGTATACCACCCTCGTAAAGAACCGCATTAGCCGATGCCGCAAAGGTCATATCACTGCAAAACACCCTCTCGCCGCGCTTTAGTCCCGAGAGCTTCACCGCAAGATGTAATGCGGCCGTCCCGCAGGAAAGAGGCACTGCGTATCCGCAACCGAGGCGCTCTCTGACCAGCTCCTCTATCTTTACGAGATTCTCACCCTCGGTGGACACCCAGTTGGTACGGATGGCCTCCTCAACGTATTTTGTCTCATCGCCGTGCATGGTAGGCGCAGAAAGCCATATTCTGTTTTCAAAAGCATCGGTTTTCATATTTTAAAATTCCTTAATGCAAATCTGAGGAAGATATTCGGCGTGAGTCTCTTTTTCTCATCTCGCCAAGCTGACGGTCGTAGACCTCTCCCTTTAATTCGGAGCCGTGCTCGCCTGCTGGGTGGTAGGTATCCACAGCCTCCGCCACAAGCTCCAGCGTTCTTTTTTCGTCGTCTGCAAATGCCGCGCCGATAAGCTCGCCCAGCAAGCCAAGAAAGCTCTCCAGATCAAGCTCCAGGGGACTTGCCACGTGTATCAGCTTATTCGGGGTCGTCTTCAGCCCCTCCTCACTCATAAGCTTTTCCTCGTAAAGCTTCTCGCCGGGACGAAGACCCGTATATGATATCTTTATATCCACGTCGGGACGAAGACCCGAAAGCCGGATAAGGTTCCTTGCCAAGGTATCGATCTTAACGGGTGCGCCCATATCAAGAACGAAGATCTCGCCCCCCTCGGCGTAGGCTCCCGCCTGAAGCACCAGATTCGCCGCCTCGGGTATGGTCATAAAATAACGTATCACGTCAGGATGGGTAACGGTCACAGGACCGCCCCTTGCTATCTGCTCCTTGAATCTGGGAACCACGGAGCCGTTACTTCCCAAAACGTTTCCGAATCTTACCGCAACAAACTCCGTAGCACAGCACTTGCCGACGGACGAAGCAGAGGTATATACGCCGTGATCGGCTTGAGGAGGAGCTATCTTATCCGCTCTTCCCATACCAAGCAGCTTATCAAAGCTTTGAACGGTCATCTCGCAAAGCCTTTTTGAAGCACCCATAACGTTTGTGGGGTTGACAGCCTTATCGGTAGAGATAAGAACGAACCTTTTGCATCCGTTTACCATGGCCGCATAGGCGGTGTTGTACGTTCCCGCCACGTTATTCTTGATCGATTCGCAGGGGCTGTCCTCCATAAGAGGCACGTGCTTATGAGCGGCGGCGTGATAAACCACCTCGGGCTTATATTTTTCAAAGACCCGATGGATGCGCCCCGCATCTCTCACCGAACCGATCAGAACAACAAGCTCAAGCTCGGGATATTTATCTCTCAGCTCCAGACCGATGGAATGAGCGTTGTTCTCGTAAATATCAAAAACGATAAGCATCCTTGGGTGATGCTTGGCGATCTGTCTGCATAACTCACTGCCTATGGAGCCGCCGCCGCCCGTGACGAGGATGACCTTTCCCAAAATAAAGGAGCTGATAAGGTCAGTGTCAACACTGACCGTCTCCCTTCCCAGAAGATCCTCAATATCAACGTCCCTCATGGCACTGGCGGAAGGCTTACCGGATACTATGTCCGCTATACCCGGAAGGCTCTTGAGCTCGCAGCCTGTCTCCTTACAGATATCAAGAATATCCCTGCGCTCCTCGGCGCTTGCCTCAGGCATGGTAAGATATATCTTCTCTATCTTATACTTTTCGGCATAAAAAAGGATATCCTCCCTTCCGCCTGCTATGGGAACGCCCTCAAGATAACGGCCGTGCTTCTTTTTGTCATCGTCTATTATAACACAAACTATCTCGTTTACGTCTTCCGCATTGCTGATGTCTCTTAATATCGCCTGACCCGCGCTTCCCGCACCGATGAGCATTACACGGCTGGATCTGATATCCTGAGCCCTTTTCATCTGCTCAAGCTTGCGAACCGCAACGAAGCGGTAAAAGAAGCGGGAGCAACACACCAAAATGATCTGTATAAAGGAGCCGACCACAAAATAGGATATCGGCATAGCTCCGAATATACCAAAGCAAAGCCCAAGGTGCAAAGGAAAAAGTATTGCCGCCGCACCAAGGATACGCTTGAGCTCGGCAAGACCCGCAAATCTCCAGATGCTCTGATACAGCCGCATAATGCAATGGACCGCAACGGTCAATACCCCGTAGATCGGAGCGATCCTGAGCCAATTTTCCATATATACCGCAGGCAGCTCGCTTATCCTGCAATCAAACCTGAACCAAAGAGCAAGAAAGAAGGAAAGAAATGCCACTCCAAGATCGTAGACCGTCAAAAGCGCGTCTATGGTGTGAAGCCTGATAAAATCGGCCAGCATGGCTTTAAACCCAATATTCTTTTTTTCAGTGTTTTTACCGTAACCGCTTTTCATCTTATTCTCCCGCGCTGATATCCGAGACCTATCAGTAACGCCTTGCGACGTAACAGCAAGCCACCGAGGCTAAACAAAGGTATACGTATTTATTATATCATATTCCGCTTAATAACACAATAGCCAATGAAATTTTATTTTCAAGCAAAGGATATTCAAGCCGCTATTACAAACAGAAAGAGCAAACACGCAAGGATAAAACCTTATGTGCTTGCTCTTTTTCTGTTGGTGAAGTTTTTGCTTTCGCAAAAGTGAAGTTGTGCAGATGCAGGACATCCGGCACAGTGAAGTTGCTCGACAAGGCTCGCAGTGAAGTTAAGTTTGCCCATCACTTCGCCGTTAGGCGAAACTTCACTCACGAAGTGAACTTCACTATCGAAGATAACTTCACTTGCCCGAAGGGCAAACTTAGTTAGCGTGATTTGTCCGTTAAGGACATCACGCTATATCGGAGAGCTTTTTGTATAACCTTTACCAAAGCTTGGATTTGCCCTTGTAATGCAAATTCAATTTGTTAACGTCTGCTATTGAAATTTTGGTATCACCGCTTACTTCAGCACACGATAACTCATAACCTGATAATTTTGACTTGTTCTTGTAATGAAGATTAGCCTTGTTTACATCCGCAATGGTAATCTTACCGTCACCGGTTATATCGCCCTTGAGGTGGATCTTCACGTCCTGGGTAACGTCATCGGTGCCGACGACTACGGTATACTCGCGGGTGACGTGATTTGCTTTTGAAACCTTCAAGGTGTATGTACCTGCGGCAACTTCGGGGAAGCTGTAATCAACGGTGTTGCCTTTCACTGTGGTTTCATAAACAGGCTCGCTTAATCCCTCGGGGATAAGCCAAAGCGTAATATCACCGGAAGCATCATTAAAGCTTGTGACAGAGCCGCTGACAGTGTAGGTAGGAACATTTGCGGCTTCCTGGAATACAGCATACAAGTACAGTTCTTCGTTGATATCGAAAGTATAAGATGCTGTTGTAGCAACGAAATCCTGAACGTAAGGGGATGCCTTTTTCCAGCCAAGGAATTCATAACCGGAAGCTGCAACTGCATTAACGGTTACGGAAGAATTTCTGGTGGCCTGAATCGGAAGCGGAGTTGCACCCTCAACCGAACCTTTATCTGTCTGTATAGATACAGTTCCACCGACGCCAATTTGTCCGTTATTTATTCCATTTGTAATATCGAAAA
>SVTC01000005.1 GCA_015063985.1 Oscillospiraceae bacterium | reverse complement strand
AGCAAAAACATCATTCCTTTACCACCCGAAAACAAAACATGGTATAACACACTATACCTTGCAGGCAAGGTCATGTGCAAAAGGGACGAGAAAACCTCGTCCCTTTTGTGTTTTGATATAAAACTGCCCAAGTGTCCTTAAGAACACTTGGGCAAGACCGCTCTCTTTTTGCTTATTTTTCTTCCTCGAAATCTTCCTTGGAAAGTCCGCAGACGGGACATACCCAATCCTCGGGAACGTCCTCCCATTTGGTTCCGGGAGCAATGCCGTTATCGGGATCACCTTCAGTGGGATCGTAAACGTATCCGCAGGGGCAAACGTATTTCATTTTTTTATCTCCTTTTCAGTTAAAATATCTCTTCAAAAGTCCCTCAAATGCCTTGCCGTGTCTTGCTTCGTCACGAGCCATTTCGTGGACGGTGTCGTGGATGGCATCAAGACCAAGCTCCTTTGCAAGCTTTGCAAGCTCGAACTTTCCTGCCGTCGCGCCGTTCTCGGCATCCACTCTTACTCTCAGATTCTCCTTGGTGCTGTCGCATACTACCTCACCCAGAAGCTCTGCAAACTTCGCTGCGTGCTCTGCCTCCTCAAGGGCTGCCTTCTCCCAATAAAGTCCGATCTCGGGATAACCCTCGCGGTGAGCAACTCTACTCATTGCAAGGTACATTCCAACCTCACAGCACTCGCCGTTGAAGTTCTCTCTCAGTCCGTCGATTATTCTCTGATCCACGCCCTTTGCAATTCCCACTACGTGCTCTGCCGCCCAGGTCTTCTCTCCTGCCTGCTCGGTAAACTTTGCCGCGGGTGCCTGGCATACGGGGCACTTCTCGGGCGCCGCATCTCCCTCGTGGGTGTATCCGCAGATCATACATACAAATTTCTTCATTTTCTTTTCCTCCAAAAATATATCTTTTTTTATTTTTACAAATCAGTAATGATTACTGTTTTTATTATACTTATTTTTTTCCTTTTGTCAATAGCTTTTTTCAAAAAAATGAGAAAAAATAAAAAAAAATAATAAAAAATTGCGACTCACCCCGAGGTAAGCCGCAATCAGCTTTATCTTTGTATTCTTCCCGCAGCGTTACCCTTGGCGAGATTCTCTACCTCGGCAACGGAGCAGAGGTTGAAATCGTGCTCGATGGTGTGCTTGAGGCAGGATGCGGCAACCGCAAAATTGATTGCATCCTGAGGCGCATAGCCCTTGATCATGGAGTAGATCAAGCCGCCGCCGAAGCTGTCTCCGCCGCCCACGCGGTCAACTATCTGAATGGTGTATTCATTGGAGAAATATGCCTCGCCTCCGCTGTAGAGCATACCTGCCCAGTGGTTTACACTGGCGGTAACGGAGCTTCTCAGGGTTATCGCCACCTGAGGGATGCCGAATCTTTCGCTGAGCTTCTTGGCAACGCTGATATAGCCCTGCTTATCAAGCTTGCCGGAGGAGATCTCGGTATTATCCGCCTTTATTCCGAAAACGTCGGAGCAGTCCTCCTCATTTGCAATGCAAAGGTCCACGTAGGGCATAAGCTTTGCCATAGTCTCTCCCGCTTCCTCTCTTGTCCAGAGCTTCTTTCTGTAGTTAAGGTCGCAGGATATCTTAACACCCTTTGCCTTAGCCGCCTTGCAGGCCTCAAGGCAGATCTCGGGAAGCTCGCCGCCCAATGCGGGAGTGATTCCCGTCCAATGGAACCAGGTCGCACCGTCGAATATCTTATCCCAATCGTACTCTTCCTTCTTGGAAAGGCTTACCGCAGAAGCGGCACGGTCGTAAATGACCTTGCTGGGTCTTTGGCTTGCGCCCTTTTCAACGAAGTATATACCCACTCTTTCGCCGCCGCGGATGATAAGAGAGGTATCAACACCGAATCTTCTCAGCGTGTTTACCGCACTTTGACCTATCTCGTGGGTGGGAAGCTTGGTAAGATATGCCGCATCAAGACCGTAATTGGCAAGGCTTACCGCCACGTTGGCTTCACCGCCCGCGTAGCTTGCCTCAAGCTTTTCCGCCTGGAGAAATCTCAGATATCCCTCGGGATTGAGTCTGAGCATTATTTCACCGAAGGTTATAACTCTTTCAGCCATTTTCTTTAACTCCTTTTGTAAACAATTTTGCAAGAGCCGTGATCTGATCCCACTTGCCCTCCGCTATCCATTTCTTATTAACAAGCTTGCCGCCCGCACCTACGCCGACTGCACCCGCTCCTATAAAATCTGCGGCGTTGTTCTCGTCTATTCCGCCCACCGCCAGGATCTTAACGTGGTTGATGGGGGCGCTGATAGCCTTGATATATCCCGCACCCAGAGAGCCTGCGGGGAAAAGCTTAACGAAATCCGCACCCAAGCTGTGGGCGTGAAGCACCTCGGTGGGAGTCATTGCTCCGGGCATGGATACCATTCCGCCCTTGACCGTAGCCTTGATAACGTCCTTGTTTATATCGGGGCTTACTATAAAATCAGCACCTGCGGATCTTGCGATATTCACCAGCTCCACGGAGGTCACGGTTCCCGCTCCAAAGCACATCACGTCGCTCAATTGGGACTTAAGAAGACTTATGGTATCCGCCGTATCCTGCCATTTTTCGGTGTTAAGCTGATCGAAGGTGACCTCAAGAAGCTTGATACCGCCCTCACAGAGAGCGCGGGCAAGATTCAAGCAATCCTCACCGTATACTCCCCTTACTATGGCAACTACCTTGTGCTCCAATACTCTTTGGATTATTTCTTTTCTCATTTTCATTACCATTCAGCAACTGTTCCGTCTGCATTTCTCCAAACGGGATTCTTCCAGTTGTGCCCCTTCATTGCTTTTTCCTTAACAAGCTCCTCGTTGATCTCAACGCCCAGTCCGGGACCCTTCAAAAGTCCTACCGCGCCATCCTTGTAGTCGAAAAGCTTGGGATCCTTGAGATAATCAAGAAGATCACTGCCCTGATTGTAATGTATACCCAGGCTCTGCTCCTGGATCCAGGCATTGGGTGTGCAGGCATCCATCTGCAGACAAGCCGCAAGAGCGATGGGGCCCAAGGGACAGTGGGGAGCGACGCTGACGTCGTACGCCTCCGCCATGGCACTGATCTTTCTGCACTCCAGAATACCGCCCGCGTGAGAGAGGTCGGGCTGGATAATATCCGTTATTCCCTGCTCGAATATCTTCTTGAAATCCCAACGGGTAAAGAGCCTCTCGCCCAAAGCGATGGGCGTGGAGCAATGCTTGGAGATCTCCTCCAGAGCCTCGTAGTTCTCGCTGAGAACGGGCTCCTCGATGAACATAAGGTTATATTTTTCAAGCTCCTTTGCCAGGACCTTTGCCATGCTCTTATGAACTCTGCCGTGGAAATCCACCGCAATGCCGAAATCCTTGCCGCAGGTCTCTCTTATGGCGGCTACTCTTGCGCAGGTTGCCTCCACCTTAGAGAAGCTGTCTATATAATGAAGCTCCTCGGTGCCGTTCATCTTGACTGCGTTAAAGCCCAGCTTTTTCTGCTCCAGAGCGGCATTTCCCACGTCATCGGGTCTGTCGCCTCCTACCCAGCAGTAAACTCTTATGTTGTCTCTGCAGGCACCGCCCAAAAATTCATACACGGGCAGGTTATAATATTTTCCCTTGATATCCCAGAGCGCCTGCTCTATTCCGGAGATGGCACTGGTGGTAACGGGACCGCCTCTGTAAAAGGCACCGCGATACAGCACCTGCCAGATATCCTCGATATTTCTCGGATCCTTTCCTATTATATAATCACTCATTTCACGGACACAAGCCGCAACGGTCGCCGCTTTGCCCTCTATAACGGGCTCGCCCCATCCGCTGATACCCTCATCGGTATCTATCTTCAAAAACATCCATCTCGGCTCCACGGGGTAGAGCGTGATATTTGTTATCTTCATCTTTTCTCTCCTTTATAAGCTTCGGCGCAAGCCGTTTTATCACTATTCAGTTTACTACAAAGCGCCGCAATTGTCAAGATTATTCCCGCTTATATGGGCTTTTTTCCCAATAAAAAAAGAGGACCCCCTCGGCGCACCTGAGATAAAGCAGGTGCGCCAACTCTATTCGCCTACGGCGAGTGATATGCACTTCGTGCGTGATATGTCCTTTGGACGTGATATGCGCTACGCGCGTTGGAAGAAAGAGGCGAATAGAATATCACTGCGACCAGCGGGAGCAATATCACTTTTGCGGAGCAAAAATATCACGCCGAGCCGTGCGAGGCATATCACTTTTCAACAATTACCGCCCGACAGAACACCGTAAGATGTAACACACTATACCTTGCAGGCAAGGCGTTTGAAAAGGAGTACGAACAAAATTGTCCATACTCCTTTTTCTTTGTTCGGTAGTTCAAAACCTGCTTTATGGTAGGACCCCCTCGGATCCTCTCTTCTTTATTATCAGAATCTGAATATATCTCCGGTCTTTGCGGAGGTGTAGATACCCTCGAGGATCTTCGTAACGGTGATGGCCTGCTCGGGAGTAGTAAGAGGTGCAGTGTTATTTCTTACTGCCTCTATCCATTTAAGAGCCTCAAGCTCCTGAGGCTTCATGGAAGCACTGCCCTCGTTGAAGGCAACTCCACCCGCCTTGAAGTCGGGCTTCAGTATGCACTGTCTGCCGTTTCTTACGTAGTTGATCCTCAAGCCGTCAAGCATATCCGCACCGCCCTTGGTTCCGCAAACGGTGGTGATGGCCTCTCTGGGATCCGCCATATTCAGCGCCCAGGAGCTCTTGAGATATACGGTGGCACCGTTTTCCATAACCACAAAGCCGAAGGCACTGTCTTCAACGGTGAACTTCTCGGGATCCCAATCGCCCCAGGCATTACCGGTCTGAGTGTCATTGTTGAGCTTGTGGAAGGTGGTTCCCACGCAGTATTTGGGCTTGTAGTTGTTCATTGTCCAAAGGGTGAGATCCAGCGCGTGGGTTCCGATATCGATAAGGGGACCGCCGCCCTGCTCGTACTCGTTAAGGAATACGCCCCAGGTGGGAACGGCTCTGCGGCGGATAGCGATAGCCTCGGCGTAGTAGATCTCGCCGAAGGTGCCCAGCTCTGCCTCGGTCTTCAGGTACTGAGCATCGCTTCTGAAGCGGGTCTGATATCCGATGGTGAGAAGCTTGCCGGAGCGGTCTCTGGCATCGATCATCTTCTGCGCCTCTGCGGAGTTTATAGCCATGGGCTTTTCGCACATAACGTGCTTGCCCGCGTCCAGTGCGTCCACGGTTATGAAGGAATGGCTTCTGTTGGGAGTGCAGACGTGGACCACGTCGATGGTCTTGTCCTCAAGAAGCTTTTTGTAGTCTGTATAGACCCTTGCATCCTCTGTGCCGTACTCGGCCTTTGCCTTTACGGCCTTTTCCTCAACGATGTCGCAAAACGCGACCATTTCAACGTCCTTGAGCTTTTTCAGCGAAGGCATATGCTTTCCGTTTGCGATACCGCCGCAACCGATTATACCTACTCTTACAACGTCGTTTACCATTTTTTTCTCCTTAGTTTTTACTTATTGCTTTACGTATCCCTTTTCCTTGTCGGAGGGGAAACGAACGTTGGGACAACTAAGAGATCTGCGGGGGGCATTGGGAGCAGCCCATCTTACCGCATTCTTTATTACCTTCTGGATCTCTGCCTGGTAGTAGATGGGGAAGGTCTCGTGGCCGGGCTGGAAGTAGAAGATCTTTCCGTTGAGCCTCTCAAAGCAAACGCCGCTGCGGAACACCTCTCCGCCGCTGTAGGTACCAATAAATACGGTCTTATCGGGGTTGGGAATACCGAAGGGCTCGCCGTAGGTCTCGTCTGCGGGGATCTCGATAAAGCGGTCTAAGCCCTGAGCTATGGGATGACCGGGCTCGATGACCCAAAGCCTCTCGCTGTCGCCGGACTCTCTCCAGCAAAGATTGCAGGCGGTTCCCAGAAGATATCTGAAGGGCTTGGAAAGATGTGCGGAATGGAGGAAGATTATACCCATACCGCTGTTGACCGCATCTCTTACGCGGAAGGCTATCTCGTCGGGTACCTTATCGTGAGCTACGTGTGCCCACCAGATAAGAACGTCGGTATCATCCAATACCTCTTTTGTCAAGCCGCACTCGGGCATATTAAGAGTAGCGGTCCTTACGCTGATATCATCGCAAGCGAGAAAATCCGCAATCAACTTGTGGATACCGTTGGGATATATAGCCTTTACCTTTTCGCTCTTAGTCTCGTGGATAAATTCGTTCCATACAGTGACCTTTATCATATTCTTGCTCCTTTTCAAAGGTAAAAAAATTTTTTCACCTATTTTTATAGCTTAATTATACCACCAAAGCAAAAAATATGCTATAATAAATTTGCTAAAAATTATCGTTTTTTTGACATGGAGAGAAAAATGGATTTTGATGAAGGAATATACAGGCAAAACGGTATGCCCCAAACGGTCCACTGTCTGGAGATACACCAAAAGGCAGGCAAGCCCTTTTCAAAGGACTCAAGGTGCCATTACCACGAATACATAGAGCTGCTGTGGGGCTTGGAGGGCGAGACCGAGGCCTTGGTCTCGGGAGAGGTCTCAAGCTTTTCTGAGGGAGAGCTTTTTATAATCAATTCCATGGAGCCCCATTGCTTTCGTGCGCCCACACACAGTAAATACAAGGTCATAAAGCTTATGCCCCAGATAATCTACAACGCCGATCAGTCCGCCTCGGAATTTAAATACATTCTGCCCTTTCTCACCGCGGGCTCCTCTCATCCGAGGGTGGTAAAGGCATCGTCGCCTTATGCCAAAAGGATAGAAGCCCTTGTGAACACCGTCTTTACCGAGTCGGAGGAAAGGGATACGGGCTTTGAGCTATCCGTAAAGGGCGCAATTCTTAACCTGTTCTCGCTGCTTTTAAGAAGCTGGAGCAAGGAAAGACTTCTTGACGTTTCAGGACATCCCCTCCCCCCGGACACCGTGCGAAACGTCACAAGGGCTATGGAGTTTGCAAGCAAGAATATACAGATCTGCGACGAAAGAACTCTGGCAGATGTGGCGGGATATTCCACCGCCTATTTCTCCCGTTGCTTCTCTTCTCTTATGGGAATAACTCTGCGCTCTTATCTTATCCACCTGCGCCTGGCTCGGGCTGAGCTGCTTCTCTCAGAGGGAAAGCTCAATCTCACCGAGATCGCCGAAGCGGTGGGCTATTCCACCCCCAGCCATTTTGCCAGCCAATTCAAGCGCTATAAAGGATGTACCCCCGGAAGCTTTAAAAAATTAACGAGAAAATAGACTATGAAAGATAATATTAAAAGCGAGCTCGAATACGAGCCCTATCCCGATGAAGCCTCCATTTGCATTATTTGTAACTCACGGCGCAAAATAGTGTCGTTTAATGCTCTTGCCAAAAAGCACTTCCCCTTTCTTTCCCTTTCCGAAGATATCCAAACCGCTCTTAGAGTCACACTAAAGATCGGCATAAGCTCCTTTGAGCTTTACGACAAGCGCTGGATAGTGTCCGTGTCCTTTAAGGACGGACTTTATAAGCTGAAGCTCTTTCCCTTGGAGATAGGTGAGACGGCGGATCGGAATACTCCCGCCCTCCCCTTTAAGGAAGGACTGGAGCCCTCGGCAAGAAACACCCTTCTCGAGTCGGATGCCGAAGGCTCCCTTAAGGGTCTTGCCTCCGAAAAAAGAGTGGCAGTAGCGGTGAAGGATCTTCTGGAGGCTCTGCGCCGAAGAACGGAAAAAAGCCTGTCCCGATGGGGCTACAGGCTTGAGGTACTGTGCGAAAGCAGACTCGCCGTCGCCTCCGACCACACAAGGCTTGCCGCGGCTATGCTTTGGGCGATATGCTTCCTTCTTGTAAATACCGACCGAAAAAGACTTATTTGCCGCGTCCTCGAAAAGGCCGATAACGCCATCGTTGTTTTAAGCTGCGAGTGCAAGGAGCTTAAGCTGTATAAAAACACTCCCGGCGCCGTGGACACTGCCGCAATATGCCTTGAAAAGATATCCCGACTTTGCAATAAGGATATATCCTTTTCTTCGCCCCAATACCGCTCCGGCAGGGTGGAAATATCCTTTTTGTTAAAATGCAGTAACGAAAAAGCCTTATATACACTGAGAGCTCCGCAGGATGTGATCTCAGACGAAAGACTTTCCGACGTGCTTTTCGCATTAAAAAGCATGCTTGAACACAATAAAAACTCCGCCGATCCCCTTCTTAACACAATGTTATAAAACTTAAAAATTCCCAACCGGGCATTTATGTAAATTTGACATTGAATTAACATTATTTATGTGATATAATAATCACTGCACTTTCAAAAATTCTTACAAGGAAAGGAGATCCCGCCTATGAATCTGCCCGCACAAATAGTGGGAGTGATCGGTATAGTATTTTCCCTTTTATCCTTTCAGTTCAGCTCCCGAAAACTGATACTGCTCTTTCAGATGACTGCAAGCCTTATGTTCTCACTCCAGCTTTTTATGGTAAATGCAATAACGGGCGGCTGTCTTGATCTGATCTCCTTTGTAAGGACCCTGTTTTTCTTAAACAACACAAAAAAATGGGCTTCGTCGAGGGTATGGCTTTTTGTATTCATTGCACTTATGGTAGCATCGGGCATATATACCTATGAAAATGGCTGGAGTCTTCTGCCCATAGCAGGCTCGGTGCTTTCCACGGTGGCACTGTGGATGAAGGATCCAAAAAAAATACGCCTCATCTCCCTTTTGGTGGGCCCCTGCTGGATAGTATATAATCTCGTTCACGGCGCTCACACCGGCGCTCTCAACGAGGTTCTGGCAATGAGCTCCATAATACTTGGCTTGGTACGCCACGACAGAAATACAAAAAAGGAAGTAAATTTAGATGACAGAGCTTAAGCAACAGGCAAGAATAGAAAACATCCGTCTGGCGGAAAAAACCAACAAAAGGTATCTGCGCAGAATAAGGGTAAGTGATTATCTTGCGGGTCAGGCCATATACAACCTGGGAGATTATCCCGACAAGGTCATTGCAAGCCCCACCGATTACGACAGAGCGCTGATAGAGAAAATGGCAAAGGCGGGAGTCAGTCTCATTCAGCTCCACGAGGATTGGAACGACGCCTGCAGGCTTTACGGCGCAGATAAATTCAGCGCTGTGGACGAGGAAGGAATGAAGGCGTTTGTAAGGCTGTGCCACGATAACGGCATCAAGGTCATAGCATACGTGTCATCGGGATATTTTCAACAGACCGATCCGGATTTTCGCGAGGAGTTCACCTCGATAAAGCGCGCCTTTAAAAATAACTACTTTTGTTACCGCAAGGGAAATCACGGCAACGCCGCCTGGAGAGCCTACGTTATCCCCAAGACCCTTGAGGCTATGGATCGCTACGGCTTTGACGGCATATTCAACGATTGGGGCTACGACGGCTACGTCCCCGGCTCTCATTGCCATATGGATAAGGATTTCTACGATGCTGACGTAGAGGATATGCTGGTGCAGATCTACAGTGAAATAAAAAAGCGCGGTGGAATATACAAGCTCCACTGCGACAGAAATAACCCCGCTCCCTGCAAGGATAAGGTATATGACTATCTCTGGGTAGGCGAGGCAATAACAAAGCTCGAGCCGGGCATCGGGAAGGAGTATCCGGGCTACGTGGTCCCCTGCCAGGACAGACATTTCTACGAGGGCAACACCCTGGAGGATTATATTGCCTACACCGTCCCTTTTATGCAGTTTCCTCTTTTGAAGACGGGTCGCCCCATCAGAGGCAAAAACACCGAGCTTGAAAACGTTACCTATTACGGCGGAGACGAGCAGGAGTTTTACAAGGCGGTGGGAGAGTATATGGACGCTCATCCCGACGGCCCTTACGTTTACAGCCTTTGGTCCTCCATCCCCGACGATCCCGATGAATTCAACTGCTGGAGCAGATATTTTGCTCTGTATAAGCCTATGGTCAGCGAAAATTCCCTTGCCTATATAGAGCTCAGAGACTGCGATCTTATCAGATCGGAGCTTTTTGAGGATATCTACGCCTCAATGTTCGTAAACGAAAGCACTTACCTTACGGTATCCAATCTCAGCGATAAGCCCTATACCCTGAAGCTGGAGGGGCTTTGGCAGGACAGAGTCACAAATAAGATCGCCTCAAGCTTTGAGATAGCAAGCCAAAGGATCAGCTTTTTTGTAAAGAAATAAAGCTCTCTTGGTGGTATGCGTTCCTGCGGCTTTGTTTCTTAACGGGTTTATTCCGTACCTGATACGTATTTTGATAATCATCCTTTTGTGGGTGTTTATCCGGACCGCTCTTCCCATTCACATCCGTATTGCCGCGGCAAAGGAGGATGAAAAAAACACCCCCCTCAGCCCTATAAGGGCGTGTTGCCGGCGGAGCTGAAAGCCCACCGAAACATTTGACACTTGCAAACTCACCCTACCGCCACAGATGTGGCTACTATTTCGCCTCGTCAGATTGTCAAGCCAAGTGCAACACTTTTTTCAAAAAATCATTGGGAGACACTTCGTAAAGAAGTTTCTCCCATTTTTCTTTTATATTAAAAAAATTTTTCAATAATGCAATATGACCTTAAAGCCTATGGCGCCATCCTTTTTATAGGCGCTTATCTCTCCTCGGTGCTTTTGTACTATGGATCTTGCCATAGCCAGACCCAGGCCGTAGCCTCCGTTAAAGGTCCTCGCCCGATCGGCGCGGTAGAAGCGGTCGAACAAGCGCTCCGTATCCAGCTCGTCCACCGCCGAATAGCTGTTTTCTACGGTGAGAGTCGGGCATCTTCCCCCTTGAAGGCTTACGCTTATCTCTCCGCCCTTGTCGCAATATTTTACGGCGTTATCCATAAGTATACCCACAAGGCGTCTTAGCAGGCTCTCGTCGCCGCGGCATTTAAGGGATCTGTCTATCGAGGCCGTGACGGTCTTTCCTCGGCTCAGAGCAAGGGGCTCAAATTCCGATACAGTGTCATACACCGTCTCCCCAAGGCTCAGCTCCGCGATACGGGGTCTCTGCTCCTCCTCGTCCATACGGGAAAGAGCCACAAGCTGATTTACCAGCTCCGCCATACGCATTCCCTCCGAGCGGATGTCCTCCAGCCATTCGTTTTTACCCAGCTCGCCCTCTGCAATATCAAGATTTGCCAGAATAAGAGTCAAGGGAGTCTTCAGCTCGTGGTTTGCATCGGTGATAAACTGCTTTTGCTTTTCGTAGCTTTGCGCGATGGGCTTTACGGCTCTTTTCGAGAGCAGTAATATCAAGATCAGCACCAGCGCCCCGCAGGCAAAGAGCACCACTGCGGCTATCACCATGGATTGGGTCAGTGCGGAGCGGTTCATACTGCCGTCGACAAAGACCACTCCTCTGCCGCGCTCGGTGGAAAACACCTTGTAGCGGTAGCTTGATATCCAGCCTCTGTTATCTGCTCCCTTGAGCACCCTTTGGGCATACTCCACCGCCTGCTCCTTTGTAATGGCGTAGATCGAATCGGTAAAGGTGTCCGTGGCATTGCCCTCCTCATCGAAGAACACGGTAAAGTGGCGCGTGGAAAAGGGGGTCTCGGGATTAATAAATCCGAGAGACTGATCGTTTTTCGGCGGCATCTTATCGGGCCTCGGTCCCTCGTTGGGGGTGCCGGGAAATCTTCCTCCGCCCTCCGACACTCTGTCGGCGAGAATATCCATATTTCTGTTCAGGGAAACAATATTCCACGAAAGTATCAGCCCGAATACCAGGGTCACCACCGAGAGCACCGAAACGATTGAGATTATTATAAATCTGCGTCGAAGTCTGTCGATCATTTTTCAGCCTCCAGAACGTATCCGCCCCCTCGTACAAATCGGATAAGCACGGGGCAGGATATCCCCTCCAGCTTTTTGCGGATGTTGGATATATGCACCCAGACCACACTGGTGTCCACGTTTGTATCCCAGCCCCAGACGTGGGTGATTATCTGCTCGGGGCTGACTATCCCCCCGGGCTGCTGCATAAGCATCTCCATTACCTGAAACTCCCTTGCACTGAGAGCCGCCGAAATACCGTTGCAGGATATCTCGTAGGTGGAGCGGTTAAGATAAAGACCGTGAAAGCGCAACACGTCGGGAAGATAATTGTCCTTTCTGCGAAGCATTGCGCGGACTCTGGCAAGAAGCTCTCCCGTTTCAAAGGGCTTGGGCAGATAATCGTCCGCACCCGCATCAAGCCCCTCTATCTTCTGATAGGTCTCGCTTCTGGCGCTGAGAAAGAGAGCGGGGGTGCTTATCCCCTTTTCTCTCAGCTTTTTTAAAAGCGTCACTCCGTCCGTCCCCGGCATCATAACGTCAAGCACAAGACCGTCGTATTCATCGGAGGCGGCAAGGTCAAAGGCGGTGTCTCCGTCGCTTACGCCGTCAACTGTATAGTTATTTATTTCAAAGATACGCACAAGGCTTTTCAAAAGCCTTGGATCGTCCTCTGCGACCAATAGGCGCACCTCGCTCCCCCCTTTTTGGTTTCTCAAATAATTATAGCAAAAATTCTCTGTCTTTTCAATAAGATCTTAATTCCATGCAACGCCGTTTTTGTCAAGCTCAAGCTCGGTGGAGGCTTCTGTGGAGATCTCGGCGGCAGAGTCTCCCAAAGCTATGATATATGCGGACATAGACTCCGCGATCTTCACCGTTGCCACTTTATCCTTGACGGTCACCACAAGATACTCTCCCTCCAAAAGAGATGCCTTCGTCACACTTCCTATGCTTTCAAAGCCCTGACAGTGGGTAGCCTCGTTTGCCATTCCGCCTACGGGCATAAGAGCAATAACATAGCCTCCGCTGTACAGATATCCCTGCTCACTGTCTATGGCGGAGTTACCTCCCGAGGTGGAAATGACCACCGTTTCCCCGCCCGAGAACACTATTCCGCTGTATGAGGCTCGACTGTTGGAATCTATTCCGTCGCCTCCGCAGCTGATATATATTCTTCCGCCGCCGATGCTCACAGCAGTGTCGGAGGTGGCGGTGGCGTTGACTCCGTCATCCTTGGCATATACGGAAAGGCGTCCGCCCGTGATATTCACACGGGTACCCTCTATGCCCTCATAGGCTTGGGTGACGGTAACGGTACCGTCGGTCATAACCAGCTCTCCGTCGGCGTGAAGTCCGTCGTCGTTGGAATATACGGTAATATTGCCGCCGTTGACCGTTACCTTGCCCAAAGGTGACGCTCCGTTTTCAAGGCTTTGGTCACTGTTGGCGTGGATGGCGTCGTCGTATGCCTTTATATTAACGGTGCCGTTTTCTATCACTATCTCGTTTGCGGCCTTTATGCCCTTAGTGGAATAGTCACCCTTATCACTGTTGCCGTCCTGCATTCCGCCCATGCCCCCCGGCCCTCCGCCGCCGGGTCTTCCTCCGGGACCGCCAAAGCCGCCCTCCTGAACACGGGTGGTGTAGCTTGTCCACGAATAGCCCGAGCTCGTCAGGGCGATGGTATCGTAGGCGGTGCTGAGCACCATTTCATCGGATGCGGCGGCATAACAAAGCTCCTGAGAAAGCTCCATTCCGTCGGAATACACAAAAAATCTAAGCTTATCGTAGCCCTCAGGCTTTGGGAAGAAATAGTAATAATAACTGCTTCTTTGACCTTGAGCCTTGGAATGATACTGCGCATCCACCCATAAAGACTCTTGGGTGTCTGAATTGATAAACTTTACCGAGTAGCTGTAGTCCTGGCTCGGGAAGCGGATATAATATCCGTCCTCACTGACAGAGGTCACCTCCCCGGAGTAGCTTGAATACTTGTCGGTATAAATGCTAAGCACCGTGGTGCTGCCGTCAACTATCACGTTATGCGCCGCATCCATTCCGTCGCAGGCGGCGTAAAGAGTGTGAGTGCCGCCCGTTACGGTAATATCTCCCCTCTGATTGCCCTTCTCGGAGATATCGCTGTCCGAGGTCTTTATGCAGTCTCCTCCCGATGCTATCAGGGTTGTGCTGCCCCCCTCTATCTCAACACTGTCCTTTCCCTTAAGGCAATTATCGATGCAGGCAACGAATAAGCTTAGATTTTTCACCTGCAGATCATTTTTGGAATGGATCCCGTTATTGTTTTCGGAAACCACCGTCAGCTCACCCTTACCGCCAAGCTCAAGATCCGTCTCGGAGTGGATCGCCCCCGAATAAAGCGCCTCGTCGGCAGAGTCGATCGCCTCTCTTAAGTCGTAGATATAGCTTTTTGTGTCCTTTTTCGCCTTTATCGTTACCTCGTCTGCGCTTTTTACCGTGATGGGATTTACACTGTCGCAGATAAGGGAAAGGCCCTTTAGCTCAAGCTCGAATTTATATTCATCGCCCACGTCTATAACCACGCTTCCCCTGAAGCTTCCCGAAAGGGAATACACGCTTTCCTCGGTGATGGCGGTAAAGTAAAGAGTGTTCCCCTCAAGCTTGTATGCATTCTCGGTGCCCGATACCCATTCCACCGTCACACCGTCTCCGTCTCCCTCAAAATAGCCGTCGTATGCCCCCGTATCCTCTATTGCCTCGCCAAAGGATACACTGTCATCACCAAGCTCAGCTCCCCCGCCTTGGGTAAGAGGCAAGGTGTTCCTTTCTTGAGAGGGCAAGCCACCCTCAGGTGCAGCTCCCGTGTAGGCTCCCGCACAGCCCGAAAACAGAATGGCTGCGGTCGTTAACAGCGCCGTCAGCTTAAATTTCATAAAAAACTCCCTTCATCAAAGCTCCGCAACCGAGCTTTCACGCTTTGATATGAATATTTCCAGATTTCCGTTCCTCTCACGGAGGCGGTCTATCATTTCCTTTTCCTCGGAAACGTCCTTGAGGATAACGTCATAGGTGAGCCTGAACATACTTCCCATATTGGTGGTCTTCACCCTTACAAGCTCGCTCTTTTTGGTGTAGGCACGAAAAATATCGTCAAAGACTCCCGTGTAATCAAGATCCTCGGGAATGGTTATCTTCAAGGTCTTCTTCACCCTGTCGCGGCTTTCCCTGCCAAAGGCGATAAGGCTGCAGAGCATAAAGGCAAGACACATAATAACCGTGAAAAGGGCAGCGTAGCCGAGATATCCCATTCCCGCAATAAGTCCCGCAGCCATTGCGAAAAATATTGCCGCTATCTCCTTTGCGGAGCCGGGAGCGGAACGGAAGCGGACAAGGCTGAAGGCTCCTGCCACCGCAACACCTGCGCCAACGTTCCCGTTGACCATCATTATCACCACGCACACCACTGCGGGCAAAACCGCAAGAGTGAGAAGAAATCCCGAGGTGTGATCGTTTTTCAGAGTATATGCCGCGGCAATTATCACTCCCAGCAAAATGCTCACACCAAGGCAAAGAAGAAAATCTCCCACCTCGATCACCTTGGTCAACTCACTGTCAAATATCCCTTTGAATATCGTTTCCATTTTTATCAGCCCCCTTAGCTTTCTTGCAGATTTCGGGAAAAATATATTTTTCGTAGGCGGTGCCGTATTTTGAAAAGGAGGTCTTGTATATCCTCTCCCGAGAAAGCACCTTCACCAGCCATAAGGGTATACCCCCCGAGCATTTCAGCTCCATCAGCACACTGCTTTCATCAAGCAGTCTGTCGCCGTAAACCTCCGAGCAAAGGCTTATGTCCCTTTGGCGGCACAGAATATTGTCATCGAAGGTCACTCTGAGATCTCCGCCGCTTTTATCGTAATACGCCTCCCGCTCGTAGGATAAAAACACCTTAGGCTCAAGCTCCCGATAAAGAAATAAAAAATAGCTTATCTCCCGTGATATTTGAGTGTCGGCGGGGCAGGGAGCCTTTTTGAAAAGCCAGGCCTCGGCATCCCTTTGGCTCATTGCCATACGGCGCTTGTAGACCACTGAGCGGTATTTCTTTTTCAATTCCACAAAAACCGTGCTGTCCTCATTTGCCCGACAGTAGCTTCTTATCCTAAGCTTTTCCTTGTATTCCGGCTTTTCCATAGAGCGCCTTATGAGCCTGTGATCTTTCGTGTCAAGATACACGTTTCTTACGGTGGAGCGCTTAAATTTGTCAAGCTCCATATACCTTTCCATCGCCTCAAGCACTCTTTGCTTTTCATCAAGAGTCAGCAGATATTTCAGCTCATATCGCTTGAACACGGTCTGAAACTCCATTCCCCGCCCCCCTTTTTCATTTTACAAACAGATTATACCACTCTTTGCTAAAGTCGGACTAAAGAAATGCCTTTTTATTGCTCCGTTTTTTTTAAAAAACTCCCCGTGCAAAATACCTTCTTCCTATTGAAAAAAATCTGCGAGTATGATATAATATTAAAGTTAAATTCGTTAAAATGGTGACAGTCACCGATCCCTTGATAAATAAAGGATTTTTAAGGAGATAGAAAGAAAAATGAAACTCGGTATCGTCGGCTTGCCAAACGTTGGCAAGAGTACACTTTTTAATGCTCTTACGGGAGCGGGTGCGCAGGCGGCAAACTACCCCTTCTGCACCATAGACCCCAACGTGGGCGTGGTAACGGTGCCCGACAAGCGCCTTGACGAGCTTACCAAGCTCTACGACGCAGTGAAGACCACCCCCGCCATCATCGAATTCGTTGACATTGCGGGTCTCGTTAAGGGCGCAAGCCAAGGCGAGGGTCTGGGCAACAAGTTTTTGAGCCACATCCGCGAGGTGGATGCCATAGTTCACGTTGTCCGTTGCTTTGAAAATGCGGACATAGTCCACGTGGATAAGGGCGTTGATCCCGCAAGAGACGTTGAGATAATCAATATGGAGCTCATCCTTTCCGATATAGAAATATTGGAAAAGAGGCTGGACAGAGCCAAGAAGCGCCTGAAGGGTGATAAGGAGGCTCAGGTGGATATAGATCTCACCCAAAGAGTAATGGACGCCCTCAGCCAAGGCATTCCCGCAAGACTTGTGGAAATGACCGACGATGAGAAGCAGATGCTCAGCGAAAGCCCCCTTCTCAGCATGAAGCCCGTTATCTACGCAGCCAACGTGGGCGAGGATGATATCGACTCCATCGACAGTCCCGAGGGCGCAAACGATCATTACCGCGCCCTTAAGGCTATTGCAGACGGCGAAAACAGCGGCATCATTCCCGTGTGCGCTCAGATCGAGGCAGAGCTCAGCCAGATGGATCCCGAGGATAAGGCAGCATTCCTGGAGGAGTACGGCCTTAAGGAATCGGGCCTGGACCGACTCATCGCCGCAGGCTACGAGCTTCTGGGCCTCATCAGCTACCTCACCGCAGGTAAGCCCGAGGTCAGAGCCTGGACCATCAAACGGGGCACCACCGCTCCCGCCGCCGCAGGAAAGATTCATTCCGACTTCGAACGCGGCTTCATCCGCGCAGAGGTCATCGGCTACGACGAGCTTATGGAGTGCGGCTCTATGACCGCCGCCAAGGAAAAGGGACTTGTAAGAAGCGAAGGAAAGGAGTACGTGATGAAGGACGGCGACGTTGTGCTGTTCAGATTCAACGTTTGATAAAATGAAGCTTACCAAAGAACAGTTTATTCCTCTTTTTCACGGCGCTGTTGCCGTGACCTCCGAGGATCAATACACCGTTTTCAGACGCTATGCGGAGGCTCAGGAGGACTATTACGAGGACACCAATGCGGATTTCCGTCAGAAATGCCGCGCAAGCTCGGGAATAGTTCTGGATATGATCACCGATAGCCAGAGCCTCTCTCTTTCCTTTAAGCTGCACCGCGCAAGCTCAAGACAGTTCTATTATTTCGATCTTTACGTTGACGGAAAGCTTTTTGACCGCAAAGGCGAAGATAAATTCACCGAAAGAAAGCCCACGATCACTTTCCGACTTCCCGAGGGCAAAAAAAGGGTGACTTTGTGGTTCCCCTGCCTTTTCAAGGCGGCTGTAAAGGAAATAGCCGTCGACGATAACGCAAGCCTTGAGCCCGTTAAGAAGGCCAAGACCATGCTCTGCATCGGCGATTCCATCACCCACGGCTACGATGCCAAGTACCCCTCCCACAGCTATCCCGCAAGGCTTGCCCGCAAATTTGATTGCAATATGATAAACCAGGGCATCGGCGGCGACGTGTACCACGTGGGAAATCTCGGCGACGGAATAGGCTTCACCCCCGATCTTATCACCGTGGCACTGGGCACCAACGATTGGTCCAACAGAAAAAAGGAGCGCTTTGACCTCTCCGTGGAGGGGTTTTACAAAAAGCTCGCAGAGCTTTATCCCGATACTCCCGTTGCGGTGATCACCCCCTTCTGGAGGGGCGACAATGACCGCACCACCAAGGTCGGCAGCTTTGATTACGCCACGGAAAGGATCATCCAATGCGCATCGGCAGCGATAAAGGATCTTACGGTCATAGACGGAAAGACCCTTATTGACCACGACCCCAAGTTCTTCAGTCCCGACGTTCTCCATCCCAACGACGACGGCTTTGAAATGCTCTCGGAAAGACTTTTCCCCGTTCTGGAAAAGCTTCTGTAAATAAAAAGTGAGTTCGAGACCTTCCTCACTTAAAACAAAACTAAAGGAGATTAAAAATGAATAAGACTCTCAAGGTTTGCTATGCCGCTATGATCGCGGCAAGCTATTTGGTCCTCACCTGGCTTTGCTCGGCGTTAGGCTTGGCAAGCAACGTTATCCAGCTCCGCCTTTCGGAGGTGCTCAACGTGCTCTGCCTCTTTGAGCCCGCGGCGATCTGGGGCGTCAGCATAGGCTGCCTGCTTTCCAATCTGCTGACCGGTTGCCCCATATGGGACGTTGTTTTCGGAACCCTTGCCACAGTCCTCGGCGCATTGGGCGTGCGGCTTCTCAGGCGCTTGCCTGCCTTGGCACTGTTTGGCCCCGTCATTACCAACTCTCTCATTCTGCCCTTCGTTTTCAGGTGGGTATACGCCACCCCCGGAGCTCTTTGGTACTTCGCCCTGACGGTCTTTATCGGCCAGACTCTGAGCTGCGTGGTTGCCGGCTACCCCCTTTACAGAGTCTTGAAAAACCACCAAAAATAATAATCAGCGCCCTCATTTCGAGGGCGCTTTTTTCATCACCCCGCATCAGAGCCTCGCTATAATCTTGCCTTTATCTACATCCAAAAAGAGTCTCTTGTGAAAAACTTGGTTCTCAGAGACATCCAAAGAAAAGAAAAGACCCTGCCAAAAGACACGATCAAGGTTGGAGTAAACGCGGTGGTGGAGCGTCTTATTATGGACAATTTCATCTGCGAAAACCACACCGACAAGCCCATGAATTTCATTAAAAACGACGGGCTGATAAAATATCTTCATATGACCGACGTGGTCACGAAGGATTGTGAAAAAATCACGGGAAACGGCACAATAGAAAAGCTCATCGAAGACTGAAAACAGACAGATAAACAGCAGTGCAATGATCCGACGCCAAATCCCTCAGGATCAAAAATGCCATAATGGCTTTATAAGAAGCGGCTCCCTCGGCTTTCCGCCAAGAGGGAGCTTTTGCTTTAATCTGCCCCGAGAAAAGCGTGATAAAGAAAGCTCTTAAAGCAAAAAAAAACGGCGGATTTCACCGCCGTTTTTCCGATATTTTTGTGCCGCAAAATAAAGCATCAAAGCTCTATTTTAAAGATCCTTCCCTGCTCATCCTCGGAAAAATCTATTATGAGCCTATTGTTTTTCAGCTCGTATTTTGTTTCAAGGCTCTTGGGATAGCATACCCTTGCCGATTTTGCCTCTATTTCAGGCAAATCTATCTGCACGTGGCGATCTCCGTGAAGATTCCACACACCGAGATACACCGCTTTTTCGCATTTTAACCCCACTGCCACAAGAGTATCCGCGAATTTTGCATAGCCCTTGGGGAAATAGGGAACGGAATTTAACTTATCCTTTGTGATGGCGTTATAAAAATCCACGCCTTCCTTCACCAAAGCCATCTTTTCGGCGCTTAAAAGCTGAAGTCTTGAAGCAAGATGAATTCTGCCCAGCACCGCGTTCATCATATTGATGACAACGATCTCCTTTGTTATAACAGAATCAAGCTCTTCGGGGGCAGTGTTTTTAAAGGTCTCGTCGTTTATCGGGTAGCTCCACACCGCCGCCTGCTCGGGAAGAACGGACGCAAACACGTTTCCAGTTATATAAGGATATTCTCTGTAATCTATCTGGTCGGAGGTGGATATCAGGGAAAAGATGGAAAGTGCCTTGTAATCGGTTCGCAAACCGCCGCCCGCACAGTCCTCGAAAATGACCTCGGGGTAAAGCTCTGACATTTCCCTGCTCCAATCGGTAAAGGCGTCGATATATTCGTAAAGCTCCCCTCCCACAAGTCCGGGGTTTGGACAGCCGTCGAATTTGATGTAGTCACAGCCGTATTCTTTTACCATTCTTTTAATGGTGTCCGTCATATATGCTCTGACCTTTGGATTTTTGTAATTCAAAAGATAGCCCGTGCCGTTGAACACCTTTTTTCCGCTTTTTCTAACGAAACAGTCATCGTCGTAATAGCCCAGCATCCTTTCATTCTTACAGCCCACTACCTCGGGAGCTATCCATAAACCGAATTTCAAGCCGTGGCGGTGCATCTCGTCGCTGACAGCCTTGATGCCGTTGGGAAAACGCCCTCTGTCTTCATACCAGCTTCCGAAATGCCTATACATTTCAGTGGTGCCGTAATCAGCCGAATCGTGCCAGCCGCAGTCGATAACGTAATATTCGCATCCCGTGCTTGCCACAACGCTTGCCATCTCCTTTGCCCTCTTCTCGTTGGGGCTGTCCCAGGAATAATGCATATATTCGTTGTAGATGGACGGTAAATTGCGATCCGCTTGGCAGTCCGCCTTGATATGTCGGCGGTAAAGGGTCATATTGGCGATCACTTCGTTCAAGCTCTTGCCGTAGCACAATGAAACGGGAGTGGAATTAAAGCTCTCGCCCTGCTTCAAGCTCTTGGTCCACAAATGGTACCACTGATTAGGCCCGCCCAGCTGAAAGTCATAATTTGCGTTCACAGCAGAAAGCTCCGCCTGCCAAGAGCAATAGGACTCTATCTGGAACATATAAAAATCCTTGGACCTTCTGTTTTCGATTATACCTTGGGGCACGTTATAAAGAGCGGATGTGTTGCCGTTGTTGGAAAGATTGAAATATCCGTTGTTTTTGAAAAATCCAAGATCGTAAAAGGAGCGAACGTCAGGCGCAGATTCGTGATATCTGGCGTTGGAAAAGCGGTGGAAAAACCAATCCTTGTGCTCGGCGGGGATTCCGCCCTTTCCAAAGCGCAGACCGAGAGTGTTTGCGGTGATCAATTCCTGCTCGGTGTCGGATATATTTTTAAAGCTTTGGCTCACTCTTAAAGCGTTGGTGTCGTCATAGGCATTAAAGAAAGAAGTAACCTCAAAAAGAGAGTTTTTTTGCACGATCGTCAGGGTGTTATCTTCCACACTGTGGCTTAGGTAGCGAAGCGCCTTTGTCTGAAAGGAGGAGCTTTGAACGAAGTTTCCCGACAAATTCCCGCCCGCAATATCAAACTGAGGAAATTGAAAATCCGAAAGGCTTTTTTCGGTATATTCGTTTTCATAGCCGAAAAAGTCCACAAGCCCTATACGCTCATCCTCTGTTACGACAAACCTCAAGCCTTTAAATTTTATTTCCATAATACTCTCCAAAAGCTGTAATTACAGACTGTCTATATATCTGCAGGCGCTTACTGCGCTTACCGCTCCGTCTGCGGTGGCGGTGGTGATCTGTCTGACCGTCTTTGTTCTGCAATCTCCCGCGGCAAAAACGCCGGGGGTCTTGGTCAGGCAATCCTCGCCCGATGCAATATATCCTCTTTCATCAATTTTGCAAATGCTCTCAAAGGCGGCGTTCTCGGGCTCCAGACCAATGGCAACGAACATTCCGTCTGCATAAAGCTCATTGATCTCGCCGTCTGCCACTCTTCTTGTGCGGATACCCTTAAAGGCGGGCGCTTCCATAACGCTATCCACCACCGTACCCAGAATGACCTCGATATTATCTCTCTTTTCAATTATATCGCAAAGCTTCTTTTCGCCTGTAAGCATATCCAGGTTTTGCACCACCGTGACCTTCTTGCAGGTCTCGGAAAGAAGTATAGCCTCCTGGAGAGCACTGTTTCCGCCTCCGATAAGAATGACCTCCTTATCCTTGTAGAAGGCGCCGTCGCATACCGCGCAAAAGCTTATTCCGTCGCCGATAAAGGCATCCTCGCCCTCCACGCCCAGATGTCTGTGCTTTGCGCCTGCCGCAATGATCACGGCCTTCGCCTCATAAACGTTTTCATCCTCGGTATATACCTTCTTTATGCCATTCTCGTCCTTGACGTCGATGACGTTCTCTATCTCCACCTGAGCACCCTGCTCAAGCGCCTGAGTGACCATCAGATCTGCCAGCTCACTTCCGCTGATGCTTTCAAAGCCGGGATAATTTTCAAGCTTGGGCGAAAAGGTCATCTGTCCGCCGAAGGCTCCCTTATCAAGAATAAGCACCGTTTTGTTGGCTCTTCTTGCATATATTGCAGCGGTAAGACCCGCAGGACCCGCACCGATAACGATTATATCAAACATTTTTCTTCTCCTTTGGTTTATATTGGAATTATACACTTACGCCGACCGTTTGTCAAGCGCTTATACCCTCAGGTGTTTTGACCTCAGAATACCCGCCAAATAAGAAAGAGCAAGGGTAATAACAAGGTACAGCAGAGCAAAGCCCGTCATTGAAGCGTTGGCTGCCATCTGCAGATACCAATAGCAGGGCAAAAGCATTGCAATAGGTCTGAGCAGGGATATTTCAAAGAATATAGGCGACACAAAAAGGGATAAAATCATTACAAAGGGTATCAGCACCCCGAAAAGGGAGGTCTTTTTCATCACTGCACCCAGAAGCATACAAAAGCCTCCGCAGCCAACGGCGTATACGATATAGCTTATCCCCTCCCAAAGCAGAGCCTCCTTAAAATAGCCGAAGACCCAAAGGGAGCAAAAGCACAAGACCGCGCATATCAGCGCTGCACCCATCACGGTAATCAGGTTAAAGCCAAAGCTTTTCCCTTGGTTAAAGCCGTCAAAGCAGCCCTTCTCTCTATCGTCCAGATAGTACATCTGAGCACTCAGCGCCGCAAAAAGCACCACCAAGGCAACTATTCCTCTTGTGGACGCGCCCAAAAAATCATCCCCGTCGCTTACCGCCACCGAATCAACGGTCTGCGTCTCTATGAGCTTTCCCAGCTTGAAGGACTCGTCGTAGCTTTTTCTCAGCTGAGCTTCATCTAAATTATCGGGGAAATTACTCTTGATGAAATCCACGTACACCCTGTAGGACATCTCGGGATATATTGCGGCATTGAGCCTTTCGACGGACAGAAGATTTGTCACGTCCTGCCTGCCTCTTATGACCGTAGCTATGGGAGTCCTCTCCAGAAAATATTTTTCTATGGCAAGCTCAATATCCTCGGGCAGTATCCACGCCTCGTCCATATCGCCGCTTTCCACGGCATCCTTTGCCTCTTGGGGAGAGGTGACGGTAAATTTTATTATGCTTTCGGCATCGGTAAGCCGCTTTGCTATCCTTTGCAGTACCGGATCGTCGGGATCGGTCAGCGCCACCGCCACCCTCACCACAGAGCCGCCGTCATCGCAAAAGGTGCAAAGAGCACCGGAAAAAAGAAAGCAGGTAACGAGGATAACTATAAATCCCGGCTTTTTAAAGAGCCTCTTGGTAAGAAGGCAGATTCGTCTTATAGCAGTCATACTCATCACCTCGACACTCTGCGCTTTGAAAACAGCACCGCAAGAGCAATTGACACCGCACCGTATATAAGGCAGATAAGCACTCCCTCAAGCTCGCCCGCACCCCCCGACTTCATCGCCTCAAACACAGCGCCTGCGGGAGACAGCGCTCCCACCGCCCTGACCGCCTCGGGGAAGAACCACGATGGGTAAAAGCAGCCTGCGGTATAGCAGGAAAACAAAGTGAGAGTAAACCAGAACAATATAACGCTCACCGTTTTTTCAAAGGCGCGATACACCAAAAACTCCGTTGCGCTTACCGCAAAAACTGCGCACAGAGCCAAAAGGATAAAAACAACGTCAATACTGCCCGATAAGATCAGCTTCAGCCCAAGGGCAATCGGCAAAAATATCATCAGCGTTATAACAAAAAAAGCAAAATATTCCAAGGCGCACTGCCTTTGCACCGATACTCCCTTGGATGCCGCAAAGCGCGAGAAATCCACGGGACCTCTTTTCAAAAGCCCGAAGGCGGCGATCCCCCAGAGCATCAGCAATACCGTCAAAGCACTGTAGCCGTAATAGCTTGCCATATCGGGAGCTCCCGCCACGTTGACCGTCTGCACGTCCACCCAAAGAGCTCTGTCCAAAGCATTGGTCACGTACTTCAGATTGATCTGCTCCACCTGCTTGTAGAGGCTCCCCACACCCTTTTGGGTCTTGTAAACGTATTCCTGCATTCCGTAAATGCCGTTTTGCGTCTCACCCACCATTTGAGCGGCAATGTCCACCACCTCCGCCACAAGAGCGGTACCGAGCCCCGAGGGCTCACTGCGGACAACGTACTTCAAGGGAACGGGCTCTCTTTTTATTATTGCAGTCACAAAGCCATCGGGAATAAATAAGTATCCGTCCAGCTCTCCGGTAAGAAGCATCCTCTCCGCCTCAGCCCTTTCGTGCATGGAAAAGCTCACGTAATCTGCGGAGCTGTCAAGATTCTCCAAAGCATATATGCCTATATCAAAGTAGGTCCCCTCAAGATCACCCACAAGCCCCACTCTGGTCTTGGGAAGCTCGTCTTGGCCACTTGTGGCAACAAGTGCGGATACCGCCAAGGCAACCGTCAGCACCACTGCGGCAGTGACCGCAAAGACCGCGGGCAAGGCCTTGAGACATCTTTTAAAGCAAAGCCTTAAGTAATTCATAAAAGCGCCCTCGCCAGGGAGTCGGCATCACCGTTGAAGGAATAGGGGCAAAGCCTTCCATCCTTTAATACGTAAAGTCGGTGGCAGATCTCCAGCTCGGTAATATCGTGGGTGGATATGATAACACTGTTACCCGCCGCGCAAAAATCCCTGACGTATGCCTTTATCTGCTCCTTGCAAACGGGATCCAGTGCCGCGGAGGGCTCGTCCATAAGCATAAGATTCACGTTGCGGCTCATAGCGCAGGCTATACTGAGCCTCTTTTTCATTCCCCCGCTCATTTTTCCCACTGCGGTCTTCAGAAATCCGTCTATACCAAGAGCCTTCAGCAGACCGACCTCGAGACTCTTTTTCATCACCTCAGGCTCGTACCACAAAAGAAGATTGTCCCTTGCGTTAAGCTCCTCTATCAGCGGCGGATTCTGGGGGACAAAGCCCACAAGACTCTCCCTGAGCCTTCTGTCCTTCATAAGATCCCTTCCCTCAAAGGAAAAGCTTCCGCTCTTTGCGGGTATAACGCCCGCAAGTATGTTTAAAAGGGTGGATTTACCGCTTCCGTTGACCCCCAATAGTCCTATACACTCCCCCGGAGCAATGCTGAGCTCCACGCCCTTGAGGACTTGCTTTTTTCCGTAATTTTTCTTTACGTCGGATATTACAAACATTTCATACCTCGGTATTCCGAAAAAAGCAGAGCTCAGCTCTGCTTTTTGTTTTTCCACTTCTTGATCCTCTCCAAAAGCTTGGATGGCTTCTTCGGGCGCTGGCTGTTATTCTCCACAAGATCCACGTGAGCACCCTTGTAATCCACGTACTCCGAGGTGGCGGGAGAAAGCTCCATCTCCTTAAGCCTTTTGGCAACGAATTCTCTGATAAAGGCATAGAGGATGGCAAAAACGGGTACCCCCAGAAGCATTCCCCAAAAGCCGAACAAGCCTCCGCCCAATAAAATGGCAACTATTATCCAAAGACCGCTCAGACCCGTGCTCTTTCCCAATATCCTGGGACCGACTATGTTTCCGTCCACGTTCTGGATTATTATATCTACTATTATATATAACAAAAGCTGGGAAGGATCAACCAGAACAAGTATGACTCCTCCTATTATCGCACCGATTATAGGTCCGAAGAAGGGCACGATATTGGAAAGCCCCAATATCACCGCCAAAAGCACCGGAAGCTTTATTCCCGTTATAAGCATTGCAACGAAGCTGAAAAGCCCCATAATGAGACATTCCGTAAGCTTGCCCGAAAGAAAATCGCCCACGGTCTCGTTTATCTCTCCCGCAAGGCCTATGGCGTAATCGCCCCTTTTCTTGCCGAAAAGCACTATTGCAAGCTTTTTAACTCTGGCGCAAAGCTTTTCCTTGTCGAACAGCAAATATACGCTTACGACCATTCCCACCATAAAGTTGCTAAGTCCCGAGGTGACGCCGGATACAAAATTAAATACCTCGGGTACGAGCTTGGGAAGAAATGCCAATACCTCATCCACAAGTCCGTCCAAAGCGGGAATGAATCGATCTATCTGCTCAAGAAGGAAGGTGTTTGATCCGGCAAGAGCGTGAAGTCCGTCGGAAAGTCCCTTTACCCATCTGTTAATGGAAGCCGCATCGTATTGGGAGACCACCCCCGAAATGCTGGTGACCAGCTGAGGAACGATCAGAAGCAATACCAATGCGATGAGTATAAAAAATCCAAGATACGCAACGACAAGACTCAGCGCCCTGACGTGCCCCGGTTTTTTTATGAATCTCCACCTTGAAATATACTTTTCAAAAAACTTCAAAAGGAAGTTTATAACGTAGGCAAGCACAAAGCCCCACGCAAAAGGAGTCAGGATGGACATCCAAAAGCCCAGAGTCGCACCCAGCTTTTCACTGTTTTCCCAAAGAGTGTAAAACATAAGGCAGGCAACAAAGGTCAAAAAGGCATAAAAACCTATGAGAAAATATCTTTTGTTCTTCATCCCGCTTCTCCTTTCCAAAATTCTTTTTTCGTTATGCTCTCTTCCAAAGGGTCTCGCCGGGACGGTCCTCAAGGATTATTCCCTGAGCCGCCAATTCATCGCGGATCCTGTCAGCCTCGGCAAAGTTCTTTGCCTTCTTGGCGGCGGCACGCATGGCGATCTTCTCCTCGATCGCGGCACTCTCGGGATCTGCGGCAAGCCTTGCTGCCTTCTCCTCTGCCGCCCTCTTCTCCTCCTCGATAAGCGCCTTGGCACTGTCGATCACTCCGATCTGAAGCACGGTGTCCATATCCTCGATAGCCTTGAGCTTTGTCGCCGCAGAGGCATCGGACTTAAACACGTCGTAAAGAGCGGTGATGGCAAGAGAGGTGTTAAGGTCGTTATCCAGCGCATCGGTAAAGCGCTTTTTCATAGCCTCGAAGGCATCGGGATCTATCTCTCCCGCCTCAGCCTTTATAAGAGGCACTATTCTGTTGACCAGCTTTTTGTAGGAGGTCTTGGCATTGTCAAGATTTTCATAGCTGAACACAAGGGATTTGCGGTAGTGGCTCTGCAGACAGAAGAAGCGGTACACCAACGGATCGTAGCCCTTGGATTCCAAAAGGCTGACGGTGAGAAACTCGCCGCTGGATTTACTCATCTTTCCCGAATTGGTGTTCAAATGCAAAACGTGCATCCAATAGTTGCACCACTTGTGACCCAGATAAGCCTCGCTCTGTGCGATCTCGTTGGTGTGGTGAGGGAATGCGTTGTCTATGCCGCCGCAGTGGATGTCCAACCTCTCGCCCAGATGCTTCATGGCGATACAGCTGCACTCAATGTGCCAGCCGGGGTAGCCGATACCCCAGGGACTCTCCCACTTCAGCTCCTGATCGTCAAACTTGCTCTTTGTAAACCAAAGCACAAAGTCGGCCTTGTTTCTCTTGTTGGAGTCTGCCTCAACGCCGTCGCGCACGCCTACCTCCAGATCCTCCTCGCTGAAGTTGTGGAAGGCGTAGTACTCCTTGAGCTTTGCGGTATCAAAGTAAATGTTGCCGCCCGCCTCGTAAGCAAAATCCTTTTCTATAAGAGCGCTGATGACCTTGATAAAATCCTCAATGCAGCCGGTGGCGGGCTCCACCACATCGGGTCTTCTTATGTGAAGCTTGTCGCAATCCAGAAAGAAGGCGTCGGTATAGAATTTGGCTATCTCCATTACCGTCTTCTTCTCTCTCTTTGCACCCTTGAGCATTTTGTCGTCGCCGGTGTCACCGTCGCTGGTAAGATGTCCCACGTCGGTGATGTTCATAACACGCTTGACCTCGTATCCGGAATATCTCAGATATCTGTCAAGAATATCCTCCATCATATAGGTACGCAGATTTCCAATGTGGGCGTAGTGGTAAACGGTAGGGCCGCAGGTATACATCTTGACCTTGCCGGGCTCTACGGGAACAAATTCTTCCCTTTTATGTGTAAGTGTATTGTATAAATACATTTCGTCTCCTCGATTCTCAAATTTCTTGGGTCAACACGGGCCAATAATGCTTGACGTAGCAAAAGCCCGAATAAAGGGTCATAAACACCATCAGTGCAAGGGTGATATAGGTAGCCGCAAGGCTTTGAGGCAAAACCACGGGCTCCAGCATGGCAACCGCCACAAAAACGGTCTGGGTCACGGTCTTGAGCTTTCCGGGCAAGGCGGCGGCGACCACAGTCTGCCTGCCTGCCATAAGAAGCCTCAGTGAGGTGACCGCCAGCTCTCTGAGCACTACCACCAGCCCTGCGATAAATACCCACACACGGATATTTGCATAGACCGAGGAAGCGCAAAAGGCCATCATAGCCGAAATTATCATAAATTTGTCCGCAATGGGATCAAGGAATTTGCCAAGATCCGTTATCTGGCCGTTTTTTCTGGCTATCATTCCGTCAAGGGCGTCGGTCAGAGCGCAGGCGATAAACAGTATTGCAGATATCACCCTGGGAAGGGCAGTGCTGGAAAATATGGATTCTATCATCATAAAAACCACAAAGCAAGGCACCAGCGCCACTCTCAGAAGGGTCAGCTTGTTCGGAAGATTAAGTTTCTTCATTCAGTCCTCCCTGACAGCCTCTCCAAGCAGATCGTAGTCAAGAATATCGGTGATCTTCACCCTTACAAAGCTTCCAGCCTCGGGCTTTTTGCGGGTCTTGAAATAGACTCTGCCGTCTATCTCGGGAGCGTATTCCCAGCTCCTTCCGAACCAACACTCACCCACGGGATCGTAGCCCTCGCAGAGGACCTCCTTGATCTGACCTATCTGTTTTTCACTGTTGAGGCGGTTTATCTCAAACTGAGCCTCCATAACTCTTTCCATTCTGCGCTCACGGGTCTTCTGAGGAACTCTTCCGTCGAAGCCGTATGCGGGAGTGTCCTCCTCCCTGGAGTAGCAAAAGCAGCCCAGTCTTTCAAATTTCGCTTCCTTGACGTAGCTCAAAAGCTCCTCGAAATCAGCACCGTTTTCTCCGGGAAAGCCTACCATAACGGTGGTCCTTATCACCATATCGGGCATTGCCTCTCTGAGCCTTCTGACACTGTCCTTGATCACGTCACTCTTGCCGTGACGGTTCATTCTCTCCAGCACCTTGTCGGATATGTGCTGGATGGGCATATCTATGTAGTGAAGAAGGTTGGGATATTTTTTCATCACCTGCAAAAGCCCGTCGGTTATCTTGTCGGGGTAGCAGTAAAAGAGCCTTATCCACTTAAAGTCCAGCTCCGGATCGGAGCAGATGCTCTCCAGAAGCTTGTCCAGACAGTACTCGCCGTACAGATCCTTTCCGTAGCCGGTGGTATCCTGAGCCACAAGGCAAAGCTCCTTGACGCCCATCTGCCTCAGGGTTTTTGCCTCCGCAACTATATCCTCTATCCTTCTCGAGCGCAAGCGCCCTCTTATTCCGGGGATGGCGCAGTAGCTGCAACGGTTGTTACAGCCCTCGGCGATCCTTAAATATGCGGTGTATTCGGGGGTGGTGACCACTCTGTCACCCTCCATACAAAGGCTCTCGGGCTCACTGTGTGCAAAATACTTCTCTCCGCCGTATACCTTTTTTATGGCAAGACAAATATCCTTCTCGTCGCCCAGACCCAGCACCGCATCCACCTCGGGAATGCTTTTTTGAATGTCGTCAAAATATCTTTGCGCAAGACAGCCCGTCACCACTATGCCCTTCAGATCTCTGTTTTCCTTCAGCCAGCCCAAGTCCAGGATAGCCTCTATAGACTCCTCCTTGGCGCTTTTTATGAATGCACAGGTGTTGACGATCATCACGTCTGCGTGGATGTCCTCCTCCACTATCTCAAAGCCCTCCTCCGCCACCTTGGCAAGCATCAGCTCAAGATCCATTTGGTTTTTTGGACATCCTAAAGATATAAATCCGACTTTTATACTCATTTTCTCCCCCTTGTTTTCCCAAAACAAGTAAAATTTACCGTATTAAGCCCCTTAGCCCTCGCTAAAGCAGCTTGAGACCGCTTGGGCAGCCGTCGCCGTATCGTAGCCCTTGGAAATAAGCCTTCTGTACGCCTTGGCACCGTCCTCCTCGCCGCGGATAAGCTCCGCTGCCATCTCTGCCCAATCTATCTCCTCCGCCTTAAAGGCGGCAAGATATTTTTCGTTGAAGCGGCGCTTTTTCAGCTCGCTCTCAAATCTTCTCTTTCCCCAAAGCTTTCTTTTGCCCTCCTCGATAAGGTTAAGGTAATACCTTCTCTCGTCTATAAAGCCCTCTCTGTGAAGCTGCTTTATCACCTCTTTTGCCAATTGGTGATCCACGCTTTTGTCAGAGATCAGCTTACAGTACAAGCCCTGAGGGGTCTGATCGCTGCAGGATAAGCTTCTGAGAGCTCTTTTATATAAGAGCTCCCTTGATATCATTTGTTCCAGCCGCACTCGTCGAGAAGCTGTACTATCTTATCGTGAGGATCAAGCAGATCGCCCACGGAGGTGTTGTGATTGATCGCTGCAATAATATATGCAATATACTTGCTGCAGTTTACCTCGTGATACCACTTTTTCGACTTCAGCTCCTCGGAGGCGTAGGTAAGGTTGGTGCAGAGAACGCCGTCCAAAAGCCCCTCCTCGTAAGCCTTGTCGAACTTTTCAAGACCGTTGGTGAAGATTCCGTATGTAACAAAGGAGAATATCCTGTTCGCCTTTCTCTTCTTCAGCTCGGTGGCAACGTCAAAGAGGCTCTCACCGGAGGAGATCATATCGTCCGAAATGAAGATATCCATTCCTTCAACGTCCTCGCCCAGATACTCGTGAGCAACTATGGGATTTCTTCCGCCCACTACCTTGGAGAAGTCTCTGCGCTTGTAGAACACACCCAGCTTGGTTCCCAGCATGGATGCGTAGAATATGTTTCTGTTCATGGCTCCCTCATCGGGGCTGACTACCATCAGCTTATCCTTTTTGGGAGTAAAGCCCTCCACCTTCTTGAAGAGGCACTTGAGGACCTGATAATAGGGCATAACGTTGTCAAAGCCCATAAGAGGTACTGCGTTTACGACTCTGGGGTCGTGAGCGTCAAAGGTGATGATGTTGCTGACACCCATATTCTGGAGCTCCTGGAGAGCAAGCGCGCAGTCAAGACTCTCTCTGAAGGTCCTTCTGTGCTGTCTGCCGCCGTAGAGCATAGGCATAATAACGTTTACACGGCAAGCCTTACCGCCTGCTGCGGAGATTATTCTCTTAAGATCCTGGTAGTGATCGTCGGCACTCATATGGTGCTCCATACCAAAGGACTTATATTTACAGCTGTAGTTTCCCACGTCAACGAGAATGTAAAGGTCGTCTCCGCGGATGGATTCCTTTATAACACCCTTGGCATCACCGGAGGCAAATCTGGGACACTCGCTCTCGATAAGAAAGCCGTCCGTTTCGAAATTGGCCTTGTCCGCCATATCCATAAGATGGCCGTTGATCTCGTCGCCTAATTTTGTGGCGCTTTTAAGAGCTATAAGCTTCAGGGGCGCAAAACGTTCGGGCTGTGCAAAGATGTTATCACTTGTGATATGTTCCATTATTTCGTACCTCTCAAAATTTATTCAAGCCCGTCAAGTCCGAGCTCATCGTCGTCTTCATCGTCGTCAAAAGCCATACCGTCCTCCATCATCGCGGCATCGTCAAGCTTACCGTAGCTTGCGCGCACCTTTGCGTCGATCTCGTCGGCAACGTCCTTGTTTTCCTCAAGATATGCCCTGGCATTGTCTCTGCCCTGAGCGATCTTTTCGCCGTTGTAGCTGAACCAGGAGCCGCTCTTTTCGATGATACCCAAAAGCGCCGCCATATCCAGAAGCTCGCCCGCATAGCTTATTCCCTTGCCGTAGAGAATATCAAACTCCGCAACCTTGAAGGGAGGGGCGACCTTGTTCTTTGCAACCTTGCACTTGGTGTGATTTCCCACTATGTCGGTCTTGTTCTTTATCTGCTCGCCGCGCCTTACGTCTATTCTGACGGAGGCGTAGAATCTCAGCGCTCTTCCTCCGGTGGTGACCTCGGGATTGCCGTAGATAACGCCAACCTTTTCACGGAGCTGGTTTATGAAAATAAGAATACAGTTGCTCTTTGCAATGGCACCGCTGAGCTTTCTCAGCGCCTGGCTCATAAGCCTTGCCTGAGCACCTACCATGGAGGCACCCATCTCGCCCTCTATCTCGCTTCTGGGAACCAGAGCCGCCACGGAGTCGATTACCACTATATCAATGGCATCGGAGCGGATAAGCTCCTCAGCTATCTCCAGAGCCTGCTCGCCGTTGTCGGGCTGAGATACCAGAAGATCGTCTATCCTGACACCGATGTTGGATGCATATACGGGATCCAGCGCGTGCTCCGCATCGATAAACGCCGCCTCTCCGCCGATCTTTTGCATCTCGGCAACACAGTGAAGAGCAAGAGTGGTCTTACCCGAGGATTCGGGGCCGTAGATCTCCACTATCCTTCCTCTGGGCAGTCCGCCTATTCCCAAAGCCATATCAAGGCTCAGAGATCCGGTGGATACCGCGGAAACGTTCATGGTCCTGTTTTCACCGAGCTTCATTATCGAGCCTTTTCCGTATTTTTTCTCGATCTGGCTCATTGCGGTGGATATCGCTTTCTTTTTGCCTTGTGCGCCGTCTTCAACAACGGTCTTTTCCTTTTTTGTCGCCATTATTGCCTCCATCGCTTATTTGTTTTGTCATTTTTATGTAAGGATCACGGGGTTTTCACATATTCTCCCCATTAAAACACATATCCTTTTATATTATAACATAAAAGCTTATTTTTAGCAATACGAAGCACCATTATTTTTTCACTTTTTCTCACAAAAAAAGACGCCCGCCAAAAACGGCGAGGCGCCAAAGCCTTATCATATAATATCGTATACCTGAGAGAAAAGTCCGTCCCGATCTATATAGCGGTCACTGTTTTTCATAAGCCTTTCCTGACCGTAATTATCGGGATCGTACACTCCCACAACGAAAAAGCCCGCCCTCTTGGAGGTCTCGGCGGCAAGAGCACTGTCCTCAAAGACCGCAGTCTCGTCAAGAGGAGTCCCCAAGACCCTCAGCGCCTCCATAAACACGTCGGGGCAGTCCTTTCCCTTGCCCACGTCGGCACAGCTTACCACAGCCACAAAATACTTTCCCAGATCACAGCGGCGGATGGCTATCGACAGAAGCTCCCTTGCGGTGGCGCTGGCAACGCACATCCTCACACCCTCGGACTTCATACGGTCAAGAAGCCCGATCACGTCCTTTTTGGGCTCTACCCTTTCCCGATAAAACTCCTCGATCACCTGCTCCGTGGTCTTAAATACCTCTTCGGCATCTCCCATAGAGTACCTTTCGGCAATGAAGGCCGCCACGTCCTTGAGGATCATGGTCCTTACTGCTCTGTCATCCTCAACGCTCGGCCTGAAGCCCTCTTTTCCCAGATATTTCTTTCCCAGCTCCTCCCACAGATAGTCCCATACCCAAAGGGAATCTATGACCGTGCCGTCCATATCGAAGATCGCGCCCTTTATCTTCATTTTTCACCTCAGAAGCACTCCGAAATAAGCTTTGCCATATCCTTGTCGCAGGCGGCTATTATTCCTCTGGAGGAGGGAGAGTATTCTCCGCCGTCAAGATCGCATACTACCGCTCCCGCCTCACTTGCAATAAGCCTGCCGGGGGCAAGATCCCACTGATTCCTCGTAAAGAGCACCGTTGCGTCTATCCAGCCCGATGCCAGAGCGGCAAAATCCCAGGCGGCGGTACCCAGCATCCTCAGCTTTGCCACCTGAGTGGAAAGAAGGTACACCATTCTGTGCTGATCGGTAAAATCGTCGGGTCTTGCGTGGGAAAAATCTCCAAAGCTCACCGACGCCTTCCTCGGCTCGCAGTCAGATACTAAAAGTCTTTCCCCGTCCCGATAAGCTCCGCCGCCGCAGGAGGCACAGAAAAGCATATCCACAATGGGCAGATATATCACTCCCACCACGGGCTCCGAGTCTATGAGAAGGGCGCACTGCACACCGTAAAGGGGCAAGCCCTTTGCCATATTCACCGTTCCGTCAATGGGATCCACCGTCCAGGTGCGCCCCGCAAGAGCGGTGCGGCTCATAGTCTCCTCGGCGAGGATGGAATCCTCGGGGAAGCTTTCCTTTATGGCAGCCTTTATAAATTCCTCTATCTTAAGATCTCTTTCGGTGACGAGGTCAAACTTTGATTTTTCGCTGACCGTCCCCGCCTCCTTAAAGCTCTGTCCTGCTTTTTTCACCGTTTCAACGGCAAATTTCAATTCCTTTTCGTAAGAAGCCATTTTAACACCTCGCTATTGATAAATAGATTATATCCTCTTTGCCGATTTGTGTCAAGCGTTGATATCAAAAAAGCCTTTTTCTCTTGCCACGCAGAAAAAAAGAGTGTATAATTAAACTATCAAAGAAAAAGGAGCCCCAAATGACTCTCATTGAACTCTTCAGGGAAAAAAGCATTCACAACGTGGTCAGCGCGTTGGAGCATTCTCCCGAGCTTTTGGTGTATCTTGTCTCTCCCGCGGCACTGAAAAAATACAAGGCCCCCACAGAAGCCTTCTTCAAAAAAAGAAGGCCCGATCAGAAAATACTCTGGTGCCCCTGCAACACCGAGGATCTTAACTGTCTGGAAAGCACTCTGGAAGGGATCATATCCGCCCACGGCGACTGTGTTGCCGATACCCGCGGCTCCGAGGGGCTTATGCTTCTTGCCCTCGGTAAGATGATGCAAAAGCACCCCGATGCCCTCGGCACCCTCTCCTCTCCCTCCAACGCCCCCGCGATAAGCGTGAGCGAGACCGTGGCTTTAATGGGAGGCTCAGTGGAAAGCAGCCAAAGCCAGGACCCCGAGCTCAGCCAAAGGCTCTGGAGGATACTTAAAAAGGACCCCGACAGATATAACCGCGCCATCACCGAGCTTAACGGCGCCATAGAAAAAGCCTCCCCCGGAAGCTATGCATTCAAAAGACCGCCCGGTCCCCATTCAAAATGGCTCATAGGAGAGCTGGAAAGGCAGTCCCTTTGCATCGAGACCCAAAACGGGATCCTTATGGAAAGGGGCGACTTTATACTGAAGGCGGGCAACGCCCTTGAAGCAAAGGTGCTTTGGGCAGTGAGAGAGCTTTGCGACGACGCGGTAATGGGCGCAGTTCTTGATTGGGACGGAGAAAAACGGGGAAACGACACCAACAACGAGGTGGACGTCCTTATAAGCCGCAATGCAAAACTCTCCTTTATAAGCTGCAAAAACGGCTCCTTTGACGAAAACGAGCTTTATAAGCTGTCAGCAGTCGCCGAGCACTTTTGCCCCGAGGATCACCTTAAGGCGGTGGTCGCCACCGCCATGGGCAAGCTCAGCCCTCAGGCACGCCAAAGGCTGGAGCAAAGGGCAAGGGATATGGACATAAGGCTCATAAGCTCGGTGCACCGTATGGGCGACAGAGAATTGATAAACACCCTTAAGGATATTATTCCCCGCTGAAAGGACAAAAAATGAAAATAGCCATTTGTGTTGACGACCGTATGGGAATGAGCTTCAATAACAGAAGACAGAGCCGCGACAGAGCGGTATACGAGGATATGATAGCGGAGGGTGGCGGCATCATGGCAGTTACTCCCTTCTCCCAAAGACTTTTTAAGGACGATCCTCGGGTAAGGCTCTACAGCCCCGACGAGCCCGCCTCACTTTTATTTTTGGAGTACGGGGACTGCAGCGACTATCCCTTTACGGAGCTTATTCTTTATTTCTGGAACCGTCTTTATCCCGCGGATAAATTTTTAAATATAGACCTCGGCAAATTCCAATTGACAGAGACTCTGGAGCTTTCCTCCCCCACCCATAAATGCATCACAAAAAGGAGATACCTGAAAAAATGACAAAAAAGCTCGCCCTTATCCTTCTTTGCCTTTTTTTGCTTTGCTCCTGCACCAACCCTCCCCACTCAGCACCCTCCGATCCGCCTCTGCAGACCCTGCCGTCCACCCTTGACGCCATTCCCCAATACAAAGGCTCGCCCTACGAGGCAATAGGCGATAACGTACCCGAGTTTGATAAGCTCACCGATAAAAGCTACGAATACTACGGCGAGCTTGACGAACTTGGCAGATGCACCGTCACCCACGCCTGTATAGGCAGGGATATCATGCCCACCGAGGACAGAGAAAGCATAGGTATGATAAAGCCCTCGGGCTGGCAGACCGCAAAATACGATTTTGTGGACGGCAAGTACCTCTATAACCGCTGTCATCTTATAGGCTTTCAGCTTGCGGGAGAAAACGCCAACGAGAAGAACCTCATCACCGGCACCCGCTCGATGAACGTATTGGGTATGCTCCCCTTTGAAAATCTTGTGGCGGACTACGTAAGAGAGACCTCCAACCACGTTATGTACAGAGTCACTCCCGTTTTTTCGGGAGATGAGCTTGTGGCAAGAGGAGTCAGAATGGAGGGCTTTTCCGTGGAGGACGAGGGCGAGGGCGTGTGCTTTGACGTTTTCGTCTTTAACGTGGAAACGGGCGTGATAATAGATTATTCCGACGGCTCCAACCGTCTTGCACCTCAAGTCTCCCGATCCGCAAGCACCGAGGGAGAGTACGTTTTAAACCTCTCCTCCAAAAAGATCCACCTTCCCCAATGCAGCGGCGTCGAGTCTATGCGGGAGGAAAACAAAAGACTCTTCACGGGAGATATCCGAGAGCTCACGGAGCAAGGCTACACCCCTTGCGGTATATGCAAACCGCAATAAACCGAAATTCTCTTTGCCTTCACAAGAAATGGGTGATAAAAATGGACAACGAAAACGAATTGCCGAAAAGAAAATCGACAAGGCTAAAAAATTTTGACTACAGCTCCGCAGGTGCATATTTTGTTACGATATGTATCCGTGACAGAATGCATATTTTATCCGAAATAGTCAAAACAGACCTTACAATTACCGATAAATCAAACGGTCTCTCTGTAGGGGAGGGGCTTGCTCCTCCCGATGTAGAGGGGCTTGCTCCTCCCGATGTAGAGGGGCTTGCTCCTCCCGATGTAGAGGGGCTTGCTCCTCCCGATGTAGAGGGGCTTGCTCCTCCCGAAATCACGGTCAAATTAAAACCTTGCGGCGAAATCGCAAAAGAACAACTACAATCAATAGAAACCCGATTTCCCGATGTAACCATTGAGGATTACGTCATTATGCCCGATCATATCCATGCGATTATATTTTTGCATAAAAAACGGGAGGAGCAAGCCCCTCCCCTACTTTAGAGGAAAATAAAAAGCTGTTCGAAGGAAGCCTTTCCGAGCTTACTTCCCAAGGCTACACCCCTTGCGGTATATGCAAACCGCAATAAAATTCCTATTGACATAACGGCATTTTTGGTATATACTGAACACAGAAAACTACGGAGGAAGTAACCATGAATAATAATCCCAACGTTCCCTTTGATCCTCAGAACGCGCCCGCGCAGGACGCTCCCTATCAGCCCGAGGCTCCTCAGCAGACTCCCTATCAGCCCGAGGCTCCTCAGCAGACTCCCTATCAGCCCGAGGCTCCCCAGCAGGCTCCCTATCAGCCCGAGGCTCCTCAGCAGGCTCCCTATCAGCCCGAGGCTCCTCAGCAGGTCCCCTATCAGCCCGAGGCTCCCCAGCAGGCTCCCTATCAGCCCGAGGCTCCCCAGCAGGTCCCCTATCAGCCCGAGGCTCCCCAGCAGGCTCCATATCATCCCGAGGCTCCCCAGCAGGCTCCCTATCAGCCCGAGGCTCCTCAGCAGGCTCCTTATCAGGCAGCTCCCCAGCCTCAGTACAACCCCTATCAGCAGCCTAACCCCTATAATCAGCAAACTCCCTATCAGCAGCCCAACCCCTACAATCAGCAATACAATCCCTATCAGCAGCCCAATCCCTACACTCAGTATAACCCCTATCAGCAGGCTCCTCAGCCTCAGGCGGATAAGTCCAAGGATGTAGTAAGCTTTGGCGAATGGTTCTGGACCTTCTTACTTATGCTTTTACCCGTGGTGAATTTGGTCTGTATGTTCGTATTTGCCTTCGGAAGCAAAAAGGAGAATAAAAGGAACTGCTTCAAGGCACTGTTGGTCTTCGCACTGATATGCTTCGTCCTCGCTTTGAGCTTTTTCTTTTCCGTCGTAATTCCCGCAATCTACAGCGGTGAGCTTTGGAGGCTCCTTGCCGAGATCTTCGGCGAAGCCATACTGGGATCAGGATTTTGATCATCAAGCTCCGCACCTCTTATGGGGTGCGGGCTTTTTTATTGCATTTTACGGCTTTTTTACAAAAGCAAAACCACATTTTACATTGACAAAGCCACCCTTTAATGTTAAAATGAGAAAAATGCCTAAATGCCTCAAAAAAGGAGATACCGCTATGCAGGAAACCGCCCTTATTCACAGCACTATGCTCACAAAAATAGTATCCTCCCTGGAAAAATGCTATCATAACGAAAACATCAAAACAAAGCGCGAAATAAAAAGCTTTTCCATGCTGAAAAACGAAAGAGCAAGCTTCCAGATGGCTTACTGTCTCGATCCCCGACAAAAGTTTTCAATGCACTTCCGGACCGCCGAGCTTGAAATAGAAAGCCCCATCAAGGATTTTATCAAGGTCAGAAGAGTGTCCCACGTTCCCTCTCTTATGCCCATCTACAAGGATCACTGCGACAGCGGTATGACAAGGACCGATGTCGGTCTTTATCCCGATGCACTCCTTCCCATGGACGGCAACAGGCTTATGGTGTATAATCACCTCAACAGCCTCTGGATAGATATCGAGGGCGAGGGCTTGAAGGCGGGAGTTTACCCCATCACCCTGCGTTTAAGACGTACAAAGGCGAATAACACCATGGAGCTCGATCCCCAATACGAGCCCTGCGAGGCGACTCTTACAGTGGAGGTCATCGACGCAATGCTTCCCGCCCAGACCACAAAGTTCACCCAGTGGTTCTACTGCGATTGCCTGCAGGTATACTACGAAACGGAAAGCTTCGACGATAAGCATTGGCTCGCCATAGAAAGCTTTATGAAGACCGCCGTCAAAAACGGCATAAATATGATCCTCACTCCTCTGTTCACTCCCCCTCTGGACACCGCTCCCGGCTTGGAGCGCCCCACTACTCAGCTTATCGACGTAGCTCTCAATAACGGGGAATATTCCTTCGGCTTTGAAAAGCTTGATAGGTGGATCGCCCTTTGCGACAAGGTGGGTGTGGAATATTTTGAAATAAACCATATGTTCACTCAGTGGGGCTGTCACAACTGCCCCAAGGTAATGGCGACCGTGGACGGAGAATACCGCCGCATCTTCGGCTGGGATACCGCCGCCACAGGCGAGGAATACAGCCGCTTCTTAAGGACCTTCATTCCCCAATTCATAGCCCACATGAAGGAAAAGAACTGCGACAAGAGAATGTATTTCCACGTTTCCGACGAGCCCTCCCAAAAGCATCTTGACTCCTACAAGGCGGCAAGAGATCTGCTTTATCCTCTTGTTAAGGATTACCCCATCATTGACGCAATGAGCCACGTTGAGTTTTTCGATCAGGGTCTTTGCCGGATCCCCATTCCCCACAACGGCGCGGTACAGGATTTTCTTGACAGAGATGTAAAAGAGCGCTGGACCTATTACTGCTGCGGCTCGGGAGAGGGTCTGTCCAACAGACTTATGTGCATGCCCTCGGAAAGAAACCGTATCATCGGCGCACAGATGTATAAATATAACGTCAAGGGCTTTTTGCATTGGGGCTATAACTTCTATTTCAACGAGTATTCCTTCGCTCCCCTCAACCCCTGGAACAACACCGACGGCGACGGCTTCTCCCCCTCGGGCGACTGCTTCAGCGTATATCCCGGTCCCCGTTGCACTTGCATCGAATCCCTGCGCCTTAAGGTGTTCTACGACGCTCTGCAGGATCAGAGAGCCTTGGAGCTTTGCGAAAGCCTTTATTCCCGCGACTTTGTTATTTCCCTTATCGATGAGGGAATCACTCCTTTGGAATTTAATAACTACCCCCGCGATCCTCAGTACCTTCTCAACCTGAGAGAAAAGGTAAACGCCGCCATAAAAGCAAAGCTTTAAAATAAAAGACCCCCTTGGTGCCGATGCTCATTCTTCGGTGCCAAGGGCTTTATTCTTTAAATCAAGAAAAGGAAAAGAAAATGATATTCTCAAGCATAAAATACGCCGAGCGTTACGGCTTTGAAAAGGCATTTGAATTTTTAAAAAACGCAAAGGAGCTCGAAGCGGGGAAATACCCCATCGACGGCGATAAGCTCTTTGCCATAGTTCAGGAAAACGTCCCCAAAAAGCCCGATGAAGCAAAATTCGAGGCTCACGAAAAATATATCGACATCCAATATATCATCTCGGGAAAGGAAAGGATCGACTTTTCTCCTCTTGAGGATATGTCTGTCTTGGCTGAATATGACCCCGAAAAGGACGTGGTATTTTTAAAGGGAGAGTCCAAATGCTCTCTCATCTTAAAGGACGGCGACTTTGCCGTTTTCTTCCCCGAGGATGCACACCGCCCCGGCATAGAAGCCGAAGAAAGCCAAAAGCTTATCCGAAAAGCAGTTGTTAAAATAAAGCTATGAGGACAAACCATTGAAGACTTACTGCAACCCTTTAGCCATACCCGATCTTGTTTCGGGAAGAGCTTTAGATCAACAAAGCGACAATGACAATCCTTTGGGCGGTGACTATCGCTCGATAGCAGATCCAAGCGTTGTTTACCACGAAGGAAAATGGATACTTTACCCCAGCTATTCCGTAGCTTATCAAAGCAGTGACTTTGTCACTTGGGAGAAAATCGACATCGGCATCCCCCACTTAAGATACAGCCCTGCGGTGGTTCAATTTCGCGGAAAATGGTATCTTAACGGCCACGGAATGAGTGAGCTTTACGTTTCCGACAGTCCCACGGGCCCCTTTGAAGTTGCGGGACATCTCACAAAGCCCAACGGAAAGCCCCTTCGCCCCGCCGATGCCTGCTTTCTTGCCGACAATGACAGACTTTTCATTTATTACTGTAACGCAGTAGCAAAAAATGAAAAGGACAAAAGCGCAATTTATGGCACGCTGGGTGCAGAGCTTTGTCCCGACAAGCCTTGGCAACTTATCAGCGAGCCCGTGGAGATCAACCGCTTTGAGCCTGAAGTAAGCTGGCAGTGCCACGGCGCAAGAAACCAAAACGCAAATCTCGGCTGGATAGAAGGTCAGTGGGCAAAGAAGATAAACGGCAGATATTATCTTTTATATTCGGGCTGCGGAACGGAATATCCCACTTATGCCAACGGGATCTGCTATTCAGATGAAGGCCCGTTGTCGGGCTTTAAAAAACAAAAAAAGCACGATCCGTTCAGCCTTAAGACTACCGGAATAGTCAAGGGTGCGGGCCACGGATGCCTTTGCGACGGCCCCAACAACTCTCTGTGGCTTTTCTATACCAACGTTCTCGGATACGCCCATCCCTTTGAGCGCAGGATCAGTATGGATCGGGTATATATAGACGAAAACGGCGAGCTTTACTGCAAGGAGCTCGCGGAAGAACCCCGCTACATCCCCGACGGCTCTTGCGACGACAATGACCCCCATTGGCTCAATCTCACCCTTTATCAACGCCCTCAAGCAAGCAGTTTTGCCCAAGGAAGGGAGGGAATATATGCCTGCGATGACAGTATGCTCAGCTGGTGGCAGCCAAGAGAGGATGACCGAGAGCCCACTCTCACCGTCCCCTTCGGCTCGGACACAGCCTATTACGTCAGAGCCTTCCGCCTTATGTGGAGAGACGTGGGTATGGACTGCCAAAACAAAATTATGCCCGGAGCCTTTGGCTACAAGGTGGAATATTCCCCCGACAAGGAGCAGAAAACTTGGCTTTGCCTTTATGACGCTTCAAAAAATACCCGCGATCTTCCCGTTGATTACAGAGAGACCGCAAAGGTAAAGGCCTATGCCGTGCGAATAAAAATCATGTCCCATCCCAAGGGCATCACCCCCGGACTTAGAAATTTCAGCTGCTTTGGGCACTATCAGCTTTAACACAAGGAGATCTATATGAAAAAAATATTGTTCAACAACCATTGGAAATTTCACCTCGAAGAAAAAGACGGGCTTTTTTCCGACTTTGCTCTTGCAAAATATTCAGACGGCTCGGGCGGAGCCGCAAGATATCTCCCCCATAACAACTGGAAGGACGTAACTCTCCCCCACGATTGGGCGGTGGAAATGGAAAAGGATCTTTTGTCCGACACCTTTGCAGGCGCAAGAAGCAACACAAACTATCATCGCTTCACCACCGAAAAGAGAACTCTTTCGGACAAGGTCTGTAATATCGGCTGGTACAGAAAGGAATTCGACTTCGATCCCGCTTGGAGGGGAAAGAAGATATTCCTGCGCTTTGAAGGAATATACCGCGACTCCATCCTTTGGGTAAACGGCGCCTATATGGACAGACACGCATCGGGCTACACCCCCTTTACAGTGGATATCACCGACCACCTTGTAGAGGGTGAGATAAACTCCGTCGCCGTCAGAGTGGACAGCGATCAGCACGAGGGCTGGTGGTACGAGGGCTCGGGAATATACCGAAACGTTTATCTTTTCATCGGCGAGCCCTGCTATATCAAGGAGGACGAGACCTTTATAAGACCCGAGACCGACGGAAGCGTAAAAACGGATTTCGTCGCGGTAAACGATAGCGACAAGGGCTTTAAGGGCTCGGCGGTGCTTCGTATTTTTGACGGCGCAAAGGAGCTTTCGAGCACCGAGCTCCCCGTAGATCTCGAGCCCTACTCCGAGGCTGCGCTAAGCTGCGATATGAAGCTTTCATCCTTTAAGCTCTGGAGCTTGGAGGAGCCTAAGCTCTATAGCCTTTCAATAGAGCTTGGAAAGGACTGCCAAAGCACCCGCTTCGGCTTTCGAACCGCGGTATTTGACAAGGACAAGGGCTTTCTTTTAAACGGCAAGCCCGTAAAGATATGGGGCGCCTGCTGCCATCAGGATTTCGGCGGTGTGGGCATCGCCTTAAGCGACAATCTCCATTATCACAAAATAGCTCTTTTGAAGGAAATGGGCTGCAACGCCTACAGAAGCGCACACCACGCTCCCGCCCCCGAAATTCTGGATGCCTGCGACGAGCTGGGCATTATGGTAATGGACGAGACCCGACTTTTCGGAAGCTCCCCCGAAGCAAAGCGCCAGCTTACCGATCTTATCAAAAGAGACAGAAATCACCCGAGCATTATTATATGGAGCCTCGGCAACGAGGAATTTTCCGTTCAGAATAAGCCCGTCAGCGCAAGGCTTATGGCATCGGCAAGCCGCTTGGCAAAGGCTCTCGATCCTACCCGTGCGGTGTGCTACGGCGGAAACAACGGCCCCGATTTTGTGGGGGCAAACTCCCAAAGCGAGGTCAGAGGGCTTAACTACATCCACAACGGCAAAAACGGAGATTGGGTGGATATCTATCACGCCGAGCATCCCGATCAGCCAATAATCGGAACGGAGGAGGCAAGCTTTGTTTTAAGCCGCGGAGCAGCAAAAAACGACCTTAGCAGTCTTACCTTGGACTCCACGGGAAACGTCACCATGCCCTGGGGCGAGACCGCCAAGGGCTGGGTAAAATACTTTGCAAAAAGAGACTACCTTGCTGGAAGCTTTATGTGGACGGGCTTTGATTACCGCGGAGAGCCCAACCCCTTCGTCACCGCAAACGTCGCTTCAAGCTTTGGAGTAATAGACCTCTGCGGCAACCCCAAGCCCATCTTTTATTACTATAAGTCCTGGTGGACAGACGAGCCCGTATTAAAGCTCAGTCCCCATTGGAACGGTAAAAAGGGCGAGAAAATGACAGTCAGCGCCTTTACAAACTGCGAAAGCATCAAGCTTTATCTCAACGGCAGGCTTATAAAGGAGCAAGTAGTAGAAAGATTTGATGCCCCCACCTTTGAAATAGACTTCGAGCCGGGCGAGCTGGCTGTAGAAGGAATAAAGGACGGCAAATATCTTTGGGACAGACTTCGCAGCTCCGGTGCAGTATCAAGCGTAAAAGCCACCACCCTTTTAAAAGCCGAAAACGAAAACGACGTCACGGTAATTGAGCTTGAAGGCTTAGATAAAAACAAAAGACCCTGCCTTAATGCCTCCGACTACGTCAGCGTTGAGGCAATAAACGGAGAGATCATCGGCGTGGGCAACGGAGATCCCGCTTGCCTGGATTACGAGGTGAAGCCCGAAAAAGAGGAGATCGAGCTTATCAGAGCCTTCCAATGCGAGGGCAAGCTTTACAACCTTCCCGAAAGGGTGCCAAACCGCCTGAACACCCGCGCGGATTGGATAGAATACAAGGAGCCCTACCCCAATATGGAAAACGATTTCCGTCTGGTTGCAAAGTATTCCAACACGGAATCACAGACCGTAACCAAGGAGTATATTGCCTCCTTTACTTCCCCCAGAGAATATCAATACGTTGAATTTGAGCGTCTGGAGGGAAAATGCACCGTATATCTCAACGGCAAGCCCCTGGGCGATAACTTTAGCCCCCACCATAGGGTTACTGCCAACAGAGTAAGACCCTTCCGCTTCTACTGCAAGACCAAAAGGGGAGAAAACGTCCTTAAGGTGGTCTGCGAGCACGATCCTATGCTTCATACCCCCATTTCGGGAAGAGTAAAGCTGGCAAGAACTGTAGAGGAGCCTTGGCAGGTCAGACTCCACTACGGCAAGGCTACGGTCTTCTGCAAAGGAAAAGAAGTAAAGCTCAAAACAAAAAAGATCTGAAAAGGAGCTGAGCTAATGAACGTTCAGGTCGAAGGAAAAGATATCATCCTTGACAGCAACCTCAACAAAGCCGACGTGAAATATTATCCCATCGGCGAAGGAAAGATCCGTCTGTACGGCGTCACCTTGGAAAACGGTGTGTACAGAAGACTTCCCGAAAAGCTGGCTAACTCCGTCAGTAACGACGTGGCAACTCTCCACACCCATTCCTCCGGCGGAAGAGTCCGCTTCACCACCGACAGCCCCTACGTGGCAATATATGCGGTTTTGAAGCAGATCATAAAAAACACCACCTTCCCCATGGCGGCAACTGCGGGCTTTGATCTTTACGTCTTCGAGGACGGCAAGCAACGTCGAAGAGGAAACGTGATCCCGCCCTTCAGGATCGAGGACAGATACGAAGCCGCAATCGAGCTGCAAGGCAAAAAAACGAGGGATATCGTGATAAACTTCCCTCTCCACAGCGCCGTTTGTGAGCTTTATATCGGCTTGAGCAAGGATGCCAAGCTTGAAGCCTCCCCCGAATACACCATCAAAACGCCTATAGTCTATTACGGCTCCAGCATAACCCACGGCGCTTGCGCTTCAAACCCCGGTGCCTGCTATGAGGCTGTTGTTTCCAGAAACGTCGACTGCGACTATATAAACCTTGGCTTTTCAGGCGGAGCAAAAGGAGAGCTTGAGATCGCAAACTATATCAAGGATCTTAAAATGAGCGCCTTCGTCTATGACTACGATCACAACGCACCCTCTGCCGAGCATCTTGAAAACACCCACAAGAGAATGTTTGACGTCATCAGAAACGCTAATCCCACTCTTCCGATAATCATCATGCCGCGCCCTAAATATTTCCAAACCGAGGACGAAATAAAGCGCCACAAAATTATAAAGAAGACCTATCTTGACGCCAAGGCGGCGGGAGATGAAAACGTGTATTTCATCAGTTCAAAACAGCTTACCGCTCTTTCAAAGGATTGCGGCACAGTGGACGGATGCCACCCCACAGACTTGGGCTTTGCTTCCATAGCGGCGGCTGTTACAAAGGTAATGAAAAAAATTTTCAATCTGTAAAGGAGAATAAAAATGGATATCGCAAAGCTTGATAAGAATTTCGCCATCGACCCACAGGAGATCAAAAAACCGGACGTTAAATTCCACAGCATTTGGGAAGAGCCCTTCAAGGTATACGGCGTCATCTTCGACAACGAGCGCATCAGAAGAATGCCCGAGGAGGTTGCAAACTCTGTCAACGAGGGTGTTAAGCTTCTTCACAAAAACACCGCAGGCGGTAGAGTTAAATTTATCACCGACAGCCCCTACGTTGCAGTGTATGCAAAGCTTTCCATGGGAAAGATGGCTCACTTTGCTCTTGCAGGCTCGGCAGGATTTGATCTTACCGTATACAAGGACGGCAAGCCCCGCTATGCAGGCAGCTACATCCCCCACTTTGGCGCCACAGAAATGCTTGAAGGCGTGGTAAACGTGGGCGAGGGCAAAAAGGAGCTTCTTCTCACCATGCCTCTCTACAGCGGAATAAAGGAGCTTTATATCGGTCTTGCCGAAAGCGCAGTGATAGAAGCCCCCACCCCCTACAGAGTCGAGAAGCCCGTTGTGTACTACGGCTCCAGCATCACCCAGGGCGGATGCGCCTCCACCCCCTCCACAAGCTACCAGGCTCTGGTTTCCATGGCTCTGGACTGCAACTACATAAACCTCGGCTTCTCGGGAAATGCCAAGGGCGAGGATAATATGTCCAACTACATCAAAAACCTCGAAATGAGCGCTTTTGTCTATGACTACGATCACAACGCTCCCTCAACCGAGCATCTGCAAAACACCCACAAGAGAATGTTTGATATCATCAGAAGCGCAAATCCCACTCTTCCCATCATTATGATGAACCGCCCCAAGTGCTATCTTAACGAGGACGAGAAAAAGCGCCTTGAAATAATCGAAAGCACCTACATTCAAGCCAAAGCCGCAGGAGATAAAAACGTTTATCTCATCACCAATAAGGAGCTCACCGAGCTTTGTCTTGACCGCGGAACCGTGGACGGCTGCCACCCCACCGATCTGGGCTTTGCCTCCATGGCGGCGGCTGTTATAAAAGTAATGAAGGATATCCTTTGATCTGAAAAACCAAAGAAAAGTCCCGCCTTAGGAGCGTTCTCATAAGGATGTTTACAATTTGTAGGGACCGGCGTCCTCGACGGTCCTTAATACACACATATAAATCGGCGGAGAAGTTATTTTCTCTGCCGATTTGTGTTAAAATGATGTGGGTGATAAAAATGGATGAACTTAAAAAGAGAAAAACACCGAGATATCAAAGTTTTGATTACAATAGTGTTGGAGTATATTTTATAACGATTTGCACGCAAAATAGGCGAAGCATCCTATCTCGCGTTGTAGGGACAGGCGTCCTCGACTGTCCGCAAATCGAATTAACCCAATACGGAGAAATTGCGGATAAACACATCAAACAATTAAATGATTTCTATGAACATTTGTCGGTTGAAAAATATGTCATAATGCCTAACCACATCCATTTTTTGCTTTGGGTAAAGGAAAAATTGAAAGAGCCAATAGCGTATGCTCTCAATTTGTATCGACATTCAAGCGTTTTTGCAATAAGGAGTATGGCAAAAACGTTTGGCAAGCTCGTTTTAACGACCATATAATTCGTAACCGCGATGACTATAAAGAACACGTAAAATACATTTACGAAAACCCGATTCGTTGGTACTACGATGAATTATACGCAGAGGAATAATGGTATGGTTTTTGCCCTGTGCCTTTGTATTACAAAGGCGAAATTGGCGAGAAAGGAGAAAAAATGGATTTAAAAAATATATTGAGTTTTTAAATGCTGTTGAGAAATTGAAATGTAGGGACAGGCGTCCTCGACTGTCCGCAAATCGAATTAACCCAATACGGAGAAATTGCGGATAAATTCATCAAACAATTAAATGATTTCTATGAACATTTGTCGGTTGAAAAATATGTCATAATGCCTAACCACATCCATTTTTTTGCTTTGGGTAAAGGAAAATAAGACCGATAACGGACAGTCGAGGACGCCTGTCCCTACAAGGAGAAATTTTTTTTGTAAAATAAAAAGGCAGAGAATTTTGATCGACCCCCAAAGGGAAGAAAATTCTCTGCCGATATTCTTTTAGATCATCACAGGAATAAGCAAGTTCCGATAAAGGAGATTATAACACCCACAATAAGCTCCTTTGTGGGCTTTTCCTTAAGCACCAGCCATCCTGCAAAGGCGGTAAACACCACACTTCCTCCCGTGATGATGGGATATACCACCGTTGCGGGAAGCTTTGCCGCGGAATTGAGCTGAAGCATATAGGAAAGTCCGCTGACCAAGGCAGATGCGGCAAGTATAGCCACCGCCTTGAGGCTTATCCTCTCCGAGGAAGCCCTCTGAGCCCTTGAGCGAAGAGCGGTCCCCAGCCAAAGCGAGCCGCAAACTATCACCTTCACCGCCGCAGTGAGAATTACGTATGCCGCGGAGCTGACCGCCTCGGTGCTGATCTGATGCTCCTTGGAGATAACGCTGACAAAGCCGTTCAGAAGAAAGATGGCGGCGCACATCAAGGCTACCTTAAGGCTCATCTTGTTCTTGCCGCCGTAGATAACGAAGGCAGAGCCCACTATCATCAAAAGACCTATAAGCCTCAACACGGAAAAGTCCTCGTTCAGAAAAGCAATTCCCCAGATATAGGGAACCACCATTCCTCCCGTCATAAGAAAGAAGGAATAGTAAGCCGTATTTCCCGCCGCCAAAACCTTAAAGCCGATGAGAGTGTAAAGGATCGCAAGAGAGGTCATCACCACGGCAAGTACAGCCGAAAAGGCGGTAAACTCAAATCTGCATCCGTTTATGAAAAAGAAGATCAGTATAGAAAAAAGTCCGATAAAAAAGTTAAATCTGAAGACCTTAATCGGAGTGTTGCCCTCCCACCTTTGGTACGTACCCGCAATAAGAAAATCCACTGCCAAAAGCACTGCGGAAAGCACCAGCATCATCATATCCATATAAAAAACTCCTGTTAAACCTTAAAATAGCTTCATCGCAAATGAAAAAAGCAAAAGTATCACCAAAAATCCGAAATTAAATACGGAAAACTTCGCCACGTAATAGAGAGTCCTTCCGGGATTGTGCTTAATGTACTCACGGAAGGTAATAAGGCTTGCAAGGCTTGCTATAAGAGTACCCACGCCGCCGATATTAACTCCCACCAACAGATCTCTGTAATTGGAGGTAAACTGGCTTAAGAGTATCGCCGAGGGAACGTTACTTATAAATTGGCAGGAAACGGTGCTGAAAAGAAGGGTGCTCTTGTCCAGAAGAGAAGAAAACAAGCTTCTTACCACGTCTATCCTTGCCATATTTCCGGCAAAGATAAAGAAGAACACGAAGGTCAAAAGCAGACCGTAATCCACGTCAAGAAGAGCCTTTCTGTCCATAAACAGCAGGGCTATCGGTATAATTATAAGTCCTATCCAATAAGGTATTCCCCTGAAAACTATTACGATGGAAAGGGCAAACAAACCAAGGTACGCGGCGGTCCTGGGAATGCTCAGCTGGACTTTTTCGTCATCCAGCTCCAAGGGCTCGGGCTTTACAAACACTATGCAGCACAGAGTTATCAGAAGCACCGATACAACAAAGGGAGGCGCCATTATCCCCATAAACTCAAGGTTATCTATCTCATACTTGGAATACAAATAGAGATTCTGAGGATTTCCGAAGGGAGTCAGCATACCGCCCAGGTTTGCGGCAATGTTTTGCATAATGAAAACAAATGCCATGTACTTTTCCTTGCCGGTGGTGGTCAAAACAAAATATCCCAGCGGCAAAAAGGTCAAAAGCGCCATATCGTTGGCTATCAGCATAGAGCCGATAAATGTTATGTAAACCAACGCCAGCACACTCATACGGGCGTTTTTGAAAAGTCTTACCACTTTTTTTGCAAGAATATAGAAAAATCTTATATTCTTTAAGGCACAGACCACCGCAAGCACACAGAAAAGGCAGGTAAGGGTCTTGTAATCAAAATAACCGAGATATTCCTTATCTATGGGAATTATAAAGCAGGTGATCAGAGCAAGCACGAAGGCGATACAGCAGACCGCATTCTTCTTTACCAAGCCCAGGGCACGGGATCCCATTGATTGCTCACTCATTATTCGCTATCCTTATCATTTATATCACAGGTAACTATGGCGTTTCTCACGCAATAATCCCAAACCGCAGATCCCTTTTCACAGTATACGGTGACGTTGGCCTCGCAACCGTCGAAAAGTCCCCATCCAAGCTCTGTAACACTGGAGGGCACGATAACCTTTTCCAGATTTGTACAGCCTCTGAAGGCGCAGTCGTCTATAATGCTGACGCTATCGGGAATCTCCACCTCGTCCAACAAAGCGCAGTTGCAGAAGGCGCCCTCGCCGATCTCCTTGACACTGTCGGGGATGGTTATTCTGTTAAGCTTCTTGCACTCGCAAAATGCCCAATCGCTGATAACCGTAACACTGTCGGGAACGTCGTACTGGACCTCTCTGCTGCTGGCAGGATATGCGATAAGCACGGATTTGTTCTTGTTGAAGAGAACGTGATCACTGCCCTCGCGCTTGTTGGGCTCCGACTTGTAGTTCTTGTTCTTGGGAGCAACCTTTATGCTCTTCAGGCTCTCACAGCCTCTGAAGGGAGCGTTGCTGATGCTTGTGACCGTGGAGGGAAGCTCGATCTTTGAAAGGGCGCGGCAATTCTTGAAGGCGCTCTTTCCGATCTTCTTCAAGCCCTCGCTGAGCTCAAGCTTGGTCATGCTGATACAACCGTTGAAGGCAAGGTCGTCGATCTTTGTCACCGTTTCGGGGATGGCGACCTCCTTGAGTACTATACAATCACTGAAGGCACTTTCGCCGAGAATGGTAAGCTTTTCGGGAAGCTTGATGTTCTTAAGACTCTTGCAGCTGTTGAAAACACCGCCGTATATCTCAGTCAAGCCCTCGGGAAGCTGAACGTCCTCCAGATCCGAGCAGTTTTCAAAGGCTCTTTCCCCTATCTTAATGCAATTGTTCTTTATCTTGAGCCTCTTCATATCCGTGCAATCTCTGAAGGCACTCTCGCCGATACGTACGGTATTGTCGGGTATCTCCATTTCCTTGAGATTGGTACAGCCTCTGAAGCTTTCAAGCCCGATGGACTCCAGGGATTCGGGCAGCTTTATGTAATGCAGGGCTCTTCTGCCCTTGAAGGCCTCGGCACTTATCTCGGTAATGCCCTCATCCACCTCAATGCTCTTCCCGTTGTCCTCGCACTTTTTCAGAACGGCGCCGTCTGTGGTCAGCCGATCCATAGTCACCGCAGGAAGATCTCTGACCATGGCCTTTATAAGCCTTTCCACGTTCTCCGCGGTGCTGTGATGGGTATTGGCAAGAAGCATCTGGAACGCGGGAGGCACTGCCGCATCGTCAAGATAAACGGGGTAAAGCCTCTTCTGATTCTCCCTGGCAACGATTATCTCCATTCCGCAGAAGGGAGATTCCATGCTGGACTTGGATACGAAAAGCACCACCGCCTCGCATTTTTCTATTCTGTGCCTGAGCTCGTCTCTGAAATCGTTACCGGTCTCACAGCTCTCGTCGTACCAGATCCTGTATTTTCTGTCGCTGAGCGCGTCAAGAATGGGATATACCTGCGCGGTATCGCGGTGAGAATAGCTGACAAAAAGATAGGGCTCGTTTCCCGTGTATGCCTCAAATTTAGTGTGTACGGCTTCAAAATCGCAAGCAGCCTGCGAAGAACTTGTATTGGACATCTTATCGCTCCTTAAAAAATTCCTTTTTTCCACAATTTTTTTCTATGATATTATATACCCAAGCTCTTTATTTGTCAATAAACTCTTTACTCATATTTTTGCAAACTCCATTGACTTAAAGCCCCTCAGCCCTCCATAATGTGAACTGTTTTCAGCTCCCTTGAGGCTATACCGTTATAAACTCCGTAGGCGTAAGGCTCAAGATAGTCGCCGCATTGGGAGCATAAGCCCGCATCAACGGTCATTCGGGCTATCCTTTGGCATATATTTTCAATCATCTCACTGCATTTTTTCTCATCCTTCTCCCACAAAAGCTCCTCTGTTAAGCCTGCAAAGGTCTTCATATTATCAAGCTCGGAAAGCTTTCTCAGCGCCCATTTATAGTAAGGAGTGTAGCTTTTATTCAGTAAAAACGCCGCGGATACCGCATTTTTGCAGAATTCATCCAGAGCAAATCTTGCCGCACCCCTCTCGCCGTGGGCTAAGCATCTTGTATAATTATACTGCCCCGACTGAGCCATATTAATAAGCCTGCAGGCAAGCTTCTTTCTCAAAACGTCCTCGGGAATATCCAAAAGCGCCTCTCTTATCCTTGAAAACTCCCCTCTGTTATCGCAAAACACCCTTCCGTTGCAGGCCTCGTACAGAGCGTATTCAGGCAGAAGCGCCCAGTCAACAAGGCTTTCGGGCAAGCCTCTCGTGCCAAGATACCCAAGATAAAAGCTCCCTACGGTGCAGACTCCTCTGGCTCTGCCCTCAACGCTTCTTCTTCCCTCGGACTTAACAATGCTCCTATATATCCTTGAGAGCCCAACGCCGTAACGTATATCGTCATCCTCGGTAAGCCATATATAAAAGCCGTCGGAAAAATCGTGATCGCGGCTTATCTTGTCATCGCAGCCGTAGCACTCCGAGCCGCCGCCGCAAAGCCCCGCACAGATAGCCTCTGCCGCCTCGCCGTATTCAGCCTCCACTGCGGGCATAAAGCTTTCCCGAAAGCATTTTTCGCTTATTTCAAGCCCCTTCATATATTTTATCAGCCCTTTCATTCAGCCTTGCGGCATAGTAGAAATATCCGAGAAGATCCATCGCCTCGGCACATTTTCTGCAGGCAAAGGCGTATTTTTCGCCTCTGTCTCTTTCCCTCTCCAGAGCATCCCACGCCGTGCCCACGTATTTATCCGCCTCGCCCTCATCCCCCGCTTTTGACGCAAGGCAGGCAAGATTTACCGCAGTCACCGCCACAGAGCAAGGCTGATACGTGCGCGATGCGATCTCCAGCGCTTTAAGATAATTATCCCTTGCCTCGGCAAGTCTCTTTTTTGATTCCAGCGCGGTGGCAAGATTGTTATAATAGCTTGCCCAAAGAGGATCGTTGGCCCTTAAAAGCCTGAGATATATCTCCCGAGCCCTTTCAAAATATTCTATATCCTCATCGACACTTCGGCAGGAGCATAAGGTGGTGGCGGCATTTATCCATATCGCCGCCTTTGAAAGAGAGTCGGGCACCGAGCCCTTTTCCAGAAGCTCTATTCCTCTGAGGCATACCTCACGGGCAGCCGTGCCGTTGCCGTTTCTTCTGTAAAAGCCCATAAGCTCACTGAGAACCGTAAGCTCAAGAGCCGTGTTTTTTTCTTCCCGAAGCCTTTTAAGGCAGCTCTCCAAAAACTCTCCCGCCCCCGCAACGTCCTCTTTTTTATAGAATTCATCCAGTACTTTAGTTATATCTCTGCTGCTTTTTATCTCGTGCATAGCCTCCATGCTCCTTTCGCCTTAAGTATAGCATATCCACCCCTTATATGCAAGATTTTCCAATGAAAAAGCCGCACTCTCAACGGAATGCGGCATGCTTTTAATATTCGCTCATTGCAAGAAAATCCTTGGTGCGCTGCTTTTGGGGATTGGAGAATATCATTGAGGGACTGCCCTGCTCGCAGATAACACCGTCGTCCATAAAGATGACCTGATCGCTTACGTCCCTTGCAAAGGACATTTCGTGAGTGACGATTATCATGGTGGTGTTCTTTGCGGCAAGCTCCTGGATAACTCTCAATACCTCTCCGGTAAGCTCCGGATCAAGAGCGCTGGTGGGCTCGTCAAAGCAAAGTATGTCGGGGTCAAGGCAAAGCGCCCTGGCAATGGCGATTCTCTGCTGCTGACCGCCGGAAAGCTGGCAGGGGTAGTGCCCCGCCTTGTCGGAAAGACCGACAGTGTCAAGAAGCTTTAAGGATTTCTCCTTTATCTTCTCCAAGGTCTCCTTTTTTTCCGCCGAGGAAAGCTTTTTCTCCTTCGCCTCCTCCGCCGCTCTGAGCTTGGGCGCAAGCATTATATTGTCAAGAGCGGTGTATTGGGGAAAAAGATTGAAGGACTGGAACACAAGGCCGAAATGAAGCCTGAGATCACGGATCATCTTATCTGTGAATTTACTTTCGCTGTCGGCATCAAAAACCGTTTTCCCGCCCACTTTTATACTGCCCGTATCGGGTATCTCAAGGTAATTCAGGCATCTTAAAAGAGTGGTCTTTCCCGAGCCGGAGGAACCGATAATGGAAAGCACCTCGCCCTTTTCAAGATCAAAGCTTATACCCTTGAGGATCTGAGCCTTTCCGAAGCTTTTTCTTATATCCTTAACTTCAAGTAATGCCATAGCTCCTCCTTAAACCTTGTAATATCCAAGCTTTTTCTCGATCCTTGAGAAAAGCACCGTAAGCGCACCGACAAACACCAGATAGAATACCGCAGTGTAGAACAAGGGCCAGATTATTGCTCTGCTCATCATAAGCTCCGCAACACGGATGATCTCAACCACCGCGATAACTCTCGCAAGAGCCGTATCCTTTACAAGAGTGATGATCTCGTTGCTCATCGGGGGGATTATGCGCTTGACCACCTGCATCAGGACGACCTTGAAGAAGATCTGACTCTTGGTCATGCCCAGAACCTGACCGGCTTCATACTGTCCCCTGGGGATACTCTCTATTCCGCCGCGGTAGATCTCGGAAAAATAGCAGGCGTAGTTTATTACAAAGGCAACAAGCGCCGCAACGAAGCGGAAATCCACTCCATCGCCCAGAAGCTCTCTCCACTGAACGTGGAAGACCATACCCGGTACGTAGAAAACTATAAAGAGCTGAAGCATCAAGGGCACGCCGCGGATGATCCACACAAAGGTCTTGGTCACGTATTTTACGGGCTTGAATCTGCTCATGGAGCCAAAGGAGATTATAAGTCCCAAGGGCAGAGAAAACACCAAAGTGAGCAAAAACAGCCACAGCGTCACCGTAAAGCCGCTTAAAAGCTCCACCGTGACCTGCCCCAGATCGGAAAGCATAGCCCCCAGACTCTGTGCAAAGCTCATCTCCTGCACCGCAGCGGAGGTGGGCACGGTAGACGCCTGCGTTAAAAGCATAGTAAGATCAGTCATAAAAATCCTTTCCCGTAAAGAGCAAATCAAGGGTGTTGCGCATTAAGCGCAACACCCCGAGTAAAATACCCGTTAATTATTTGTATTCGGTTACCAGATAGTTGGAAAGGTTGTACTTTTCAGCAAGCTCGGTAAGAGTACCGTCTGCCGCCAGCTCCTTGATAGCTCCGTTTACCTTTTCGGTAAGCTCGCTGCCCTTCTTGAAGCCGATAGCGTACTGCTCGCTCTCGATGGTGATGCCGTCTGCGATGGCAAGATCAGCATAGTCGCCCTGACCGACAACGGAAAGTGCAAGAGTCTTATCAAGTACAACAAAGTCAACGTTGCCGCTCTTTACCTCGGTAAGTGCGTTCATCTGTGCGGTGACCGCAATGTACTGACCTGCCTCGCCCATAAGCGTCTTTGCAACGCCTTCTCCTGCGGAGCCTGCCTCTGCGGAGCACTTCTTACCTGCGAGAGCAGCCTCGGTGTTGAGAGCTGCGAGAGCATCCTTCTTAACGATGACCACCTGCTCGTTGTTCATATAAGCGTAGGAGAAGTCTACCTTGTCTTTTCTCTGGATTCCGTCGTCGTCTGCACAGTTGAAGGTAAAGCCGTTCCAGATGCAGTCGATAGCGCCGCTGTCAAGCTCCATATATTTGTTGCCCCACTCGATGAGCTGGAACTTGGGGGTGTAACCCAGCTTCTTGCAAACAGCCTCTGCAAATTCGGTGTCAAAGCCAACCAGCTTGTCCCCCTCCATATAGTTCATGGGCTTATAGTCGGTGTAACCGATAACAAGCTCCTTTCGCCTGCATCGCTACAGCTGACAAGTCCCATAACCGCAAACATAAGTGCCATCATAAGGCAAAAGATCTTTTTCATTTTTTTATTGTCCTTTCTTGATTGTGGCATTATTATACACTATAGCAGGAAAAAAAGCAATACCCTTTTATCACTTTATCGCACTAAAGAGCAAAATCGTAACAATGACATAACAGCACTGCCGTTATGTCAATCGCTTTTGTCTGTTATTACCAATGAAGACTGTCCAAAACGTTCTTATTGAACAGTGCGTAGCTATCCGTTCTCAGCACCTTGAGAAGATCGTCCATACTGAGCACGTCCTCGTTCGTGATTATTCCGCCGTTGCAAAGGGTGGATCTGTGATGGGAATCGGAGCCCGATATGGCGTGGAGCTTATGGAGCCTTGCCCATTGGAGGGCAATGGAGTTTCTGGAATCGTGTCCCACGTGGCCGTTGAAGACCTCTATACCGAAGAGCCTTTTGGGATCGGTCACGGTTATGCCGTTTCTGAAGGGATGAGCCTGATAAAGCAGAGCCTTTGCGGGCTTGATCCTTTCAAAATCGCTTAAGCGCATTATGTCCAGATCGCAGTGCTCGTAGAAAAATTCCTCGTCGAGACCGTAGCAAAGATAGTCGTTGGCGTTGGAGGCGGAAAATCTGAGCTCCGCGCCCAGAAAAACCTTGACTCCCAGCTCATCTCCCCACTTTTTCGCTTCTCTGTAGCCCCTTAAGAATCTTTCCGTCTTGTCCCTCCCGAAGACGTCCGGCTTTTCAAAGGTCCCGCGGGCATAATGATCGGTAATTACCACTGCGCCGTATCCGCAGCGATGGTACTCCCTTATGATCTGCTCGGCACCGACCTTTGAGCATTTGGAGCTTTCGGCGGTATGTAAATGCAGCTCTATCTTCATAATTCAAGCCCTCGAAAATGCAATTACCACAATGCAGGCAATTATCCAGATAAACACAAGTATTATCGCCCACTTCTTTCTTGCATCCGCCGCCTTTTGCTGACGGAGCACGTTCTGTTGCGCCTCCTCTATCTCTCTGCGCCTCTTGTCTATCTCCTTTTGCTCCAGAGTACTTACCGCATTTTTGCGGCTCTGAAGCTTGGCAAGGAAGGCAACGTCTGCACTCTTTTCCTCTCTCAGCACCTGAGCGTGGGCGCTGACCGCCTCCTTGGACAGATTTTCCATCTGCCACTGCCTCTCTCTTGAGCAGACCGCGCACTTATCGCTGTCGGTGTGGTTCTTTTCTCCACAGCAGCACACCCAGAAATGCTCGCCCGCCATGGGAACCACCTTACCGGGATGCTTTTTCTCCAGCTTGGAATAAATATTGATGCGCTGATAGGCCTTCTTCTCAAACTCGTCAAAGTCCGTATCCATCTTATTGAAGGGCAGGGTCTGTGCGTTGGGGCTTCCCAGGTATTCCTCACCGTCGGTAAAATGGATCCTTGTTATTACCACTGCCATTCTCACAAAATAGCTCTCGGGCACCTTGAAATAATACTCTCTGCCGAATTTGTTTCCGGGCTGAGCTATGTGCTCGGTGTACTTCTCCATAGCGGTGTAAAAGCCCTGAGGAGGATCGTTGAGATCGTATTCCAGGGGAAGCTTCGTGTAAGGCAGATTTGCCTTGTCGTTGTCGTAAAGCCAAAGCTGAACGCTCATCCTATCGATAAGCTTCTTACTCATATTCTTATATACAAGGCTTATAAAAAGTCTGTGATTTTCCACCTCGGACATTATTTTACCCTTGCAGATGGTAACGGGGCAGTCGGGATCAACAAAGTCAAATTCAAGCTCCTTCACGGGCTTGAGATAGTCGGTTCTTGCCATAGATTCTCTCCCTTTTTCAAATTACTCTTAATTTTAACAAATAATCGCTCCAAAGTCAACAATTTTGACCTTATTGTTGACAAAATTTTCGATGGGAGTTATAATATTTTATTATATATTAATAAGGAAGACAAAATGAAAAGGAACCGAGATTTCGACACAAAGGCAAAAAGTATACCAAAAATAATCTCCGAGCATCTTTTTACGCTCTTTAATTTCATAAACTTCGTTCTTGCGGCGGCTCTTATCATTGCGGGAAGCTATAAAAACGCTCTTTTTCTGGGAACCGTGCTTTGCAACTTCGCCATCGGCGTTTTTTGGGAGATAAAGGCAAAATTCACCCTTGAAAGGCTGCGCCTTGTGACCCAAAGCAAGGTCAGAGTCTTAAGAGACGGCAAGGAAGTACTTATCGACAGAGGCGAGCTGAAGGCGGGCGACACCGTCCTTATCAGCGCCGGAACGGGCATAGCTTGCGACGGCGTGATCCTGTCGGGCAAGGCAAAGCTTGATGAATCCTCCCTCACGGGCGAAGCGGATCCCGTGGAAAAGACTCCCGGTGACACGGTGCTTTCCGGCACTGTGGTGCTTTCCGGATCTGCCCAAATGCTCGCGGAAAAGATAGGCGCAGATTGCTATGCGGCGGGCATAACCAAGGCGGTAAAGGGCGAGGGAAGCAAAAAAAGCGTGATGATGGCAGCCCTCAACCGCATAATCTTTATAATTTCCGTGGTGATAGTCCCCATCGGCGGCTTAATGATGTTCAGGCAGACTCAGGCTCTGGACAGTATCCGTCAGGCAGTGGTGACCACCGCGGCATCTCTTGTGGGAATGATCCCCGACGGACTTATGCTTCTCACAAGCACCGTGCTTGCCATAGGAGTGGTAAAGCTGGCAAGAAAAAAAGTGCTGGTCCAGGAGCTTTACTCCATTGAATCCCTTGCTCGCACCGACGTTATCTGCCTTGACAAAACGGGTACCCTCACAACGGGCAATATGACTGTGGAGGAGCTTATCCCCTTCAGCGACGGTTTTGAAGAAAAGCTCAGCCTCTTTTCCCGTGCCACCACCGATAGCGGAGCCACCACCGCGGCTTTAAAGGCGTATTTTTCTGCCGAGCCCCTCAGATACGAGCGATTTATCGCCTTTGACAGTAAGAAGAAATTCAGCGCACTGACGGTCCTCGGGCAGGATCTCGTTCTGGGCGCGGGCGAATTCGTGGGCGGTCTTTCCTCGGAGCAGGAGAGCCTGTTGAAGCAAGCGGCAAAAAAGGGCAGAGCGCTGGTGCTGTACAGTGCCGCCTTTGACGAAAGAGAGGAAAGGCTTGATAGCTCTACCCTCCGTCCCCTGGGTATAGTCCGCCTAAGCGACACACTGAGAGAGGGCATAAACAAAGCCCTTGACTATTTCTACAGTCAGAAGGTTCAGATAAAGATAATCTCCGGCGACAACGTGGACACCGTGGAAAAGATCGCCCGGGATGCGGGAGTAAGGGACGCCCACAAGGCCATCGACACCTCCCTTTTGTCCGACGAGGCTCTGGTGGCGGCCTGCGAGGAAAACGTTGTATTTGCAAGGGTCACCCCCGAAAGAAAAAAGCTTATAATCCTCACCCTGAAAAAGCTCGGCCACACCGTTGCAATGACGGGCGACGGCATAAACGATATACAGGCAATGCGCAGCTGTGACTGCGCCATCTCCCCTCTTTCCGCCACCGATGCGGCAAAGAACTGCGCAAGCCTTGTTATGCTCAACGACGATTTCTGCACTCTCCCCCACGTTGTGGCTCAGGGCAGACAGTCCATAGGCAACGTGGAGCGCTCATCGGGCGTGTTTCTGACAAAGACCGTTCTCAGCGCCCTTCTCACCTTCATTTTCCTTATATGGGGTCAGGCTTACCCCTTCCAGCCCATTCAGCTCACCCTGGTAAGCACAACGGGAATCGGAATAACGGGCTTTTTGCTGGGTCTGGAGCCCAGCCGTGACAGGATCCAAGGCAACTTCTTAAAAAAAGTCTTAAAAAACGCACTTCCCGGCGGAGCCGTTGCCGCCGTTTTGGTCACGGTCTGCACCGCACTTAACCTTGCGGGCTTGATCCCGAGTGCCATTTTGGGCGGCTTATGCGTGCTTTTCACCTATCTTTTGGTGTTCTCCGTGCTTATAAGGGTAATGCTTCCCTTGAATAAGTACCGCCTTTGCGTGGCTGCCATCTCACTGATTTTGTTCCTGGGAGGATTTTTCATCCTCGGCGATCTGTTCTGCGTAAAGCTATTCTGAGTCTTAAGGAAAGGTATATAAATGTCAAAAACCGTATGCGCCGTTTCCACCGCCCCTATGAAGGCGGGAGTATCGGTGATAAGAATAAGCGGCGACGATGCCGAAAATATCATAAGAAGGATCTTCTTCAAGAATAACCCCGACAGTCTTGAGCCCTGGGGAAAAATAGTTCCCCGAAGCGCCCATTACGGCCTTATTGCCGTAGACGGCAAGATCATAGACGACGTTTTGATGACCTTCTTCCCCGCCCCCAACTCCTACACAGGCGAGGATACCGCCGAGATAAGCTGTCACGGCGGCGTGAGAGTCACCGCCATGGTGCTGGATGCGGTTCTTTGGGCGGGAGCAAGCCCCGCCGAGGCGGGAGAATTTACCCGCCGCTCCTTTATAAACGGAAAGACCTCCCTTACAAAGGCGGAGGGCATTGCAAAGCTTCTGGACGCCAAAAGCGAGCAGGCGGTGTATCTTTCGGGCAAGGTGGCAAGAGGAAGGCTCAGCCAAGAGATAAACTCCATTGCAGATAAGCTTTTGACCCCCGTTTCAAGCCTTTATGCCGCCATAGATTATCCCGAGGAGGATATGGAAGAGATCAGCGACGATGAGCTTCTTGCCGCCATAGAGGAGTGCGCCGAAAAAATTTCAAGGCTTATCCTGACCTCCAAGACGGGAATAGCCATCACCGAGGGCATAGATACCGTCATAGTGGGAAAGCCCAATGCGGGCAAGAGCACCCTCTTCAACACTCTCGCAGGCGAGGAAAAGGCAATAGTCACCTCTGTTAAGGGCACCACCCGTGACGTTCTGGAATACCCGGTCACCCTGGGAAGGCTTCTTTTGAATCTGAAGGACACCGCGGGAATAAGACAAGCCTCATCGGACGAAATAGAAAATATCGGCATATCCCTTTCGAAAAAGCTTATATCCTCCATCTCGGAGGGCTTGATACTTGCACTTTTCGACCTTTCCGAGCCTTGGGACGAAAGCGACGAGCTGCTTCTTGAAAGCCTGAAGGACGCCCAAAGCACGGTGATCCCCGTTTTCTGCAAGACAGATCTTGAAAAAAGGCTTGATACCCACGGCATAGAAGCCGCCTTGGGCAAGGGCGTATATATCTGCGCCGCTAAGGCCGAGGGAATAGATGGGCTCGCAAAAAGAATAGAGGAGCTTTTTATTGCCGACGATGCGGCTCTCAGCGAGGGCAGGCTTCTCACCTCGGTAAGACAAAGAGATCAGCTCCGAAAGGCTCTGGACTGCATTGAGGAGGCAAAAACCGCCCTGACAGACGGCTTAAAGGATGCCTGCGGCGCCCTTTTGGAGGAGGCTCTGCAAAGCCTTTACACCCTTGACGGCAGAGGAGTCAGCCAAAGGATAGTAGACGATATTTTTTCACGCTTTTGCGTAGGTAAATAAAAAGGATAATTATGATAGAAGAATTTTTCTGTAAAAGCATAGGTACGGCCGTTGTGGGCGCGGGACACGCAGGCATCGAGGCGGCATTGGCAAGCGCAAGAATGGGGGTGGAGACCGTTCTTTTCACTCTCAGTCTGGATGCGGTGGGCAATATGCCCTGCAATCCCTCCATAGGAGGCACGGGCAAGGGTCATCTGGTCTGCGAGATAGATGCCCTGGGCGGAGAAATGGGCAGAGCGGCAGATACGGTCTGCCTCCAATCAAGAATGCTCAACCTTGCAAAGGGCCCCGCCGTACACTCTCTCAGACAGCAGGCAGACCGCAGAGCCTACCACCGCTATATGAAAAACGTGTTGGAAAACACAAAAAATCTCGATCTCATCCAAGCCGAGATCACAAAGATCCGTCCCAAGGGAGAGCTTTGGGAGCTCGTGACGAAGTTCGGCGCGGTGTACGAGGCAAGAGCGGTCATAGTTTGCTCGGGAACCTATCTTCGAGCCAATATCGTGGTGGGCGACTGCTTCTACAGTGCGGGCCCCGACAATCTCTTCCCCGCAAACGAGCTTACCGACAGCTTAAAGGAGCTGGGGATCTCCTTTATGCGCTTTAAAACGGGCACCCCCGCAAGGATCCACGCCGACAGTATAGATTATTCTCAATGCGAGATCCAGCCGGGCGACGTTCCTCCCGTCCCCTTCTCCTATTACACCGATAAGGAAAGGTTTAAAAATATCCCTCAGCTCAGCTGCTACACCGTTTATACCAACGAAGAGACTCATCGCATCATCCGTGAAAATATACATCGCTCTCCCCTTTATTCGGGCAAGATAAAAAGCACGGGTCCCAGATATTGCCCCTCCATTGAGGATAAGGTAATGCGCTTTGCCGATAAAAGCCGTCATCAGCTCTTCCTTGAGCCTATGGGCCTCGACACCAAGGAGGTGTACGTTCAAGGACTCAGCTCATCACTGCCCGAGGACGTTCAGTTCAAGGTGCTCCACTCCATAAAGGGCTTGGAAAATGCCAAGGTAATGAGAACGGCATACGCTATTGAGTACGATTGCATAGATCCCACCCAGCTTTATGCCACGATGGAGTTTAAAAACCACCGCGGTCTTTACGGCGCGGGACAGTTCAACGGCACCTCGGGCTACGAGGAAGCGGCCGCTCAGGGAATAGTGGCGGGCATCAACGCCGCCTTTTATCAGCTCGGCAAGGAGCCTATGATCCTGGATAGGGCTTCAAGCTATATCGGCACCCTTATCGACGATCTCGTCACCAAGGGCACCGAGGAGCCCTATAGGATGATGACCAGCCGTTGCGAATACCGTCTGCTTTTAAGGCAGGATAACGCCGACCGCCGACTTATCGGGCACGGAAGGAGAGCAGGTCTTATCGACGATGAACGCTACGCCAAAAAGCAGGAGCTTTTCGCACTGATAGACCAAGAGATCCAAAGAATGGAATCCACCTTTCTCCCCCCCTCGAAAAGGCTTAACGAGATCCTTGCGGAAAACTCATCCTCCCCCGTGGATTGCGGAATGCGTCTTTCCGAGCTTATTCGCCGCCCCGAGCTTGATGCCGCAAAGCTTGCCCCCGTGGACGTGACCCGCCCCGAGCTTGACAGCGAGGTAATAGAGCGCGCCCAGATAGAGGTAAAGTATCAGGGCTATATCAAGCGCCAGCAGCAGGAGGCAAGGGCATTTAAGAAGCTGGAGGAAAAGCTTATTCCCGACACTGTCTGCTATAAGGACGTCAAGGGTCTGAGGATAGAGGCGGCACAAAAGCTTGAAAAGCTCCGCCCCCGTTCTATCGGCCAGGCATCCAGAATTTCGGGTGTCAGCCCCGCGGATATCACCGTTCTTTTAATATATCTGAACATCGTGTGAGGTAAAAATGCCACTTTCTCATAACTGCAAGGCTCTTTTAAGAAGAGCAGTCCCCTATATAGAGCCCGACGAGGAGCTTATGGACTCCTTCGGGAGTCTGTATGAAAGGCTGGTGAGCCTTAACCAACAGATCAACGTCACCGCCGTGACCGATGAGGCAGGAGTCACCTTAAAGCATATCGCCGACAGCCTGAGCCCTCTTTGCCTTGAGGAGCTTGGAGAATTTCGCGCGCCCCTTTGCTACGATATCGGCTGCGGAGGCGGGTTTCCCGGTCTTCCCCTGGCATTGACAAAGGAAAATATGAAGATCACTATGGTGGATTCCACCGAGAAAAAGATAAAGGCTCTTGAGGAATCGGTGAGGCTTCTGGGCTTGAATAACGTAAGATGCCTCTGCGGCAGAGCGGAGGAGCTTGCCTGCAAGGGCTCAGCCCACAGAGAAAAGGCGGATCTTGTTTTTTCCAGAGCTCTGGCAAGGCTTGATATGCTTTGCGAGCTTTGTCTTCCCTTTGTGAAAAAGGGCGGCTACTTTATCGCCCTGAAGGGCAAGGATGCCCCCGCAGAGCTTGAAGAAGCCAAAAACGCGATCAAGCTTTTGGGCGGAAGGCTTGTAAGGCTTCAGGAGACCACACTCTCCCCCAACTGCTTTGACGGCTTGGAGCTCACAGAGGAGGAAAGAGCGGTAGCGCAGGAATTCGCTCGGTCCAAGAGATATCTTGTGATAATAAAAAAGATAGCCCCCACCCCGGATAAATATCCCCGTGCCTTTGCACAAATAAAGAAGAAAAAGCTATGAAAAAGCTGTTTTGCACAGTGTTGCTGAGCCTGCTTCTTTTATCCTGCGCGCCCTTGAAGAACACCGAGCCCTCAACCCTGCCGCCGCCTATAAGCGCCGAGGACGAGCTTCCCCCCGTGACACCCCCTCAGATCAGCTACCCCGCCTCGCCCGAGCACTGCGCCGATGCTTATCTTGACTCAAAGGCAGTAAGGCTCTATGAAAAGGACGGGGTACGGTATATTCGTCTTATTGATCTTTGCGATTACGAGGTTTTTACCGACGGAGAGAATTTCACCGCCAAGTTCAACTTCAAGGGAAGAAGCTATGATGCCGACGGCTTTTTCGACGGCAAAGATTGGTATATCACCACTGAGCTTCTTAATTCATTGGGCTTTAAGACCTTTAACGAAACAGGCGAGCTTCTTTTCACCTATATCCCAACCTCCATCCCCGAGGATATTGAAATACCGGTTTTGATGTATCACGCCGTAAGCGATGAGGTTTGGGGCATAAGAGAGCTTTTCGTCAAGCCCGAGAATATGGAAAAGCAGATAGTCTGGCTTCTTGATAACGGCTATACCCCCATATTTTTCGAGGATCTGGCAAGCCTGGACGGTATTGAAAAGCCCGTTATCTTAACCTTCGATGACGGATATGACGATAACTATCTTTATCTCTATCCCATATTAAAAAAATATAATGTCAAGGCAACCGTCTTTATCATAACCGACACTGTGGGGTGGAAAAATAAGCTCACCGAGGAACAGATACTTGAAATGTCCCGATCGGGCCTTGTGTCCTTCCAGAGCCACACCGCAACCCATCCCGATCTCGATCTGGTGTCCCCCGAGCAACAGGAAAGGGAACTGACCTCCTCCAAACTCTATCTTGCCCGACTTTTGAAGAAGGAATCCTTTGTGCTTTGCTACCCCACGGGAAGATACGATTCCTCGGCTCTGAAATTCACAAAAGAGAATTATTCCTTTGCCGTTACCATGAACGATTCAAGGCTTTATAACACCTCCGACGATCCCTACACCGTAAGACGCGAGTATATCGCCCGTTCAACCACCCTCAGCCAATTTGAAAAAATGCTCACAAAATGAAAGACAACTGTCTTGGATAAATCTAAACCCAAGGCAGTTGTCCTTTTTATATTCACTTGTTTATCTTCTCACTGAACACTTCACTGACCAGGTATCCATTGGGTACTTCTTGGAAGAGCACCCTTATTCTGTATCCGTCTGTGGAGTAGTAATAGTATTCAAGCTCGATCTCTTCCTGCCTTTCGTGAAATCCCTTCTCCACAATATTACTGTCAAAGGGCAATCCGAATTTTTTGAAAAGCTTTTCGGGACTGTAAGCTTCTTCTCTTATCTTTAAATATTCCTCCATTGTGGCTGGCTTTGCAGAAAAGTCAAAATCCAAGCTTTTGCAGCTTTCCTCCACCAGCTTGAACACGTCACGGCGCTCTCTGCTTTTAAGGATAACGTCGTCCTGATAAGAGGCGTACGCCGTGTGCTTTTCAACGTCCGCCTGATCAAAGAACTGCTCCTTGGGCTTCAGTATCAGCCCCGTTTCACTTTCTTCAATTGCAAAAAAGCGCTCGCCGCCGAAGGGTGTAAGGAAATATACCAAAATCTCGTTGTTTTCATTCGCGCCCTTGTAAAAGGGTATGCCGTACTCCGAAAACACGTCCTTTGCCGACACGGCTTCCTCTTTGCGATATTTGTAATCTATGTCCTTTAATACAAGCTCCTGAAATTTTTCATCGGGGTAATACTTCTCAATGAGCTTTTTAACCCCTTCGGTGCTTTCAGCTTGGATCTTTCCAACGTAAAGCTCTCCCTTAAATTCATAAAAGCTCACTATCACGTTATCCCCTTGGCTTGAAATATATCTGATGTAATTCCAAGAAGGATAATAGCTTGCATCGTAGCCCATACCGAATTTTTGGAGAAATTCAAGGGCGGGCACCTTGCTGTCGTTATATTCAAGATATTCCTCCGTAGCCATGCTCACAGGCACCTTGGGATATTGGGCATCCTCGTAGAAATGCTCCAGCATACTTTCTGTCTTTGTGGTCTGTATGTCGTATTTACTGTCCTTTTCGGCAGTGCTTTGACTCTCTTCTGTGAGGGTGCTCTGCTCTGCACTCCGGGTCTGAAGAGAAGTGCAACCGCATAATAAAAGCATCATAGCTGCCAAAAAAGCAAACGTTTTTCTTTTTTTCATCTTATTGCTCCTTATACACTCTGTATTCCTCGGGTATTTCTATGCTACGTACTGAAGCTTCACCTTCGATCAGATAAAATACGCGTATTGAACTATCACTTACTCCATACACCTTTTCGGCATTGTTATAGATTTTAAGATCCTCTGAGCTAATGGCATCCTTCCACCCCTCTTTAAAGAGTGCAGTCTCCCAATCAAGAGCTTCTCCGCTTTGAAGATCGAACACCAAAAAGCTTTGGGCATCTAAATACGGTGCCAAGTTACCCATTGCAAATACTACCGTTTTTTCATCGTATTGAGTGTTATACCATTGAGGAGCGCCTGCGGTTTCCGCAACGTCGGGGTTATATTTTTCAAACACTTCCTCAATCTCACGATAGTCATTACAATTTTCGGCAATATACTTCTTCACGCTTTCGTTGATCTTCTTTGCTCCCGGATAATAATCCTCATTGAGCAAAAGCATACTGCAATAGCTGCCTTCAACCTTCACCTTTCCTTGATTGTACTGGTATGAGATCTTAACTTTTTCTATCAACACCTCATCGTCAAAGAGCCCCTGCATATCTGCGGGTACTTGGTAAACGTATACAGGCTCTATGGGTTGCGCCGTAAGTTGATCATTGGCAATATCGGAGGATACAAGATATTCGATTCCTTCAAAGCTCAAACACCAATCCTTATGACCGCGTGAAAACACCGAGGGCGCCATATCCCCTTCATAATTTCCAAGATATATTCTGCTTCCGATATATTCGTCAACATCAATTCCGTCAAAGAAGCACTCTTCAAGACTTAGCCTCTTTCCGCCGTAAAGATCCCAAATATAGGGCTCAAAATTACTGTAACCGGTTACAAAAAGATAGCCGTTGTATACACTGTAATCATAAAATTTTTTATCTACAGTCTTTTTTATCTCTTCGGCAAGCGCCCGATCCTTCAAGTGATCAAGAATATTTTCCCCGTAAGGAACACTTGCTTTATAATAATATTCGGGCTTTTTTGCTAAAGCCTCTCCGCCCTTTCCAACTCCCTCATAGATCTCTACCTTGGCTACCGGGCTTTCCGTGCTGAAATCGTAATCCACTTTGCTGACGGGCACGTAGCCGTTTTGAGCCACTGCCAACTGAGCCTGAGGGCTGAGGGCGTATTTTGCGAAAAGCCACGCAGAGGAGCCCACTGCAACGCTGTCTCTGTGAACCACGTAGTTATACCCCAAAATAGGATAGCTGTCGTCGTACATAGTCTGCTTGCAGGGCAAAACCCCGTCGACCTTTATAAACTTAACAGCGTCTATATTTTCATACATATCCGCCGCATAGGAATACACCGAATAACCGATGGAGTTAATTCCGTTATCGTTATCGGCAACCACGTCTATCATTTGTCCCATAACAACGGTGATCTGAAAGGATGGCGGATCCATCAAGGGGGTATCACCCATAAAATCAATCATAAAGTTTTGGCTGCCCGAATCCTTGTTTCTTTGGTATGCAACTATCTCGGCATCGTTTCCGCCCACTTCCTTCCAGTTTGTGATCTTTCCGGAATAGATGTCCTTAAGTTGCTGCTGAGTGAGCGTGTCAACGGGATTGTTGGCGTTCACTATAAACACAAAGGCTTCCTTGGTGACGGGAGTCTCAACGATTCCAAAGTTTTTTTCATCAAACCTCCGATACTGATCCTTGCTCATCGGGCAAGTTAAAAGAATATCTGTTTTACAGTTTAATAAATTACTAAATGCACCCCAAGTTGTGGAATGAACCACCTGATCTGCCACCTCGTCCACCGTTTTTGAATATAAAGCGGCTCTCACTGCCTTTTCATAGGGGATAAGAGAGGTAGATCCGTCGATCTTCGGCATATATTCCTTGAGCTGAAGCATTTGGGAGGGGGTTAAAAGGGTCTCAGGGTCAACCTCCTCAATCTGTTCCTGTGTTTTCTCCAAGGTGATCAATGACTCTGTGCTTTCCTTCGTTGGTTCTTTGGTTTTTTCGCCAGTTACCAAAGCCGAGCTTGAAACAGCACCGCTTTGACACGATGTAAACACACTCAAAATGATCACACTCACCAAAACAACCGACAACAATTTTTTCATTTTTGACCTCCTTGAATTTTTATGTTGGTTTTTACCAAGAGTGAGGACTACCACCCTCCCGCTTATTGTGCAATTTCATTATACACTGCGTTATTCTCACTGTCAAGTATTGAATTGTAATAATTAATCAAAAAATCAGTAATATTTTTTTGATTTATAATAAAATTAACCCGTATAGCTCATTTTACTATACGGGTCTGTGTAGCTTATTTACTTATCTTTTTTGCAGATACCTCGCTGACCAAATATCCATTGGGTACTTCTTGGAAGAGCACCCTTATTCTGTATCCGTCGGTGGAGTAGTAATAGTATTCAAGCTGCAAGCGCGCATCTCTTTTTTGAGGATTGGAATCCGCAATCTTAATATCAAAGGGAAGTCCGTATTTCTCAAACAGCTTTTCGGGGGTATGTGCTTCTTCCTTGATCTTCATATAATCAGCTAATGCAGCAGGCACAGCCGAGAGACTGAAATTAAAGTTCTTGCAGTTCTCGTTCACAAAGTTAAATATATCACTGCGCTCTCTCTGCGAAGGTATAATATCCTCCTGATCCATCATATATGCATTATATTCAGTGACATCAGTTTGAAGAAAGACGGTTTTTAAAAATTTAAACTTCAATCCATCGCTGTCCTCTTCAAGGATAAATTTAAACTCTCCGCCGCTGGGAGTCAGGTAATATACCACCTTCTCATTATTCTCGTTTTCTCCCCTAAGATAGGGTATTCCGCATTCGCCAAGCAGCTTCTTTGTGTCTATATATTCTCCTTCCTTCATAGAATATCCGATTTCTTTTATCGCGCCCTCGGCATATTTTTCATCGGGATAATATTTTTCCACCAGCTTTTTAACCTCGGCTGTACTGCGGGCTTCCACCTTACCAACGTAAAGCTCTCCGCCGATCTCATAGAAGCTCACCACAACGTCGTCGCCTTCCTTGGAGATATATCTTGAGTAATTCCATGAGGGATAATAACGCGCATCATAGCCCATACCGAACTTTTTCAAAAAATCCAATGCGCTTATTTTACTGTCGTTATATTCAAGATATTCCTCCGTGCTCATGCTCAGAGGCTCGGCAGGATAATTTGCATCCTTGTAGAAATAATCAACCATCTTCTTGGTGTTGACTTGTTCTATCTTGTTTTTTCCCGCAGTTTCAGTTGTTTCGGTGGAATTTTCCGTTTTTGTCAACGGCACAGTTCCGTTCTGAACGGATGCGCAGGAGGACAAAAGAAGCATTATAGCCGCAATAAGTGCTAAAAATTTATTTCTTCTCATTTTTGCTCCTCCGAATAAACTCTGTATTCCTCGGGTATTTCTATGCTACGTACTGAAGCTTCACCTTCGATCAGATAAAATACGCGTATTGAACTATCACTTACTCCATACACCTTTTCGGCATTGTTATAGATTTTAAGATCCTCTGAGCTAATGGCATCCTTCCACCCCTCTTTAAAGAGTGCAGTCTCCCAATCAAGAGCTTCTCCGCTTCGAAGATCAAAGACCAAAAATGCCTCTGCTTCCAGACATTCGCCTTCTCTTTCCATAGTATATATAACGATCTTCTCAAAGTACTGTTTGTTGTTCCAAGCAATGCGGCCGCCCATATAATCATGCTCGGGATAGACTTTTAAGTAGTTTTCTTCATGCGCTTTATGATCACTGCAATTATCGATGAGGTATTGTCTTACCGCTTGGTTTATCTTCTTTGCTCCGGGATAGTAATCCTCGTCCAGAAGACGGAAGTTACAATAGCTTTCCTCGACCTTTTCGAAGCCTTCATTATATTGATAATTTATCTTAGCTTTAGTTATCGTTACCTCATCGTCAAAGAGCCCCTGCATATCTGAGGGTACTTGGTAAACGTATACAGGCTCTGTGGGTTGCGCCGTAAGTTGTTCCCCGGCAACATCGGAGGATACAACGTAGCAGATCCCTTCAAAGCTCAAATACCAAGCCTTATGACCACGTGTCAACACCGAGGGCGCCACATCCCCTTCATAAGTCTCAAGATATATTCTGCTTCCGATATATTCGTCAATATCAATTCCGTCAAAGAAGCACTCTTCAAGACTTAGCCTCTTTCCGCTGGAAAGATTCCAAATATAGGGCTCAAAATTACTGTTACCGTCTACAAAAAGATAGCCGTTGTATACACTGTAATGATGATAATTTCCATCTACAGTCTTTTTTATCTCTTCGGCAAGCGCCCGGTCATTCAAGTGATCAAGAATTTTCCCCCCGTGAGGAAGACTTGCTTTGTAGTAATATTCAGGCTTTTGGCTTAAAGCCTTTCCGCCCTTTCCAACTCCCTCATAGATCTCCACCTTGGATATTGAGCTTTCCGTGCTGAAATCGTAATCCACTTTGCTGACGGGCACGTAGCCGTTTTGAGCCACTGCCAACTGAGCCTGAGGGCTGAGGGCGTATTTTGCGAAAAGCCACGCAGATGAACCTGCCGCAACGCTGTCTCTGTGAACCACGTAGTTATACCCCAAAAGAGGATAGCTGTCGTCGTACATAGTCTGTCTGCTGGGTTCAACGCCGTCAACCTTGACAAACTTAACGGCTTCAACGTTTTCATACATATCCGCCGCATAGGAATACACCGAATAACCAATGGAGTTAATTCCGTTATCGTTATCGGCAACCACGTCTATCATTTCTCCCATAACGAAGGTGATCTGAACGGATGGAGGATCCATCAAGGGGGTATCACCCATAAAATCTATCATAAAGTTCTGGCTGCCCGAATCCTTGTTTCTTTGGTATGCAACTATCTCGGCATCGTTTCCGCCCACTTCCTTCCAGTTTGTGATCTTTCCGGAATAGATGTCCTTAATTTGCTGCTGAGTGAGCGTGTCAACGGGATTGTTGGCATTCACTATAAACACAAAGGCTTCCTTAGTGACGGGAGTTTCAACTATGCCCACGTTTTTTTCTTCAAACTCCCGATACTGATCCTTGCTCATCGGGCAAGTTAAAAGAATATCGGTTTCGCCGTTTAATAAATTATTAAATGCACCCCAAGTTGTGGAATGAACCACCTGATCTGCCACCTCGTCCACCGTTTTTGAATATAAAGCGGCTCTTATAGCCTTTTCATAGGGGATAAGAGAGGTAGATCCGTCGATCTTCGGCATATATTCCTTGAGCTGAAGCATTTGAGAGGGCGTCAGCAGGGTTTGAGGATCGATCTGCTCGGGCTCTTCCTCTGTCGTTTTTTCCACAGTTTCCAAGGTGGCAGATGAGTCTGTCTTCTCGGGCCTTGTGTCTTTTGTAGTATCTTCACTGCTTTTTTCAATGCTCAAAGAACTGCTGACAGTGGGCTCAGCTCCTTGACAAGAGGTAAATATACTTAAGATAAGTATACCAACCAAAATAACCGACAATAATTTTCTCATTTTTGACCTCCTTGAATTTCTATGTTGATTTTCACCAAGAGGAAGGGCTACCCCCCCCCGCTTATTGTGCAATTTAATTATATAATATTTACTATCCCTTGTCAATAGTAAATATTTAATATTTTATGTCAGATCAATTAATTTTTTATATTTTCTATCGATGAATATTTGCCCTTTTCCGTGCTTCATTAAACGTCGGAGTATAACAGGGCGCTGTATCTACCTTCCCCTCTGTTGCCTGAGCTCCCACGAAAAAAAGCTTCGTATTCCGTTTTTGTTTACATAACACACGTTTCTTGCATTTATGTTCACTTTTGTTCAGTGGCGGCGCTTGCCCTGCCTCAATCGAAGCTGAAAGCTTTTTGGTTTACAGTCGTTTACATAATCTCTTGTATTTATTTTTATGTAAATACTCTAATGAGAACAGCCTTTCAACCACTTCAATCGATAATAGAAATTTTCGGCTTTTAAGTTGTTTACATAATCCGTTTATATTGATATTATGTAAATACTCCATTCTGGCCCCCGTTAACACTGACTCATTGGACTGCAAAGGTTTTTGCCTCCGCCTTTGTTTACATAACCTAATAATTTCTTATTTATGTAAATTTCTCATCGAGCACTGTGTTAGCATTGACTCGATCGACAATAAAAGTTTTTGACTCTGCCTTTGTTTACATAACCTAATAATTTCTTATTTATGTAAATTTCTCGTCGAGCACTTTGTTTGTCCTTACTCGATCGACAATAAAAGTTTTTGGCTCCACCTTTGTTTACATAACCTAAAAATTTCTTATTTATGTAAATTCCTCATCGAGCACTGTGTTAGCATTGATTCGATCGACAATAAAAGTTTTTGACTCTGCCTTTGTTTACATAACCTACTAATTTCTTATTTATGTAAATTTCTCGTCGAGCACTTTGTTTGTCCTTACTCGATCGACAATAAAAGTTTTTGGCTCCACCTTTTTTCAAAAAGGTGGACCCGTATAGGAAAAGGATCCTATACGGGTCTGAATCAAGCTCCGAATATTTTTGCCAGAGTTCCGTTAAAAGATAAAATGAAGATCACGCAGGCAATAAGTATCAAAAGCACCACTGCGAAAATGAGCTTGTGGTTCTTTTTCTCGGGGGCAGTGCTTTTGGGGATAAGCCCCGCAGCGCGAAATCCATTGACAACGGGTCTGTATAATAGAAAAGTCAGAGAAGAATTAAGCGCGACCTTCAGAAGATTGAAGGGTAAGAAGGCGGGGATCAAAAGTGCGACCACGTCCTCACGAAGCACGGGCATATATAGGGGCACGAAAACGTAATTCCAGAGCATCATAACCGCGACAGTGACAAAGCTTGAGATCAGAAGACCGACCACTGCGCCCTTGAGGTTGTGATACCTTTTATAGATATAAGCGGCAAGGGTTGAATAGGCACAAGAGGATATCATATTCATTATCATACCTATTATACCGGTATCGCTTATTGTGATCATTTCGATAAAAGAGACTATCAGCGAGACAATGACTGTAGTCAGAGGCCCGTAGATAAAGCCGCTGATTGCTATGATAACGTCCTTGGGGTCATATTTTAAGAATAGGACCACAGGCACTCTGCCAAGGCTGACAGCGGCAAAAGCCAAGGCGCAAAGTAATGCAGTAATAGTAATTTTCTTTGTTCTGTTTCCCATAAAAACCTCAAAACGGGAGAAAAAAGCCCCCCTATAAGGATAGGGGGGCTTAGTGTTTTTGATAACAGGTCTTCTACCATCCGGACTTTACCGTCGGCGCAGGAATTTCACCTGCTCGGCGCCTGAGGCGTTAGCGGGCTGTAACCGCCGGTATGGAATTTCACCATCCCCCGAAGAATCTGAATAAAAACTGATATTTAATTATTCGATAACGTCGATAACGACACCGGATCCAACGGTTCTACCACCCTCACGGATAGCGAATCTAAGACCCTTCTCGATAGCGATAGGAGCGATGAGCTCAACGTTCATGTCAACGTTGTCGCCGGGGTTGCACATTTCAACACCCTCGGGAAGGTTGATAACACCGGTAACGTCGGTAGTTCTGAAGTAGAACTGAGGTCTGTAGTTGGAGAAGAAGGGCTTATGACGTCCGCCTTCCTTCTCGGTAAGAACGTAAACCTGACCAACGAACTTGGTGTGAGGATTGATGGAGCCGGGCTTTGCAAGAACCTGACCTCTTTCGATGTCGGTCTTCTGGATACCTCTGAGAAGACATCCAACGTTGTCGCCTGCCTCAGCATAGTCGAGGAGCTTTCTGAACATTTCGATACCGGTGATAACGGTCTTTCTGGTTTCCTTAAGACCAACGATCTCAACTTCGTCACCCATCTTCAGCTGACCTCTCTCAACTCTACCGGTAGCAACGGTACCACGACCGGTGATGGAGAATACGTCCTCGACGGGCATAAGGAAGGGCAGGTCTGCCTTTCTCTCGGGAGTGGGAACGTAGCTGTCAACTGCAGCCATGAGTTCCCAGATGCACTTGTACTCGGGAGCGTCAACGTCGGTGTTGGAGCTCTCAAGAGCGTCTCTTGCGGAACCGCGGATGATAGGAGTATCATCGCCGGGGAAGTCGTGCTTGCTGAGAAGATCACGGATCTCCATCTCAACGAGATCGAGAAGCTCGTCATCGTCAACCATGTCGCACTTGTTCATGAATACAACGATGGAGGGAACGCCAACCTGACGTGCGAGCAGAACGTGCTCGTGAGTCTGCTGGAGAGGACCGTCGGTAGCAGCAACAACGAGGATCGCGCCGTCCATCTGAGCAGCACCGGTGATCATGTTCTTAACGTAGTCAGCGTGGCCGGGGCAGTCAACGTGAGCGTAGTGACGGATCTCTGTCTCGTACTCAACGTGACGGGTATTGATTGTGATACCTCTTGCCTTCTCTTCGGGAGCGTTATCGATCTGGTCGTATGCCAGGAAGTCGATAGCGTTGTTCTTCAGAGAGAGAGTCTTGGTGATAGCAGCGGTAAGAGTAGTCTTACCGTGGTCAACGTGACCGATGGTACCAATATTAACATGGGGTTTGGTTCTTTCAAATTTAGCCTTTGCCATTTGTAGTAGCCTCCTTAAATTTTTTTAATTTCTTTTTTTAAATTATCGCTTTTCTAAGCGATTATTTCTGTCTTGCAAGCTTTACCTTTTCCTGAATGGAAGCAGGTACTTCTGCGTAGTGGCTGGGCTCCATGGAGTAAACTCCGCGGCCCTGGGTCTTACTTCTCAGGTCGGTAGCATATCCGAACATTTCGCTCAGAGGAACGAAGGAGGAGATCTGCTGAGTACCCTCGGAGATGGCTTCCATACCGGTTATCTGACCTCTTCTGGAGGAGATATCGCCGATAACGTCACCCATATATTCCTCGGGAACGACCACAACGACCTTCATGATAGGCTCTGTAAGAACAGGATCAGCCTTTCTCATTGCTTCCTTGAATGCCATAGACGCACAGATCTTAAATGCCATTTCGGAAGAGTCGACCTCGTGGTAAGAACCGTCGTAAAGTGTGACCTTAACGTCAACAACGTTGTAGCCTGCCAGGATACCGGACTGCATTGCGCCCTGGATACCTGCATCGACTGCGGGGATGTATTCCTTGGGAATGTTACCGCCGACAACCTTGTTGATAAATTCATAACCCTTGCCGGCTTCGTTGGGCTCGATGGTCATCTTAACGTGACCGTACTGACCCTTACCACCGGACTGACGTGCATACTTGTGATCGATATCAGCAAGCTTGCGGATGGTCTCCTTGTAGGAAACCTGGGGCTTACCGACGTTAGCCTCGACCTTGAACTCTCTGAGGAGTCGGTCAACGATGATCTCAAGGTGCAATTCGCCCATACCTGCAATGATGGTCTGACCTGTCTCCTCGTCCGTATAGGTACGGAAGGTGGGGTCTTCCTCTGCAAGCTTTGCAAGAGCGATACCCATTTTCTCCTGGCCTGCCTTGGTCTTGGGCTCGATGGCAACACGGATAACGGGATCGGGGAATTCCATGCTCTCAAGGATGATGGGGTTGTTCTCGTCGCAGAGAGTGTCACCGGTGCCGGTGTTCTTTACACCAACGACTGCGGCAATGTCACCTGCGTAGATCTCTTCAACGTCCTCACGGTGGTTAGCGTGCATAGCCACGATACGGCCAAAACGCTCTCTACCGTCCTTGGATGCATTGTAAACTGTAGAACCGGTCTTGATGCTTCCGGAGTAAACTCTTATGAAGCAAAGACGTCCGACAAAGGGGTCGGTAGCGATCTTGAACGCCAATGCACTGAAGGGTGCATTCTCGTCGGAAGGTCTTGAGTCCTCTTCCTTGGTGTCGGGGTTGATACCCTTGATAGCAGGGATATCGATAGGAGAAGGCATATAGTCAACAACTGCGTCAAGAAGCTTCTGAACGCCGCGGTTACGGTAGGACGTACCGCAAACGACGGGAACCATCTTGTTTGCAATGGTGGACTTACGGATAGCTGTCTTGATCTCGTCCATTGTGAGCTCCTCGCCCTCAAGGTACTTCATCATGAGCTCTTCGTCAGTCTCAGCTACAGCCTCCATCAATGCTACTCTGTACTCCTCAGCCTTGTCCTTCATATCTGCGGGGATCTCTTCCTCCAGAATGTTGGTACCAAGGTCGTTGGTATAGATATAAGCCTTCATCTTTACAAGGTCGATGATACCCGTGAAGCTGTCCTCGCTTCCGATGGGAAGCTGGATAGCAACTGCAGGTGCCTTCAGTCTGTTTTTGATCTGATCGAGAACCTTGTAGAAGTTTGCACCGGTAATGTCCATCTTGTTGACGTAAGCCATTCTCGGTACTCCGTATTTGTCAGCCTGTCTCCAAACTGTTTCGGACTGAGGCTCAACGCCGCCCTTGGCGCAGAACACAGTAACGGATCCGTCAAGAACTCTCAGAGAACGCTCAACTTCAACTGTGAAGTCAACGTGACCGGGAGTGTCGATAATGTTAATTCTGTTGTTGTTCCAGAAACAGGTGGTAGCAGCGGAGGTGATGGTAATACCTCTTTCCTGCTCCTGCTCCATCCAGTCCATTGTCGCGCCGCCGTCGTGAGTTTCGCCCATCTTGTGGGTCTTACCTGTGTAGAACAGGATACGCTCGGTGGTGGTAGTCTTACCTGCGTCAATGTGGGCCATTATACCGATGTTTCTGGTTCTTTCAAGTGGATACTGTCTCGGCATTAATTGCTCCGTTCCCGGCGGCACTACTATGCGCAAGGTTGCTCAGCCGCCGTTAAGCAACACGCGCGTATTCGATTAATATCTGTAATGAGCAAAAGCCTTGTTTGCCTCTGCCATCTTGTGAGTATCCTCACGCTTCTTAACAGAAGCACCGGTGTTGTTAGTGGCGTCGATGATCTCTCCTGCAAGTCTGTCTGCCATCTTCTTCTCGCCGCGCGCTCTGGAATAGTTGATGAGCCAACGCAGACCGAGAGTCTGACGTCTGTCAGCTCTTACTTCGATCGGAACCTGGTATGTGGAACCGCCAACACGTCTTGCTTTAACCTCCAGAGTAGGCATGATGTTTTCAAGAGCCTTCTGGAACATTTCGAGAGCATCGTTTCCGGTCTTCTCTGCTACGATGTTGAATGCATCGTAAACGATCTTCTGGGCAACACCCTTCTTACCGTCGTACATAATGTTATTCACCAGCTTTGTAACAAGCTTGGAATTGTAGATAGGATCCGGCAGAATGTCTCTCTTGGAAATCTGACCTCTTCTCGGCACTGATCTTCCCTCCTTCATTATAATATGATATCATTGGTACTCGGGACTTAGCCCGCTCGTGCTTATTGGGTCAGTATATATATAAATAGGAAAAATTATCTATCTTTTCTGACCGCGAAAGCACAGTTTTCGCCCTGATTAAGCCTTGCCGGCCTTGGGCTTCTTGGCGCCGTACTTGGAACGCGCCTGGTTTCTGTTGGCCACGCCCTGTGTATCGAGTGTACCGCGGATAATGTGGTAACGTACACCGGGGAGGTCCTTTACTCTTCCGCCGCGGATCATAACAACGGAGTGCTCCTGAAGGTTATGTCCGATACCGGGGATGTAAGCTGTAACTTCATTTCCGTTGGTAAGTCTTACTCTGGCGATCTTTCTGAGCGCGGAGTTAGGCTTCTTGGGAGTCTTTGTAGCAACCTTTGTGCAGACGCCTCTCTTCTGAGGAGAAGGAAGATCAACGGTAACCTTTTTCAGGGAGTTGATACCTACCTGCAGCGCGGGAGCCTTAGACTTGTAAGTGACCTGCTTGCGACCGAAACGAACCAATTGGTTAAATGTTGGCATATTGCACCTCCTTACTTTAAAATTCATTTATATCAAGACCTTTTGGCCCTGATCACGTCCTTAATCCTTGAGAACCACCGCTACAGCGCATCCCACGCTTATCCCGCAATGCTTACCCAAGGACCTCCTATCGTATCGGGATACCACCTCAACGCCTCTTGCGGCGCACAGTGAATTTATCCGTGAGCTGATACCGCAGTCCGCATCCGTTGCCAGATACACCTTGCCTGCTTTACCGCTCTCAATGAGCTTCACAGCCTTGTTCAGTCCTGCAAAAATCTTGCCATTTTCAAAGACGTCGGGGCTTTTTTCCAAGCAAAACTCATTCCTTCCCGTATACCATTATATAATAACACAAATCTTAAATAAAATCAACCGCTTTGCACTCAGCTGTCAAAAAATCTCCACTTTGTACAATAAGCACGAAATTTAATGACAGCTTTTGTGCTGATTAACGATTATTCTTCGGCAGTCTCTTGGCTTTCCTCTTCAACTGCATCCTCCTGAGCCTCTTCAACGGGCTCAGCGGGAAGCTCCTGCTCCTCAAGGGGCTCAGCGTCCTCCGCCGGCACGACCGCCTCCTGATCGGGATCGTTGTAGGCTATGTCAACGCCGCGGTAGCATTCCATACCGGTTCCGGCAGGGATAAGCTTACCGATGATAACGTTCTCCTTAAGACCCAACAGAGGATCGATCTTGCCCTTGATGGCAGCGTCCGTAAGAACCTTTGTGGTCTCCTGGAAGGATGCGGAGCTCAGGAAGCTGTCTGTAGAAAGGGCTGCCTTGGTGATACCCATAAGAACGGGAGAGCTTGTAGCGGGTGCGATTCCCACCTCGCCCTGAGCCAGACGCTCCTCGATCTTGCCGTTCTCCTCGTTGAACTCGGTGATATCCACCAGCGAGCCTTCCAGCATATTGGTGCTTCCGGAGGATTCTATTCTGACCTTTCTGGTCATCTGGCGGGCAATGATCTCAACGTGCTTGTCATTGATCTCAACACCCTGCAGACGGTAAACTCTCTGGATCTCCTTTACGATGTACTCGTAAACTGCCTCCAGACCGTCGATCCTTACTATATCCGCAGGCTTTCTCAAGCCCTCGGTAAGGGACTGACCCTTGACCACGAAGTCACCGTTTTCAACGTTGATCCTCAGGCCGTAAGGAATTGTATAGCTCTTCTCCTCGCCGGTGACCTTGCTGGTGAGGATGATATGCTTAAGCTTCTTGGTATCGTCGATGGCGATCTCGCCGTCGAAGTCTGCGAGGATAGCGGGCTTCTTGGGGCTGCGAGCCTCGAAGAGCTCTTCAACTCGGGGAAGACCCTGTGTGATATCCTTTCCTGCGACACCGCCGGTATGGAAGGTTCTCATGGTAAGCTGTGTACCGGGCTCGCCGATGGACTGAGCCGCGATGATACCGACAGCCTCACCGATGGAAACGGGCTTACCGCTGGAAAGGTCGCTTCCGTAGCAGTGTGCGCAGACACCGTGACGTGCCTTACACTCGAGAATGCTTCTTACGTGTACCTTGGTGATACCTGCCGCCATGATGGCATCAACGTCCTCGTCCTGGATCATTTCTCCTGCCTTGACAAGCACGTTTCCTTCGCCGTCGACAACGTCCTCAACGGTAAATCTGCCCAGGATCCTGTCTGCCAGACCCTCGATGAGCTCGTTTCCGTCGCGGATATCCTCTACCCAGATACCCTTTGTGGTTCCGCAATCCTGCTCTCTTACGATAACGTCCTGGCTGACGTCAACAAGACGTCTGGTCAGGTAACCGGAGTCAGCGGTTCTCAGCGCGGTATCGGCAAGTCCCTTACGGGCACCTCTTGCCGCGATGAAGTATTCCAATATATTCAAGCCTTCACGGAAGTTAGCCTTGATGGGGAGCTCCAGAGTCTTACCGGTTGCAGTCGCCATAAGACCGCGCATACCCGCAAGCTGACGGATCTGCTTGATAGAACCTCTCGCACCGGATACCGCCATCATGTTGATGGGGTTATCTCTCTTAAGGTTTCTCTGAAGCGCCTTGGTGACCTCGTCGGTGGTGTTTTCCCAGATCTTAATGACCGCCTTGTAACGGTCGTCCTCGGAAAGACGTCCGCGCTTGTAAAGCTTGGTGATGGAGTCGACCTCCACGTCAGCCTTGGCGAGGATATCCTTCTTCTCCTTGGGAACGGTCATATCCGATACGGAGATGGTGATCGCACCTCTTGTGGAGTACTTGTAGCCCATTTCCTTGATGTCGTCAAGCATCTCGGCGGTTACGGTAGGACCGCAGTACTTTATCGCACGGTCGATGATCTTGCCCAAGTCCTTACTGGTAACAACAAAGTCTATTTCGGGCTTGAGAAGATTTTCTCTCTTGCTTCTGTCAACGAAGTGCAGGCACTGGGGGATCTTGGAGTTGAAGATAAGTCTTCCCAGGGTGGTGTGGACAAGACCGGTAACGTCTTCTCCGTCTATATTTCTGGTGATCCTGGTCTTTATCATTGCGTGCAGACCCAGATCGCCGTTCTGATATGCCATCATTGCCTCGTCGAAGTCCTTGAAGCACTTGCCCTCGCCCTTCTCGTCGGGACGGTCCTTAAGCTCGTTGTCAAGCTTCTTGTCTCTGACGTAGGTCAGCCAATAGGAGCCCAGGACCATATCCTGAGTGGGAACGGTAACGGCACGGCCGTTTACGGGCTTGAGGAGGTTGTTTGCGGAAAGCATCAGGAAGCGCGCCTCAGCCTGAGCCTCGGGAGACAGAGGAACGTGTACGGGCATCTGGTCTCCGTCGAAGTCCGCGTTAAAGGCGGTACATACCAGAGGATGAAGCTTGATAGCTCTGCCCTCCACCAATATGGGCTCGAAGGCCTGAACGGAAAGTCTGTGAAGCGTGGGCGCACGGTTGAGAAGAACGGGATGTCCCTTGATAACGTGCTCCAGAGCGTCCCATACCTCGGGGCTTACTCTTTCCACCTTCTTCTTTGCATCCTTTATATTGCTGGACTTGCCGGTCTCAACAAGACGCTTCATAACGAAGGGCTTGAAGAGCTCCAGTGCCATTTCCTTGGGAAGTCCGCACTGATATATCTTAAGGTTGGGGCCTACGACGATAACGGAACGTCCGGAATAGTCCACACGCTTACCCAGAAGGTTCTGACGGAAGCGGCCCTGCTTACCTCTGAGCATTTCGGAAAGGGACTTCAAGGGACGGTTGGAGGGACCCGTTACGGGTCTGCCTCTTCTGCCGTTGTCGATAAGGGCGTCAACTGCCTCCTGAAGCATTCTCTTTTCGTTTCTGATGATGATCTCGGGGGCACGAAGCTCCATAAGTCTTCTCAGACGGTTGTTTCTGTTGATGACCCTGCGGTAGAGATCGTTAAGGTCACTGGTGGCAAATCTGCCGCCGTCCAGCTGTACCATGGGACGGATATCCGGAGGTACAACGGGGATGACGTCAAGGATCATCCACTCGGGCTTGTTATCGGAAAGACGGAAGGACTCCACCACCTCAAGGCGCTTTGCCACCTTCTGGCGCTTCTGACCCTGAGCATCCTTGAGCTCGTTTTTCAGCTGCTCGCTGAGAGCGTTGAGGTCAAGCTCACACAAAAGCTCCTTGATAGCCTCGGCACCCATACCGGCTCTGAAGTCGTTCTCGTATTTTTCTCTTGCCTTTCTGTACTCGCCCTCGGTGAGGAGCTGATACTTGGAAAGGTGGGTTATATCGCTGTCACCGGGATCGATGACTATATACTGAGCAAAGTACAGTACCTTCTCCAGAAGCCTGGGGGAGATATCAAGAAGGGTTCCCATCTTGGAGGGGATGGTCTTGAAATACCAGATGTGGCTCACGGGAGCGGCAAGCTCGATGTGACCCATACGCTCACGGCGTACCTTGTTTGTGGTGATCTCGACTCCGCACTTCTCGCAGACCTTGCCTACGTAATGTACCTTCTTGTACTTTCCGCAGTGGCATTCCCAGTCCTTCATAGGTCCGAAGATGCGCTCGCAGAACAGACCCTCCTTCTCGGGCTTGAGGGTTCTGTAGTTGATGGTCTCGGGCTTGGTGACCTCACCTCTTGACCAGCTGCGGATCATATCGGGAGATGCAAGGGAGATCTTTATTTTATCAAAATCTATATGCTGCATTTATTTATTCTCTCCGTTCTCAAAGATCTTCGGAATCATAGCTTCCGTCGTCGCTGAAATCCTCGCCGTAGAAGTCCTCGTCGTCCATATCGTCATCGTCGCGGACAACGCCTTCCTCGTCATCGTACATGGGATCGTCATCGTCAAAGATCATTTCGCCCAGATCCTTAACGTCGATCTTCTGCTTATCCTCGTCTGCCTCCTCCTCGGAGATCTCCTTGAGGACGACCTCTTCGTTGTTCTTGTTGAGGATCTGAATGTTCAAGCCCAGAGCCTGAAGCTCCTTAACAAGGACCTTAAAGGATTCGGGAACGCCGGGAGTGGGGATATTCTGTCCCTTCACGATGCTCTCGAAGGTCTTGACTCTTCCGATAACGTCGTCACTCTTGACGGTAAGAAGCTCCTGCAGTGTGTAAGCCGCACCGTATGCCTCCAGAGCCCAAACCTCCATTTCTCCGAAACGCTGGCCGCCGAACTGAGCCTTACCGCCCAAGGGCTGCTGGGTTACCAGAGAGTAAGGTCCGGTGGAACGGGCGTGGATCTTATCGTCTACCAGATGGTGGAGCTTGAGATAGTACATTATACCTACGGTTACTCTGTTGTCAAAGGGCTCGCCGGTCCTGCCGTCGTAAAGAACGGTCTTTCCGTCGGGATCGATTCCCGCATTGCGCTGGAATTCCTCGATGTCCTCTTCCTTTGCACCGTCGAATACGGGGGTCATTATCTTGACGCCCAGCTTCTTTGCGGCAATACCCAAATGCACCTCAAGCACCTGACCGATGTTCATTCGGGAAGGAACGCCCAGAGGATTGAGCACGATATCCAGAGGTGTACCGTCGGGAAGGAAGGGCATATCCTCACTGGGAAGGATCCTGGAAATAACACCCTTGTTACCGTGACGGCCCGCCATTTTGTCTCCGACGGATATCTTTCTCTTCTGAGCTACGTATACTCTTACAACGCGGTTTACTCCGGGAGGAAGCTCGTCGCCGTTCTCTCTTGTGAAGGTCCTGACGTCAACTACTATACCGCTTTCGCCGTGGGGAAGTCTCAAGGAGGTATCTCTTACCTCTCTTGCCTTCTCGCCGAATATGGCTCTGAGCAATCTTTCCTCGGCGGTAAGCTCGGTCTCGCCCTTGGGTGTTACCTTACCTACCAGAATATCGCCTGCGCGGACCTCGGCACCCTTTCTGATAACGCCGTCGGGAGTAAGATCCTTCAGCGCATCGTCGCCCACGGAGGGAATATCTCTGGTGATCTCCTCGGGTCCGAGCTTGGTATCTCTCGCTTCGTGAGAGTATTCCTCTATATGGATGGACGTATAAACGTCGTCTCTGACAAGTCTTTCATTGATAAGAACAGCGTCCTCGTAGTTATAGCCCTCCCAGGTCATAAAGCCGATAAGCACGTTCTTACCCAGAGCCAGCTCGCCGTTGGCGGTGGCGGCACCGTCTGCGATGACCTCACCCTTGGTGACTCTCTGGTCTCTCTTGACTATGGGTCTCTGGTTGATGCAGGTACCCTGGTTGGTCCTCTTGAACTTGATGAGAGGATAGGTCCTGAGCCTGCCATCGTCGTTTTTGACAACGATCTCGTCGGCGCTTGCCTTCTGAACGTAGCCGTCCTCAGCCGCCAGAACGCATACACCGGAGTCCACTGCCGCCTTGTATTCCATGCCGGTGCCGACGATGGGGCTTTCGCTTACCATCAGCGGAACCGCCTGCTTCTGCATGTTGGAGCCCATGAGCGCACGGGAGTTATCGTCGTTCTCCAGGAAGGGGATAAGAGCCGTTGCAACGGATACCACCATCTTAGGCGATACGTCCATAAAGTCGATACGGTCTCTCTCGAACTCTCCGATATCCTCCTTGTTACGGGCTGCTACCTTTTCTCTTGCGAAGCGTCCGTTTTCATCAAGAGGCTCGTTTGCCTGAGCGACTATATACTGGTCCTCCTGATCGGCGGTCATATAAACGATCTCGTTGGTGACTATACCGCTCTCCTTGTCAACACGGCGGTAGGGCGCCATGATGAAGCCGAAATCGTTGATCTTGGCATAGGTGGACAGATAGCTGATAAGACCGATGTTGGGTCCTTCGGGTGTCTCGATGGGACACATTCTGCCGTACTGGGTATAGTGAACGTCTCTTACCTCAAAGCTTGCTCTGTCTCTGGAAAGACCTCCGGGACCGAGAGCGGAAAGACGTCTCTTGTGGGTAAGCTCGCTGAGGGGGTTGTTCTGATCCATGAACTGGCTCAGAGGAGAGCTTCCGAAGAATTCCTTTATTGCGCTGACAACGGGACGGATATTGATAAGAGCCTGGGGAGTGATGGTCTCGTTGTCCTGAATGGTCATTCTCTCCTTAACGATCTTGTCCATTCTGGAGAAGCCGATGCGGAGCTGGTTCTGCAAAAGCTCACCGACGCTTCTCAGACGGCGGTTGCCCAGATGGTCGATATCGTCGTCTCTGCCCACACCGTGGGTAAGACCGATAAGATAGTTAACGGTAGCAAAGATGTCCGCCTTGGTGATGTGCTTGGGAATAAGATCGTTCATGCGGGCTCTGATAAGGGATCTGAGTGCTTCCTCGTCTCCGGCAGCCTCCTCCATGATCTCTCTGAGAGCAGGCGCATACACCTTCTCCTTTATTCCGCACTGTGCGCAGGTCTCCTCGCCGATAAAGAACTCTGCCCTGACCATATGGTTGGAGAATACCTTGCAGATATCGCCGCGCTCGGTGATGACCTCAAGCTCGGTAACGCCGCCTCTTTCAAGGAGCTCGACCTCGGCCTCGCCCAGAGCCGCACCTGCCTCGATAACGATCTCGCCGGTGAAGGGGCTGACCGCATCCTTAAAGAGCTTCGTGCCCTCGATACGCTTCTCAAAGGAGAGCTTCTTGTTGAATTTGTAACGGCCGACGGCGGAGATATCATATCTTTTCGCGTCGAAGAAAAGGTTGTTTATAAGGATCTCGGCGCTTTCCACCAGAGGGGGATCGCCGGGACGCAGACGGCGGTAGATCTCCTTGAGAGACTCCTCGTATGCATCGGTGCCGTTCGCCTCTGCCGCGGCGTTGATCATATCCTTTTCAAGGGTGACCATGATCTTGGGATCGTCGCCGAACATATCCCTGATCTCTCTGTCGCTTGAAAGGCCCAGAGCTCTGAGCAGGATGGTAACGGGCATCTTTCTGTTTTTGTCTATCCTTACGTAGAATACGTCGTTTACGTCGGTCTCGTATTCAAGCCACGCGCCTCTGTAGGGGATAACGGTAGCGGCAAGGCACAGCTTTCCCGCCTTGTCGGGTACCTTTTCGTAGTATACGCCGGGAGAACGGACGATCTGGGAAACGATAACTCTCTCCGCGCCGTTGATGACGAAGGTGCCGTTGTCGGTCATTATGGGGAAATCACCCATGAAGACCTCCTGCTCCTTGATCTCGTCGGTAGCCTTGTTGGAGAGTCTTACCTTAACTCTCAGAGGAACCGCATAGTTTACGTCTCTTTCCTTGCACTCCTCCACGGGATACTTGGGGGTACTGTCCATGGTGAAGTCTACAAAGTCGATGAGCAGATTTCCGGAATAGTCCACAATGGGGCTTACGTCCCTGAGGACCTCCATAAGACCCTCGTTGATAAACCATTCGTAGGATTTTCTCTGCACCTCGATGAGATCGGGCATTTCCAGGATCTCGTCGATCTTGGAAAAGCTCATTCTGACGTTGTTGCCAAGCTTCTGGGGTTTGACCATTAACTTAAACACTCCATTTCTTCTCATTTTTTATATACGTTTTCGTCTTTGACCCATTCTTTTCCGCCGACGCGGACTAAAATTAACACAATATACATTTAAAATTTAAAAAATATATTATGTCTGTTTACACTACGGTAACATTTCAAAAGACTTTTAACAATCTTTTTACATCCGTTTTCCAAAAAGCGCATAGTTTGCTATTTTATAGTGTAGAGTAAAATAATATCACACTTTTTTGGATTTGTCAATAGCCCGAAAGGAGTTTTTTTCGACTTTTTTATTTTTTGTTTTTATTGACTTTTAGCGCGCTTTATTGTATCATAGAGCCGTAATAATTAAGAAAAGAGGTTGATCTTATGCTGAGCTTTTCCAAGGAGGCAAGATGGATAGAAGCTCCCTCCTGCCCCGCCAACGCTTCCCCTTTATTTACAAAAAGCTTTTCTCTTGAAGCCTTCAAGGCCGCCGAGCTTTTCATCTGCGGTCTCGGCTTTTACAAGGCTCTTATAAACGGCAAGGAGATAACCGACACTCTCCTCGACCCGCCCTTTACCGAATACGATAAAAGATGCTATTACAATAAGTACGACGTCACCGCCCTTTTGAGAGAAGGAGAAAACACCCTCACCGTCACCCTGGGAAACGGCTGGTACAACCAGCAGGAGGGCGATGCCTGGAACTTTAATTCCGCCTCCTGGAAGGCAAGACCACAGCTTATCTGTCAATTATACTGCGACGGCAAGAGCGCTCTTTACAGTGACTCCTCCTGGCTGTACACCACAAGCCCCATCACCTTCAACTCTCTTCGAGGCGGCGAGACCTACGATGCCAACCACTGCCCCGCTCCCCCAAAAAACGCCTCGGTCAGCCACGGCCCCGGCGGAGAGCTGCTGCTCTTTGAGGGCACTCCCATCAGAGTCACCGAGCTTATCAAGCCCGCGGAAACGGAAAAATACGGCAGCCATCATTTCTACGACTTCAAGGCGGCGATATCGGGAAATATCCATATCAGGGTCAGAGGAAAAAAGGGCACCCGTGTGGCGATCACCTACGGCGAAAGGCGCACCGTGGACGGAGGTCTTACCCGAAACGAGATAAAAAGCTGTATGAAGGGAAATCCCCGCTTTCAAGTGGATGAATACTATCTTTGCGGCGAGGGCGAGGAGGAATGGCACAGCATTTTCTGCTACCACGGCTTCTCCATGGCGATCATACACACCTCCGCGGAAGTATTGGAGGTCACCGCAAGAGTCTTCCACACCGATCTTAAGAGGGCGGGAAGCTTTCAGTGCGAGGACGAGCTTATCACAAGGCTTCAGTCCGCGATCCTGCGCTCCACCCGTACCAACTTCCACCATATCCCCACCGACTGTCCCCACAGAGAAAAGAACGGCTGGACCGGAGACGCCTCCCTTTCCTGCCTGCAGACTCTTTATAACTTCGACGCCAAGGCGGCTCACTTAAAATATCTGGACGACATCCTGGACTCCCAGCGCCCCAACGGTGCGCTGAGCTGCATCGTGCCCAACTCCGGCTGGGGTCATAATTGGGGCACGGGCACGACCTGGGACTACGTGCTCTTTGAAATAGCCTGGCAGAACTATCTGTTCAGCGCAGATAAAGAGATACTGAAAAAATACGCCCCCGCAATGAAAAAATATCTGGGCTTTATGGAGCAAAACAGCGACAACGGCATCTGGAAGAACGGTCTTGGCGATTGGTGTCCCGCAAAGAACTGTCCGGAGTGCTCCACCCCCGCACTCCTTACCGCCTATGCCCACCAATGCTATGCGGTCTACGCAAAGGTATCCAAGGCACTGGGCGACCCCGCCGAGGAGCAGTGGGCACTGGATAAGTGCGGCGAGGTAAGACAGAGCTTTATAAAGAGCTTTGCAGACAGCGGCGACCGCTCCCTCACCTTCCTTGCCGCAAGCATAGCCTTCGGTCTTACCGATGAGCCCGAAAAGCTTCTCGATATCCTGGAGGAGGAGATAATCAAGGGTGAGTATCACACCAACTGCGGCATTTTCGGCATCAAGCTTTTGTTCAACACTCTTGCCGATGCGGGCAAGGTGGAGCTTGCCTGGAAAATGCTCCACGTCAAGGGTTATCCCGGCTTTGAAAGAATGCTGGAGATCGGCGCCGATTGTCTCACAGAGGAATGGCACGGCAAAAGCTCCCTTAACCACCATATGTTCAGCTCCGTGGGCGATTTCTTCTATCGCTCCCTTGCGGGCATCCGCCCCGATGAGGAAAAGCCGGGCTTTGAAAAGCTCACCCTCCGCCCCCGAATTCCCGCAGAGCTTAAGGCGTTTTCCTGCACCTATCCCACAAAGAGGGGAATTATCGGCGTAAGGCTTGAAGACTCCGTCCTCACCGTTACAGTCCCCGAGGGCACCGAGGCAAGCCTGGAGCTTAACGGAAAGCTCATTCCCTTTGAAAAAACTCTCACAGTCAAGCTGTAAATTTAATATTTTTTCCATACTACAAAAGCTCCCTCTGAGATTCTCAAAGGGAGCTTAGCTTATTTATTCACTTAATCAAGCATCAGCCTTATGAAAAGACCGCCCTGAACGGTTCTGTTTCTGAAGCCTGCCATGTGAGAGGTATCACAGTAATACCAGTCGGTCATGGGAGCATAGCTTCTCATGGTGTTGTATGCCGCCCAAAGGGAATCGGCAAAGAAATTGAAGTCCTCTTTACTGTCCGCAAGGCTTGCTACCCAGATAAGCCAATCGGACTTGGTGTAGGGCCTTCTTGAATCCAGCGGCACGCCGTAGGGGAGCATCTCCTTCTTGTATCGTGCGATCTCGTTTTTGTAAAAGCTCTCGGTGAAAATGCCCTTCCTCCAGATCTTATCCCAAACGGAGTTGTACTTCAAGGAGAAGCTTTCGGGCTTGTCATAGGCAAGTCTTAAGCTGCCGTCGGAGTTTTTAGCCCTCTCCTCCAGAGACGCGGCATACTCTCTTGCCACCTTATCCAGCTCCTTTGCCCTTTCAAGGTCGCCGAGCCTTTCAAGGATCATACTGTAAGCCTCTATGCCCATTATAGCCTTGATGGCAAGGTTCACGTTGTGAGCAAGATGTCCCGCAAAGTCATCGGTGCAAAGCTGATTCTCGGGATCAAGACCGTATTTTATAAGATACTTGCTCCAGGCATCCACGGTCTCAACGTATGGCTTCACAAAGGAGGCATCGTTGTCAGCCTCGCAGATAGCCGCAAAGAGAATGAGCATATTTCCGCACTCCTCAACGGGCATCTGGGTCTCATAGCTTATCTCCACACTCTTATCGGGATTGCGCTTTACGCCGTATACCTGTCCGTTTACCAGGGGATACTGTCCAACGTCGTGGGGAGCGAAATCATAGATCCACTCCTCGCTTGCGGCGTATCTCATAACGGGACGGAGCATTCCCTTCAAAAGCTCGGTGTTGTAGATAAGAAACATCGGTGCGGAGGGGTAGGTAACGTCCACCGTTGCGGCACATCCGTTGGAGTGACACTCCTTGGAGATAAAGAGATTGTTGCCCTCCTTATCCACCACAAGCTTGTGAGCATTCATAACCTGACGGGTGGCAAGCTGCAAAAGCTCGGCATACTTTTCTCCGCCCTTTGCCACGGCATCCTCCCAAAGTCTTTTGGAAAAACCGTCGCAACGGCTGAGCACGGCTTCATAATCCTCCGCCGCCTCGGCTATAGCCTCCTCGATGGTCTTGCCGTCCTTTTTCCAATACGCCTTAAGGTTGTCGCCGAAATATTGAATGGACTCTATATCGTCGTAGGCAAAAAGGATAAGAGCCTCGTCATCAAGCTCGCAGAGAGCATAAACGGCATACATCTCACCAAAGTGTCTTTCATAAATGACGGTGTTTCCGACCTCTGCTTCTCCCTTGACGCCAAGGTAGAAGTATCCCCAATCTATTCTCACGTCGTCATCGCTTCTCCAAAGCACTCTCTGTCTGCCTCTGCCCATAGAGATCGCGGTGATACCTTCAATATCCGCGGTCTTGCTCAGCGCTCTGCCCTCTCCTGCACGATTCAAGACCAGCTCCTCGCCTGCCACGACCTTAAGCCGAACGCTCTTTACCGAGCCGTCCAGCCTCTCACAGCTTGCCTTCAGATAGCTGACGGGACGGGATGCGTAGTAAAGATCGTCCACCATCACCGGAGAGGTAAACTTCAGCTTTACTCTCACGCGCTCGTTTTCGTAAGTAAGCTCGGTGGAATAGCAATCCACGTCCATTGATCCAAGCTTCAGGGTGTTGACCCTCTTTTTCGTGTCGGGATCCTTCTCGTTAAGTCCGAGAAGGTGAAATTCCTCTCCGTCCACAAAAAGCCTTATTGCCATTGAATTGGACTTGCCCGTCCAATGCACGGTGTTGGAGTGAACGTGATCGCTCTCGCACCATACACTGAAATATGGGTCTACGTTTATCAAGGGTGTTGCGGGGGGACGCATTTTCATTGTAATGATCTCCTTAGCTTTTATTTTTTACGGCTTTTTGCCGTTTACTTCTTCAAGGCAGGCATCGAGATAGGCTATGCCGTTTCGGTATATTCCACTGTCTATACGATCCCACACGAAAGTATATCCAAGTCTATTGATTTTTCTCTACGTGTATATTATAATAAGTCTGCATACATAAATAAAGAGGTATTTCAAGTTAAAAAGTGAGGATTATAAGTTGAATGAATTTTTAAAGCCCTTCCCGGGCAAAACCGAAGGCGCTCCTCTGCACGTAAGCCTTGCGGGAATGACCTATCCCGACTTCTCTTACAAGATATCCCGCCCCAATTCTCCGGTGTGTGTCATAGAATTCATCCTTTCGGGCAAGGGCGTTATAAAACAAAACGGCAAGGAATACACCGTTAAAAAGGGAGACGTATACCTCCTGCCCCAAGGGAAGGATCATATCTATCACTCCCATCCCGACGACCCCTACTCCAAGATCTTCTTAAACGTTGAGGGCAGTCTCTGTCCCCGACTTCTCTCCTCCTTTGGGCTGGACGGCAAGATAGTCTTCAAGGCGCCCGAGCTGGAGAGGGTCTTCCAAAGAATACTGGCTCTTATAAAGACCTCTCCCGCGACGGACAGTCTCCAGTGCGCTCTTCAGGGCATATTTTTTGAGATACTGTCCCGCCTTGGCAAAATAAGCTCTCTGGAAAGCCACACCAAGGAGGCGCTTATGCTGAAAAACCATCTGGACAGCAACCTCCACCGCATAGTCACCAATACCGAGCTTTCCTCGCTGATCTTCCGTTGCCCCGACTACTGCCAGAAGCTCTTCAAAAGAGAGTTCGGCGTCACCCCTTACGCCTATCAGCTGGAGCTTAAGATAAGCACCGCCCGCCGCCTTCTATCCGACACCAAGCTGTCCGTGCAGGAGATAGCCACCTCCCTGGGCTACAGCGACCCCCACTATTTTTCAAGCATCTTCAGAAAAAAGTGCGGCTGCTCCCCAATGAGTCTGAGAAAAACCAATGCGCTTAGCTAAGTGACCGCCCCTTTTGTGTGTTCGGAGCCGAAGGCGACGTTTTGACGCTCCGCGTCTTTTTCTTTATATATTTCTTTTTCTCTTTCTTTATCTATATCTTTTTCTATATCTATATCTGTCTCTTGACATTCTTGACTTGTCCTTGACGTGTCAATGACATTTTCCCTCATCCTTTTCTTGCCCCGCGGCATCCCGACCTCTCTTTGCTTTATCCCCCTCAGCCCTGCAGACATCGGCTTATTTCATACCTTTTCTTGCGTTTTTCCCCTTTTTGTATTTTCCATATATAATGTACCACACAAACCATCCGACATTCAATGACATAAAAACTCCTTCCCACTTTCCAAAAAGCTTTTTTCGAAAAATAAAATTTTTTCGGGAATTTTTTTTGAGATTTTTTTGAGAAATTTTTTGAGATTTTTTTGTTTTTCCAAAAAAATTTACCTTCAGTTGTTCTTCGGTTGATATAATAAACTCAACTTACAATAGCAATACTGCGCAAAGAAGGTCAGAGAATTGAAAAAATCAAAGAAAAAGCCCTCCCTGCTCTACCGTTCCATAAAGTGGCTGGTGTGGCTCTTTTATCCTAAAATGAAGCTATTCGGCTCGGAAAAGCTACCCGAGGGCGAGGCGGTAATCGTTGCCAATCACGCCCAGATGAACGGGCCCATCTCCTGCGAGCTATACTTAGGCGACGACCGCTACACCTGGTGCTCCGGTGAAATGATGGATGCAAAGCAGGTTCCCGACTACGCCTTCCGCTGCTTCTGGTCCCACAAGCGGGGTTTATCCAAGGCCTTTTTCCGCCTACTCTCCTATCTTATCGCACCCCTCGCCGCCCACATCTTCAAAAACGCCAACACCATTCCCGTCTACTACGATCAAAGAGCTATCTTGACCTTCAAGGACACCGTATCAAAGCTCAAGCAGGGCGCAAAGGTTGTGATATTCCCCGAAAGCGACGAAAAATTCAACCACGTCGTGTATCGCTTCCATGACAAATTCGTGGACGTTGCCAAGCTCTACAATTCCCGTACGGGAAAAGAGCTCTCCTTCGTTCCCCTCTACGTAGCACCCGAGCTGAAAAGCCTCCATATCGGCGAGCCCATCCGCTTCTCCTCCCAAGCCCCCATCGAAGAGGAACGCCAACGCATCTGCTCATATCTCGCCAACGAAATTACCGCTATAGCTCAATCCCTCCCTCTCCACACCGTTATCCCCTTCGACAACATCCCCAAAAGCCAATACAACAAAAACACACCTTTTTGAACACACCTTTTTGAAAAAAGGTGTGCCAAAAACTTTTAACGTCGACAAAATCAGCGCATACACAGCGGTCGATGATTTACTTGGGTTTATTATGGGGCACTGCCCCAACCCCCGCCCTCTTTTTTGAAAAAAAGAGGGGTAAAAAACTTTTATTGTCGATAAACCCAATGCATACAAAGCGGTCGATGGTTTACTTAGTTAAAGCATCGATACAGTCAAATATACAAAGCGGATAATTTAATTTACATAATTATTTATATTTAGCGTTATGTAAATAATCGATCCAAAAAAACAGGGCTGAGTCAAAAGCGAAAATTTTGCTTTTAACTCAGCCTCTTTTAATTAAAATTGCTAAACCAAATAAAGACCTCCTCCACGGCAACGGGAACTGATATCTTTTCTCCGTCAAAAAGGGTGTTTCCGCAGGGCTCGCCCACCGGCTCACCCACCAGCTGGGGCTCGTGACCGCCGTAAGGGAACAAGCGAAGCTCCGCCATTCCCCCGTTTTCTCTTATCCCATCCACAAATTTCTTCGTGACCCAAACCGGCACCACCGGATCGTCCTCGCACTGCCAGAACTTCACGGGCACGGGATAGCACTGCGCCTTTTTATTCCTTGCGGGATTAAAGCCGCGGATCCTCTTCTCGTCGTATATATACTCCCCCGCCTCGTCCGACTCAAGGCCGTAGATCTTAGCCAAAGCAGTCTTTGGAAGTCCGCCGCTCCAGGGATGGAGAAATATCTGATTATAGGTATCAAGCACCGGACAAAAGGCACTGTGGGCAATTACCGGCACCGCACCGCTTAAAACGAGGTTGGTGCTGCTGATACCGCCCATTGATCCGCCGTGCACAAACACCTCTCTTTTAAGATTGAAGCTTTCCATACAGTAGTGATACGCCTTCACGTAGCTCCTCAGCGCAATGGGACTGCCGATATTGTTTCTTATATCTATCCCGGCTATTCTTGCATATTCCTCGGGAAGGCCGTTAACGTCCATCACCGCATATCCGTTGGCAACAAGATACTGAGTGAGAGCCTGATGCTCCACCTGAGAATCATCGGTGGAAACGGTTCCGCCCGCGCCGTGGCAGTTTATCACAAGCCTCGTAGGCTTACCCTCATCGCTATAGGAATCGGGCAGGATAATAAAGCCGTTGTCCTTATATTCCCTTCTCAGATCCTGCACCCTGTCGCTTATTTTTCCACAGTCCGCCAAATAACAGTTCACGTCTACCGCAAAACGAATGCTCTTACTCATAAAAGCCTCCAAAAACCGAATATCTCCTATATTATACTTCAAAATCCCGATTTGTCAACAGCCGTCACATACCGCGGGAGCGTCTGTATTGCCCGGGGGTATATCCCGTTTTCGCCTTAAAAATCTTTGAGAAATGGTAGCAATCACTGTAGCCAAGCATCAAGGCTATATCCTTAAGCATAAGTCTTTCGCTCAAAAGAAGCTCCTTTGCCCTCTCCATCTTCAAGGAAAGCAAATACGCCTTGGGGGTGGTGCCGTAGCAACGGCTGAAAAGAGTCTCCAGATACCTTCTGCTTATCCCCATCTCCTCCGCCAAGCCGTCAATGGAAAAATCCGCCCTCATAAAGCCCTCTCTCAGCGCTCTGCGAGCCCTTTCCGCCTTGGCGTTTACCTCGTCCGACGACAACTTTGATATCTGTCTTGACATAAGGGCAACGATCCTGTAAAAGCAGCTTTTGCAATCGGGAACACAGTAGGAGCTTTTCATCTCCCATTTCATCCCCATATCCTTAAAAAGGCTCTTTACGGTATCATCTTGCGAAAGATCCACCGCAAAGGGAGGGTTATATCCACCCTCGTAGTAAAAATCCGCCACGATCACCACACTCTGCTCGCCCTCCAGCGTGACCCTATACCCCTCGCCCTTGGGGATAAAAAGCACCGAGCCGGGAATTGCCCTTATTAAGCGGTCCTTAAATTGATATATCTCCGTTCCGCGCAGAGTATAAATAAGAGCACCCGATCTTCTCTCTTTATTTATTATGGGGTACTTATCCGCCCTTATGGGGCAGGTATAGACCGCCGACAGCTCCTTGATCTGCAATTGATTTAAAAAAGCCTTGTTTCGCATTTTTCCACCGCCGATATTTCTTAATGCCATTATACCCCGCAAAAAACAACTTGTCAACGATAATGTATTCGCAAAAACACATTTTATTCACAAAAAAGCATTTACAGAGCGCGGCGTAAAATGTTATAATCATCACACATAACAAAGAAGGAGAAGCGCTATGCAATTGATTTCCGCCGCCGACAGAGCATACATTGAAAATAAATATCACCGCAGCGACGAGCCCTTCGATCCTCACCGCCGCTTCAACTATCACGGCTACGAATACGATCCCTCCACAGGCCTTGAAGACGAGCAGATGTATAATGGTCTGGAAAAGCTTTACGAAGAGACCAAGGGGATAGACCACGCCCTTGCCAAGGCAAAGGCATTCGCCTTCGTGCTGGACAACGCCCGCATAGACCAAAGCCCCCACGATTACTTTTTCGGCTTCTACAATTGGGCAAGACCGCTGGATAAGACCTTTATTTCAAAATGGGACAAGGAGATCTTTTCCTCTATGCCAGAGGTCGAGCGCATTATGTCCCTTTACCGCAAATCGGGCACGGCAGAGCTCTGGCTGGACACCGATCACGCGGTGCCCTATTGGGTGGATATTTTATCTCTGGGCTTTCCCGGTCTTCTGGCACGCTCCGAGTCCTACCGCAAGGCCGCCAAGGAGCTGACTCCCAAGCAGGATGCCTTTTATCAAGCCATCCGCATCGAATACGAAGCCATACTGCGCCTTCTGGACAGGCTTAGCGACTTTGTTCGAGCTCACCCAAGTGAAAAATCCGATCTGATCCTTGAAAGCCTGCAAAGCATCCGTAACGGTCCGCCCCAAAACAGCTTTGAGGCGCTTCTGGTGATCTACACCTATCACGTTTGCTCCGAGTCGGTGGATCAATTTCAAGTTCGCTCCTTGGGCAACGGACTGGACAGAAGCCTCTACTCCTTCTGGAAAAAAGACCTGGAAACGGGGCTCTTCACACGGGATGAGATCAAATCCTTTCTGGCTTACCTTATCCTGCAGTACGCCGCCATCGGAAACTATTGGGGGCAGCCCTTCTATCTGTGCGGCACCGATTACGACGAAAAAACCGACATTTCCGAGCTGACTCTGGATATTCTGGAGGTCTACGATTCTCTTGAGCTTTACAATCCCAAGATCCAGGTCAAAATAGATTATAACACAAACCCCAAGATCGTTTACCGCGTGCTGGATATGATCCGCAAGGGTCACAACAGCTTCGTATTCTGCTGTATCCCCGGCATCACCAAATCCCTTATGAGCTGCTACGGCGTTACCGACGAGGAAGCAAGAAACTGCGACATCAGCGGCTGCAACGAAATGCATATCCGCGGCAAGGAGGCTTGTATGATCTCCGCTCTACCCAACGCCGCCAAAGCAATAAACTACGTCTTCAACGACGGTATGGATACGGTTCTGGGCGAGAGGCTGGGGCTTTCCACCGGCGACGTAAGCAAATTTTCCACCTTCGATGAATTTTACGAGGCATTTATCAAGCAATTCAAGTTTATTCTGGATACCATTCTGGACACCGCACGTAAGTACGAGAAATACGTTGCCGAGATAAATCCCTCGGTGATGCTTTCAGCCACCATCGAAAGCAGTCTTAAAAAGGGCGTGGACGGCTACGGCTTCGGAGTGAAATACCCCACCTCCAGTATGCTGCTCTGCTCCTTTGCCACCGCAGTGGATTCTATCCTTGCGGTAAAGGAATTGGTCTTCGAAAAAAAGCTTACCACCTTATCGGAGTTGAAAAAGGCGCTTGACGCCAACTGGGAGGGCTACGAGAGTCTGCGGCAAAAGGCATTGAATGCAAAAAAGAAATACGGCAACGCCGATCCCGATGCCGACTGCTACGCCGCAGCCATCTTCCGCTGGTTCTCCACCTACGTAACGGGGCAGGAAAACAGCCGCCACAGCGTATACAAGGTGGGAGTTCCCTCCACACTCCATTTTATCTCTCAGGGCAAGCTCACCGAAGCCACCCCCGACGGAAGAAAAATGGGAGAGGAATGCTCAAAGAACGTGGCACCCGTTATCGGTATGGAGCGCAAGGGAGTCACGGCAATGCTTCGCTCCGCCCTCTCCACTCAGCCCTGGCTCTTTTCCGAGGCATACGTGCTGGACGTTATGCTCCACCCCTCCGCCGTCAGCGGAAGCGACGGTCTGGAGGCAATGAAGGCTCTGGTGGATACCTATATGAAAAACGACGGCATCTCCATACAGTTTAACGTATTCAGCCCCGAAATGCTTTTGGATGCTCAAGAAAACCCCGCAAAATACAAAAATCTTCAAGTAAGAGTTTCAGGCTGGAACGTTCTGTGGAACGACCTCAGCCGCGAGGAGCAGGATGCCTATATAAAGCGCGCAAGCTCCCTGATATGAAAAAGGAGGATATATGAAAAAGGTACTGCTTATCGGAGATTCCATAAGAATGGGCTACGATGATTACGTGAAGGAAAGCCTGAAGGATATTGCCGACGTATACTATCCTCAGCAAAACTGTCAATCCTCCCACGTGGTGCTGAGAAATCTTCACTACTGGACTGACTCTCTGGAGCTTTACGATGCCGACGCAGTCCACTTCAACGCAGGTCACTGGGACACTGTCCGCATCTACGGCGATGAGCCTCTTACCCCCATAAAGCTCTACGGCGACTATATCAAAAGAATTGCAAAGCGCATTGCCTTTCTTTTCCCCAAGGCAAAAATAATATTTGCCACCTCCACCCCCGTTTTGGAGGAAGGCTTCATAGCTGATTTTGAAATGCGCCGCAACAGCGACGTTGAAGCCTACAATGCCCAAGCCGTTGAGGCACTCTCGGGGCTCGACGTTGAGATAAACGATCTTTACGCCCTTATAAAGGATAAGCCCAAGCATTTTTTCTCCGATCATGCCCATTTCTACACCGCCGATGCCACCGAGCTTTTGGGAAAGCAGGTAGCCAACACCCTTTGCAAAGCTCTGGGCGAGGATCCCCGCCGTTTAAGCTATCCCGATCCCCAAAGCTACCACCGCCCCAAGGCATATCCCATGGATATTGACGCCTATGAGAAAAAGGGGCATATCTACGTGGAAAAAAGAAGCTGAGGGCACTCTTTGCCGAAGCATCAAAAACCGGATCCAAAGTAAAAGGAGCTCTTTATGGAAAAAGCAAATATATTTCAGGTCAAGCACTTTGCCGTTCACGACGGCCCCGGTATAAGAACCACAGTGTTTTTCAAGGCCTGCCCCTTAAAATGCATATGGTGCCATAACCCTGAGGGCCTTGGGCCCCAAAGGGAGCTGAGCTTTGTGGAGCATAAATGCATTAACTGCCAAGGCTGTATATCGGCCTGCCCCAATGGCGCCCATTACACTGACGAAAACGGCGTTCACCGCTTCAACAGAGAGCTTTGCGTATCCTGCGGAGCCTGCGTGGATGCCTGCTATAATTCCTGCCTCACCCTCTACGGCACCGAAGTCTCCTCCGACGAGCTTTTAAAGGAGCTTTTGGAGGATAGGGATTTCTACGATTCCTCCCAAGGCGGAGTCACACTTTCGGGAGGCGAATGTCTGATGCAGGCCGACTTTTGCCAAGAGCTCCTTTCAAAGCTGAAAAAGCTGGGGATACACACCGCAGTGGACACCTGCGGCTTCGTATCAAGAAGCGCCCTCGACAAGGTCATCCCCTACACCGATCTTTTCCTTTACGATCTTAAGGCGGCGGACGAGGAGGTGCATATAAAATGCACGGGGCAATCAAACAAGCTTATCTTGGAAAACCTCTCTTACCTTTCCTCCCTGGGAAAGCCCTTAGAGATCCGCATCCCCTACGTCCCCGACTTCAATTCCGACCAGATGGAAAAGCTATCGGATATCATCGCCCCTCTTACATCTGTCACGGGGGTAAGAGTTCTCGGCTATCACAATTTTGCCAAGAGTAAATATTCATCCCTGGGTATCCCCTGCACCCTCCCCGAAAGGCTCCCCGAGCCCGAGGAGCTTGAAAAAGCAAGAGAGGTCTTAAAAGTCGCGGGAATTAAGGTATTGGAGTGAAAAACGTCATTGACATATTCCTTCTTTTGTGATACAATTCCCAATGAAGAAATTATAAAAAGGAGATATTGTTATGAAGTTTTATATATGCAAGACCTGCGGTAACATAATCACAAAGGTCCAAGCCTCCAAGGTACCCGTAATGTGCTGCGGTAAGCCCATGGAGGAGCTGGTTGCGGGAAGCGTTGACGCGGCAAAGGAAAAGCACGTCCCCGTCTACAGCCTTGACAACACCAAGCTTTACGTAACCGTAGGCGAGGTCGAGCACCCCATGAGCCCCGAGCATTACATTCAGTGGATCGCAGTTGAGACCAACAGCGGTCTGCAGATAAAGTACCTCACCCCCGCAGATAAGCCCGCCGCAAGCTTTACCGTTGCAACCAACGAAAAGCTCCTTGCCGTTTATGCTTACTGCAACCTCCACGGTCTGTGGGAAAAGGCACACGTAGAGGCTCCCGTTTGCACTCTCAAGCCCGTAGATACCGACACCAACGAAAACTACGTGGTGTGCAAGTGCAACAACGTTAAATATTTCGATATTCTCTCCTGCGCGCAGGACCATAAGGATCTGGACAGCCTCCTGAAGGTATTTGAGTCGGTAAAGAACACCACTCATTGCTCTGCGGGATGCGGCGGCTGCTACAATAAGGTGCTCGCCATCATTTCCGACGTTATGAGCGGAAAAATAAGATAATCAGCCCAAAAATAAATTCACCGCCGAAAAATCGTGGGGTTCTTAAGGACAGTTTTAACAATAAAATAACAGAAAGACAAGCGGTTACAACCAGAGGCTCCCTTGTGCAAAGGGAGCTGTCAACGAAGTTGACTGAGGGATTGTTTTGTGTAACTTTTATTTTTACAATCCCTCCGTCACGGCTACGCCGCGCCACCTCCCTTTACACAAGGGAGGCTTTTTATTTTTCTGCAAGTGCGCACTTACTCACCACTATTGTGGTGGTGCAATTCAAATAATTCAACAAGCCTCCGACAAGGAATAATGTCGGAGGCTACTGTCATTTTTTAATAAGATCAATCAATTTTTGATATCGTTCGTTTGCTCTTAAAGATTCAAAACATTGGTCTGTAAGCTTGACTGACAAATCCTGATATCTATCAACTCTTTTTCGGTACAACTCGCGAGAAAACGATCTCAAAAGCGGAGATTTTGTTTGAGTATTACTATTAATCGTGAAATAATCATTTAAATCGTAATCAACCATTTTCTCAAGATACGTTATTGCATTGTCAAGATTTCCATCTTTAATATAAATTTTCGCAAGAAGCATGTAGAGATCATCCCTATCTCGATAATGAATTGGAGGCACAACTTTATCATCTTTAAAAAAACAATTTATCAGTTCGAGAGAGGTTTCTGCAGTGATTGCGGCATCTTTGTATTTTTCCTGAAGCATATAGCTTTTGGCTAATCGTGTAGTTATACGCAACATTCCCTCGAGATAATGAACAACCGCGTACTGACAGCTTTCTGACTCTGTTATGTAGTCCTTCTGCCAATGTGCATAATGGGCATACATAACATGAATATTGAAATCCGCCCGATTTGGAAATTTCCCAGCATGATAGAATGCTTCGGTGGAGTTTCCATATGCAGAATGCAGCATAACCATAATCATATGTGCTCGCATTACATCTGAAACGTTCTTTGAATATGAAATAACAAGATTGGCATATCTTACACATTCTTTGTAGATATCCTCTGCGCGTTCAGAATCATAAAGCTCATCGTTTTCGGGATAGGAGAGTGCAAGTCCCGTTTCCAAACAGTGCATTAGAAGAATTGTATTGTTGGGATATAGCTTCAATCCTTCTTTTACAGCAAGATACTTTTGGAAAAGACTTTCAGAGGTAAGTGGGCGCGAAAGAAGAGCTTGAGCCTTATTGACTATTTTCCGTACTTCTTCCGTATCATTTGTCCCAAACGTTCCGAACAACACGTCTGTACTCACGCCAAAGACATGCGCTATCGGAACAACTTGCGAAATGTCAGGCATTCCGGTATCATTCTCCCATTTTGAAACAGCTTGAAAAGTAACGCCAAGCTGCTCGGCAAGCTCTTCTTGTGTAAGATTTCTTTCTTTACGTAATCGGCGTATGATCTGACCCATTGTTTCTTTCATAATCGAACCTCCTTGTTGAGTATTTGATTTGTGCTTATATTATCGCATACTATTTGCACAAAAAGAAGCGACTTAAAAACGAGTTCAATTCAACTTTGCGTTGAGTTTATTATATCATAAATAATAACAAAAAACAAGAATACGACATACCTCTTTTGAGATATACCGTATTCCTGAAAAACTGTCCTTTAGCACCGGTGGCCAAAATCGGCGGTGTTTTTTTATTCAACTATCCCCAGTCTTTTTGCCGAATAAATGTAAAAGAGCATACAGCTTGAATACCACAGCGAGGATCTTGTGGGCTTTCCGCTCACGGGATCTATCTCCTGCGCCAGCGGAAACTCATCAAAATGCTCGGTCCAGGTCTTCAGCCAGCTTTCACAGATATGATCAAGCTCCTCGCTCCAGCCGTAGGCATCCAGCCATCTTATGCTTCGAAGCACCGTAAGCCCCTGAGTGTAATAGCCCCAACAGTTAAAATCCGGATGTCCCTCGCAGGAGGGATCGCTTATCGCCATTGAAGGGAAGGGATACTCTGTCCAGAATTCCTTTGGATTTTTAATGTGCTCGCGGTAGATCCTTTCTATCTTATCACCGTCGCATTCTCTCGCAAGGACCCTCTCCAAAAACAGATGGAACACGGTGCAGGAAAGATATTTTCTTTGACGGTTGTTTTTATCCACGTCATAAAAGAAAGCATCAGACTCATTCCAGCAATATTTAAACAAATTTTCCTTAATTGCTTTTGCCTTGCTCTCCCAAGCCAAGCCCCGACTTTCCTCTCCCAAAAGCTTTGCCATCTGCGCCAATGCCATCAGATCGCCGTAGAAATTGCAGTTCATATCCACTGCCAAAAGAGGTACAACCTCGTCGTTTTCGGGAAGCACGTCGGCATTTTGTATAACTTTGTTTTTTTGGTAATTGCCCTTACAGCTAAAGCCCTCCAGCCTGCCGCTGTTATCGTGGCCGCTGTCAAAGCCGCAAAACATTTCAATCAGCCCTCTGTTTGTAGTCATACGGTATTTTTTCAGCCAGGATATCCACTTTTTCCCCGAGGCGTAAATCATCTTCAAGAAATCAAGACAACGGTTCATTTGGTAGACCTCAAGGCAAAGAGTGTAAAAGGAAACGCATTCCTGGATTTGCCAATAAAGAGCCTGCGTTTGCTTGGAATCGATTCTGTTGCCGTCCCAGACCGCAAAGGGAAGCTGACCCTCATCTGTCTGGTGTTTAATGAAGACCTTAACCGCGTTTTCCGCAAGAAAGAGATATTTTTCATCCATTTGAGCCAAAAGCACCGAATCGTAAACGTGCTCCAGCCAAAGTCCGGGATATTGCTCCGATATCAGAAGAAGCTCCTCCTCCATATCCTTAAAACGGCAAATATGCTTCTCTTCCAGCCGCTTCTCTGCCAAAGCGGCAATTTCCTTGACCCTTTCTCGGTTAAGCATAATCAAAATCAATAAGCTCCTTATGATGTTTTAAAATCACTCTTTCCCCGTCCTGCCCCTTGATATCAACGTTTAAAAGCTCTACCCCTTCAACGTTATCAAAGTAAAGCCCCTCCCGACACATCTTTCTCACTCCGTCAAGGCAGTCGGGTCTCATGGCTCTTGCATCCTCGGCGTAATCCACCGTGACGTTCTCCAGCCTTATTCTCTTTATGGGCTGCTCGGGCAAGCCGTCGAAATACGCCGCGGCGGCGTGGGTGTTGCGGCACTCCACGTTTTTAAACTCCAATTGACCTATATAGGGTGTTTTGTCATCCACGGGAAGCCTTTCTCTGGTGTAAACGTACTCACTGTGTCCATCGGGATCGCAGTTGTAATACATATTCACCACGAAGGGGATCCCCACTCCCGTCATTTTTATATTTTCAAACTTAAGCCCGTCTATAACGCAAAGCCTTCCCCTGCCTCTGCGGGTCTTTATCCTTAAGCCTCTGTCGGTGCCGTCAAAAAGACATTGGGACACGGAAAGCTCCTTCAGTCCGCCGCCTATCTCACTGCCAAGCACCACCGCACCGTGGCCGTGATGCATATAGCAGTTTCTTACGGTATGCCTTGACGCTGCTCTTTGAAATTTCTTAGCCAGATCTATCTTGCTTGCCTTTATGGCAATGCAATCGTCCCCCGTGGAAAAGCGGCAGCCGATTATCTTAACTCCGTCACAGCCCTCGGGATCCAGACCGTCGGTGTTGGCGGCATCTTTTGGGGGAGACTGCACATCGATATCGTAAAAGCCCACGTCGTCGCAATAAAAGGGATGCAAGGTCCAGGAGGGGGAGTTTTTAGCCGTGATGCCGTGAAATGCCACCCCTTTGCAGCCGTTAAAAAAGCAAAGCCTCGGTCTGCCTATGCTTCTTTGGGCGCACTCCGTGGTCCACCAGGAGGAATTTTGAGCATTGCCGTCGATCACGCCCTCACCCACCACCTTGACGTTTTCCAGATCAAAGCCGTGCAAAAGGGAGAGCCTTGAGGGTATCGCCTCGCCCTCCCAGGTGGTGATAACACGCTCCTTGCCGTCCTTGTCAATGCCCATAGCGGGCATTGCCTTGTATTTTTCCACCTCGGTCACGCCGACAAGCCTTGCCCCTCGGGAAAGCTCAAGGGTAATGTGGCTTTTTAAGCTTATGGGAGCGCAAAGATAATCCCCTGCGGGAAAATACACTCTTCCGTTCTCGGGGCAAAGATCTATACAGGCTTGGATAGCCTCGGTATCCTCCCTTACTCCGTCGCCCGCCGCACCCATTTTGGTCACTTTTATGCAAGCGGACTCACCGAGAGTATGCACTCTCAGCTCATCCCCGCCCACTCTTATATCATAATCACTGTCGGGCTCAAGCCCGAAGAGGGAAAAAACATTCTCCCTTGCCCTTTTGCAGAGCGCTCCGTTTAAATATACCTCATACTCCCTCGGGGAATAATAGGGGAGCTCATTAAAAAGCTCCATACAAACGCTTGAGTTTGAAACAAAAAGAACTCTTAACATACCGTACCTTTCAGAAGGATAATATCGCAAAGCTTGCGGCAGGCACTGTAAGCCGATAGCTCTTTTCGTCTATCCGACTAAGCTTCACCGAGCCCACGGAGCCCTGAACCAGAAGCTTCGGCTCACTCTGCTCCTTAAAGCTGACGGTTACCGTACGGTCTGCCTCGCGATGTACGTGATCGCCCTTGAAGATATCCCTCTCGTTTCCCGAGTTATTGAAGACCGAAAGGAAACGCTTGCCGCCTTCGTCGGCGGAGACCAGCCAATGGAGAGCCTCCACTGTGCAAGGCATGATCTCTCGGATAAGCTCGGGAATTTTTGCCTCCAATGCCCAAAGATCACCGCTTTCCAATACACGGTAAGCGGTATTGGCCTTGGCAAAGTCTCCGTTCAAGGTGGCGTCTATAAGGTAATCGTAGCGGGAAAGAGCCTCGTGGGGAGCATCCTCGTAGAGAATATCCACCACGTCACCGAAGCGGGAGTTGGTAAGAACGTGATCCTCACTGTCCCACTGTGGGTGCTCCGCATAGGAGAAGAACAGCATTAAAACATCCTCAATATGGGCAAAGCATTCCTTATCTCCTTCGTTTAAGAGGTTTCCCGCAAGTTTTTCTCTTTTTTCTCCCATGGAACGACTCAATAAATGATTGAGCTGACAGAAAGCATAGCGCTTGGGCAGAACCAGCGCAAAGGGGACCCTTGCCCTGATACCCTTAAACCGTCTTGCGTTGTTGATAAAATCCTTTTTAATTATGCCGTAGTCGGAAAGCTCGAAGGTATTCATATCACTGTAGCTGCAGTTGAGCCCCCACTCCTCCGACAGATAATCTGCGCCCGACATCAGCGAATAATAATAAATTCGGTTTTGCAAAAGTCGCGACGAGCCGCCGGCGGGGCCGTAGGTGGTGAAATCGTCGGTATGAAGCTCCTGGGTAAGATACCATTCGTTTTCAGGATCGCTGTTAAAGCAGGGCATAGTATAGCCGTACCTGCGGGATGAGCGCCAGCACTCGTAGTAGGTTCCCCAGGTTTTGTTCTTTGCCCTTGCCATTCCCCGCGCCAGAGCCACCGCTATCCTCATCATCGGAGTCTGAGCTCCCACCTCGGGCATAAAGCTGCGCATTCCCAGCTCATCCTGCAATCCCGTGGCAAGATAGGCACTGTCACAGGGCAAAATATTACCGTCGGTGTCGGCAATGCGGCGGGAGACCAGCTCCCGATATTGGCTCAGAAATTCCTCGAGAGTGTACGGATATTTGCGCTCGGCAAAGTAAGCGATGCCCTCCTGGGTCAGATCGTGCAGACGCTTTCCGTCGGGCGTTACGGCGTGATCGCTTTTCAGAGCCTTGTCAAGGGCTGCAGCATCGTAAGGCCCGTCTCCAAGACCAAGCTCGCGAACACTGTTCCAATTACCCCTGAAATTGTTGGCGCTTTCGTGAAGCTGGAAGCCCAAAAACCAATCCCCCAAAAGCTCGCGGTATTCACGGATCAGCGCCTTATCGAATTCGTAAGGATACCAAGTGATACCCCCCGCAATGCGATCCACGTAAAAGGGAAAGCCCTGAGATCTGATTAGATCGTGGAGCCTTGTTCCCTTGGCAGCATATCTATTGAACAATCGCTGAGGCGGCACGGCAAAGCAATGCTGTATCTTAAAGCCCGTATCCTCATTGATCAGACCGTTTTTTTCAAGCCCCTCAAAGCAATCGTCATTGTAAACGTGAAAAAATTTCATATTTCCAATCTCCTTTCGGGAGTTTAATCTCATTGCGTTAAAATGATTTTTTACCATTATACCATTTTTTTTGATTTTTTCAACAGACTTATCATTTTTAACGCAAAAATATCCGCCACAAGCAAATGGCGGATAATAATATTTTTGCAGCAAAGGCCGTCAAGCCCGATGGCGGGTCATTTCAAAAGAGAGTCACTGAGCCTTATTATCTCGGGCGCTATCTTTTCTCTCTCCTTTATCAGCACACGGTTGTAGCATGGATACGCAAGGCTCGCCAAAACAAGCCCGCAAACGCCCACTGCGATTCCGACAAGCATAGCTAAGCCCGTCTCCATTCCCAATAGTGCCCCTATATCGGTCATAGCAAGGCTCATACCCGAGCCCATTACAAGAGCACCGATGATCCCCAGAACAAGGGAAAACACAGTCGCCTTGCCTGTCACCGTCTTGTCCAGACGGCGAAGCCTTGTCATCTCATCCTCGGTCTTATCTTCCGTCAGATATTTTTTTCTTATAGCCTTGATCTCCTCCTGCTCCTTGGCGGAGTAGGTAAAGCTGAAGCCTTCCTTGTTTTCCATTTTTTACTTTTCACCTGCCTTTGCAAGCCTGATTTTTTTATTTGAGCGGCGGATCATATACACCGCCATTAAGATTATAAAGATGCAGATCACGCCTCCGCTGAGCCCCAACAAAATTCGTCGCCCTGTTAAGCTCATTGTTCCGTCGCCGAAGGTTGTCAGCATTGTAGATTCCAATGTCAGTACAGATACAGTTGCCGATGCAAGGCTGATTGCTTTAGATGCAGAATAGACGGGACTGTTATATTTGCGATACTTTACCGTATTGATAATCGCAAGTGTCAGCGAGGTAAAGGTATATGCCGCCAGAGCAATGGTGGTTATCTCGTGATGCTCGAAGCTTCTGTTCCAATACACCATAAAGAACACCATCAGCGAAATAAAAAGGTTCATCACCAAAAAGGCTACTCCGCAGCTGCGGTACTTTTTAAGCTCCGCCGCCATCATTTCTCCCGGCTTGTGCTTTTTCGTGTGGCACACCAGATAAAAGCGCATCAGCGCAAGGGAAAGGTAATAGCACGCCAGGGAGCCGAACCAATAGCTTTTGTGCCATATCCCCATACAAAGCTGCAGTAATGCGTATGCACCGTTCCAGATAAAGCCGCCGTAAAGGGATAGCTTTACTCTGAGCCTTGTGTCATTTTGCCAAATAAGGGCGTATTTGTTCTCTTTTCTTATTCTTCCGAAAAGCCTTATAAGATAGGGCAGCCTGAAGCACCACACCGTCAGCGTATAGGCGGAAAGAAGGTAGGAAAGGATCGCAATTACCGACTCCGTACCAAGATACACCATCGAATACACAAGGAAAAATACCGATATGGGCAAAAGAATGATCATTACCGCAATATGGGGAAATAAAAACGCCCTTCCAAGCCTTTTCCAATCCATATCAGTACCTCCGAAGCCTCACTGTAAAGCTTGTGCCCTCATCGGGCTTGCTTTCCACGGATATCTCGCCCTTTACTATGTCCATCACCCTCTTTACCAAGGCAAGCCCCAAGCCGTTTCCCTGAACCGCCCGTGAGCTGTCGCCCTGATAAAACTTCTCGAAAATATGCTTACCTACCTCGGGGGTCATACCGCAGCCTGTGTCCTCCACCTTCACCACTGCCAGGTCGCCCTCGGACTTAAGGCTTACCCTCACCATCCCCCCGGACGGGGTAAACTTGAAGGCGTTGGATAAAAGATTGTTCCAGACGAGCCCAAGAAGCTCTGCGTCTGCCACCACCTTGATATCCTCCGAAATATCAGTGTCTATCCGGATATTATTGCTCTCCCAGAGGCTTTCAAAGCACAAAAGACTCTCGCAAAGCTGCTCGCCAAGATCAAACTCTTTATTTTCGGCAAATATCTGCTGGTTCTCCAAGCGGTTCAGCTTCAGAATGTTGGTCATCATATCCGCCATACGCCGAGCAGCCTCGGTCACTCCCTTGGCGTATTCCATTCGCTTCTCCCGGCTTAGCTCCTCCGCCTGCAAAAGAGTGCCGTAGTTTTGCATAACGGCAAGGGGGGTCTTCATTTCGTGGGACACGTTGGCGATAAAATCGGTACGCAGTGTCTCCACCCCCGACAATTCCTCTGCCATTTGATTGATTGCCGTAGCAATTTGGTTAAATCCCTCCATACCGGAATTCTGCATAGGTTTAATACGAACGGAAAAATCCCCCGCCATGATCCTTTCGGTTGCGGCTGTGATGATCTTGGTTGGACGCTCAACCATTATTTTACGGCGAATATAATCTGCAAGCTTGAAAAGAAATGTAATTAACACCACGTTCCAAAAGGTTATCTTTGCGGCAGTACCGATGTTGGCGGCAGTAAGGGAAAGCTTGGTAGTATCTGCCAAAACACTGACAAAAAGCATCATACAGCAGGACACGATAAAGCCCACCGTCAAGAAAAACAGTAAAAAGCTGCTGACCGAGCCCAGCACGGCCTTCAGTGTCGGCTTTTTCACCTTATCACCGCCTTGTAGCCCAGACCGTGAACGGTCTTGATCTCAAAATCCTCACAACCCGATAGCTTTGAACGAAGCTTCGTCATATATACGTCCACCGCACGGGGAGAGGTCTCACTGTCCACGTCCCAGAATTCATCCATTAGCTGCGTTCTGGTAAAGGTCTTTTTGGGATAGCTTAAAAGCTTGTAAAGTATGCTGAACTCACGGTTTGTAAGGGGGATCTCTTCGTCATCCAGGTATGCGGTATGCTCGTCGGCATCCATTACAAAGCTGCCGATCTCAAGCTTTCTGCTCGAGGCTATCTTGGCGCGGCGAAGAAGCGCACCGATACGCAAAAACAGCTCGTCAAGATCTATTGGCTTTACCATATAATCGTCCACGCCGATACGAAAGCCCCTCTGCTTGGAGGCAAGATCGTCACGGGCGGTCATAAATAAAATGGGAATGCTTTCGTTGACCTGTCTGACGTTTCTTGCAAATTCAAAGCCGTCTGCGCCGGGCATCATAATATCGGAAACGATCAGATCGAAAACTCTCTCGTACATAGCATCGTAGGCATCGTTGGCATTAAGACAACCCGTTGCCTCATAGCCGCTGTTGTTCAAAAAGGAGCAAACGGTCTTGTTAAGCTCTCTGTCGTCCTCAAGCACCAATATTTTAAACATTCCTCTACCTCCGATTCTTCTTTTCTTCGCTATTATACCACCCAATTGTTAAGGTTTTGTTTAAATTCTCTCCCGTTTTGAAAAAACATAGCAAAAATCGCAAAAAAGGCAACGCCCTTTAGCGCTGCCCGTGGGTCTTATTCCTCTGTTACCAAAACCGTATACTTACCGTCCAAGCCCTTGGACTTCAAAAAGGCATTAAATTCCTTCTCAAGGGAAGAGGCACTTACCTCGGCTACTGCGGGCTTACCCATAGCGTTTGCACGGGCAACAGCCGCCTGTGTTTCGGCCTGAACCCTTGCGATCTGTGCGGCGGTGCTTTCGGGAGCTGCCTTTGCGCCCTTTTTGATATTTTCAACAACCAACTTATATTTTGCTTTAATTCCCTTGGTGCGAAGGAATTCTGCAAACTCCTTGTTGTCCTCTGCAGACTGCGCCTTTATCGCTTCAAATTCAGCAACATCAGCGGCGTGCTGCTTTCTTGCGGACTCGCTCATATTATTGAAAGCCAACTTAAACTTTGCTGCAATGCCCTTGGTGTTAAGGAAGGTGGTAAACCGGTCGCTCAGCTCCTTCATCTCCTGCTCGATCTCCTGCTGTGTCTTTACTCTGTTTTCCATCTTAATTTACCCCTTTTCAGATGTTATTACTTACTCATGATCTTATCGCTGAGTGCGATGATCTTATCGGCATACTTCTTGCGGCGAGAGCTGAGGATGCCTTTATAAACAGGATAGTTCACTATCGCCATAAGCATACCCACGACACCAATAACGATTCCGGGGACCATTGGGGCACCGATTCCCACCGTTGCACCGATATCGGTCATTACAAGGCTCATTCCCGCACCCATAATAATAGCGGCGATGCTGCCGAAGATATAGCCAAAGACCTTAGCCGGGCGCTTGACCTTGTTATCAAGCTCCTTAAGCTCGTCAAGAGCACTGTGCTCTTTCTCCACGTATTGGGTACGGATCTTTTCCACAAGATACTGCTGATCGTTTCTGTTCATTTTTTTACCTCTTTTTATCTGTTTTTGTTTTTTACGAGCCTATTATATCCCCCTCTTGTTTTTGAAAGTTTTGAAAATTGTTTAAGTTTTATTAAAATCAATTTTTCAAACAAAAAGGCCGAGCCGTCTCCCCAATGGGGCAAACAACTCAGCCGCTTTTATTCTCTCGGCACTGTGCCAAGCTTATTTCCGGATCAGATATTACTGCTCTGCAAAATAAATTGCTTTAAAATCCGTCTTTTCCTTTTTATATTCCTCATAAAGACGCACAGTGATCCGCCGTCGCCTCATAGCGGGTGTAATCGCTCCGTCTGTCATTCTCCCAAAGCAAAGCATCAAGCTCGATTCCGCTTATATATTAAAAGCTTGCGCACCAAAAAATTATAGATAAACACAATTGCCGTTGACAGCATTTTTGCAATCATTTCATTGACAAAAAGATAATCAACAGTCACCCACATTATCAACAGATTGAGCAACAATCCCACAACGCTTGCAAGATATACCTCAAATATCTCTCTTATCAATGATTTGCCGCTGTCCTTAAAAACCAAAATGCGGCCCAGCAGCCAATTCACAAAGGTTGACAATATATAAGCAAGAACCGTTGAAAGCATATAGTGGGGCAATACTTTATCAAAAACATAAAACAATACCCACTCGCTCAGGGTTGCGCAGCCTCCGACCACCAAATAAAGGAGAAGCTCCATTAAATCATTTTTCTTGCTCATCAGTCGTCCTCTCGCTTATAATATATCTCGGTCTGTTCTTGACCTCCATATAGATCTTACCTATATATTCACCGATAACACCCAAGCAAATAAGCTGTATACCGCCGATAAAACAAATAATAACACTTAAGCTTGCCCATCCCGCAACGGTATTTCCCAATAAATACGATATGATCGCCCACAAAACACCGATAAAGCTTACAACAGACAATATTATTCCCGTTGAAGAGATCATTCTTAAGGGCTTTACGGAAAGACTTGTGATTCCGTCAAAGGCCAAAGCCAGCATTTTTTTCAGGGGATAGTGTGATTCTCCCGCTATACGCTCGTTTCTCTCGTAGTATACCGCACTTGATTTAAATCCAACCAACGGGACCATTCCGCGCAAAAACAGATTGACCTCTTTATAATTTGCAAATTCCTTTAAAACTCTTGCCGATATCAAACGGTAATCCGCATGATTAAATACTACCTCGGCACCCATAAACTTCAATATTTTATAGAAGCCTTCCGCCGTAGCTCTTTTAAAGAAGGTGTCGGTCTTTCGACTGCTTCGAACACCGTAAACCACCTCAGACCCCGACAAATATTCCTCTACCATTTTGTCATCGCACCAATATCGTCCTGGCCGTCACAGTCAATGGAAATGGTAATATCACTTTTATCCTTAGCTTCCATAAGACCTGCCAAAACGGCATTTTGATGTCCGCGGTTACGACTCAGTGTAACACCGATAAAGGAACTGTTTTCTTTTGCCAATTGCTTTATTATATCCCACGTGCTGTCCTTACTTCCGTCGTTCACAAACATTATTCTGCTATCAGCCGAGATCAAGTCCTTCGACTGCATTGATTTCAGTTGGTCCAAAAACAATGGCGCCGTTATGGGAAGCACCTTTTCTTCATTGTAACAAGGAATAACTATATATAACGTTGGTTTCACTTTATTCCGACTCCTTTTTTGAATTATCCGTTTTTTTAATTTTATCCAATATTTTTTTTGCGCCGTCAATAATAACGCCGATTCCGATCGCCGCGATGATCAACGTACTCACTTGAACGTGGTAGATATACCTCGGCTGGACCTCTATAAGCAAATACACCCCAAAGGTGACGAAAACCTGATTGATGATCAGCAACACCTTAGAATTAAGGCATCTGTTTTTGAAGCACTTGATCGCGCCCAACGCAAGCAGGAAATAAGAAATGACCATCAACCACTTCGAAGTCAGCTCCGCAAGTGCCACGTCGTCCACGATTCTCAGTGTCGCTCCCAAAAACGGCAATCCTTCTTTATAAAATGCAGTAAACGACCAGGAAACACCGCCGCCGCACCAAAAGATCTTCATTTTTTCAATAAATAATGAGATCAGCTCCGATATAGGTACAAACACCCTGCTTTTTATCAGATCCATTGCCGACGTGGTTTTGAGCAGCTCCCAATCATTGCCGGAGTATTGACCGTGTGTGGAGTGGTTAAATCCGGCAACAAATTTCCAAAGGGGATCATTATTACCCAAGCCCAAGGGCGAAACGCCCGTAACCGCAAACAAGAACTCAAAAAGCTTGAACGTGCCGTAATAAACCACCAGAAGTATAAGAATATTTAAAAGGTTTCGTTTTAAATTATCCTTCTTCAGGCTTATTACCAAAAACAACACGGTTGCAAAAAGCGGTATAATGCTCTCCGGTCTCAAAAGGTTTGCAATTGCCAACAGCACACCGAATATAAGATATTTAAGGTGTTCGTTTATTTTTATTTTTTCGGAGATCAGAATATACAATCCCAAGTAGATCAAAAATGAAGAAACGAACTGATTTGACAACACCGTCACGTAGAAAAAGGGAAAGGGTAAAAAACAATATATCAAAGCCGCACATTGCGATGCCTTATCCGATGCAAATTCGCAAGCTATTTTATAAACAAGCACACAGGTTGCCGCAGCCAAAACACTGTTCAATATTTTTAAAAACAGCACGTCGTTCCATATTCTCAATAAAAGACTTTGAAAAAACGCAAAACCTATCTGGTAGGGCCACGCCTGAAAATACGATGTGTTTATGTAATCGCCTTTTCCGGCTATCATTTGCTGAGATGCTCCCAACAAAACCTCAAAGTCGGAGACGGGAGGTGTGGGCACTGCAATAACAACGCCTATCCTCAGCGCCAAGGCGATCAAAAACAAAAAAACAGAAAAATGCCCGATCTCAAATTTGTTTACAAAAAACAAGACCGCAGCAAATAAAGCTATCGCAAGAACAGAGCCCTTCGGCATCAAAGCCAACGGCACGCTGATAAAACAGACCGCAAACAAGAGCACCCACAGATTTTTTATTTTCAGATATTCTCTTATTTTATTCATTTAATTCCTCATAAAACTCTTTTTGTTAATTTTACCACAGTCCATATAAAAAGTCAACATTTGCTACAAACAAAGCGCGCCCTCCAAAGCAACAGTTATCCTCCGCTTTAGCTCTTGTCCGAGCTTTATTCCTCCACCCATATAGGCGAGGTCCATCCAAAGCGCCCGTCAACAAGCTCCGCGCGAATATAGTAATGATCCGTGGGGTTCTCCTGCCTATAATCGAGTATCAGCTCGGATCTGCACTGCAGAGTAATATAATCACGGCAGTTTTTCACCAGTGTGACCCTTTTTATGGGCACGTCTGAGCTTATATTATAGTAGATCTCAAGATCTCCCACCTCCGAGCGTGATATGGTCTCCCCCATATAGTGGCCGTTTATGCGAAGATCCATCTCCATTCTTCCGCCCATTTCACCGTCGGCATTGCCCATCATAAAGGCGTAGCTGCGCTTTGCCTTGAGAGCCTCGAAGATGGCCGCGGGAGAGTTTTCTCTCGCCCACACTCCCGTGACTCCGGGGTATTTATGGGGATAGGGCAGGGCTTGGTTTACTCTGCCGCCCATTCCGTCGTGATCGTCACTGCCGCCGATGACCCCCATCTTTGCACCGCGGCGCAAGGCGTCCTGCCAGAAGCCGCCCTCGCAGCAAGCATATTCCGCGCCCGCCGGATTGCCCATATATTCCGCCGCATCACCTCTGGATATCACCTCGATAAAGGGTGTGATAAGCTCTGTCGGCAAAGCGAGAAAATCCGCATTTGACGTAAGGGAGTACGTATCGTGAGGGCAGGCTATCACGTCCTCGCGGGAAAGCAGCTCCTTAAGCTCCGAGGCTGTGATCTCTCCGTCCCGCACGCCCCGAACCATATCCGAATCAAGATCCCGAAAATATAAAACAAGATTGTTATAAAAGGGATATGAATCGCGCTCATAGCCCAAAAGGGTTGAAAAGCGCCCATCCACCCTGTATTCCTCGGTCTTTTTTCTTATCAGCTCCCACTTCGACTTATCTCCCGCCCATAACGTGGGCTGATCCACGCCGCCGTGATCGTGGTCGGTCAGCACCGCAAAATCCAATTTTGCCAAGTCTCGGATGCTTGAAAAATAAGCGTCTACGTCGGGTGCGCCGTCGGAAAGCCTTGTGTGACCGTGCATCTCCCCCACCAAGGGTATCAGCTCGGGAGCGGGAGGATCAAGCCTTCTTTGAATGGAATTGAGCCTTGACCACATCGAGGACTTTGTACCCTCGGGCTTTTCGCAATAGACCAGATCCGTAAAGGCAGCCGAACGGTTTGGCGTATCATAACGCTTGGCAATATATTTATCGGGATGCTTCATAAAAAACTCCTAAAGCTATTGATTTGGCGTTTGATTTTTTGCTTAAGCTCATTATATCATAACGGCAAAGAAAACACAAGCCCGTTCACTTGGTGAACGGGGCATTGTATCAAAGCTATCCTTTAAACGGTGGGCAGCTGCAAAACGGGAGCAGCACCAAGCATCCCGAAAGAAAATATCGGGATAGGCTTGAGCATTTTCCCGCCTGCTCACCGCTGCGGGCTTAAGCCCTCTTATCCCTGTAGCGGATAAGAGAAACTATTGCAGATAAGGTGCACATAAGATCGTTTAACAGTGCTACGGGATACATTTTAAAGGCACTGTTCAATAGCCAGAACAAGCACCATAGCACGGAAAACCGACGCAAGATCTTTTCGGTGGCTCTGCTGTTTGCAATAACCGCAAACACTCCCGCCAAAAGGGGAAACACGTCGCTCCAAACACGGAAAGTAAATAAGGAAAATCCTGAGAAAAGAAGGAGAAATACCCCAATGCTTGTCGGTCCCGCAGCCCAGCTCCATTTATCCTTTTTCGAGAAGAGCGCCAGCATGACCGCACTCAAAGCGCAAGCGATGGCGCTCATCAGATCATCCTGGATCAGAAAATATATGACCCAGCAGCTTTGACCGAAGAAATTGCTGAGAATAATGGTAACTCTCCTTTTGAATTGAAAGGCGATAACCGAAAAGGTCATTGCCAACACGCCTATTGCGTAAACCAAAATATAGTAGCCTATACCCATGGAATTCATCATATAGGCAACAAATTCACTTAACATACAAATCCTCTCTCGTCAAGCTCCGATTTACCCGTCACCAATGGCATTCATAGCTGCCGTCGGAGCTTTTGCTAAGCCTCGTGCCGTAGCTCTCGCAGCGCTTAGCGAAGTCCTCCATAAAGTCGGCATCCCCTTCAAAGCGCGGCAAGCCGATCTCGGATCTGTTCCCGTTCATAGACAGTCGTATGGGATATAGCCTCAGGCTCTTCAACTCCCCGTTTTCCGTTTCCCAATACGGGATCAGGGATTGAAACATCCTTTTATCCGTCATCAATCCCACGGTAAAATCCTTGGAGCGCTTTTTCAAAAGCTCGTGGACGGTAGCTCTTCCGTCCAGACCGTATTGCTCAAAGAAATCCTCGGGTGCGTATTCGATATTATAAAGCTGCAGCACAAAATCTCCCAAGGAATAGAATATCGGGGCGTTTTTATAAATCTCAATGGGGCGGAGCAGATGGGGGCCGTGTCCTATCACGGCGTTGGCTCCGTTATCTATGCAAAATCTTGCAAATTCCTTTGCAAAATCCGCAGGCTCCTCCTTTTCGGCTTTCCCGATCTCGTGGGAGTGCAGGGATACTATAATATAGTCCGCCTGGAGCTCAGCTTCGCAGATGGCTTTTTTCACGCGCAAAAGGTCTCTCTCGTCACAGCGTCTGACCACACGGGTCTCTTCGCCGCAAACAAAATCGATCCCGCCCACGGTTTCCGTGTCACAGTTTTTTTCGCCGCCGTGATATCCCTCGCGCTTTTCGATCTCTCTCTGGGCGTTGAGTCCCGTCTTTTTTACGATCCTGCGCAAAAGGGCAAATTCTTCCTTATCCAGCTCTACGTGCTGCTTGACCCGTAAGGGATTGATCCCCGGGCGTCCCTTCATTCTGCCCGTTTGCTCCCCTGCGATCATTTGCCCCTCCAAGGTGGTATTAACGCTGATCAATGCAGCTCTGCCGTCTTTGGTCTCCAGATATCTCGGTGCGGATGCCTCGGCTAAATTTCTGCCCACGCCCGCGTGAACGAGCCCGCTTTCTTCAACGCTTTCCAATGTTTTCAACAGTCCCTCAAAGGAAAAATCCATTGCGTGGTTATTGTTAAAGGAGGTCATATTGAAGCCGAAGCGCTTTACGTCGTCAAGCACCCTCGGATCGCTTCTCAGCCACGTGCCTCCGCTCGCCTGAGATGCATAGCATTCCCCCTCCTTATTTAAGGTGGTCTCCAGGTTGAAAAAGCGCACGTCGCCCTGTCCTATAAGCTCCGCAAGCTCTCCTATTCCCTCATAATCCTCTTGGATGCGCCGCGAAATAATAACGTCGCCAACTGCCGTGAATTTCATTTTTATCTCCTCCGTTGCTTCGCCGGGCCGATCCCGCCCCTTCCCTTGTACCTCCATTATACCACATTTACAAGAACAAATCAAGTCAAAGCCTCGGCGCACCTACCGCGGGCGACACACTTTTCGCGGTCGAAGATATGACCTTCGGCCGAAACGGTATGAAGTCCTAAAGGGCAGGCAGAGACTAAACGGCCGCAAGATGATATATACGACTGCGTCGTGATGGTATACCAAGCCCGTCGGCTCGGATAAAAATGCAACTCCTATGTTCACATTAGAAAAAGCCGCCTTTCAATGGAAAAAGTGGCTTAAAAAGGAACAAACACACTCCCTTTTGTGTATGAAGTGTGTTTGTCAATTATGTGTTTGGAGATCAAAATGACAACTTCATTTCAAATCTTCAACCGAAGGATTTCTACCGACCGAGGAGGAATACGCAGGGAAAATTGATTTTCTTTGCTCTTCACCTTATATCCCCTTTCCTTCATGATCGCCTCTGCCTCTATAAATCCATGAACAGTGATCACGGTGGGATTGCAATACGTGTGATAATCCGAAGATAAAAGAATATATCGCTCGCCATTACACAGGAAAGAGTTAACTTTAACGCGCGGATCATCGCATCGATCCAGATTAAATCCCTCGTTTAAAGCCACTGAAACAGCGCGGAAGAATTTTGGAGAAATTCGCAGATGAGAAAGCGGTTCGGTCCAGATTTCGCCAAATCTCGTTCGTTTTCTTGCGATCGTTTTTTCCAAAGCACGCAGGTCGGGCAGCTTCATATCGGGTACATCTCCGTATACTGCAACCGAAACATATTTTCCGCGGTATTTGGCACTTTTGGACATGGGAAGCTCCACGTCCTCACCAATCGCGAAAATCGGAAGCTTGCTTGAAGAAAGAATTTTCTTTTCCTCGTCGGTATAACAATTCAGATCGGTAACAAGCAAACACTTTGCACGGTCAAATTCCGCCGCCTCGTTCAAGCACACCGATGCGGAAAAATTGAGTCCTCCGTATGCCAATTCACAAAGAAGCGAAAAGCCATAGTACCCCTTTTTCTCACAAAATTGCTTTACGTCGCGCCTCAATGCGTCTCTATTGTAAACCGCAACAAAGCCGTCTATAAAATCAGGCTGCGGGATACGATATCCTTCTTGCTTTGCAAGCCATTTCCAATCCTCTGAGGGAATCCCATCCGAAAGGCAGTACCACGGCGCGTCACAGCAAGCCTCAAGGCTTCCATCACGATACACAAAATTATTATATCTCTTCACGATCGCCCGTGTCAGCTCCGTAGGACAATGGCGCAAGGCATCCCACTGCTCCTGTGTGTCACTGATGGGCATAAGAGATATCTGCTTTAGGCCATTGGTTGCAAGTCTGATCTCCTGCTGCATCAAAGCATATTCATAATGAAATTTATCACGGTAGTCGAGCGTATGCTCTACTCCGCCCTCGTCTTCAGCCGACATAATGGCACGAGAGGCTGAGTTTTCCTCCACCATCACCGCCATCGCTTTTTGGGTTTGACATCTCGAATAATCAAGACCGTAACGGTACAATGCCTCAAACGGATCCCTCGTCCAAGCACTGTTAAAGAGAATCGGCTTTCCAACGGCATTGAATAAATGCTCGTAAAAGTGTTCCCACTCGGTAGCCAGATATTCGATCCATTCGTATCGGGCGTTGCGAAGGATCCATTTTTTACGCGCTACGTATGCCCCAAGCCCCTCCTTCATCAATTTTTCGGGAATCGGAAGACCCGATGCTGCACAAAACTCCAATGAAAAATCACCGTTTTCAATAGAAAGTCGGTTGGAAGAAAGACCGTCCGCAAGCTGCAAGCCGTCAAAGCCGTATTCCTCCACTACCGCCGCGATCCGTTCTACCACCGTCTGCTTTACGGCAGGCTTGATAACGTACACGATCTTTTGGGGAGTTCCAGCCTTTCCGTAACACAACCATGCAGGATCGGCGATCGTGCTTGTCATATCAAAGCAAGAGAAAAACACCCGCACCCCTCTGCGGTGCAGCTCGGCAATCAAGCCACGCAATTGCGTTTTCGTCCAATCCTGTCGCTTTCTCTCGCGGTTATATTCGTGCGCGAAATAAGAGCAGGCTGTGGGCGGAAGAATCTCTTCGTCGTGAAATATAAAATCAATATGAGAAAAAAGCAGGGAAACACCTGTTGTCGAAACGTTTCGAGATAAAAAAGCCTCTACACCGTAATCCTCAGCATCACAGTCAAATCCGATCAACTCAATCCAGTACCATCTTTCCACCTCATCACACCGCCTTCTATAGAAAAATATTCTTATAATTGTAGCATGCTTTATGGATTCTTGATCGGTTGATTATAGCACAAAACCAAAAATTATTCAACATGTATTTTATAAAACTACATTTTCATTGGCAACGCGAATAACCTTTCCCTCTTGTACAAAATGTTTAAGGTTAGTATATACTGTTCCGAGCCCTTTCAATCAACTTTATTTATCTCAACGTAACCCTCGACCTTATCACATTTCAATGAATTGCAAATAACACTTCCTTTGATCTTTACCGCTTCAACGTCTCCCTTTACAGTCACGTCTCCTCCACAGATAATATCACCGGAAAGATTCCCACCGCAAGAAACGCCGCCGCCTGTATTACAGCCTCCCGAAAAAGATCCTGCGACCGTGACGTCTCCACCACTATTGCACCCGCCCGATAAATGACCGCCAATAACGGTATCTCCGCCCGAATTACATCCTCCGGAAACAACGCCGGAAACGTTGATATTCTTTCCCGCACTGCAACCGCAGGATATATTCCCGTTTACCTCAATATTACATTCACTCTGCACGTTCTTTGCATCGCCAATTATCTCAAAGGTAAATCTATCAACCAAGGACTCACATTGCAATATTTTTCTTCCCTCGCATACCACTCCCCGAATAACGGTATCATCTGCCCAAGGAAATTCCGGACAGTGATCGTAATGGATTTCTGTCTTGATCTCTCGTGAAAATAGTTCATCGATGTAGCAACCAAAAATGTCAGCCATGATCGGCAAAAATGTAATATCAGGCGCAGCCTTTGCATTTTCCCATTTAGAAACCGCTTGGAAGGTAACACCTAACTTATTAGCAAGCTCTTCCTGACTAAATCCGATCTTCTTTCTGTATTTTAAAATATTGGCCGCCAAAATAATGTTTATATTTTCCATAGCCACCTCTCCTTTCGTTGATCATATTATAACATACGTCATCCTTCAACACAATAAATCAACGGTTTAAATATTTCAACCCGAGGTTGAAGTCGCAGACTCAAGTCCAAAAGCCGCAACGGTAAAAGGAGAGCTTTTCACCCCATAAAAACGCGAAAAGCCCTTGAAATTCAAGGACTTCAACGTAGCTCTCTATATAATCACGCCGATAGGCGTGTATGAAATCCGCAGCTTGTCTGCGGTATGGAATCAAGGTAAAGCCTTGTATGGAATCATCACGTAGTGATGTATGTAATCAATCCGAAGGAGGATACACGCTGACGCGTGATGCCATACGCCTTCGGCGATTACATACTCACCTGCGGTGAGATTACATACCAATCCTTCGGATTGGATAGAAAAAAGACCGTTCAAAAACGGTCTTTTTTTGTGTTACCCCAACAATTTTGAACCTTTATTTCTTATAAAAATATGGACCACACATGCTTTCGTGTGTTTTGCAATAAGTCCAAGAAAGTGTTTTATCTGAAATAGTTACATCTATAAAGTCATTTAATAAGTCTGATGTAAGTTTGTCTGCGTTCACTAAAACAAACCCAATTTCATCTACATTGCTTATAAGCACACAATTAGTTTTGCTTGTGTTATTATAAGCCTCTTCAGCATTATCTTCTGAAGCTAATATCTCAAAGCTAAATATATGCCACAAAAAGGGAGTGTACTTTTTCTTGGATAAGCAAAGCTTTTTTATTTCTTTTTTGTCAGCACCATCGGGAGAAAACGCCTCAACCCATTTTCTTTTATAGACATCTACTTCATCTGTACTCAGTTCGGAATATTCAATGCCAATCTTTTCAAAGGTGTTCTTGAATTCCTGCTTCTGTTCTTTCAAATATAATGTTTTCTGTTGCTTTGCTTTGCTTTTTTCCTTGAGCATTTTACCGATTTCCCAAAATCTTGGAGGTTCATACATAATCATATCGGCATCAGGCTTTTCATCAAGCAACCAACGCATATTTTCACACCAAAACCTGACACAGATAAAATCCTTGGGCATATTCTCCGGGATATTCTTAATCACATACTCTTCACATTGGAAATCAAATTCAAACCGCCCTATGCTAATTCTCGGATCTTCCCGATCATCCTTAAAATCATTTTCAGCCAGTTCCTCAACGGATATCAGTTCTTCTTCAGGATATTTCAAATATCTACCGCAAATCAAATAATATCCACCGCAAGGGAACTCTTTCTTTTTGTTTACACCAATATGCTCAATTTCACAGCATTGTGGTAAAATTGCAAACGATTCAAAAAAAATTTTTTCTTCCTCAGTGAGCAACTCACAGCATTTCGCAAAATTGCGATTTGCTTGATTGTTATTTATAACATAATTTTGATAATATTCTTTTGTCTTTTCTAAATCAACCGAAATTTCCCATTTTCCGTATTTAACAACGTTCATTATTCCATCACCTTTCTTGGAACTATTATATCACAAAAATTCTAT
>SVTC01000026.1 GCA_015063985.1 Oscillospiraceae bacterium | reverse complement strand
AAGCAAAAAACTTTCCCTTAAAATTTCTCGTAAGGGAAATTTTAAGGGAAATTCTATGTCCAAACCTACGAAAAACCTTGAAAAAGCCCATCAAATCAAGGTTTTAGGAATTTCTGGTTTGAAAAAACTTTTTTAAAAAATTATAAAAGCATTAAAATCGTTATATACATAGTACTGCCTTCAAAAAGCCAAATTAGCGGCTTTTTTGAAAAAATTCCCCAAAAAAGAAAAAAGATCCCGTGCCTAAGCACGGGATCAAATAAAAGCTTATTTCAGGTTAGCCTTGAGGTTATTCAGCTGGCAAACAAGCTCTGCGGGAAGTCTGTCGCCAAACTTCTTGTAGTGCTCTTCGATCTCAGCTGCTTCCTTAAGCCAAGTCTCCTTATCAACGGTAAGGATGTCCTTAAGGGTCTCCATATCCATATCAAGGTCGGTGAGGTCGATATCCTCGGGCTTGGGAACGTAACCGATAGCGGTCTCGGTAGCATCAGCCTTGCCTTCGCAACGGTCGATGATCCAGTTGAGAACTCTCATATTATCGCCGAAGCCGGGCCATACGAAGTTGCCATTATCATCGGTTCTGAACCAGTTAACGTTGAAGATCTTGGGAGCCTTGTCGCCAAGCTTCTTACCCATATCGAGCCAATGCTGGAAGTAGTCACCCATGTGGTAACCGCAGAAGGGCAGCATTGCCATAGGATCTCTACGAACTACGCCGACTGCACCTGCAGCTGCTGCAGTGGTCTCGGAAGCCATAGCGGAGCCGATGAATACACCGTTCTCCCAGCTCTTGGACTGGTATACCAGAGGAGTGCACTTTGCACGTCTGCCGCCGAATACGATAGCGGAGATGGGAACGCCTGCGCCCTTATCAAACTCCTCGGAGATGCAGGGGCAGTTGATAGCGGGAGCGGTGAAACGGCTGTTGGGATGAGCTGCGTAGGTAGACTTGTCAGCCTTGTCGAACTTGGAAGCATCCCACTTGTTACCCTTCCACTCAAGAGCGTTCTGAGGAAGATTCTTGTTAAGACCCTCCCACCAAACAGTGTTGTCATCAAGATCAAGAGCAACGTTGGTGAAGATGGTGTTCTTCTTTGTGGAAGCAAGAGCGTTGAAATTGGACTTCTCGTTGGTTCCGGGAGCAACTCCGAAGAAGCCGTTCTCGGGGTTGATAGCATAGAGTCTGCCATCGGGACCGATTCTCATCCAAGCGATGTCATCGCCGACAGTCCAGATCTTGTAACCCTTCTTCTTAAGATATTCGGGGGGAATAAGCATTGCGAGGTTGGTCTTACCGCAAGCGGAGGGGAATGCAGCAGCGATGTACTTAACCTCGCCCTGGGGATTCTCAAGACCGAGAATGAGCATATGCTCAGCCATCCAGCCTTCCTTCCAGCCCTGGTAGGAAGCAATACGGAGTGCGAAGCACTTCTTACCGAGAAGTACGTTTCCGCCGTATGCAGAGTTAACGGAGATAATTGCATTGTCCTCGGGGAACTGGCAGATATATCTCTTCTCGGGATCAACGTCACACTTTGCGTGGAAGCAACGTACCCAATCGTTGCTGTCACCGAGAACCTCAAGCACCTTGGTGCCGATTCTGGTCATGATAGCCATATTAAGTACGACGTAGATAGAGTCGGTGATCTCAACGCCGATCTTTGCAAGAGGAGATCCGATGGGACCCATGGAATAAGGGATGATATACATTGTTCTGCCCTGATAGGTACCGCGAGCGATATCATAGAGCTTCTTGTACATTTCTTCGGGATCGCACCAGTTATTGGTGGGACCTGCATTTTCCTTGGTCTTTGCGCAGATAAAGGTTCTGTCCTCAACACGTGCAACGTCGTTGGGCTTTGTTCTGTGCAGGTAGCAGCCGGGAAGCTTATCCTGGTTGAGCTTGATCATTTCGCCTGTAGCAACGCTTTCCTCGCGAAGCTTGTCGAGCTGCTCCTCGCTGCCGTCGATCCACATTACACTGTCAGGGTTAACGAGCTCCTTGATCTGCTCGACCCATGCCAGCAAGGTCTTGTTGTTTGTCATGTCTTTCTCCTATCCGATGGTATCCCATCAATAAATCATTCTATAACGGCTCAATGTTACAAGAGCCGCAAAATCTCACGTATAATATTATAATACAAAAATTTAGTTTTGTCTACAACTTCACAATTTATTTACAACTTTTTCGACTTAAAATTCAAGCTGTGCAATGACACCCTTAAGAACGTTTGCACTGTTATGAAGCTTCTGCAGCTCCTCATCTGTCAAGGTGGGAGTAACCGTGCACTTTACACCGCTTCCGTTAATAACAGACATCAAGCTCAAAGCGACGTCAGTGATTCCGTACTCGCCCTCAAGGATGGTGCTTGCTACCATGACCGTATCCATATTATCGATAATACGGCGGCAATAATAAGCAACGCAGCTCGATACACCGTAGAAGGTCGCACCCTTTCTCTTGATGATGCTGCTTCCGGACGTGCATACGTAGTTCTCGATCTCGTTATAATCAAGCTCAAGAGGAAGCTTTGTCAAGGGATTTACCGCAGCGTGAAACTCTGCCAGAGGAACTCCCGCGATCCTGGCAAGACTCCAGGGAATAAAGGAGCTGTCGCCGTGCTCGCCGAGAACGTAAGCATTGACCGTTTTGGGGTCGATCTGAAGGTAATCGCTGAGTCTGGTGCGAAGTCTTGCGGTATCAAGGCTTGTACCGGTTCCGAACACCCTTCCCTTGGGAAGATCGGATATCTTAATAAACTCGTAGGTAAGTATATCAACGGGGTTACTGACTATGATATACACCGCATTGGGAGCATACTTAAGGATCTGCGGAGCAATGCTCTTAATGATATTGATATTGGTCTGGGCGAGGTCAAGTCTGGACTGACCGGGTCTTCTGCCTATACCGCTGGTAATGACGACGATATCAGAGTCCTTTGCATCCTCGTAGGTGCCTGCATAAACGTTAACGGACTTGGAAAAGGGAGATGCCTGACTGATATCAAGAGCTTCACCCAAAAGCTTTTCTTGAGCAATATCGATCATAACGATCTCGGATGCGGCACCGGTAACGGTAAGAGTATATGCAATGGTAGAGCCAACGTTGCCTGCTCCGATAATAGAGATTTTTGTTCCCATAAAAATTCCTTTCTCCAATAACCGTCAAACGGTCGTAAGGTACAAAGCTTTGTAATCGACTTAATCAGTCGGTTGAAAAAATAATACTGTGCATTTTATTATAAATGGAAAATCAAAATAAATCAATAGATTTTGATAACATTTAACAAAATTTTTTTCATTTTTTCCCCTTTTGGCAAAAAATATTGTGAACTTTCCCCAAAAAGTACATCAAAAACAAATAAAAAACGCAGAGCAAAAATGCTCTGCGTTTAATAATGGATCCTGATAATTATTCAGCGTCTTCCTCTGCTGCCTCGCTTACTTCCTCTTTGTCCTCAAGAAGAGCGCGGATGGAAAGGCTGATCTTCTTGTTTTCGAAGTCGAGACCGATGATCTGGGCTTCTACTTCCTGACCGATCTCAAGTACCTCTTCGGGCTTCGCGATACGCCTGTCAGCGATCTGAGAAATGTGGATCAGACCGTCCGCACCGGGAACTACCTCTGCAAATGCACCGAAGGGAGCAAAGTTAACTACCTTGACCTTAACAACGTCACCCTCGTTATAATCTCTTTCGAGAATAGTCCAGGGGTTGGTCTCCTCGGTCTTGTAGCCCAGAGAGATCTTCTTTGTTTCCTTATTTACAGCCTTTACGAAGGTGGTAACGGTGTCGCCAACGTTAACTACCTCGTTAGGATGCTTAAGACGCTTCCAGGAAAGCTCGGTGATGTGGATCATACCGTCTACTCCGCCGAGATCGACAAATGCGCCGTAAGAGGTAAGGCTCTTAACGGTACCGGTGTACTCCTTGCCCTCTTCGATCTCTTCCCAGAACTTAGCAACCTGAGCCTTCTTCTCCTCGCGAAGAACAACTCTTACGGAGCCAACGGCTCTGTGCTTAGCTGCATCAAGCTCGATGATCTTGAAGGAAACCTCGTTTCCTACGCACTCGCTAAGCTCTGCGGACTTGGGAAGACCGGTAAGAGAACCGGGGATAAATACGTTCTGACCCTCGTAAGAAACAAGGATTCCGCCCTTAACTGCATTAACTACCTTTGCGGTGATAACAGCGCCCTCGTTGTAAGCCTCTTCAACCTTCTTCCAGCCGAGCTTGCTGTCAACTCTCTTCTTGGACAGGTTAACGATACCCTCAGCATCGTTGAACTTCTGTACCAATACGGTAACCTGATCTCCAACCTTGAAGTTTGCCTGAAGATCCGCTGCCTCTGCATCGGAAATTTCGCTTACGGGAAGTATACCCGTCTGCTTGATTCCGAGATCAACATGTATTTCATTAGGCATAATGCCTGTGATAACTCCTGTGACCTCTTCTCCGGAAGTGAGTGTTTTGAAGGACTGGTTCAGCAGCTCCTCAAAGCTCATTTCTTCAGTGTTCTTTGTCTCTTCCATCTTGTTGATAACCTCCTCGATAATTCTGTCGGGTGTGGATGCCCCGGCAGTCAACCCCACTATTGAGTCAGGGTGAAATTTTGCTATTTTATCCAAATCCAGTGCATTGAGTATCTTGTACGTGGGACAGTACCTTTGGCTGACACCTGCAAGCTTTTTGGTGTTTGAGCTGTCAGTTCCTCCGATAACCAGCATCACATCCGCCTGCTTGGCGATGCGAGCCGCGTCCTTTTGCCTTTGCTCGGTTGCACTGCATATTGTATCGTAAATTATTATATCCGGCAAAGCATCTTTTGCCAGAGAGCGGCATCTCTCCCACAGACTCACGTCCAAGGTGGTCTGGGCAAGCATACCGTATCCCCTATTCTTATCACAGCCGCGGATAAACTCACTAAGCTCCCCGTCGTCTGCACATACGGTGCAGGGATAAGCACCGACCTGACCGACTATCCCCTTTACCTCGGGATGCTCGGCATCTCCGATGATAAGAAAGTAGCGCTCCTCTTTCCCGACAATATTGTGGATCTTTTTCACATACGGGCAAGTGGCATCCACGTACGGGATACCTCGGGATTCCAAGCGCCGATAAACTGCCATCGGAGCCCCGTGTGCTCTGATGAACACCACGGAATCCTCTTTGGGGACAAGCTCGAGCTCATCCTCTCCTATCACCTTAACGCCTCTTTCGGCTATCTCTCGGTTAAAATCGTCGTTATGTATAAGATGCCCCAACGTGAATATCCTTTTTTCGCCTCGGTCAAGCTCTCGGTAGAGCAACTCCACCGCCCTTCTGACTCCAAAGCAAAATCCGGCGTATTCGCTTCTGATGATCTTCATTTTTTAAGACCGTCACGGGTCTGAGCGTCCAGCTCCATTACCCTTTCGAAGATCCTCTTGGAAAGATAAGTGAAGTTTTTGTCATTCTCTCCGTCGTACAGCTCATCCGCCTTAAAGCCCTTGCCGATATTGACAATGACCTTTCTGAAGGGAAGAACTCTGTAATTCTTGGTGTAGATGCTCATAGGTACTATTGTTGCATTGCCCTTGATAGCCATCATCGAAGCACCGCCTCTGACAAGGGAATCGTCAAGAGGCTTTTTCATTACTCTTGTTCCCTGGGGGAATACCACCAGCACCTTGCCGTCCTTCAAAGCCTTGACCGCAGTCCTCACCGCTCCGAAATCTCCGCCGTCGCGATTGACGGGAATGATCTCCAGCTTTCTGAAAAGCCAACCGATAAAGGGCTTGTCGAAAAGAGACGCCTTTGCAACTGCGGTGATCCTTCTGTCAATGGAAGTCACAACAAAGATCGGATCCGCATATGACATATGGTTGGGACACAAAACCACAGGGCCATCGGGAAGATGCTTTTCTCCCGTGACCTTGACCCTGAACAGAAGCTTTGCGAATACCTTGACCACGGCAACAGCCGCACCGTACAGACTCATTTCCACCTCCGACGGTCTTTGTACACCAAAGACTAAGCCAAAAATTCACTGCATTACAGTATACACCATTGATTTGATAAAGTCAAGGTCTTTTTCGCAAAATAATTTTTAGCAAAAGCTTTTTTGTGTTTTTTGCCTCTTCACAAATGAGAAAGAGCCTTCTTTTTCAAGCACGAGAATGAGCAAGCTAGGAAATGGAGTTTTTTCTATTCCCTGCTATTGACTTTTATCCTTATTAAGTGTAAAATATATCGAATACTGAAAAAAAGCCAAGGTGCATATCAGTATTCACCGAGCAGTTTATATCACAGAGGTGAAGGTTATGGTAAAAAGCATGACGGGCTTTGGCAGATGCACAAAGCAGCTGGGAGACTTCGAGTTTTCCTTCGAGGTCAAAGCGGTCAACAACAGATATCTTGATTGCAACGTAAGATTGCCAAGGGTATACTCCTATATGGAGGAAAGCATTAAAAAGCTGGTGGGAAGCTACACCACCAGAGGAAAGGTAGACGTTTTTCTTTCTGTGGAAAGGATCGTCGGATCCGATACCAAAATAGTAAGCGATATGGGTCTTATCGAGAGCTATCTTGAAGCCTTTAAAAGCATCAGCGAGACCTTCGGATTAAAAAATGACGTCAGCGTATCCACGGTAAGCCGTCTTCCCGAGGTATTCTCCAAGAGGCTCAACGAGGATGACGAGGACAGTATGTGGGAAATGGTAAAGGACGTAGCCTGCGAGGCACTCGGATCCTTCAATTCCATGCGTACCTCCGAGGGCGAAAACCTGAAAAGGGATATAGAATACAGACTCGACCTTATCGCCGAAATAGCAGAGAAAATAAAGAATTATTCTCCCTCCTATCTTGAGCAATACCGTCAGCGACTGGAAACAAAGATAAAAGAGGTGCTGGGCTCCGAAAGCTTCGACCCCAACAGAATACTGACCGAGGTGGCTATCCTTGCGGAAAAGCTGGATACCCAGGAGGAGCTGACAAGGCTTGCAAGCCACATAGATCAATTCAGACAGATCCTTTCCCAAAACGAGCCCGCGGGAAGAAAGCTGGACTTTCTCACCCAAGAGCTCAACAGAGAGGTAAACACCACCGGATCAAAGTGCGCAATGCTTGAAATATCAAAGCTTGTGATCGATGCAAAGGCAGAGATAGAAAAGATCCGAGAGCAGATACAAAATATAGAATAACAGGCGGTACGAAAATGAAAATGATAAATCTAGGATTCGGCAACATGGTAAGCGCCTCCAGAGTGGTTGCTCTGGTAAGCCCCGATTCCTCTCCCGTTAAAAGACTGATAAAGGATGCTCACGATTCAGGCAGAGCCATAGACGTCACCTGCGGAAGAAAGACCAGAGCAGTTATAATCACAGACAGCGACCACGTTCTTTTAAGCGCCATACAGCCCGAGACCGTGGCGGGAAGACTCGCCAACGAGGATCAGGAAGGAGACGACGGTGATGAAGAATAAAGGCTCCATACTGATTTTGTCCGGATGTGCGGGAAGCGGCAAGGGAACCGTATTAAAGGAGCTTTACAACATTTCCGACCGTTTCAGGTACAGTGTATCCCTGACCACAAGAAAGCCACGTCCCGGTGAGATCGACGGAGTAAGCTACCACTTTACAACAAGGGAAAACTTCCTTCAAAGAGTAGCCAACGGAGAGCTTTGCGAATATACGGAATATTGCGGTAATCTTTACGGCACACTGAAAAGCGAGCTTGAGGAGCTGAGAAATCAGGGGTATATCGCCATTCTGGAGATAGAGACCGACGGCGCGCTTCAAATAATGAAGCAATTCCCCGAGCACAGATCGATATTTATAGTGCCTCCCAGCTACAGCGTTCTCGAGGCGCGTCTCAGAGGAAGAGGCACCGAGACCCAAGCCGAGCTGGAAAAAAGGCTTGCGGCAGCCAAGGAAGAGATACTTCTCAGCAAGCATTATCAGAACCTTGTTATTAATTTTGATAACCGCACGCTGCAAAGCGCAGAGGCAATTAAGGCCTTGTGTCTGGATCTGCCCACGGAGGGTATGGAAGCCGTATGCCGAAATAAGGAAGCTTTTGTAAAAGCCTTCCTTGAAAACTGAGGTAACGGTATGAATCCTCCCCCCCGCCGACCTACAAATAACGGGCACGGCAGACAAGCGCAGCCCTCTCAAAGGCAGGCTCCGCCACCTTCGAGAGCGGCCCGTCCCGCACAGAGCCCCCCTCCCGGAACAAAGCAAAGGATCAAGCTCACCCCGCGGGAGGAACGTCTGTACAAGCTAAAGCGCCGCGAGGAGAAAAGAAGGGCGTGGAATAACTTTAAGTTCTACGCCGCCACGTCCCTTGTGCTTTATATGGTGCTTATGCTTATATGCGCAACGGTAATACTGATAAAGATAAACTCTTTTCCAAGCACGGAGGCGAAGGTATACGACGTTTTCTTTGCCGACACCGAGCAAAACGAGTTTTCCGCTACTCTTTCCGGAAAGCTTTATAAAAAGAACGAACTTGAAATAAACGGCATTCTTTACCTTCCCACAGATACGTTGAGCCGCTACACCTCCATTGCCGAGGGCGGCGACGGAGCGGTGAGGACCGTCTACATAAAGGACGGTCACGCCAGCTTTGACATAGGAACATCCAATGCCGTAATAAACGGCGAGAACGTGACCATGTCTGCCCCCTCACTTATAGTCGATTCCCGACTTTGCATTCCTATGGACTTTTACGTAGGATACGTTGACGGTATCAAGGTGGAATTCGACACACAAAAAATGAGATACCTCGTCACCAACACCGCCGATATCTGCTTCAGGTTAACAAAGGACGAGGGCTCGGAGAGCATAAGCTACGACAGCTATCTCCAGCTTATCCACAATCAACAAAGCAAAAAATGAAAGGATGATATAAAAATGGCAACAAAACTTCAAAATCCCCCCAAAATCAAAGGACCCGTGGTCACTCTGGTGCTCGACGGAGTCGGCATTGCTCCCGACAACGGTGCAAACGCAATAAAGCTTGCACGCACACCAGTTCTTGACCGCATTATGGAAAAATATCCCATGGTAGCCCTTAAGGCACACGGCGTGGCAGTAGGTCTGCCCAGCGACGACGATATGGGCAACTCCGAGGTAGGCCACAACGCTCTTGGTGCAGGTCAGGTATTCGCACAGGGCGCAAAGCTGGTTACTCAATCCATCGAGACCAAGAAGCTTTTCGGCGGCAAGGGCTGGAGTGAGATTTCCTCCAACTGCCGCGAAAACAACTCCGTTCTTCATTTTATCGGTCTCTTCTCCGACGGAAACGTACACAGTAACATCAGCCACCTCAAGGCACTCATCGAGGGTGCAAAGGAGGACGGCGTAAAAAAAGTCAGAGTGCACATACTTCTTGACGGCAGAGACGTCGGCGAGACCAGTGCTCTTGACTACGTTGATCCCTTCGAGGAATTCCTCGCCGCGATCAGCGACAACACCTTCGACGCAAAGATCGCCTCAGGCGGCGGAAGAATGAACATCACCATGGACAGATACGAAGCAAACTGGGAAATGGTAAAAAGAGGCTGGGACATCCACGTTCTCGGCGAGGGCAGAGCCTTTAAGAGCGCAAAGGAAGCCATCGAGACCTACAGATCCGAGCTTGGTTGCATAGATCAGGATCTTCCCGGCTTTGTCATTACAGACGGCAACACACCTCTTGGTACTGTAAACGACGGCGACAGCGTTGTATTCTTCAACTTCCGCGGAGACAGAGCCATCGAGATCTCCAAAGCCTTTGAGGACACCGATTTTGACAAGTTCGACAGAGTCCGCTTCCCCAAGGTATGCTACGCAGGTATGCTCGAATACGACGGCGACCTTCACATCCCCTCCAGATACCTTGTGGCTCCTCCCGAAATAACAGGCACCATGGGAGAATTTTTGGCCAATGAAAAGATCACCCAGCTTGCGGTAAGCGAAACTCAAAAGTACGGTCACGTTACTTATTTCTGGAACGGAAACAAGTCCGGAAAGTACGATGAAGCCACCGAAACCTATATCGAGATCCCCTCTGACGTGGTCCCCTTCGAGCAGCGCCCTTGGATGAAATGCGCCGAGATCACAGACGAGCTCATCAAGAGGATCGAGGAAGGAAAATATCGCTATATCAGAGCAAACTTCCCCAATGGAGATATGGTCGGCCACACCGGAAATATGGAAGCCACTATAGTATCTATGGAAGCATTGGATCTCTGTCTTGACAGACTTCTCAAGGCCATCGACAAGGCTGAGGGTATGGCGATCATAACCGCTGACCACGGCAATGCCGACGAGATGTACGAGATAAACAAGAAGACAGGCACCCCCAAGGAAAACAAGGACGGCAGCTTCAAGGCAAAGACCAGCCACACTCTCAACCCCGTTCCCTGCATCTTCTATGACAATTTCTACAGCGACAGCTACACCGTCAAGCAGGGAAGCTTTGGACTTTCCAACGTTGCGGCAACGGTTGTAAACCTTCTCGGCTATGAAAAGCCCGAGATCTGGGACGAAAGCATTATCGAAGTAAAGTAAAGCTATGACTATATTCCGTTACAGATATCTGGCATTGGCTGCTTGCACCTTTATATTCGGACTGTGGGCGTTTTTCCGATCCGAGCAGTACGGACTTATAGCAAACTGTGCAGCACTCCTTTTTGCCATTTTTGCGGTAACGGCAGTATTTATACTCATAACTAAAAAAGCAAGGCAGGCTCTTTCGGGGCTTGTCTTGCTTTCGTTTTCATTTTTATTTCTTTTCATCAACTGCTCACTGTTATACACTCAAAGAATAGCTCCCGCTCAAGAGCTCCGCGGGAAAAGCCTTATTATGGAAGCAAGGGTCGAGGACATCACCCAAAGCGGCAACCTTTACTTAGAGCTTTCAAACAAGGTAAGGGTGTTTTGCCGTTACGAAAAGGATTGCAAAACCATAGGCGATCCAAAGCCCAACGACACCCTTCTTGTAGAGTTGAACTTTGATCCCGTCCCATTCGATGATTACGATTTTACCTTTGATGCAAAGAGCTTTTTCAATTCAAAGGGCTACTATATCAGTGCAAGCATACCAAGACTTGAGGTAATAGCTTCCTCTTCTCCAAGCCTCATAGAGCAGATCCGCGGCTTCTTCGGGAGTCTGCTTAACAAAATGAACTACTCCTCTCTTGCATCCGCCATATTTATGGGAGATAACGCCTCCGAGGAAATGACCAAGACCTTGAAGCTCAGCGGTGCCTCCCATCTTCTTGCGGTATCGGGACTGCACGTTTCTGTTATAATGTTTTCCGCCCACTCTTTTTTGGAAAGGATAAAGCTAAAGCTGAAACCGAGAACTGTGATACTGAGCATTTTTGCGCTCCTTTATCTCATTCTTTTGGATTTCTCTCCATCGGTTACGCGAGCGGTGATAATGAGCTGCATCTCTCTGTGGGCACTGCCCTTAAGAAAAAACAGCGACAGTCTTACAAATCTTTTCGTAGCCATGGCTTTGATACTGCTCTTTGATCCTCAGGCAGCAACGGATCCATCCGCAATACTATCATTCACCGCAAGCTTTGGAATAATCAAGCTATCGGCACCGATCATTGCAAAGCTTGAGCAAAGCCGCTTCATGATCCCCAAAAGTATGCACGGCGCAATAATAAAGGGAGTTTTGAAATGGCTTTTGGATTCATTGGCGGTAACCCTTGGAGCAGTGATCTTCACATTACCGATAATGCTCGGTCTTTCAAAAAACATCGCCGTAATATCACCCTTGGCAAACGTGTTTCTTGTCACCTTTTTCTCGCCGTTGCTTTGCTGTGTTTTCATCTACATCTGCATCGGCTCACTGCTTTACCTATTGGGTGCGGGATCACTCGTCGGCATATTGGCAAAAGGATGTGACCTTGTTTTCTTCCTTTTCGAAAAGCTTTCCGCAATATTCTCCAATCTTATCCCTTTATTAAAGCTTTCTCTTCATCAGTACACCGCAATGACCTTATCGGTCCTCGCCGCCCTTCTTGCTTTGGTGGGTCTTTTCAGAATAAAGCTGAAATATCTGATAGCTCTGTGCCTTATTATTCCAATCTGCTTTTTCGCATCGGATCTTGCATTTGCCTCAAGCACCAAAGCCAAGATCGTATGCCTTTGGGATAAAAGCGATCAATACCTGAGCATTTCATCAAAAGGGGAAAACTATCTCTTTGCAGCAAAGCTCTCCAAAAACGACCAAAAGCTTACAGAGCTGTTAAAGGGATGCAACTTAGATTCCTTTGACACTCTGGTTCTCCTTGCCCCCGCAAGCACAGATGCACTTTACAAGCTTTTAAGCGACGTAAGCTTTGAAAGAGTGATCGCCCTTGATGATGACGGCTCCTGCAAGCTTTTGGCTGAGGAGTTAAATATCCCCTTTAAAAATGCACAAACCCGAAGCAACACGGCGGTGACAAGCAATCTGCGTTTTAAGGCTGTACGCTACGGCTCAGGTATAGCCGCGGATATATTTATCAATGGCTCCTGCATCAGCTACAGATACAACTTTAAGGACACTCCGATAAGCTTCACCTGCTCGGAAAGCCTCACCCCTCAGCTTGTGCTCCTTTCCCAAAGTCCGAAAATGTATTACGAAGACAACGACCAAACCCTTTTTGTTACCACGAGCACGGATAATCCCCTTGCGGACGAGATATGCACAAAGAAAGCTTTTATGGTATATATTTACGAAAACGACTGTGCTTACATTTCCTGAAGCACCTTCAAAAAAGCTTTTCTTTCCGCCTCGGCTTCATTGGAAACTATATATCCGTAGCTGAACACCGCTATTCCGGATGCACACTCGGAGTCGGCTACACAGCGCGCGCTTTTTGCAAGGATATCCTCATCCTGCGCCCATTCATAACGCCCCGTGCCCGCATAAATATCCTCCTTTAAGCCTATTTTTGAAAAAGTGACTCCTATAATAAGCTTCACCCTTCCCCCTTTGCAGAGCTCCTCCCACGAGGCCAAAGCTTTGTCAAAGGGGAATTTTTCGTGCCTGAGGCCATAATAGAGCTGAGGTATCACAAGGTCGCAATAGCCGCCCTCCCCACACCAGCGGTAGATATCGGCATACATACTTTCGTAAACGTTTTTTGCATTTCCCGCAGGGCTTATTGAGAAAACCAGCCGCTTATCCACCTGCTTTACCGCCTCGTATATCTCCTTTACCATAAGGGAAACGCTTTCTCTGCGAAACTCTCCAAGCTCTGCCCTTCCGCCTTCTTCTTTATAGCGCTCATAGCCTATCTTGTCAAAGCTCGCTTCCTCTGTAGGATAAAAATAATCGTCTATATGCACTCCGTCTATGGGGTAATTGCGAGCAAGCTCCTCTGCGACGCAGGCTATAAGCTCCCTGACGTTTTCATAAGATGGATCGAAATAATACCGCCCCTCAAAGGAGCAGATCTCTCCGCTGTTATTCTTCAAAAGACGGGTATAAGGACTCCCGTCCGAAAGAAGCTTGGCTTTTTCAAGGCTTTGCAGTCTCATTGGATTGATCCAGGCATGAAGAGACAGACCGAGCTCTTTGCAAATATCACAAATCACCTCAAAGGGATCGTACGAGGGGCTCAGTGAATATTCACCGCAAACGTATTCCGACCAAGGAAAGTACTCGGAGGAATAAAAGCTGTCACCGTACGGGTGAACTTGAAAATACACCGTATCAAAGCCCATTTTTGCAACGTTTCCAAGCACCTTCTCCGAAAGAGCCTTAAAGCTCTCCTTATCCCTTTGCCTGCCCTTATCAAGATATATCCCCTTCATATCAAACTGGCTTATCCAGATCCCCTTTGAAAAATCATTATCCACATTTTCAAGCCTATCCTGAGCAGAATCGGGATATACTCCCGTCAGAGCATTTTCCCCCGTGTTTTGGGCAGTCTTTTGCCCGCAAGAGCAAAAAACAACAGTACAGAGAATAAAAACTGCAAAAATTCTAAGCATTTTAGTCGATTCCTCCCTAAAAAACAAAGATCGAGGCGAAATCGCCTCAATCCTTTTCAGTATTAAGCTTTGACATTTGCCTTTGTGCCATTACAAGAGAATAATAAATACCGCGCTTTTTCATCAGCTCCTCGTGACTTCCCTCCTCCGCTACGGTTCCCTTATCGATAACTATAAGCTTCGTAGCGTTTCTCAAGGTGGAGAGTCTGTGCGCAATGGCTATGGTAGTACGGTCCTTTATCAGATTCTTAAGCGCATCCTGAATATCCTTTTCCGTTTCGGTATCAAGCCCTGAGGTCGCCTCGTCCAGAATAAGTATCTTCGGATCGTGCAAGATCGCTCTTGCTATGGCGATCCTTTGCTTTTCACCGCCTGACAGAGTGCATCCGTTCTCGCCCACGTAGGTTGAATAACCGTCTGGAAGCTTCATAATAAAATTATGAGCACTTGCAAGCTTTGCGGCGCGTATTACCATTTCCATAGTCGCCTCGGGCTTTGCATATGCAATATTTTCATAAACCGTGCCGGTAAAGAGAAAGGTCTCCTGCAACACAACCCCAACCTTGCTCCTGAGCACCTGCTGGGGAATATCCCTTATATCCACTCCGTCAACCAGAATACAGCCCGAATCAACGTCGTAGAGCCTCATCATAAGATTTATAAGAGTGCTCTTGCCGGCGCCCGAGCGGCCTACTATGCCAAGCATTTCTCCCGGCTTTACACTAACGGAAAGCTTATTAAGAACGTATCTGTGGCGATCGTAGCCAAAGCAGATATCCCGACACTCTATCTCACCCTTGATATCAACCTCCTTGGCCTTTAAGCTGTCCTCTGTAACGTCGGTATCGTCCATTACCTCAAGTATCTTGGTGACCGAGGTAACGGTACGTTGGACAGTTCTGGGAAGATGTGCCATCCACTTCAAGGGAGAGTACAAAAGACTTACGTAGCCCGAGAACATCGTGAGCTGTCCCAAGCTCATCTCACCCTTTAGTATGCCGTTTCCTACGTAATATATTACAATAAAGCTTCCGATACCCAAAAAGAAATTTGCATAAGGCATTATCCTCGCCCAGGTGGTCTCGTTTCTTATGGAAATATCTCTTACGCTTCTTACGGCCCGTTCATACTTTTCAAGCTCTCTTTTTTCCGTACCGAAGACCTTGACAACTCTTATGCCGCGGAAGATATCGTGCAATACGGTGTTTGCCTCTGAATTTACCACCCACTGCTTTCTGTAGAGCTTGTGGGTAAAACGCCAGATCAGCCTGAAAAGGATGACCACCAAGGGAACGGGGGCAAGAACCAAAAGCCCCAAACGCCAATTATTAATAAGCACCGTGCATCCAACCACCACAAGAATGAGCATCTGCTCGATAAGGGCGGGAAGCTGACCGGTCATAAAGCTTGCAATTCGCTCACAATCACCGGAAAGCCTTGAAAGAAGCTCGCCTGTGGAATATTTGGAAACCCCCGCAACGCTCATTTTCTGTACGTGGCGGTAGACCTCCTGCCTCATCGAGGACACGGTGTTGGTGCTGACCCTCGCAAGAAGATCATTTCTTATAATACCCACGCCAACGTTTATAATATTTGCCAGAGCAATGGCTCCCACCACTCCGCAAAGCCCCGCAAAGGTGACCGAGGCAGGATCGGGAGATTTGAGATAATCATCTATCAACACTCTATTTATATTCGGCACTATCACGTTTATGCCGGCGGTAACACCGAAAAGCAAAACGGAAAGGAAAAGCATCCATTTCCAGGGTCTAATAAAACGCCATATCCGCTTTGCCGAGGAGATCGCCCCCGCACAGTTGGGGCAAGCGCCGTTTTCTCTTGCCAGTGGAGCTGAGCAGATAGGGCATATCCTTTTTGCCGATCTGAAATCGACCTTATTGACCTCAAGCCCCTCATCACAAACGCTTCTGATCCACTTTACCGCCTCGGAAAGCTCATCCTTTTCCGAAAGCCTTGCCCTGCAAAGGCTAAAAGGCTCTCCCTCAAGGAGGACTCTCAAGAATACGCAGCCACCCGCAAGCTCAAGCTGAGGCTCCTTTACCGATCCCAGAATATATTCCGAAAACTCAATTTCCCCATTTTCATAACAAGAAGCAGTATATAGGGCCTTTTCGCTCATCAAAAGAAAGCCCTCGTTTGCCTTTGGGTCAGTCAGAGAGGCACTGACGCAAAATACCGCATCTTCAGAAAAATGCTTTTTCAGTGCATCCGTAACAAGACGGCGGTTATTCTCTGTCATATTGCTCCTCCTTTCTTTTTAAGAAAACCCGTCACAGATATATCTCTAATTTAGAAAAGCTCTTTTTATCCAGAGCCGAGGTATCCTCGATCTCATATCTTGCCCCATCCCTGTCCACGATAAAAAACCTTTTATCGTTGATCCTGAGAATGCTTTTGTAGGTATCCTTAACGGAAAAGCTGAGCCTTGCTCCTTTTGTATCCTCGCATTCCCAGAAGGTCATACCCATTTTCGTTTTAACGGAAAGTATCTTTTGTATACGGGGACAGTAATATCTTCTTTCCAGATCTTTTTTTACAAGCTCTGCCTGCTCCTTCGGAAAATCACTCAGTGCCCCGATCATTCCCAGCTCGTTGCCATCAAGATCATAGACGCCGACGTAAGCGTCTGTTATCTCCATGGGAAAGGCATAGGTCAGGGTGACAAAAAACTCACCGTCACCGTTTTTCATTTTCAAAAAGCCCTTGGCTGAAGAAAAAAAGCTGACCTTTTCAGGGCTCAAATATTCGTTTTGATTCATTTTCCCTTCCTCCTCAATCGACGGCGATCATTTTCAGCGCATCGAGCTGAAGCATATAAAGCTTATAGTATTCACCCTTTTTCTCCATAAGCTCGTTATGCGTGCCTGATTCTATCATTTTTCCGTTTTTGATCACTATAAGACTGTCGGCATTGCGCAAGGTGGAAAGCCTGTGTGCAATTATTATGGTAGTCCTTCCCTGTGTTATTCTGTCAAGGGAGTTCTGGATCATTCTCTCCGTGGCGGTATCCATACTTGCGGTAGCCTCATCGAGAATAAGTATGGACGGATCGTTCAAGATAGCTCTCGCTATGGAAATTCGCTGCCTCTCACCGCCGGATAGTCCGTCCTTTCCGTTTTTCAGCACGGTGTTGTATCCGTGGGGCATTTTCATTATGAAATCGTGAGCTCCCGCGGCCTTTGCGGCAAAGATGACCTGATCCCTGCCGGCCGTCGGGCAGGCATAACGGATATTATCCATAATGCTTCCGCGGAAAAGATAGGTCTCCTGACTCACTATGGATATATTTTTGTGCAGAGTCTCAAAGCTGTAATCCTTTATATCCACTCCGTCAATGGTGATCTTACCCTCGTTGACGTCGTAAAGTCTGGTCAAAAGGTTTGCAAGTGTGCTCTTTCCGGCACCCGTATGACCGACGATGCCGAGAGTCTTTCCCCTCTCGAGAGCAAAGGAAACGTCATCCAGAGTCTTTCTGCCAACCTCGTAGGAAAATCCCACCTTATCAAACACCACGTCGCCGAAAAACCTTTCCGCTTTCTCCGGATCCTCCTTTTCCGCAACGTCACTTACCGTATCCATCACCTCAAAAAGTCGCCTCATGGAATTGATCGCCCTTGAAAGCTGTCCCGTGAACTGACCCAAAAAGGTTATCGGCCCCGATACCTGACTCATATAGCTCAAAAAAAGCATCAGTGAAGCATAGTCCAGGCCTATCTTTCCGCCGCTAAGTGAATTCTGAACCACAAACCAACCGCCGATAGCCCAAATAAGCAAGGTTCCAAGCTTGATGATAAAGTTTATCAGAGGAAAAACTCTGTTTGATCTTAAGGTGACCTCCAGATGACTCTTGGCATAATCACGGCTCTGCTTATCAAACTTATCGGTCTCCGCTTCCTCTCTGGCGAAGGCTTTTACGACCCTGAAGCCGCTCAGAACGTCACTTATCGACGAATTAAAGCGGCGTGATTTGGCAAAATTCCTTGCGTGAAGCCTGGAAAAGCCCTTCATTATCTTTCTGTACATTAATACGATAAGAGGGATCGGCACGAATACTATCGCCGCCAAGCGCCAATCAAGACAGATCATCAGCACAAATATGAAGAAAAACTTCATGGTATTGGTGATAAAATAGGGAACGCCGTCGCAGAAGAACCAATAAAGAGTCTCCGCATCGGAGTTTACCTGAGTCATAAGTGAGCCGGTCTGCCTTCCCGTGAAGAAGCTCATAGACAGTCTTTGCAGGTTCTCAAAAATGGTCCTTTTCAGATCGTAGGTAACGTTAGCACTGATGTGGGATGAAATAACGCTGTTTATATGCTCGAAAAGTGCGCCTACAAGGCTGACTCCCACAATAGCCGCAACAAGAGCTCCGATCATGGAATAAAACCTGCCCTTGGGATCCAAGACCTCGTTATACAAAAGCTTGTTTGACATATACGGCACTACAAGAGACAAAAGAGTACCCAATACTATTAAAAGCACCGTTGCCAGAATTGAAAACTTATATCTTGCAAAAAAGGGCAAAAGCTTTTTCACAAGCCCGCTTTTTCCCATACAGTGAGGACACTGCCTGGTGTTGGGATCGGGGTATTTGTTCTTGCATTTGGGACAGTAATTATCCCCCCTGTCCCTCGAGTGCTCCTCTTTTTCAAGGACCTCTCCGGAGAGAAGCTTGTTAGCATTCAGGCAAAACTCCCGTGCTCTGTCTCTCTGCGCGGCGGTAAAGCAAAATACAAGGCTGATATCACCGGACTTTTCCACCGCGAGAACGCTTCCGCCCATTCTATCGTCACGGCAGAAGAATCTTTCAAGCTTACTGTTGTCAAAATGGAAAAACTCCAGCTCCTCGGTCACACTCTCGCTTTTTCTTTTGGATAAACCAAAAGCTCCGCGAAGAGCCTTTAACTCCTCGCGGACGCTTAAAACAACGCACTCATCCTCCGAAGCAAGCACATAGCAATCGCACAGACCGCAGCTCTGACCCTTATCAGAGCGCAAAAACACCTTTGTCTCGGAAGGATCAAAGCCCTTCGAGAGCAATATGGCGCTTATGTGTTCCTTGTCGGCAATGGGGTTTTTCATATAACACCTTTTAAGATATTTTTTTATTCATCCAATCACAAATGCTTTCGGATGCTTTTCCGTCGGCAACTATTCCGCATTTTTCGGTAAAGCCGTCAAGCCTCAGCTTGTAATCACTCTCGTCAAAGCCCTTTACCGCGTTTACAAGCATTTGGTTATCGAAGCACATTTCAAAGGGCAGTGATTCAATGGGCATATAGAAGTTTCTGTCTCTTTTGTAGTCCTCAAGATCGGTGCAAAAGAGAAAACAAGGCTTCTTTGTAAGCATATAGTCAAACATAACCGATGAATAATCGCTTATAAGCACGTCTGAAACGATATAAAGCTTTTGAATGTCAGGATAATGGGAAAGATTCTTCACGCTCTTACCCTCAAGCTTTAATTCGTCTGCATACTTCTCAAGATTGGAATGGAGCTTCGTAAGCACAGTCCAGCTTCCGCCAAACCTTTGGGAAAGAGCCTCGCTGAGAGCATCGTAGTCTATTCTGTAACACTCAAGATTGGCATCGTTTCTGAAGGTGGGCGCATAGAGGCAAAACCTCTCCCCCTCCTTTGCTCCCAGCTCTTTTCTTATGCTCTCAACGGTCTCGGGTGAGCAATTTATAAGAAGATCGTTTCTGGGAAGCCCCACCTTAAGGATCTCCTTATCATACCAGAAGCCTCTGCGGTAGATCTTTGTCATATGCTCACTGTCTGAGATCATAAGATCGCACTTCTTACTGTCAGCCTTTCCTGCCTTTATATAATCGGCAGGCAGAGCGTCTCCCGCGTCTCCCTCAATACGCTTCAGCGCAAAGCCATGCCAGGTCTGAATGTATATCTGGGAGGGCTTTTTCTTGATATAACACCATTTTCTGGAGTTATCTATCCAGAAGCCAGCGGTGCGCATATGGTAGATAAAGGCAAGGGAATCGTATACCACGGGCTTTACCTTTTCGGGAAGCTGATTATCGGCTTCAAGGCTTTTCACCACCCAAAAAAGCCGGTACCCTCCCCTTTTCAAAAGCTCGTCACAGATAGCCTTGGGGCTGTCCGAGTAGCCTCTGCCATAGTAGCTTTGCAATATTACCTTATTCTTTTTAACGGGGAATAACGCCATGACCGCCCACAAAAAGGCGCGAAAAAGCTTTTTTATGATACTGATGATTCCCTTCATTTTTCATTTACCTCTGTCTTTAAGCTTGAAAAGAGTATCTAATATGAAAAAGTGCCTGCCTTTAACAAGGCTGTACGCCAGCTTCTTTGCCTTTGGCAAGGCGGAAAGATAAGGGTTTTTCTCAAAGTCGGGGAAATTCTCATACATATACTCACTAAAGCGCCCAAGCATCGGATCCCTTCTGTTGATCCTGGCAACTCTTACCGAGGCAGCGATGAAAACGTGGTCTATGGCAAGCTTTTCAAACTCTGCATAAAACTCATTTATAACGCCCTTGGAGGTAAAATAATCCTTAAGATCGTCAAATGCCCAAAGGATCTCCTCGTTTCGCTTGACGTTGACGTTATTGGTAATGGAGCCCGAGCGGCGCAGATAGTTATAAAGCACCTTATCCACGTACATTATCTTTTCGCAAAAGCACATAAGCTTGGGAACGGTCCGTATATCCTCGTACCAGACTCTATCGGGAAATCTGACTCCGCTTTCCAAGAAGAGCTTGGTTTTAAAAAGCTTATTACAAGCATTTGGCATTATAAAAAGACTGTCCTTTTTCTCCTTGAAGGAAAAGAGCTCTCCGTCGACAAGATCCTCGCGGCAGCTGTCGATGAGATTCATATTCTCATCCACCGTTTGCATTGCAAATATTACAATATCGGCATCGTGCTTTTCAAGAGCGGCGTCCAACACGCTTACGGTATCGGGGCTGATAAAATCGTCGCTGTCAACGAACAAAAGATAATCACCGCGAGCTATCTCTATACCGCTGTTTCTCGCTCCCCCCAGACCCTTGTTCTTCTGGTGGACCGTAACTACTCTGTCAGGGTAGCGGCTGCTGTAGGTATCGCAAATTGCGGAACTGCCATCCGTAGAACCGTCGTCAATGCAGATCACTTCATAGTCACCCCTGCATTTCAATATGGAATCGAGACATTTTTCAAGATACTGCTCAACGTTGTAAACCGGTACGATTATACTGTATTTCATTTATCCTTACCCTTTGGAGTTAATATTCTTCCCGTAAGACAGTAAATATATGCCAAAAACAGAGAGAAATACACCGAAACGTTTGGCCTTCTTAATACGTTTCCGGAGAATTGAGCCGCAACGACTATCAAAATAAGAGTAACTCCCACAACGCAAAACTCCAAGGTAAAGCAGCCCTTGGGATTCCTTATTATCGCCATTAGCGCTCTGAGAACAAAATATGACAAAAACGCCACAAACAAAGACATTCCGACGTAACCAAGAAAGTAAAACGTGCCTTGAAAATCGTTCTCCAGGTCATAAACCTCCGTTCCGTGAACAAGAGTCTTATACTGGAAACCAAAAAGACGGCAATCGAAGCTGCTGTCCTCCCAGGCAAGCTTTGCGAAGTTAATCTTTTTCAGCCTTTGATCAGAAAGTGTAAGAACGCTTTTTGTTCCGTCGTACACGTCGATAACACGATTCATTCCGTAAACCTCGATCATATCCTTACAGTAAGGCTCATAGATCTTAAGGTACGCCTGCCTGAGAGCCTCAACACCCTCAGAGTGTGATCCGCCCTCGGAGGTTTCGGTTTCCTCGCTTTCGGGAGGAAACAGATCGGGGGCTTCAACGGTCAGATCGGGAAATTCATCCTCAATCTCCCCCACCTCACTGTTGATCTCATCCTGTCTGTTGCTCATTTCCTGAGTATATATATTAAGATGCTTGTACATAAAGGATTGACTGTACATCAATGCACCGACTATCATCACAACCGCAAGCACGGCATAAGGGATCGGCCTCTTCTGACGGCTCAAGGCCATACTCACAATAAAGGAGAGAGCAATTATGAAAATGGAATAATAGCAAAACCTTGTTCCGAAAAGATAAAGGTTGGCAAAAGAAAGCACGGCGCACAGAGCAAAAAACAACTCGTTCTTTGTGTTGAACGCATAATAAAGGATCATCGGCACGATAAGCACTATTATCGCACTCTGACAGTTTCCTACCTCAAACCAGCCCTGCAAGCCAAAATACAACTTTGTATCGTTGATTTTATCGTACTCTGTGTAGGTATATTCCGGTCTTCCCACGATAAAGGAAACGACAAGCACTGCTATTATAATCATCATTATGACAAAAAACGCCATAGGTAGCTTTTTTTTGACGTCGGGACAAGCCTCAAAAACGTCAATAAAGCAGAATGTAAAAATCGGAAGCTGAGCGATCCTCAAATAGTTCGCAGTATCACTGACAAAGCTATATCCTCCGGCACGAAAACAACTGATAGCATGAAAAACAAAAAGCAAAGCAATAATACCATATGCAAAAACAGCACGCTTTTTTTTATTAGAGATAACAAAACTCACTGCGACCACCGCAACAAGCATTGCAAATCTTAATAAGGTGGTAACAGAAGTAAAGCTTCCTTTATTCGCCCAGTAACTCAATACATCCAAAAGTGGTTGCATTATCATAAGAACAAAAAGCCAAATAGGAGATGTTGCCGTTAATCTGTTTTTTATTTTATCCATTAGTCTCCTCCGAGCAAAGAGCTTCTATAGAATTAAGAATATTATTGTTGTAGCTGACGAGTCTGTCAAAGCTGTGTTCACGGAATTTTTCGGCTTCAACAAGAGCCTTTTCCATATCATCCGTTCCCTTTAATCCGCAACCCGTGTATTTTTCAAGATTCTTGGCAATGTAAAGTTTCAATCCCAAGACCTTTGCTTCCATAATATTAAGAGGCTGGCCCTCGTATCTGGACGTGGAAACAAAGCCGTCGCAAAGGTGCATATAGCAAAAGGGATTCTTTTTATTTCCAAGGAAAAACACCTTATCGTCAAGCCCGAGCTTACTTCTTTGCTTAAGAAGCGCCTCTTTATCCTCGCCGTCTCCTATGATGTACACCGCCAGATCGTCACGCTTTTTACACACACGGGAAAGAATATCCAAAAGTATGTCATAGCCCTTCTGATAGCAAAGTCTTCCCACCGCAACAAGATTTACCTTGTTCGGATCGGGGAAGAAGTCGTCGGGTGCAGCAGTGCATCCCGTTATGATCTCGTCCACGTCTATGTAATTACAGATAGAGCTTATCTTCTCTCTTGCAACACCGCTCTTTTCCACAAAGGAATCTATAAGACCGTCGCTCACCGTTATAAACCGATCGAAGATCTTAAACTTCCCCTTGAAGAAATGCCAAAGCACACGATACTTCCACTCGCCGCCAAGCTTGATGGCAACGTCGTTATGTACCCACATCACCTTCTTTTTGGCATTGAGTCTGTCTACCAATGCCGCGCAAGCATTCTGATAGCTGTTAAAATCAATGGCAAGATCATATTCCTTATCGGGCTCCGGAAGCTCAAAAACGGCTTTCTTCGCCACCTTTTCAAACTTCATAAAGGAGTATTTTCTCATAGGAACGTCAAGATATATAATATTAAGCTCCTTGGGAAAGCTTCCTTCAAAAAAACCGCCTCTTTGGAAAAGGAACAGATCCACGTTAAACTTTGTATAATCAATGTTTCTCAGCAAATTAAAAAGCGACTTTTGTATTCCTCCGACGTTAAGATCGGACTGCACAAAGCATATATTCTTCATAATGCTCTCCGAAAACCTTATTTCATTTAAGTACTCGTATTATTATACTATTTTCCCTCTTTTTTGTCAAGATAATAATACTTGCCTATCCCCACACAAGTGTAGTGCTACATATCACGCCGATGATCTGTAGGTACAATAATCCGAAGAACAAGCCTTTGATCAGCTTAACAGCACGTAAAAAATCCAAGTCCACAGACTTGGATTTCCGTTCCTTCGTGTTCGAAAAATGCAGGCAAGAGGCCTAACGTCTCTAACAAAAAATTCCTTTAAGCCTATTATAGGTATCCTTCATCATATCGATATACCCTTTGCCGAAAATAAAAAGAACAACAAGTGATATTACCGCTCCGCTTACCTTGCCGTAAAAGGAAAGGAATATAAAAGCAAACAACAAAAATAAAGCTTCGATAATTCGAGGATAGATATAAACCTCAAAAAACACTTCACCTTCCTCTTTGACAAATGCACCGGAAAAGCAAACACGGATCGGCGAGCCTCTGTGAGACTGATTTTCACTCTCTGCGAGAAAAAATCCTTTTATCTTTTCTCCGCATTTTTCAAAATGAATGCCCGATCTATAAAGATCGCCGCCAAATATAGACCTTCCGCAAGGCGAGTCGTTAGCAATTATTTGGTTTACGGAAAATAATATATCTTCTTTATTCTTGCATTTAAGCCTATACTTAAGCATCTTTTCTCCTTTTGTATATATTAGCTCTGAAAAGCCCGATCCTCTTTATACGTCCTTTGAGATCACTTCATCCAAACGCTTCTCGCAAAAAGCAAGAAAGTCGCCCCAAAGATCTTTATCAATAAATCTGTTAACACCTGTTTTCAGAAGCAATTCACCCTTGACGGCCGTATCGTTATTCCAAACGTGATTTCCGATAAAGACATCCACCTTTTCTTTCTGTAATCTGTGCAAGGAATTGCGGTAATCCTCTCTGCAACCGTCATAATCGAAATGACCTTGAGCCATAGTGTTGGCACCGGCGCCGCCAAACATTCCCACACGGTAGGTATTTTCCTCATCCTCCGCTTCAAAGAAAAATGAAATCGTTCCCTTGGTGTGACCGGGTGTTTCCATAAAGGTTATGGTCGTATTGCCGAGAGTGAGTGCGTCCCCGTCCTTGACTGTAATATCAGGATCAAAATACCTTCTCGATTTTTCAACGTCGTAACGACCGATCAAGGTCTTTGCACCGGAAAGATCCGCCATTGCCGCCGTTGCCTCGGTGTGATCGCCGTGCCAATGTGTATTGACAATGTATTTTATATCCTTGGGATCAAAACCCAACTTATAGATCGAGCGAACTACAAGGTATAGCGCGTTGGAATATCCGGGATCGATGAGAATAAGTCCCTCTCCCGTATCGATCAGATGGCACGAAGCCTGGAAGGTCCCGACAAAATACACGTTACCAACGATTTTGAAAGGCTCCATTTTGCCTTCCCAAGGATTTGAAATTTTTCTTCTTTCAAACATACTATCACCGACCTTTAGGTGTATTATAGCACAAAAGCGAAGGAAAATCAATACGGTGATGCCATACACGCTACGCGTGATTACATGCGCCTGACGGCGATTACATACCAATCCTTTGGATTGGATAAAAAATAAGACAGTCCGAAGACTGTCTTATTTTTGGGGACCGACACTCAAAATGGAAGCGGTCGAAAAACTTGATTCTCTTCATTATTTAGATTTTTTATCGTGCAAAATAAATCCTGCAATGATTTGGATAATTGAAATAACAACCGCAATAACAATTGGGATTATACCTAATTTATTATTGTAATCACTTATTAACACGCACCCCCAAATAAACAAGGCAAAAACATCTAATAAAACAAACAAAGCAAAGAAAACTGTTAAAATTCTATACTTCTTAGATGTTACTTTTTCTTCGGGCACAATAAACATCATTAACTCAACATATACTTCAAAAATTATCTCGAATATAAATTCCACTCACATCACCGCCTTGGGTTAATTATAACATAAAAGCGGCAGAAAATCAATGCGAAGCATTGTATCTCATCAATTCCGCAAGGAATTGCATATCATCAAAACGTAGTTTTGTATATCATCAAGCCGCAGGAGAATACACGCTGGCGCGTGATGAGATACAGCCCCAAAGGGGCTGATGATATACGCCGCACTTCGTGCGTCGATGATATACCAAGCCTGCGGCTTGGATAAAAAATTCCGAAAGCTACTGCTTTCGGAATTTTTTGTCATTCGTGTCCGAAAAAGAACCTGTCAAAACCGAGGATTTTTCTTAATATATATCAATATTTGAACATTTAGTCTTTATAAATTCAAAAAATTCATTATATTGTTCACTTGACTCAAAACAAGAAAAGGGTAATATGTACGACATAATATTATTCACATGAATATAAACTACTTTGTTGTCAACAACACTTACTCTTTCAATAGCTGAATATTTTTGTTCGGTCTTGTTATTGGGTGTTGTTTCTATAAAAACATCTTCGTAAAACTCAATGACAGACGAAGGAGAATATCCCATTTTTCCTTTTTTCTTCAGACTCTTTAGATGGCTTTTTAGGAATAAAACAAATAACGGAGAAAGCAACAACTCAAATAAAATCAACAAAATAGCCAATGGAATTATTCCAATAAAAGAATCAAAAGTAAAGTTGCCGCCATACAACGAGATAAGAATATATACACCAATAATTACAGCAAAAATAATTCTAAAAACTGTCATCTGATTTTTCCCATAATGCGACCGCAACATCCAAAACTTGTTATAATCCAAATAATCCTGGTCACAAGTATTTACATTAAATTGAAATTTCATATCATCTCTCCTTTAAGTGTATTATAGCATAAAAGCGGCAAAGAGGCAATAATTATTCATTATTCATTAGCGAACAAAGTGAGCGACTTCATTCTTCATTATTCATTCGAAAATCCGTTCTCATTTAATGAATAGTGAATAATACAAACAAAAATCCATCCTCTTTCGAGAACGGATTTTCGTTTGGGTAGTTTGAACTTAATTACACGAATTAAAAGTGCCTGAAAACCGAGGAATTTCTTTAATTATTTATATTTTTTGTTCCCAAACATAATTTTTTGCATATTCTGCGCCAAAATTATAAATCTCTTCATAATCAAAACCGTCTGCAACAAAAAACATTGATATTTTCGTATTATCTGTTTCTTCTGATTTTTCAATTCTTATGTATGCAATAGGAACGGCACCTTTGCATATCAGAAAATGTTTTATATCAGCGCTTTGTTTGGACAATATCTCTTTCCAATCATTCATACTAATATCGCCAACATTTAATTTTTCCCTGTTAAGTACAAATAATATTCTCGCAAAATACGCTTCATTGACAGTAGCGGGAATAATGGAAAAATTATTAACTATCTGCAACTCATACATTATTTCTCCATCGTTTATAAAATCATTAAACGTGCAAAAAGGTCTCTCTGTAAAACCAACAGATATTTGCAACTGCCTACTTGCAACATTATCTGGCTCTACATAACAGCATAAACTTTGTGCGCCTATTTCGGACAAGTGACTTTTGGCTTTTTCTATCATTTGTGTAGCAATTCCCATTCTTCTATATTCAGGAATTACGAATAGATCACCATAATACCACTTCTTAATATTATCTTTGTTTCGAACACAATGCAATCTTCCGATAACTTTATTTTCTGCTGCTAAAGCAACTACGCCAAAACAATCATTTCCGTCAGTAACCTCATCAAAAACATACTGTCTCGAACGATTTACAAATGCTGGGTTTGTGGTGTGCCATTGTTTTTGAGCTATTTGTTCAACTAACTCATTACTTAAAAATTTGCTAATTTGGATTCTGATAATTTCTTTCATTTCGTTACCTCACTTAAATAATAAATGCTCTTGATAAAACCAAGAGCATTTACATCCAAGAAGTAACTTTTTATTGAACAGCGGACAAAACGACTTTTGATTTTATCAATACTTTCCTTTTCATTTTGTCCACCTCTCTTTCATTTTAGATTAGTAATATTTTAACATCAAATAAGTCAAAAGTCAACATACAGCGATATTATTTTTGCTCTATCTGTTCGGTTAGAGAAAAATCAATGCGAAGCATTGTATGTAATCAACACGAAGTGTTGGATGTAATCATTTTCTGGGGAAAATGTATGTAATCAATCCGAAGGAAATACACCTGCGGTGATGCCATACACGCTACGCGTGATTACATTCGCCTTGCGGCGATTACATACCAATCCTTCGGATTGGATAAAAATAAAGGACTACCGAAGTAGTCCTTTATTTTTTGTCTTTATTGTACTTTTATGCAAACATACTGAAATCGCTTGATTTGCGGTTTTTTAAGGTTATCTTTCCTATCTGTAAGTATTATAGCATAAATAGTGCAGATAATCAAGATATTTTTCTAA
>SVTC01000025.1 GCA_015063985.1 Oscillospiraceae bacterium | reverse complement strand
TCTGATTGTAAATCGGTTCACCGCTTTTGTTGTCGATTAAAATATTCACGTCATCACCTCTGTTAAAACTGTATATCTGTATTATACACAGTTAGGAAGCTTTTGTCAATAGATTTTGCAAAACAAGCACAAAAAATCCCTCGCTCCTTTCGGAACGAGGGATAATGTTGTTTTTGTAATGCTCGTATTTCTTAATTATCAGAAACTGTCCTTAAGGGTACGAAGCATTTTGTCGGGGCTTTGTAATGCCGGTCTTTATATCAAGCCGAAGCTTATGGTTATTGCTTTATTTACCTTTTCCATAGTCTCGTCTTCAAGATGGGCGATCTTTTCCTTAAGCCTTTTCTTGTCAAGTGTACGTACTTGCTCAAGAAGTATCACCGAGTTTTTTGAAAGTCCGTTGGGGTCGGCATATACCTCAATATGTGTGGGAAGCTTTGATTTTTCGGTCTTGCTGGTTATGGCTGCCGCTATAACCGTGGGACTGTGCTTGTTCCCAAGATCATTTTGAAGTATGACCACCGGTCGGACACCGCCTTGCTCACTGCCCACAACGGGGCTCAGGTCGGCATAATAAATATCTCCTCTTTTTACGCTCACGTCTTTCACTCCGATTTTTGTTTTGTGATCATATTTTTGACATCTTCGGCGGATTTTATTCCCGTCGCCGATATCAGTATATTCTTTTTTTTATCGGATGTGAAAGCCGAGGGTCATTTATCCTTTACTTCTATTCTCGGCACCCTTTTGGTTATTCTGCATAGGATCTCGTAGCTTATGGTCCTTGCCGCCTTTGCCCATTCTTCAACGCTGATGCCTTCGCCGAAGAGCTCGACGGCGTCTCCCATGGCAAGGTCTTTATCCACGTCGCTGACGTCGGCAAAGCACATATCCATACACACACTGCCCACGAGCCGAGTCTTCTCATCTATGACTCTGCAGCTCTCCGGGTAAGCGAGAAGCCTCGGCAGGCCGTCAGCATAGCCTGCGCAGATAACCGCTATACCGGTATCTTTTTTTGCAAAGAATCTTCTGTTGTAGCCCACCGACTCACCCTCCTTGGGGGATCTTAGCTGGACTATTCTGCTGAACAGACTCATTACGGGTCTTAAGGGAGGATTTTGGTTTTTGAGCCACAGAGCCTTTATTTTTTCCGAGGGGTAACAGCCGTAAAGCATTATTCCGGGGCGGACGGCGTTTGTATAGTCGGCGGAAAAGCTCATCGCCGCCGCCGAATTTGCACTGTGGACGTATTTAAAGCAGATACCCGATCCTTTAAAGGCGGCAACGACCCTCTCAAAGCTCTTGGTCTGTAGCCTTGTAAAACGGGATGAGGGCTCATCACTCTCGGCGTAATGGGTAAATATCCCCTCAAGCTTGAGCTTATCCAGGGACTTTAGCTCGCTCAGGGTGCTTTCGTTTATTTCGGTGGGGTCAAAGCCCAATCGGTCCATACCCGTGTTTATCTTAATATGGGCTCTTATAACGTTTTTTGCATTTTCATTCAGCGAGCGTGCGTATTGGCAGGAGTATACACACTGTATAATGTCTTTTTCCTCCAGAACGGGGGCGTATTGGCAAGGGGTAAAGCCTGCTATAAGCACGTCCTTTTTAATACCCAGCTCTCTTAGCTCCAGTGCCTCGTTAAGCTCTGCTACCATAAATATATCGGTGAGATCCTCTATTGCGGGGGCTACTATTTTCGAGCAGTGTCCGTACGCATCCGCTTTAACAACACTGATCACCTTTTTATCGGGAGCTGATGCTTTGATCGCTTGGAGATTGTGTCTCAATGCATCGGTATTTATCTGTGCCCAGGTCCTTGATCTGGGGTCGTTTACAAATTGTGATGTCATATTTATCCTTCTTTTAAGTCTGTAAAGAGCATATCAACGTTTTTTCCCTTGCAGCTTATTTCCTTAACCGTTTTTTCTCCATCGTGCCATAAAAGCTTTATTTCAAGCTCTTCTTCCTTAAAGGTAAATTCCTCCACCGATCCTTTTTGGGCTTGCATATTGTAGCTTTGACTCTGAAGATATACAAGGCAGCTATTTAGTATTATGTACTGTGAGGGGGAGGAAAGTGTGTAGCTCAGATCCTTTAACGTGTTTTTTTGATAATTATCAGAGAAAAAGGATTCCACTCCATTCATTGCTCCGCTTTTAAATAAAAGCTTGCAGGAGCTATTTTCAAGGATAGTGAGGGAGACCTCGTTTTCCGCTCCGTTTAATAAAAGTCTGCCGTGGTATACCCTTTGCTCCGAAAGTGAAGTACGCACGTCCTCGGTGACGTTGTAGGCGCAGGAGTTAAAGCACAGTATGCAGAGAATAATGGTGGCTAAGATTATTTTTTTCATTTCTTTTCTCCCGTTTTATTATAACTCTATGAGAGAAAAGGAAAAATTATAATTCAGCTTCCTTGGAAAAAATGAATTTGCCAATTCTCGGGGCAATATCGGAGGGAAGCATTGAAAGCCCCAGCTCCTCTGCGGCAATATCAGCCGCGCCGCCGTGGATATATGCGCCCAGACATACCCCGTCGAAAAGATCTGATCCCTGAGCCAGAAGGCTTCCTATTATTCCCGTGAGTACGTCTCCCGAGCCGCCACGCGCCATAAAGGGATTTCCCGTGGAGTTTATATAAATATCACCGTTTGGAGAGGCAACGGCTGTTTTGTTTCCCTTTAAAAGGGTGACAAAGCCGTATTCTCGGGAAAATTCCGAGGCGCATTTTTCCTTGTTTATGATTATTTCGGGGATTGCCACGCCGCATAGACGGGACATTTCCCCGGGGTGAGGTGTTATTGCGATCCTGCTTGAATAGAGAGAAAACTCCTTTAAGTGGGGCGCCATGGCGGTCAGACAATCCGCATCGAACACAAAATTCACCCTGCTGTTTTCAATAAGCATCAGCATAAGCTGAGCCAAAAGCTCTTTTCTTGCGGGATCGCTGTCCTGATTTAAAAGCCCCGGGCCCATTGCCACCGCATCGCATACCTTTATGCGCTCCAAAAGCCTTGCGGAGCAAGACGGAAAATCCTCGTAATAATCGCTTATGGGTGTGTTTACCGCCTCAAAGCAGTTGTTTTGGATGACCGTGATGCATTCCTTTACCGCGGCGCATTCAAGTATTCCCACTCCGCTTCTTAACGCTCCCTGAGCCGCAAGCACCGCACAGCCGGTCATGGTTTCGCTTCCCGCTATAAGAAGAAGCCTTCCGAAGCTTCCCTTATGGGCGTTGGGATAACGCTTTCTCAGTGCGCAAAGAGGAAAATCCTTCAAGCTCAATTTACCGCCCCCGTTTCCGAGGAAGAGCCCAGAAGCTGCCAAAGCCTTCTTGCGGCCACCGAGGCATTTTCTCTTGTGGTGTAACCCGTGAGCTTCATATGACCCTCTCCCGCAGAGCCGAAAATGCTTCCGGGAATGGTAACTACGCCCGTATTCTTTAAAATATAGTCAAAGCACTCCCAGGAGCTCATATTTTGCGGGCACTTGAACCACACGTTGGGGCTTGCAACAAAGCTCTGATCGCAAAGTCCTGCCTTGACGAGCACCTCCGTAAGCAAACGGGTATTGCTGAGATAGTGCTTCACGTGCATTTCTATCTCCTCCTTGCCCTCCTTGGAGAACGCGGCCTGAGCTCCCTTTTGGGTGACGTAGCTCACTCCGTTGAACTTAAGACGTTCTCTCTGCAGCCAGAGCTGATTAAGTCGGGTGGAGTCTATGACTATATTATTTGGTATGACGGTATATCCCAGCCTCAGATTGGCAAAGCCTGCCGCCTTGGAGAGTGAGCAAACCTGAACGGTGCACTTTTTTGCGCCCTCAATGGAATAAATGCTTTTGTGATTGGGCTCCATACAGGCAAAATCCTCGTAGGAGGCATCGTAGATTATCAGCGAGTTGTTTTCCAGTGCGTGATCCACCCATTCTTTCAGGACCTCGGTGGGGTAGAGAGCTCCCGTGGGATTGCAGGGGGAGCAGAGATATATAATATCCGCTCTTTCGTTTTTGGGAGGGCGGGGGATAAGTCCGTTTTTTTCATGGGCTCTTACAAATCTTACCGCTTTCCCCGAGGAAATGCTGGAGTGGTAGTAGACCGAATCAAAGGGCTCGGTTATCATCACCGTATTGTCTCCGTCGAAAAGCTCGGTCAAGCCCGAAACGTCGCACTTGGCACCGTCGTTAATAAATATCTCCGTGTCAAAAAGCTGAATGTTCTTTTCCGCATAGTGAGCTATTATGGTATCTATTAAAAAGGGATATCCTCTGAGAGGCGGAGTGCATCTTAATTGCGGATCGTTTAAGGATTCCTCCAATGCGGCTTGCATTGCGCTGTGAACACAGTTGGGAAAGGGGAGGTAGGCATCCTCGTTATCCAGCCTGACAATTACAGTGTCGGGGTTGGCATATTGATAATCACTGACCTTTTTGTTTATTATTGCGGCAAAATCTGTGTCGCTGAGCTTTAAGAGATCTGTGTTGAGCTTCACTGTTCACCTCTCCTTTTTTCTTTATTCAAACCATTATACTCCCATTGTAGAAAAAAGTAAAGTTTTTTTGCCGAAAAATGCCGAGAATAATGTTCTTTATTGACAAAAAGCAAGGCTTGTGTTATTATCAGTTTATGAACGATAAGGAGATAGTATATATGAAAAAACGTTATACGGTGGGAATGGATTTCGGAACACTGAGTGTAAGAAGCGTGCTTATGGACGCCGACAGCGGCGAGGAGATCGCTTATGAGGAGTATAGCTATCCTCACGGTGTTATGGATCACTGTCTTTCTGACGGTACACCCGTAAAGGCGGATGCCGCGTATCAGGACCCTGCCGATTATCTTCTCGGCTTTGATACCGTGAAAAGGGTGATCTCGTCATCGGGAGTGAAGCCCGACGAGATCGTCAGTATTTGCATAGATTTTACGACCTGCACCATACTTCCCGTGGATGAAGGCTTTAAGCCTCTTTGCTTTGATCCCGCCTTTAGCTCGGTGCCGCACAGCTACGTAAAGCTTTGGAAGCATCACGGCGCACAGAGCTATGCGGAGTCTATCACCTCTATTGCGGAGGAGAGAAAGGAGCCTTGGCTCGATATATACGGCGGAAAGGTCAGTGCAGAGTGGGCGCTTCCGAAGATAGTTGAAACGTTTTTTGAATCAAGAGAGGTATACGATGCCACCTATCGCTTTACCGAGGCGGCGGATTGGCTCAGCTACGTTTTAACGGGAGAGGAAAGTCACGCCGTTTGCTTTGCGGGCTTTAAGGCTCTGTGGAACGAGAATACCGGCTACCCCTCAAGGGAGTTTTTGCGGTGTGTCCACCCCGAGCTCGGAGAGCTTTGTGCCACAAAGCTTTCCGATAAGGTCCTCGGTGCGGGAAAGATCGCGGGCAGACTCAATCAAAGGGGAGCGGAGCTTACGGGACTTCTTCCGGGGACCGTGCTCGGTCTTCCCATGATCGATGCTCAGGCATCCATGCCGGGACTGGGCGCCGTCGGCGACGGCGAAATGCTTATAGTGGTGGGAACAAGCAACTGTCATCTTATCAATTCGAAAAAGACCGTTGCCGTGCCCGGAATAGCGGGATACGTAAACGAAGCTCTGATGCCCGGAATGTGCACCTACGAGGCAGGTCAGTCGGGAGCGGGAGACTGCTTTGATTGGTTTGTGAAAAACTGCGTTGGAGATAGGTATTGGAATGAGGCAAGGGAGAGGGGCATCAGCATTCACAAGCTTTTGAGAGAGAAGGCGGAAGGGCTTATACCGGGAGAGAGCGGACTTGTATTTCTTGATTGGCTCAACGGAAACAGAAGCGTGCTTTGCGATTACTCTCTTTCGGGGCTTTTTGCCGGACTGACTCTGTCCACAGCCCCCGAGGAAATGTACCGCGCTCTTATTGAGGCGGTGGCATTCGGAACCAAAATAATAATCGACCGTTACAGAGAGTACGGAGTGGATATCGAGGGCTTGTTCGCCGCAGGCGGAATACCCGCAAAGGATCCTATGCTTATGCAGATATTTGCAGACGTTATCGCGCTTCCCATCACTGTGCCCGATTGCCCCGCTTCGGGAGCCAGAGGCAGTGCGGTTGCCGCTTGCGTTGCCGCGGGAATATACCCCGATCTTTCCGTTGCCGCCCATAAGCTCAGCCCCAAAAAGAAAAAGGTATACGAGCCCATAGAGCGCAACGTGGCTATCTATAAAAGGCTTTTTGAAAAATATCTTGAGCTTCACGATCATTTCGGTCTTTGCAGTGATCTGATGAAGGAGCTGAGAGTGATCGCCTCCGATGCGAAAAAGCTTCAAGATAAGTAACGGGATGGATATTTTTACTTAAAGCACTTGCTTTTTTCGGATATAAGTGTTATAATTTTCGTATATTAAATTTTATATTGATTGTGAGGATAAAAAAATGACTTTACCCGTAGCATTGCAGCTTTTTTCCGTACGTGATACCTTTGAAAAGGATCCTATGGGCACTCTTAAGCAGGTAAAAGAGATAGGTTATGACGGCGTTGAATTCGCAGGTCTTTTCGGAAACGATCCCAAGGCTTTAAGAGCAGAGCTTGACACTCTGGGCCTTCGTGCCATCAGTGCTCACGTTCCCTTTAAGGAACTTTGCGAGGATATAGATACCGTTATCACCAATTACAAGATCCTTGGCTGTGATTATATCGTTATTCCCTGGCTGGATGCAAAGAAGTCTCTTACCGCAGAGACTCTTCCCGAGACCATCGAGAGCGTGAAGAAGATCGGCAAGGCGCTTAAGGATGCAGGCTTTACTCTTCTTTATCACAACCATAACTTCGAGTTTGAAAAGCTGGACGGCGAATACATTCTCGATATACTCTACAACAAGGTAGACCCCTCTCTTCTTCAGACCGAGCTTGATACCTGCTGGGTAAACGTAGGCGGAGAGGATCCCACCCAATATATTCTTAAGTATTCCTCCAGAAGCCCCGTCGTTCACCTTAAGGATTTTGTAGGCGGCGGTAAGGAAGGACTCTTTGAGCTTATCGGTGACGAGACTGCAAAGATGGAAAAGAAGAAGGAAGAATTCGACTTCAGACCCGTTGGCTACGGCGTTCAGAATTTCCCTTCTATTCTTGATGCCGCAGTTAAGGCAGGAGCAAAGTGGGTAGTCGTTGAGCAGGATCGCTCCACCGAGCGCGCACCCTTGGAGGCCGTTAAGATGAGCAAGGAATATCTTGCCACCTTGGGCTGGTAATTATCTTTCAGGAGTAATCAATGCAGATCTATGAAGAACTGGTCGCCAGAGGGCTTATTGCTCAGGTGACCGATGAAAAAGAAATAAAGGAATTAATAAACAGCGGAAAGGCGGTATTTTATATCGGCTTCGATCCCACCGCGGACAGTCTTCACGTTGGCCATTTTATGGCGCTTTGTTTAATGAAGCGTCTGCAGATGGCAGGCAACCGTCCCATAGCCCTTATCGGCGGCGGCACGGGCTACATCGGAGATCCCTCGGGAAGAAGCGATATGAGAAACGTGCTTACTCCCGAGACCATTCAGCATAACTGCGAATGCTTCAAAAAGCAGATGAGCCGCTTTATCGAATTTGGTGAAGGCAAGGCTACGATGGTAAATAATGCCGATTGGATACTCGGTCTTAACTACATCGAGCTTCTCAGAGAGGTGGGCGCCTGCTTCTCCGTAAACAGAATGCTCAGCGCAGAGTGCTATAAGCAGCGTATGGAAAAGGGTCTTAGCTTCCTTGAGTTTAACTATATGATAATGCAAAGCTACGACTTCTACCATCTGTATCAGACTATGGGCTGCAATATGCAGTTTGGCGGCGACGATCAGTGGAGCAATATGCTCGGCGGTACCGAGCTTATCAGAAGAAAGCTTGGTAAGGATGCTTACGCTATGACCATCACCCTTCTGCTTAACAGCGAAGGTAAGAAGATGGGTAAGACCGCCAGTGGAGCAGTATGGCTGGATCCCAATAAGACAAGCCCCTACGATTTCTACCAGTATTGGAGAAACGTTGGCGACGCCGACGTTTTGAAGTGCATAAGAATGCTTACCTTCCTGCCTCTCGAGCAGATCGACGAAATGGATAAGTGGGAAGGAAGTCAGCTTAACACCGCAAAGGAGATCCTCGCCTTTGAGCTTACCAAGATGGTTCACGGCGAAGAAGAGGCTCAGAAGGCGCAGAACGCCGCAAGGAGTATATTCTCCGCAGCAGGCGACAGTGAGAATATGCCCTCCTTCACCATGGATGCGGCAGATCTTACCGACGGTGCGGCAGACATTCTTACCATCCTCCAGAAATCCGGACTTTGCCCCTCGAGAAGTGAGGCAAGACGTGCGGTCGAGCAGGGCGGCGTAGTGGTCGACGGAGAAAAGATCGGAGATATCAGATTCACCGTCAGCGAAGCTAAGCTTAAGAACGGCATTGTGGTCCGTCGCGGCAAAAAGGCCTTTAAAAAGGTGCTTCTTTGATAAGTAAAAAATGATGCGCGAGAGCGCATCATTTTTTTATCTTCCCATTCTTTCTTCGTGCTGAAGAAGCAGGGCTTGGCATTCCTCATCGGAAAGCTCCTTTACCTTGCCGAGGGTGCTTGCTACGGTCAGGATCCTTGCACTGCTTTCGGCGGCCTCCAGGGCGTTCATTGCATCGAATACCGTTTCGCCCACCGCCATTGCACCGTGGTTTGCCAATAGCAAAACGTTTTCATTCTTTAATATCCTGCCGACGTCGCGGTAAATATCGTCCGTTCCGGGTCTTCCGTAGGCAGCTACCTGTATGGAGCCGTAGACCACCATCATTTCGGGATATGCCTTTGTTTCCACGGGCTTATTTAACAGTGCATAGGCGGTAAGATAGGTGGGGTGAGCGTGTACCATTCCTCCGATATCTGCTCTTAGCTTGTATGCGTGGAGGTGGAGCTTATATTCAGAGCTTGCCTTGAAGCCCTTTAAAAGCCTTCCGTCCATATCTATTACCGATATCATATCCTCTGTAAGATAGGCCTTGTTTTTTCCGCTGGGGGTGATGTAAACAAGATCACCTTTGCGCACCGATATGTTTCCCTCTATGGCATTAAGAATACCCTTTTGATCAAGTCTTTTTGCTACAGTGAGAACGTCGTTTATTGCGTTGCTGTCAAAAGTCATTATACCGCTCCTCTTTTTTATGATCCTTGTCTTATTATAGCATAAGTAATTTTAGTTGTAAATAAAAATACGGACGGTTTTATCCGTCCGTATTGTGTTATTTTGCTTCGGGAGGTAAAACAGTGGTTTCCTCGTAGAAGGTGTAACAATTACTGTCGTTTACGTTACCCGAGAAGGATGCCCAGCGGCTGGCGATAAACTGATTCTTGTTGTTGGTCTTTACGTCCCAAAGGTCTGATACTATTATCCAATGCTTTTCGCCCTCGGCCTTTTGGGAGTCGTAAAGGGGATTGCCGGTGAAGGGATTGACGGGGGAGTCGATAAGCCCCTGTGCGGCAAGGGAGGGTACGTCGGCGTTGGTCATAAATTCATCGCTTACCGTAAAGCCCTTTTGGTTGAAATCCTTCACAAGGAGCATTGCCTGGTAGAACTCCACGTCCTTCATTTTATCCTCGGAGGGGCAGGTGATACCAAGGTTTCTTCCGTGGTCGGATACTATTATTATCCTGGTGTTGTCGTAAACTCCGTTTTCTCTGAGGTGATCGAACCATTCTCCGAGCTGCATAAGTGCCGCCATATTAACGTGGTAGTGGGATACCTTATAGGTGTTGTCAAGACGGATGGTATTTGTTCCGTCAGTTATCGTCTTTCCCGATTCGGGATAAGCGGAGGCGATACCGGGATTGGGGGTGTATGAGGGCTCCTGCAAAATAACGGGCTCGTGGGTTATGTTGGAGCGCAGGAACATAAAGGTGTTTTCCGAGCCTTGAGATATGGAAGTCATGGATTCTAAGTTTGCCATGGCATTGTACGCCATCATAAACGCCGCAAATACACTGCTGACCTCCGCATTTGATCCATCTGTGTTATCTGCAGGCAGTGCTCTGTATAAGCCGTCGTTATACACAAGCTTTTGCATAGATACGGGCAGAGTCTTCATAAGGCTGAAGAGGAAGAAGTTTCTTTTTCTTGAGTCTATTGTGGAAAGCTTTGTTTCAAAGTCATCAAATCTGCCCTCTGCTCTGTATGCATTGACTCCCTCCATATCGTTGTATATGCTCAGGTCCGGAATTGTCTTGTAGCCTGCATAGGATGGGTCTATGACAGACACTGCATAATCTTCCTTTGAAAAAATAGTGGGGAGCACCTTGAGCGCTTCGTTGTGCTTGTCGGCGAGGAGCTCGTCATCTCTTTTGTTTAGATTTTCGGGGGTGTAATCATAGCCTCCGTAAAGGGCGGGAGCGGCAAAGTTGGTGAAGGCGCCGTAGGAAAGAGTGTTGGAGTAGAAGGTAAAGCCGTCGAATTGCTTTTTGAGCTCGGGGTTTTCTTCCATAATATAGGGGACGAACTGAGCTATTCCTCTGTCCAGCATAAACACCACAACGTTTTGGCCGTTCTTGCTTAAGCTAAAGCTTGGAAAGCTGTCACCCGTAGAGCCAAGCTGAAGCCTGGTATCAGCCGATGCCTTTGATATGCCCACAAGATTGATCCCGCCCATTCCCGCTAAGGCAACGGAGGCAATAAGCAGTACGGCGGTGATGGCCTTTTTGTATCTTTTTATCACAAACCAAAGGGCCGCAAAAACTGCCGCAACCACGGCAAGATTTATGATCTGCTCGGTCATTTCAAAGAAAAAGCCGTCGGTATATTGCAGATCGGGGGAGATAATACCCAGATTTGTTCCGAAGAACATATAGTTTACCGTCATTACAATGCTGAGTATTCCAACCACACGGGCAAATATTGCCTTTGCCGAGTCGGGTGAGAGCCAGTAGAAAACTCCCGTCCACACTAAGAAGGTTCCAATGGAGAGACACAGCGAGTTTACCACAAACCAAACGGGATCGTAGAAACAGAAGATGTCTATATACTCCTGCGGAGATGCCGATATATAGGTGGATGGAATGAGAAGTCCGATAAGCAGTGTTAAAAACAGTGCGCCCGCAATAAAAAGGGAGTTGTTGGGCTTGTTTTGAGAGGGGGCAGGGGCTTTTTTTACGGGAGAGGGCTTCTTGATGAGGGGAATGATCCAATAAAGCTGAATAATGAGTCCAAGACCTATGAAGAACACAGTCTTCCAGAAGCCGTTGAGACAGATGCCCAAAGCTATTGAAGCCAAGCCGCATACTCCAAGGAGCACCTTAAGGGCGGCTTTTGGATCTTTAAGCTTGAAGAACAGAGTCTTGAACAGCGAGAAGGTGTTGTTCAGAGTCCAGTAAAATACCAATGCGGCGGGGGAATTGTATAGGAATACAAGGAAGAACAGTGCCATACCGTATAGCTGGATCTTGGTCTTAAGAGGGAAGCCCTTGAGATAAAGTGAGCTTGATATGACGTTTATCAACGTCATAATAACGGGCAGAAGATTTATTGTAAGCCCGCCTACCGACAAAAGACCGTCGGGAACACTAAGATCCTTTATAGGTCCGAAGGATACTCCCGAAAAGGCGCTTACTCCCGAGAGAAATTGATACGCTGCCATAAAGAAGGGAATCTCAAGCAAAAGGGAGAGTGAGCCGCTTAATACCGACAGAGGATTGTAGTTGTTCTGACGGTAGTAGGTCTGGAGGATCATCATCCTTTCGTCGCCGGAGAAGGTCTTTTTTATGTGTGCAACCGTATCCTTGAGCTTGTTTTCAGTATCTCTTGCGGCTATCTGTATCTCATCTGCGCGCTTGTAGAGAGGGAGAACGAGAATATTCATCGCAAGGCTCAGCACGATCACAGAGGGGCCGGGGTGCTGAGTTACGGTGTAGGCTACCGAGAATATCACCTCGAATATAAGCTTGAGCGGTCCGATAAGCACGGTCCAGAGCATATCAAGCAGTGACATCTTTTTCACCTCTTTCATTTTTGGGCTGAGTAAGCTCTTGGTACTTGTTCATAATGTAATCGGCACAGCGCACGGCACCCTCGCCGTAATACGCCCAGGCCTCGTCTCTTACCTCTTTTCTGCCCTGAGAAAATCTTGTGTCCTCAAGACATTGATCTATAAGCTCTTTTATATTGGAGGTGTTATCCGCCTTCAGCTCCATACCGATCCTGGGAAGAGCGGAAAGGGTCCACAGAGGACGGTCAAGAAACCACGCATCGTAGGGAGCGAGGTTGAAATTGGGGTCTGTGTAGATCACGGGCTTATCGTAGATCAGCGAGAAGTCGAAAACAACGCCGCTGAAATCGGAAATAAGAATATCACTGCGGCGCAGGACCTCGAAATTGTCGGTGTCTCGGTTCCATTCAAGCTGATCGGAGTTGGGATATTCCTCCATAAGCTTGTCCAGCATTTCCTTTTCCGAAGTAAAGGATTGAGGATGGGGACGGACTATAACGCGGTAGCCTGTTTTTAAAAGCTCGTCTATGATCCTTCCGCCGTGGACCTTGAATATAGCGCTGGGGCCCCAGGTTGGCGCAAGAAGCACCGTGCGAGGATGCTCCTCGGCGGGACCGACCTTTTTAAGCCTTGCCGCCATTTCGTCCATAAATGGGATACCAACCTTCACTATTTCCTTGGGAGGAAGGCCTCTTTGCTTTTCAAGATCCCGTATATCCTTTTCCTGATAGTCCCCCGCAATGAGAAGTGCGTCGTAATAGTCGATACCGAACATTCTGTATCTGGTGACCTCTCCCGCGGTATGGAAAATGTGTACGTAATAATCAACGTTTTTCGAGCGCTTCCATTGGTAAACGTCAAGACCCGGGGTCGTGGAGAAGACGATGCTTGCATTTAAAAAATTCAGCTTGGAGAAGGCTTTGTTGCCCGCTCCGATAAATTTTGCCTTGACGTGCTCGAATTCGTTATTCAGAGCGGGATCATCCTCGGAGGCGGTCATATAGGTAACGTCCATACCTCTTTTGTCAAGCTCGCGGCAAATGGGCTTAAATATGCTCCAATAGCGCTTGTCATCGGAGAAAATGACCAAGGGAAGCTTTTTGGAGTCCTCCTCGGCTTTACCTCTGCCGACGAGCATCTTCAGCTTTAAGACCAGCATTCTCAAAGAATATGCCGCGGCTCCTATGACACCCAGCAGAACCGTAAAGAGCATACTTCCGGTACCCGGATCTATGTACAGTCTCATTTCAGATTTCCTTTCTGTAAGCGGTTTTTGCGTTATAAGGTAAAAAGTAAAGCACCGAATAATTCAAATGCTTTACTTTTATTTTAGACAATATGCAAAATGCTTTTTGATATAATAGCTCCGCATAGAAAAACTCATATTGGAATTTTGAATTCCATTATACCACGGGCGACAAAAAATGTCAATGTATTTGTATTTTCTAAATTTTTCTCAGGCTTTGGAGCTTTTTTCGATGTGCTTTAGGGTCAGCTCAACTCTGTCGCTGATCTTGACTTTATCCAGTCCGAATATGCTGGTACAAAGGGTGTCGTTTATGGGAGCCGTCCAGTATTCGGGAATGCTCTCTATTCCCTTTGCCATTCCCAGTATCGAGCCTACAGTTGCGCCGTTGCAGTCGGTGTCAAAGCAAGCCTCCACCGCCATACAGATGGACCTTGCATAATCTCCTCCGCCGTAAAGAAGGGATGCGGCGACTATCATTGCATTGGGGTTGGTGTGGCACCAGCCGTAGCCGGTATACTCGTCGTAGGCGTCGGTGATCAGCTTGAAGCAGTCCTTTCGGCTTACTCCGCCGATATATGAATCAAGCACAAGCTTTACGTCTCTGTAAAGTCTCGAGGTCTTGGGGATCTGGGCAAGTCCGCCATTTATGACGTCGATCATATTATCAGTCTCGGCGGCAACTGCCAGCATAGCCGCAACGAGCATTTCGCCGTATATACCGTTTTTGGTGTGGGAAACACTTGCATCCCTCCAAGCCATTTCGGCGGCGAGCTCGGGATTTCCGGGATTGATGTAGCCGAAATAGTCCGCTCTTATCTGTGCTCCTATCCATTCTCTGTATGGATTTTGGTAGCTTGCGGATTGAGGAGGCGTGTATCCGTTGACAAAATTGCGGAAGGCAACTCTTTCCGCAGTGCAGTACGCATCCTTGGGCTGATATCTCAGCCACGCCTTGGAAACGTCGTAGGGGGTGAAATTTCTGCCGTATCTTTCTATCACAAGCTGATATAAGACAGTGTAGTTGGTGTCGTCGTCGGGAGGCATTGAGTCTATAGTATCTGCATAGTATCGTTTGGGGGGGAAGGGGTATTTGTATTTGTTGAGGACTTCTTCGGTGATGTCGCCGGAAAGTATATACCTGTGCATGGGATAGTTGTTTGTCTCCTTGAGAAAGGGGATCAGCTCGTTACTGTAGATACCTTCTAACGTTTTACCCAAAAAACAACCGCAGATCCTTCCCATCCAGGCGCCGCTTATCTTGGATCGAAGGGGTTTGTTTAGTGTGGTTTTTTCGTGCTTGCGGCTTTTCCTCAACATCTTTATTGATTCAAGATCGCTGGGCTCTATAAATTCATAGCCTTCCTTCTTTTTTGCCTTTTGGACCACCTCGAAGAGTACGTCTCCCAGTTTTTTGCGGATCTCGTCGCGGGGGAGCCTGGAAGTCGCAAAGAAAAGATCTTTGTACATCTCTATATCTAAGCCCTCGTCCACACATTGCTGATACTCTGTCTTCAGATCCGAAGAATAAAATTCCCAGTCGTGGATCTTGGAATATTCCGGCTTTAAATGGTTGAAGTTATCTCTTTCTTCAACAACGCGAAGATCGTTTCCCATAACTAACGAGTCAAGGGAAACACCGAAATATTTTGCTATTTTAATTATTTTTTCAAGCTCGGGTGTGGATGTATCGCTCTCCCATTTTTGTACCGATTGCTGAGAGACCCCTATTATTGTTGCAAATTGCTCCTGTGAAAGAGAACTTTCTGTTCTGATTTTATTGATTGTTTTTCCTAAAGTCATTTTAATCCTCCTCTTTTTTTATATTTTACTTTAATTATTTTCATTTTTCAATATATCCGAGATTGTAATTTCCACAACCTTCGGTTGTTGTGCGGGATCTTTGAAAAAACTTGAAAAATATTAAATTGGATGATATAATAAGCTTAGCTAAGTTTTAAGGTGGGTGAAAAGGATGTTTAGCTTATTAAAAAATATCCGTAAAAAAAGTAAGATAAGCTTTGCGGTGATATGGATAGTGGCATATTGTGTTTTTATGTCCTTGGGCGATGCTTTGTCGGAGCTTGTGGGGGTAAAAAGCTCTTTTTCCGCGCTTGTAGCTCTTATTCTTTCTTTGCTCTTGCTTTTATTCCTGAATAAAAACTCCCTAATGAAGGAATACGGTCTTTGCAAAAGTCGGGCGGGCTTGGGCAATATGCTTTATTACGTTCCCTTTCTTTTGATTCTGAGCGCTAATTTCTGGAACGGAGTTACCTTTAACTTCTCGGCCTTCGAGACCGTGCTTTTTATTCTCTCGATGCTTTTCGTGGGCTTTTTGGAGGAGGTCATATTCAGAGGCATTTTGTTTGATGCAATGCGAAAGGACGGCGAGGGACTTGCCATGGCAGTGTCCAGCGTCACCTTCGGGATAGGCCATATTATTAATCTTTTAAACGGGGCTGAGCTTTTGCCGACCCTTTGTCAGCTTGTCTATGCAAGTGCCGCGGGCTTTATGTTTGTGGCTGTGTTCATTAAAAGCAAAAGCCTTATCGCCTGCATAGTTACACATGGTGTTTTCAATGCCTTCAGTGCTTTTGCCGTAGATGCAAAAACGCAGGAAATGCATATCATCTCCTGCGTCGTTTTGACCGTTATAAGCTTGGCTTACGGCATTTATCTTTTGAAGGCTCCAAGGCTTAAGGAATAAGCTCCGCTATTCTCTTTGCGATCATTTCCATTCCGTAGTCACCGGGGTGAGCGGCAACTCCCTTGTGCTCGAAAAGACCTATCGCCATACATTTTTCATCCTCGCCCAGATCGCTGATCTTGCAGAAGGTGTAGCCTCTTTCATCGCATATCTCCTTAATGAAGGGGTCTCTTATGGGATGGGGCCAGAAGCTGTCGGTAACTATTACCTTCGCATTGGGATTGGATGCGAAAAAGCGGATCATATTGTCAAAATAGGGCTTGCCCTGATCCAGAATTGCTTTTTTCATATTTTCGCCGATGCGGACTATCACAACGTCTGCACAAAAGTCTCTTGCCGTCGTGTAAAATTCGTTGAGAGGCACGAGGTCTTCATCAAATCTTGTTTCCCACACGGCTGCCTGAGCTACGGCAAAATCTACCTTCATTCCTTTTTCTTCCAGCATTCTCACCGTTTGGTGAACGTAGTCCTTTTCCTCTGCGGAGGCTGCCATACCCCAGTCCCAGTGCCAACCGATGTTGGGGGCAATGCCGTGGCGGGTGATGGAGTTACCAACGAATAAAACCTTTGTATCTCCGCCTTTATAAGTAAATTTTACGTACTGATTTGATTCAAGCTGGCCCTTTGCTTTGACAGTATTGAGCTTTTCATATTTTGATTCGTTCATAGCCTTCTCCTTGGTTTTTTTATATTGTAGCATATCCTAAAGTTTTTTTCAATAAGAAAATAAAAACTTGCGGCTATTATACCGCAAGTTTTAGCTTTTTTTATCAGTCCTCCTGATCGAGAACCGCCTCGGCTTCCTTCTGGAGCTCCTCGTCGTAGGAGAGTATGGGCTTAACGTTTTCCTTCTTTATCTTACGCTGTACGTAGTTCTTCGTTATCTTCATAACCAAGGGACAAAGCACAACGACACCGATAAGGTTGGGGATCATCATAAGTCCGTTGAAGGTGTCGGAAATGTCCCATGCAAGGCTGGATGTAAGAACCGCGCCGCCCATAATGGTGCAGATGTGGATGATCTTGAATACTACGGTGCTCTTTGCGCCGAAGAGATATTCCCAAGCCTTTGTACCGTAGTGGGACCAGCCAAGCACGGTGGTGAAGGCAAAGAGGAACATTGCAACGGCAACGAACTTCTGACCGATACCGCCCCAGGGGAACACAAGGTTAAATGCGCCGCCTACAAGAGTGGCATCGTTGAAGCCCGCGAGGATCTCGCCGGTCTCAAAATTGTATGCGCCGGAGGTAAGAACCACAAGTGCCGTCATTGTACAAACGATCATTGTGTCTGCAAATACCTCAAAGATACCCCACATACCCTGCTTAACGGGCTCGCGTACGCTGGAGTTGGAGTGTACCATAACGGAGGAACCAAGACCTGCCTCGTTGGAGAACACGCCTCTCTTAAAGCCCTGGGTAACGACCTTGTCTACAACGGTACCGATGCCGCCGCCTATAGCCGCGATAGGAGTGAAGGCGTTAACGAAAATTGCCTTGAAGGCGGGAATGATATTGAAGTAATTCGAGCCGATGATGAAAAGACTTCCGAATACAAACAAAACAACCATAAAGGGAACTATCTTTTCGGCAACGTTTGCGATCCTCTTCAAGCCGCCCAGAACGATAAGAGCGGTGAGAGCCATAATAACTGCGCCGAGAATGATGTTGTAGAGTGAGATCTCGCCGAATACGGTGATGGAAGAAAGGGAGGAAATGTCAAATGCGGATGCAACGTTTGCAACTATCTTGTTGACCTGACCCATACTACCGATACCGAAGGATGCAAGGAGTGTGAAGATGCAGAAAAGCACTGCGAGAACGGAGCCGACGATCTTAAGACCCTTTTTGCTGCCCAGACCGTCCTTAAGGTAGTACATTGCGCCGCCTGCCCATTCACCCTCGGAGTTCTTGCGGCGGTAATAGATACCCAGCACGTTTTCGGAGTAGTTTGTCATCATTCCAAAGAAGGCTGCGACCCACATCCAAAATACCGCTCCTGCGCCGCCGATGCATATAGCTGCGGATACACCGGCAATGTTACCGGTACCGACTGTTGCGGCAAGAGCCGTGCAAAGAGCCTGGAAGGGAGAAATGGTTCCCTTTTCCTTTCTGTGGCCTATAACGTTTTTCTTAAACAGGCTTCCTATTGTGTTCTTCCACCAGGTGGCAATGTGGCTTACCTGGAAAAACTTTGTAACACAGGTCATAAGAATACCCGTTCCGATCAAAAGTATGAGTCCGTACCAGCCCCATACGTAGCCGTTTACAGTGTTATTCACTTCTGTAATGGCATTCAGGATTTGTTCCATAATATCCTCCAAAAAACATAAAATAAAAACAGACCGTCTTTTAATGCAAAACGGTCTGCCAAAACACAAAAATACCCCAATTGTGAGGGGGATACTTCTTTGTCCTTTTGCCTGAGAGATTCGCGCTTAGCGTTTTGCACCTTCGGCACCCAACCAAATGGGTTTCTCCAAAGTTCTGTCAGTTTGCAGTCTTCATCCTTTCGGACACCTGAGAGCGTTATTCCTTCGGCTGCCATTACGGCAATTTTCTGCAAACGTCACACAGACGATATTCAATTTTCTATTATTATACACCATTAATTGATAAAATGCAATAGAATTTTTACAATTTTTTTAATAATTCTCTTAAATGCTCCATTTTTTTCGCGGCAGGCTCGGGGATATCTTCAAATCTGAAGGGGATGGAGAGATTTTGGTATTTTCCCGAGCAAAGCTTTCTGAATGGCAAGAGCTCGATCTTTTCAACGCAGCCGTACGAGGCTTTAAGGCTTGCAAGCTTGCGGATGTTCTCCTCGGTGTCATTGAGCCCGGGTATGATGACCTGTCTTATCACCGTGGGAATGCTTTTTTGATCAAGATATCTTAAAAAGTCCAGCACTGCTTCAAGCTCACAGCCAACGTAGCTTCTGTACTGCTCCTCTTGGGTGTATTTAATATCCAAAAGCACGGTGTCGGTTGCGGCCAAAAGCTCTTTTACGCTTTGATTCATAACGCTTCCCGAGGTATCAAGGCAGGTGTTTATGCCTCTTTCTTTGCATAGGGAAAAAATTTCCCGGGAAAACTCGGCTTGAAGAAGCGGTTCGCCTCCGCTGAGGGTTATACCACCCTTTTCGTTAAAATATTCCTTGTACCTTTCGGCTTTTTTTGCAATTTCAAGTGCCGTATACTCCTTTGCCGCCTTTTCCTGCCATGTGTCGGGATTATGGCAGCATCCGCAACGGAGTCTGCAGCCCTGCAAAAACACTGTAAAGCGTATCCCCGGGCCGTCTGCACCGCCCAGGGATTGGATGGAATTAACGTAACCGGTCATATAGCCTCGTGGAAGGTTCTGGAAATAACCTCTTTTTGCTGTTCACGGCTGAGCTTATTGAAGTGCACTGCGTATCCCGATACCCTGATAGTCAGATTGGGATATGCATCGGGGTTTTCGTAAGCCTTCAGAAGGGTCTCGCGGTTGAGCACGTTTACGTTGATGTGATGAGCCTTCTTCTTGAAATATCCGTCGAGGACGCTTACCAGATTCTCAACTCTTGACTCCGAGTCGGCACCCAAAGCCTCGGGCGTAATGGAGAAGGTGTTTGAGATGCCGTCTCGGCAATCGTTGTAATCAAGCTTTGCAACGGAGTTGAGGCTTGCCAATGCACCGTTTTCCTCGCGGTTATGCATAGGATTTGCACCGGGAGCAAAGGGGGCGCCCGCCTTTCTTCCGTCGGGGGTTGCGGCTGTATGCTTGCCGTAAATTACGTTGGAGGTAATGGTAAGAACAGAGAGTGTGTGCTCTGCATTTCTGTAGGTGGGGGTTTTTCTCAGCTCTGTTATTACCCTATGGGTAAGATCCTTTGCGATAAGATCCACTCTGTCGTCATCGTTTCCGTATTTTGGAAAATCACCCGTGGTATTAAAGCTTTCGATAAAGCCGTTTTCTGCGAATACGGGCTTTACCGAGGCATATTTAATAGCACTGAGAGAGTCTGCTACAACAGAGAGACCTGCAATTCCAAATGCCATAAAACGATGAACGTCGGTATCGTGCAGAGCCATCTGGGTCTTTTCGTATGCGTACTTATCGTGCATATAATGGATAACGTTCATTGTGTTTACGTAAAGATGGCTTAGCCACTGAATGTAAATATCAAACCTTTCCATTACCTTTTCAAAGCTGAGATCCTCGAGAACGGGATGCCTCGGACCTATGTACATTCCCGATGAAACGTCATAGCCGCCGTTGATGGCAATGAGCAGAAGCTTTGCAAGGTTGCATCTGGCTCCGAAGAACTGCATTTGCTTTCCGATCTTCATAGCGCTTACGCAGCAGGCAATGGCGTAATCGTCGCCGTAGATGGGGCGCATAAGATCGTCATTCTCGTACTGAATGGAGTCGGTATCGCAGGAGAGCTTTGCACAGAAGCGCTTGAAGCCGTCGGGCAGATCCTTGCTCCAGAGTATGGTGAGATTGGGCTCGGGAGCGCTTTTCAGGTTGTAGAGGGTATTCAGGATACGGAAGCTTGTTTTTGTGACGAGAGTTCTGCCGTCTTCTCCCATACCGCCCACTGCCTCTGTTATCCACATGGGATCTCCGCCGAAGAGCTCGTTGTATTCGGGAGTTCTCAGGTGCCTTGCCATTCGAAGCTTTAAAACAAAATCATCAATAAGCTCCTGAGCGCTTTCCTCGGTAAGTATACCCTCGGCAATATCCTTTTCAAGGTAGATATCAAAGAAGGTGCTTACTCTTCCCAGGCTCATTGCGGCGCCGTTTTGCTCCTTGATGGCACCCAGATATGCAAAATACGTCCACTGTATGGCTTCTCGGGCATTTTTTGCGGGCAGGGAAATGTCATAGCCGTAGGATAGGGCCATTTCCTTAAGCTTTCCGAGAAAGCTTATCTGCTGGAAAAGCTCCTCGTCCAGACGGATGGTAGCGGTATCAAAGGCCTTTTGGGCCAATGCCGCCTTGTCTTTTGCTTTTTCTTCGATGAGTCTGTCTACTCCGTAAAGGGCAACGCGTCTGTAGTCGCCTATTATCCTTCCTCTGCCGTATGCATCGGGAAGACCTGTGATAACGTGGCACTTTCTTGCTTTTCTCATTTCGTCGGTATATGCTCTGTATACACCGTCGTTGTGGGTCGTGCGATATTTAAACTCTTCTTCTATCTTCGGAGAAAGGGTATAGCCGTAGGCGGTACAAGCCTGGCGTGCCATTCTTATTCCTCCGAAGGGGTTTACACCTCTTTTCAAGGGACGGTTGGTCTGCAGGCCTACTATCAGCTCGTTGTCCTTATCAAGATAGCCGGGGCTGTAGCTTGTAAGGGAGGATACGGTTGCAGTGTCTATATCCAGCACTCCGCCGAATTGGCGCTCAAGAGCAAGGAGACTTTCAAATTTGGCTAAAAGCGCCTCCGTTCTTTTTGTGGGACCGCACAGAAAGCTTCCGTCTCCCTCGTAGGGGGTGTAGTTTTTCTGTATAAAGCCTCTTACGTCGATAGTATTGTCGTGAAGGTCTTTTTTTGTTGTATTTATCAATGCTTTGTCCTCCGTTTCGGATTTAATCAAACAAAAAAGGGCAAACCAGCTTTTAATAACTGATTTGCCCAGACGGTCGGCATAAAAACTTCTACATTCCCTTGCGGTGATCCGCAAAATCCGTCAGTTATGTAAAAGCCTGTAATTATTATAACCTTAAAACCTTGATTTGTCAATCTTTATTGAAAAAAAGATTTTAAAAACTCTTCTTCCGTGCCGTCATATTCGGCGAGAGCGAGAAATTCCTTGCCAAGCTGATTTCCCCAGCTGTAGGTGATGACGGTCTTGCCGTTGTATTCACAAAGATCCACGTCGCTGTTGTTGCAGTTTACCGCGCCCAGAATATAGTCAAGATCCTTATCATTGAAGCTTGCAAGAGGGTGGATCCTCTTATCGTCATCGTCGCAGCACAAAACGGGATTTATAAGACCCGGCTCGAAATCGATAAGATCCTTTGATCTCACTATATAGGGTAACCAACGAAGGTAGGGGAGGGATTCCAGGTGGATCATATAGAAATAGCCGTCGTAATACCTCAGCACGGGGCAGGCGGTGTATCTTTCGGCGGAGAATACGTGCTTGTCCATAGGCAGGATCGTCCAGCTTCTCAAATCAAGGGATCTTGCAAAGAATATGGTATATCCCTTTCCCACGTAAGGATTGTGACCGCCCATTTCGATGGCGAGAACGTAGCCCTCCTCATCCTTACAGCAGGAGGTGTTGTAGATGTGGAGGGAGCTATCTACCTTGATACTTCCCGTCATTTCCCAATTCTCAAGATCTCTGCTTTCGAAAAAGTCGATGATATTCCCGCCCCCGTTTCCTCTTACTCCGTTTACGTACATTACACCGTTTTCGGTATAGGCACTTCCAAAGGAATGATCCAAGGCAAAGGGGGAGCAGCAGGGCTTTTCCGTTTCCATATCAATAAATGTGTAGTAGCCTACATCCGACGTAACGCCCTCGTATTTTCCCCAGGAATTGTTTCTCATCCACTGAAATCGCAAAAGCTTGCCGTTGAATACTATAGGCGTGCTTTCCACCACTGCTATTGCGACCGTGCCGATCTTTTTCAGGCGCTTTGAAGGATAGCTTCTTTGGTTCATCAAGTCAGATTTTACACTCATAACGAATACCTCTCTTGTTATTTTAGTTTTGGTTGCCCAAAATATTTTCAAGCTCTGTTAAAAGCTTTGCTTCATCATAGGTCCTGCAATTCAGAACCAGAGCATCACCTTGATGGATCTGCGCACCGTGGGGATCCTTTAGGCGAAGGGAAATGACAGTGCATCCGCTTGGCCACAGGATATCTCTGACCTCCTTTTCCAAAGCGAAGCAACCCTCTTGTGCGATAAGCTCCCTTTGAACGGTTACCGCCTTTTGTCCGCGGTGATCGTTGCGGAGTCTGTTTTCGATGACTACGTCAGTAAAGTCCTCTGCCTTAAGGGCTTCTACGATAAAGAAGGATATACTTACTCCTGCCGCAACGGGAAGTACGTTTTCAAAGCAGTTCAATGCTTCCACTGCAAAGACTGTGGCGGTGATGGGAATGTGGCTTGATGCGGCAAGGAAGGACATTGCACCTATCAGGGTGGCCACAAGATAATGCTCCGAGGGCATAAGCCCCGTAAATATAAGAAATCTTGCGCAGAGGCTACCTATTATTGCTCCGAAGGCGATGGTGGGAATAAAGAGTCCGCCGGTGATCCGGAGATTGTTTGCAATTATCAAAAGCAGCCCCCTTATTATCAGAACTATGATGAGAATATACCATAGTCCCTCTCCCGTGAAGAGCTTTTCGGTAAGTCCGTGACCGGTTGAAACGCAATCGGAAATAATGAAGCCCGAAATTGCGGTGATAAAAAACACGGCGGGGATCTTAATAAAGGGGGACACCTTGGAAAGCTTGTGGGCAATAAAGAGCCTTATTGTTTTGTATGATTTTAAAAATGCGGTGGCGCAAAGTCCGCTTACCAGACCTATAAGAGCTGCGCACCAGATAGTGTCAAGGGGCATAACGGGCATATCCTCAAGCTCGAAGAGGAGAAAATGGGTGTTGGTAAGCCGGCAGAGAAGCTGTGTCGTATATACTCCCGCGATCACAGTCACCGAGGACACGGTGAATATCAGAGGCGAAAACCTTCTGTGAGCCTCCTCATAGCTGAAGAGTATTCCCGATATGGGTGCTCCTGTGGCGCAGGCAAAGCCCGCACAGGCACCGCCTGTCATAAGATATCTGTCCCAAGCCTTTCTTTTTGGTGAAAGAAGCGTCGCCGTACCCTTTCCCACTGCCGTTCCCATCTGAACACTGGGGCCTTCGTTTCCCAAGGGGACGCCTCCCAGATACGTAAGCATTGCTCCCGCAAAAAGGCAGAAGATGCTTTTTATCCAGCTGAAGCTTATAAGACCTCGCAGTATAGCAATGGAAGTGGGTATTCCGCCGCCCTTGCAGTCGGGGGCGTATTTTAAAAGAAACGCCAAAGCGAGGCCGATCAAAGAAAAGCCGAGGGCAACGGGAATTGCAAGCACGGGGCTTTGACTTACAGCATTGTAGATCTTGCTTGAAAGGTTTATTATAAGAGAAGCGCAGTATTTAAATGAAAAGATCAGGCAACCTGTAAATATGCCGGTTACCAGACACAAAAGGGGAAGCTTTATAATACAGCTTTTGGTGTATGAGATATTTGCTGAGGTCATGGTTTGCTCCTGAGAAGAATGCTGAGGTAATTATATCACAACTTGTCGGATTTTGCAATGGGATGAATAAAGAAAACCTGCAAGCTATTAAGCCTGCAGGCACCTTGGAAGCTCAGTTCATCCACGTGTATTTGGAGCGCTTGGGATAATATTGGTTGGGAAGATGGAAAAGCTCTACGAGATCATAGAGAACTCCCACGAAAAACAAGCCCAAGGTGAAAAGATATAAAACTCCCATCACGAATTTGCCCTCGTAAAATTTGTGAGCGCCGAATATTCCCAAAAGAAGACAAAGAACGATGCTTATCGGCTTGTCCTTAAGCTTTGCCGCGGGAGGAGCATATGTGTTATTCCCGTAATTGTTGTAGCTTGTGTAGGTGGTGTTATCGGTATATGGAGGCACTTGCTCGTTGGCGGGCTGATAATAACCGTTGGCTGTAAAATGATTTGAATACCGGTTGTCGTATTCCGTGTATTGAGGAGGCGGGTTATCAAAGCTTTGATCCCGATAGTGATCGGAGGCTTGGCTCGGCTCCTGCTGAGTGGCTTGAGGCTCCTCGTGTATGGGATCCGGACTCGGAGCTTGGATGGGCTCCTCTGCCTGAGGAGCTTCGATCCTACAGCTTTCCAGAAGCTTTGCTCTGCAGATAGCCTCGGTCAGTTGGGAAAGGTTGGGAAAATTCTTTCCCCAGATCGCCTGATTCAAGCCGAGCTGAAGCATCATTCCGTCGGTAAGCTCGACGTCTTCAATAAAAACGTTCAAAAGAGGCTTGTCCAGAGTTTGGGCAAAAACCAATTCTCTTTGGCAGTTTTTGCTCGCTACAAAGCTTTTTGATATAAATGATATCATACAGGTGCTTGAACGAAGGTGCGTGGCGATATATTCCGGCCACTCGCTGCCCGCTTCGATTCCACCGTCAAACCATACAAGAAAACCGTGATTCTCCAGGGCCTCAATGGCAGCAAGGACCAGCTCGGTGTCCTTATGTGAATAGCTTATAAAGATATAGGGTTTATTTCCTTCGTATGCTTTCGGCATAACGCCCTCCGTATGTAGTGATTCATATATAAATTATTATCTCACATTTTTACTGAAAAAGCAACAGTATTTTTGATTTTTGTGACCAAATTTCTTTTTTTGCTTCTTTTGTCGACGATTCTTTTGCGTTTTTCGATATTTGACTGCGAAAAGGCGGAGAAAAAAGAGTTATGAAATAAACGGGTAAGCCTTGTGCTTAGTATAAAAAAGTTTTGCGCACCTGCCATTTTTGCGCAATGAGCTCTTCAAAAAAAATAACGCCCCGAAAGGGAGTTGTGATAAGGGATTCTCACAACTCCCAATGATATATTACCTGACGGTAATATGATATATTTCTTACAGAAATATGATATATTGCTATCGCAATATGATATATGCCCTCGGGGCATATTATGGAATAAAAATAATTCCGCTTCGATTTGAAGCGGAATTATTTTTTCCTTAATATTTTCAAAGAAAATATATCATAGGCAAAGCCTATATCATACATCTTTAGATGTATATCATAGATTTGCTCTGCAAATCTATATCATTGTAGGTTGGCTTATCCCTAAGCCCAACCTACTAAGGAGCGTTATCTTTTGATTATCAGAATTGATCCAGCATTCTCTTTGCGGAGGAAAGTATCTCCTTTTCCAGAGTCGGTGTATAAAGGGAGCTGTTTGCCTCGTATCCGCCTTGCTTGAAGGCTTCCTCGGTGGGGAAGTAGCCCTCATAGCCGTTGGTGCAAACGGAGAATATGAGGTATTTGTCGGGGAAGAGCTTTCTTATATTTCTGCCGTAATCGGTAAAGGCTTCTCCGCCGAAGCCTACAAAGGCAATGTCGCCGATGCCCACTACGCTTAGGGGAACGGGCAATTGAACGGGAGCGGTGCGAAGCTCGATTATTCTGTATGCATAGGAGATCTCACCCATTTTTGGAGTATATCCCAGAGTTTTTGTCTGGTACTTTTCATACCATTCCTTACATTCGTCATATTTTTCAATACCCTCTGTGTTGGTGAGATTGTAGTTTATCTCCCATTGGCTGAAAAGATCGGTCCCGGTATGCTCCTTGAGAGGCTCTGCGAAGATAGCCTTAACGGCGTTTGCAACGGTCCTGCCCATATATTCACTGTGCTTGTAGCCGTCGTTGAACTTAATGCGTTCATTGGAGGGCTTAAAGAAGTCTATGTGGTTGCTGTCGCCCTGAAGACCGGTAAAGAATATGCAGCTTACGTCGTCAAAATCCTCTTCTACAAATCTTCTTGCAAAGCCGGGCCAGTCCGCACTGAGCTTTTCGCCGCCAATTACGTCGGGATGGGTGGAGAAGTTAAGAAGCACGATATCGTTTTTGTCTTCTCTTGCAAAGCGGATGAGACGGACAGTGTTGTCTGCCTCACTGCAGCGCTTTACTATTTTGTACATAGAGGTGCGGGGATTGGTAAGTACCTCGCCTTGGTCGGAAAAATATCTTCTTACAAAGGCGATGGGCTCGGCGGTCTCCTTTTCTCCCGTGAATACCTTGGCGTCGGACATATCTTCTATTGCCATTACTGCACTGTCTTCCATCTTTCTGAAGAGAACGTCCTTGTAATTTTCGTCGGTAAGATCGGTAAACTGAGCGCTGTCGAGCCTGCAGGAGGTGTGCTGATGCAGTGCGCCTATAATAACGTTATCCTCCGGGACGGATGTTCTTTCGGAGATCCTTTTTTTCAGCTTTTGAATAAAGGGTAATCTGATTCCGATAAAATCAAGAGCCATAAGGATAACTGTATTTTTTCCGTCGTTAAGTGCGAGGGTGTTAAGATAGATGGGATCCAAAACTCCCTTGGCGTATCTGATCTGAAAATATCCCGAGAGCTCGGCTCCCAGAGGGGGAGTGACGTCAATTCTTGAAAAACCCGCTTTAAGCATAATAATTCTCCTTTTTACTTGGTTTAACTCATTATAACATTTTATTCCGAAAAATCAATAGTTTTTTCCAATTTGTAAATAAAAGAGATAGGTCTTGACCCGATGGGCGGATTGTGGTAAAATTATGAAAAATATTTGAAACGGTGTTTATAATGATGAAAAAAATTCTGATCTTGTTTTTTGTTTTTTGCTTTTTACTTCTTGCTTCCTGCAGGGCTCCATCGGATCCCATCTATCCTCCCACAAGCTTTGATGAGCCCGATCCCATAACCTTACCCGATGACAGATTCTTTCTGGGAGAAATGATCTCCGTGGTGGGGGAATTATCCGAAGTAAGTAACGGTTGGGAGATCTACGTTTACCAATCTCCCGTGGAGGTATACGACGAAAATGAAAAAGTGTATAATATGTACTCCTTTCCCGTGGATCTTAGTGTTGAGGAATGCGAAAGGCATGACGATGACGTTATGGTAATCGGAGTGCTTTATATGGGGGAATACGGCGTTTCCTTAAAGGAGTGCACGGTGGATGTCTGTAATTGCCATCCCGAGCCCTCCCAAAGTAAATGATTGCAAAACAGAATATAACTTGATGTGAAAATGACAGAGAAGCTTCTCTGTCATTTTTTGTGACGGTTTTTGAATATTCATCAAGCCGAAGAGAAATACGTATTGACGCGTGATGCTTTGAATTTCTTCCAATCTGCACGCATTAGTAATGATCGATTTTTGGTCAAAAAGTCAAGGAGTCCGCACCAACTTTTTTGCCTCAAATTGGAAACATTTTATGACGAAAACGCACGTCCGACAGTAATGTCGGACGTGCTGTGTTATATCGTGTTATAAAGACATTTGGATTTTTTGCCACAGTCAAACGTATTTTTCCGTCAAAGGATCATTTCTTTTTCAAGACTACAACGGTGATACCGACACCTGCGCCTGCGGCGGCCACTGCAATCAGCAGGATGCCCCACCAAGGCATTCCTTTGTCGTTCCGACCGTCGTTCTTGTCGGTAGTATCCGGTGTAGGATCAGTGCTTTCCGTGCCGTCTGTGGGGTTTTCAGAGCCGTCTGTGGGGGCTTCTGTTCCATCCGTGGGATTGGTAGATACATCGGGCTCGGTAGGCTCGGTAGACGTATCAGGCTCGGTAGGTTTGGTAGACGTATCAGGCTCGGTAGGCTCGGTAGACGTATCGGGATCAGTAGGCTCGGTAGGCTCGGTAGTCGGCGCTGCCACCACCGTCACAATGAAGAACTCAAAAGCATCTTTATAGGAAATTTTGATCTTCTGCTCACCAACGGTAACAAGCTCCTTTTGAGAATACGTCAGATCCTTGCCATCCTTGGAATCAATGAAACCATCGGGAGTATAGATGCGTACCTTCAGCCCGGTCATGTCCGGCTTTTCGCCGACAGTATAGTCCACCTTATCGGGTAACTCCATAATTTCGAGAGTGTACTCATCGCCCGCTTCAATGGTAATTTCAAACTCTTTGGTGTTGGCGTAGTCCTCACCGGCTTCGGGAGTAACCTTAATTACCACGTGCCAAAAGCCTGCCTTAGTAGGTGTGCCTTCGATCTCGCCGTGCTGAGTAAGAGTCAAGCCATCGGGAAGATCGGAACGGAACAGCGAAAAGACTACGTCGGGATCACTGCATTCCAATTTCACGTAATAGGATTGTCCCACCTTGCCGTCGGGAATCGCTGCATCACGAATTTCGGGAATCACCGCAGGATCACCTGTATTGGGAACCGTGAATCTTGCTCCGTCGTATGTGCCGCACTGTTGGATACGATCTGCGTCGCTGAATAGATATACCTTGCAGTAGAACTGACAACCCTTGTCGTTTTCGGTCAAGGTAATGCTTGGGCCGTCTGCATAGTAAGTATCATTGCGGAACCAATAATATTGCATATTACCTTCCAATGCGGCATTGTACTCAACGGCGTTCTTGCCAAGATCCATAATGTTCTGCTGGGTTTTCTGTTCATTAACCTTCACCGTTCCACCGACAACAAAGCTAGTGTCGGACGTATAAACAACTGCTTCGGTTGCCGCCATTGCGGGAACTGCAAGGGAGCAAAGGAGCACAAGGCTCAAAATGATACTAAAAGCCTTTTTCATAAAAACAACTCCAAATCTATTTATTCTATTTTTCGTTATGTTCATGTAGTTTGGTCAGTACGTATTCCTTGCCGATTTCAGCGGTGCCTTTGCCTCCAATAAGGGTAAGCTTATCACCCTCAACCGTATAAGTATATTGACAGTCGGTTACGTATTCCAATTCAAAGTCCAGATAAACGATATTATCCTTGACGGTGTAGGTGTATTCAAAGGCCTTGCCTTCCGCGTAAAACATTCTGCCCTTGCCTTCGCCGTCGAATTCATACTCGGTATATTCGTTGTAATACCAACACCCCTGCAGTTCTCGGAGCTCTTTGTTGCTTTGTGAACACCCCCTGCACAGCAGAACGATCAGCAAAATCAGTAACGCTAAAAAAGCTGCCGAAGCACCGATCAAAATGCGCATTTGACGTTGACGACGAATTGCCGCCATTCGCTTGGATGAGGGCCGCCCTTTCGTATTGTGAGGTCTGCGAATAGGGGTCATTCTCGCACTTATAGGCCTTTGCTCTGCTTTAGGTCGTACTCGTTCGGATTGCGGATGCTCTTTTGCCCGAATTGATAAAAATTCACCGTAATCGTTTTGATTATTGCTCATACAAAAACACCTTTCGTGGAATAATCAGCTCTCTTCAAAACGACAAACACGTTTCTTTTGTCGCTTTGAAGAAAGGGCTATCATGGCTTGATAGCCTTCCTTTTTTTGAAAAGGGCGGTGACGGACGATTTGACCGCCACCGCCATCATTTTAAGGTGTGCTTATCTGTTATCTGACAGAATGTCTCTTCCTACCAAGAACGGTAGTAGCAACAACACCGCAACCGCTGACAAACAGCAAGATATAAAGCCACGTCATGCTGTTGTAGCCTGTCAGAGGATTGTCAGAAGGCTTGGTGCTCTCGGAAGGCTTGGGCGCTTCGG
>SVTC01000024.1 GCA_015063985.1 Oscillospiraceae bacterium | reverse complement strand
CGAATGAGCTTTCCAATGGCAACACAGTGGTGATGCTTAGCGCCAAAGGTACTATTTATTCTGTTTCATTTCAGAACGGTCATTCTGCAATTGAAGCAGAGGGCGTAATGAAGCTTTTTATTGAGAAAAAGAAAAACAATGATGCCAAAATCGAACGGTTGATATGCATGTGGCATGACGGCAGCATCGACCTTCCTTCTTTTGCTTTCAGAGAGGCACTTGTAGTCGCTGAAGGCTCAAATCTTTCAGCAAAAATGCTTTTAAGCGGATTGAATGGGTATGTTGTTAAAACGGTAAAAGCATCCATGCCTGAAGGATACGAAGCTTAAAGAGTGATACTATTGTCAAGTGCTGTTCGGAGGTGTGATGATAGATCGCAATGAAAACTCAGTAGATGTTCATCCTAATCTAAGCAATATTTTCAGAGATAGAACAATAATCGTATTATTCCATAAACCGCTTGTAAAGTTCAAAAAGATAAAGCCTATTGGGTTGAGAATACGCAAATCGTTAAAACCGCATAAAACACACCGCCGAAAGTAACCGTTTGGTCGCTCTCGGCGGATTTAGTTTCTGATTTTGTCAGCGCAAAAAACGTAAAGTCCAGAGAGAATCGGAAAGATTTTTCGAATTGTGGCGGAGCTGTATTGACGAAAAGGAGAAAAAGTGATATACTCAAAATATCCCCCGTGGGGGGATATGGAGGTATTACGATGGAACAGCATACACACGAGCACACCAAGGCGGTTTTGAACCGTATGTCGCGGGCGATCGGACATATGAACGCCGTGAAAAAGATGATCGAGGACGGGCGGGACTGCAGTGACGTGCTCATTCAGCTTTCGGCGATCAAATCGGAGATCACGGGCGTGAGCAAGGTCATTCTGAAGGATCACATCGACCACTGCATCGTGGACGCGGTGAAGGAGAACGACGAGGACGCCATTGAGAACCTCAAGGGAGCCATTGACAAGCTGCTATGAAGAATAAAATGACCTACGGCATCTTTTTAGCCATTCTTGCGGCGGCTCTGTACGCCGTCAACTCGCCTTTTTCGAAGCTGCTCCTTGACTATATGCCCTCCACCCTGATGGCAGGGTTTTTGTACGTGGGCGCGGGGCTTGGTATGAGCGTGATCGCTCTGATCCGCAAAGGGAAAAAGATTCAAGCCGCCGAGGAAAGCATCACGAAAGCGGAGCTTCCCCATACCATTGCGATGATCGTGCTGGATATCGCCGCACCCATCTTTCTGCTCATCGGACTTGACAACACCACGGCAGCAAACGCGTCCTTGCTGAACAACTTTGAGATCGTGGCGACGGCGATCATTGCGCTTATGATCTTCAAGGAAAAGATTTCTCCCCGTCTGTGGGCGGGTATCTTCTTCGTGGTACTGTCCTGCGCGCTGCTTTCCTTTGAGGATATCAGCAGTCTCAAATTTTCCGTTGGCTCGCTGTTCGTGCTTTTGGCGGCGGTGTGCTGGGGTTTTGAAAACAACTGCACGCGAAAGCTCTCGTCCAAGGATCCCTTGCAGATCGTACTGCTGAAAGGCATTTTTTCGGGTCTGGGTTCGATCATCATCGGGCTGTGCATCGGAGAGCGGCTGACCAACCTTTGGAGCGTTTTTGCCGTGCTTGGCGTGGGATTTGTGGCGTATGGGCTGAGCATCTTCTTTTACGTGTACGCACAGAGGATTCTCGGCGCGGCACGGACAAGTGCGTATTACGCCGTTGCGCCCTTCATCGGCACTCTACTTTCCCTCGTTGTCTTCCGTGAGATGCCAAAGGTGACCTACTTTGTCTCCATTGCCGCCATGGCGGTGGGAGCTTGGCTCTGCTCCAAGGATGAGCCGATTTTCAAGAAGAAAACAAAAAATTTCTGTAGTTGAGAAGCGTATAGAGTTGAGGATCGTGGCTGTATTGAAATTTTCACTAAAATATGATATAATGTCCTCAATAAACGCGATTATATAAAAGCTTGACCGCGCTGCCTGCGGCATTTATTAGCATTACATAATTCACGGAACGATTCTATTGATTCCGCCAAATACGGTCTTTCATTTCTATGTAAGGAGGTATCGCTATGACATTAGAAGAAGCAAAACAACTATTACGAACAAACAACATAGAATTTAACATACTTGAATTTTCAAGTGAAGCAGAATATTGGCGTCATAGCGTTCTGTTCCCCGACACAATGAATTCAAAGCCCTGTAAAGTCATCGCCGTTATCATAAAAAGCAATAATGAAAAAAAGAATATCCAACTTCAATTCAATCTAAGAGATAACGGATTCCTTTTTGAAGAATTAAGCTTTGGTGATTATTGTTTTGAAATGTTTGATTATAAAGAAGAATACCTTAGTAAAGATTTACTTGAAAATATTCGGCGAATTATGAGTGGCTCTTTCAAAGTAATTCTTGCAAACGATTTGAAGAAACATCGGTGGCTTGGTGATGCATGCTTTGATATGAATGATGACGATGATGTTTTTGGAGAACAAGGGTTTGAAAAAGCGATTAACAGAATTAAGAAACCCAAAAGTTTTATTTCAAAGCTGACAAAATCGAAAGTGCTTTATGAAATCTATGATTGGAATACATATCAGAGCATTGAAAAATAACTTCAATATTTAAGCCTTTTAAGAGTGACCGCCTCGATTGCTCGAATCGGTCTTGATTATGTATTGAGATCACAGTAAAAATATTAATTTGATACGCGACGCTCCATTTCGGAGTATTGACAGAAACGGTATAATGTGATAAAATAAGCATGATTGATAAATGAGGAACCCGCTGACTGCAGAGGACGTTGGTTCCTTTATGCTTTTTTGAGGAAAACTTATGGTTAGGAAAAAGAACTTCACGCTTTCAACCACACAGATCATATTGCTTAGCTTTCTCGTGACAATTCTCATAGGAAGCGGTCTTTTGGCGTTGCCGATCAGCTCTGCAAGCGGCGAAGCCGTACCGTATCTTGATGCGCTCTTTACGGCAACCACATCCACCTGCGTAACGGGACTTGTTACGCTTCCTACGGTATCCACGTGGAGCGTGTTCGGGCAGATCGTCATTCTGCTTCTCATACAGATCGGCGGTCTTGGTATCATCACCATTATTTCGGGACTGATGCTTCTTCTCAACAGAAAAATGGGCATCGGCGACCGTTTGCTGATTCAGGATGCCTTCAATCTCAATACGATGTCGGGACTGGCGAAATTCGTTAAGAACGTGATGTTCGGCACGCTGATCATCGAAGGGATAGGTGCTGTTCTGTATATGCTCGTCTTTATCCCCGAGTTTGGTGCAAGGGGCATTTGGATATCGGTATTCAATTCTGTTTCCGCCTTTTGCAACGCAGGTATTGACATTATTGCGGAAAACAGCCTTTGCGATTATGCTACCAACCCCTTAATAAATATAGTCACCTCCGCACTCATAATTCTTGGCGGTATTGGCTATATCGTTTGGTGGGACTTGCTTCGTGTTATCAAGAGCCGTTCGCAAAAAAACCGCAGAATATTCAGACATCTTACCTTGCATTCAAAGATCGCCATTACTGTCACCGCCGGTATTATTTTCGTCGGTGCGATACTAATATTTATTTTTGAATATTCAAATAATCTAACCATCGGAGAAATGTCCTTGTTCGACAAGATCCAAGTTTCATTTTTCCAATCGATCACAACAAGGACAGCAGGGTTTGCATCGCTTCCTCAAGAAAATCTAACGAACGCCTCTGCGATGATATCTGTCATCCTAATGCTTATTGGCGGATCACCCGTGGGAACTGCGGGCGGTATGAAAACCGTGACCATCGCCATTCTCATCTGCTCGGCATTTGCTACTATCCGTAATAAAAACAGCGCAACCTTGTTTGGTAGACGTATTTCCGAAGAATCGGTAAAAAAAGCAGTCGCAGTTTCAGTAACCTTTCTTGCGATCTGTATCGCTTCAACCGTGCTTTTGATGGCAACGAGTAATGCTTCTGCCATTGATGCGGTCTATGAAACGGTCAGCGCAACGGCAACCGTCGGCCTTTCAAGAAATCTCACGGCAACACTAAATACCTTCGGAAAGATGATAATCATTGTGACCATGTATTTCGGCAGAGTCGGCCCAATTTCACTTGCGGTGGCACTTGGCAGCAAAAACGAAAGTCAGAACGTCATTTCCGAGCCGACGGAAGATATCAGTATAGGATAAGGAGAAGATTATGAAAACAAAGAAAACATACGCAGTCTTTGGACTTGGAAGATACGGAACAGCCGTAGCAAGAGAGCTTGTAGAAAACGGTATGGAGGTCATTGCCGTAGATACCGAGGAAAAAATTGTAAACGATGCGGCGGCATATCTGCCCGTGTGCAAGTGTGCCGACGTGACCGATGCGGAGGTGATCTCCCGTCTTGGAATCGGTAATATCGATACCGTTATCGTTTGTATGGCGGGCAGCCTTGAGTCGAGCGTCATGGCAGTCACGCTTTGTAAGGAGGCAGGCGTTAAGACCGTTATTGCAAAATGCGCAAACGAGATGCACCAAAAAATATTACTTCGTGTGGGAGCGGATCAAGTAGTCTTTCCCGAAAATGAATCGGGCATACGTCTTGCCAAGAATCTCTTAAGCTCCGGATTTATAGATATGATCTCTCTTTCAAAGGATGTATCAATGGTCGAGATCGACGTAAAGGACGAGTGGTGCGGTAAGAATCTGATCGAGCTTAATCTCAGAAAAAAATACGGATTCAACATAGTCGCCATAAAAAGAGACAACGAGGTCAACGTGAACATTAATCCGGAGCAGACGCTGAATGCAGAAAGCTCTTTGATCGTTATTGCAAATACATCAAAATTAGGTAAACTGAATCAATAATTCCGCTTAATGCTTTTAACAAAGGGTTGACCACATTATCAACCCTTTTCTTATTCCCTCTCATACCGACACTCTTTTTCTTGTAAAAGACATAAAACATTTCAAATAGCTCCCCCTAAACAGAAGCATCGAGCTACTCTTATCGAGGCAGCTTCGCCGGATTATGCAGAGGAGGTTTTCCGCTATACAGATCTCTTCATTTAAAAAATTGCCGAACAAGTGCCTACTGTTTTTCTATCACCTTCTCCCGGCCCTTCTATGGATCCTTACGTGTTTTTGCAACATAAATACTATTGACATTATACCTCGACAGTGATAAAATCATTGAAGTAAATCGAATTGAAGGGATCGTTATGCTCGGAATAAAAAATATAGATGCAACGAAGGGGCCGATACTGCGTTTGATCATAATATACAGTATTCCTTTAATGCTGAGCACTCTTATTCAAACGCTTTTCAATGCCGTTGATATTGCAATATTGGGAAATATGGCAGATTCCACCTCTGTGGCATCAGTCGGAGCCACCACCTCCATACTCCATCTTCTTATAAACGGATTTGTTGGTATTTCCGCGGGACTGAAAATACTTTTGGCAAGATATATGGGTTCCCAAGAGACAAAAAAGATATTCGACTCTGTGGGAACCTCGATTTTATTTGCATTAGTATTCGGCGTAACTATTTTCCTTCTCGGCTTTTTCCTATCCCCTGTATTTTTAAATCTTACACAGTGTCCCTCTGATTGCTACGATGGGGCAAATACATACCTCAGGATCTACCTTGCTTCAGCTCCGGCGATACTGCTATACAACTTCGGTTCATCCATTCTCACTGCAAACGGTGATACACAAAGACCGCTCTACTATATGCTTGCAGGCGGTGTTATTAATCTGTGCTTAAATATAATTCTATGCTATATACTTCCAATAAAGGTAATTGCCGTTGCAATAGCAACTGCCGCATCACAGATAGTCAGCGCCACACTCACCGTAAAACGCGTATTCAAGATATACGAGCTCAAGCCAAAGAAAATAAGCTTCAGTCTTAACGCCCTCTCCAGGATGATAAGCTTCGGTATTCCTCTTGCTATTACAAACACCCTCTACCCTCTGGCAAATCTGCAGATACAATCTGCTATAAACAGCTATGGCTCTGCCGCTGTAGCGGGAAGCAGTGCAGGAACAAATATCGAAACCATCGTTTCCGCCTTCACCTCGGCATTTGCGACAGCTACAAGTGTATTTATGAGCCAAAACATAGGGGCAGATCTTAGAGACAGAGTAAAGAGATCGTTTTTTCACAATTTGTGGCTTTCAATATCCTTCGGCTTGGTGATCGGCGGGGTGCTTTATCTCACCGGCGATTTCTGGCTCTCCTTGCTCCTTGGAAGCGACAGTGACAAAGCAGTAGAATTCGGAATGGTGCGACTGTTTTTTGTAACTTTAATGTATTTTATAGCAGCCGCGAACGGAGTTCTCGGAACTGCAATACAATCCTTTGGCTATCCCGTGATAAGCTCTATAAGCTCTATTTTGTGTATTCTCGTTTTCAGAGTACTGTGGATGAGCTTTATATATCCGAAATATGAAAATTTCTACTGTCTGAACGCTTGCTTTACCGCTTCATGGCTCTTGCTTCTTATTTGCAATATAATATTTGCAACTGTTTTTTACAAAAGATACCAAAAAGGAAAATACAAGCGACTTTAATTATACCCCACAAAAAATGCAGAGGATATCCTCTGCATTTTTTATTTTGCTCCAACCTCACTGTCCTTGCGCTTCTCTTCATCGCAAAGAGCAGAAAAATCAACCAGAGCGTGATGCATCTTTCCCAGGTCGTTGCGACTTTGTTTATCCTTTGAGCCGCTATAGACATAGCCCTCCGATCTCATATACGCATTCCATCTGCAATGCTCCAATACCTCTATAGAATCACGTTCCTCTTCGGTAAGCTCTTCCGTCTTTTTATTTGCACCGGGGATATTGCATTTTATACGGGCCTTCATATGAATAGCCGATGCCATACTCGACCTATAATTATATTCATAGGTCCAAAAATCTTCCTCCTTGCCCCATTTTAGATGACGACGCAAGGCATCCTCCTCCAGCTCCGAGTCAATGATGACCTTTTCGGTGTATGAGGATTCGGTGTCTCCTATAAATTCAATATCATATTCCTGGCCTCTGTAATTTTTTATACCCTTGAGGGCCTTTTTTTGCTGAGAATTGTAGACTATGGCTTGAATGACCGGATGGATCTTCATTCTTTCAAAGTACATTCTGAGCATGACCGCAGTATTAATATTTACGTCATCATTACCGAGAGCAACAAAAACGTAGGTAGCATCGCCAATAGCGGATATTGCATCGGCAAAGCTTTTGGTCTCGACGTTCAGCCCTGAATGAACGCTTATCTTATACTCGGGCTCTCCTTGCTTATATACCCCATTATACTTTTCAGACATCAGCTCGGGTACAAGTGCGCAAAACTTATCCTCCGCCAAGGGATCTTTGTCAAAGGCGTTTATTTCAATGGTATATCCATCCATCTGACAAAACCAAGTCAAAGCCCTTGTCATTTCGGTACCGTGGCGTCCCATCCCTACCACAACTGCGGATATCTTCTTTTTTCCGTTATTAAGGGGCAACGCACTGTCAAAGAGAAGGTTGCCTTGATCATAAAGAACTCTGTTGATCAAAGAATGAACCTCATTGATCCTGCGAACCTTAACAAAGCCCTTATCAACAGAATTTAAAAGCAGCTCGCCTTCTATTTTTTTCGAAAAAATAAAAATATGAGTATCTTCGCGTTTTTTATAGTTTTCTATAAGCTTAAGAGACTGGTTAAGGTTTTCACCTTCATTTTCGCCAATTACAAAAAACGATATCGGCCTTTTTCCGGAATGCTTATTAAAATCAATGACCAATATATCCTTTTTAAAGCAAACTGCACCTATATTTTTACTTTCATCTATCATTTCATAGACGTTTTCATCGTTATCCTCGAATACGTCTGTAAATACGATCAAGCTGTTATTACGGTTTTTCTTTATATCCTTTGCAAGAGTAAGCGATCTGACATTGAGCTCTGAAAAAACAAAGACCTCTTTTTTGGGGGTGCTTATGAATTTGAGATAAGCTGTGATATTCTTGAAAAGAGAAAGCATAAAGCCGAATGTGAAAACCGGTGCCAATACAAATAATGCCGCGGCAAGCACCTGGTAAGACAAGCTCAACCATTCGGGACAAAAGCCGATGCTTTCAAATACAACGTTGAATTCGCATCCGAGAGCGAAGATCTGCATCGAGTTAAAGAGCGACAGAAGGATCGCACGCCATATACCGCCAACAGTAGGATCGGCGCTAAGCTGATGAATAGGAAAAAACATAAATAAGGACGCAACGAAAACACCTATCAGCAGGCAATGAAAAGCGCTGATTTTACGCTTTTTTGTAAGCTTATTATTTTTTAATGCAAAAGCGAGCAAGATCGCCAGAACCAAGCAGGCAATAGAGCTTAAAAAGCAAAAAAACCACATAACAACCCCTCCGATTATTTATAAAGAACAAGCATATTATACTTCCGTAAAGGCTGATTGTCAAGAAAAAAACAAAACACACCCGTTCTCCCCCATTAAAGCCGATGCTTTTATTATCGTAAATCGAATTACGTCAACATACATAATGTCAAAAATTAATATCAGCTTCGATAATAAGGCAAACAATTACGGATATATAAAAAAAGAATTGATTTAAAGGATAAAGTATGCTATAATTTCAATGATCTTACACCGATAATCAAAATTAACGAAAGGCATCCGAAGATGTTCGAACAGATCTTTATTTCATACCGAAGAGACGGCGGAGACGTTACCGCAAAGCTTATTTGCGAAGCACTGAAAAACAGAGGCTTTACGGTATTCTACGATTACGACTCGATCAGCGGAGGATATATAAGGATTATCCCGATCTGGTAATATCGTGCAAGGATGGCAACCTTAAGCACTGAAGAGAAAGAAGAAAAAATGATGGAAATAATATCAACAAGTAAAGAAATCAACGATCTTTTGGAATCTCAAAGATTAAGCGGTGGCAAAACAGAATTAAAAACGGGATGCCACCTTATAAAGGAGCCCGTAATGATCGACACACCCTCTCAAAGATTATCGGGAGAGGTTTGGGCATACAATCTTGATCCCAACGGTGTTTTCGAGACCCCCTTCGGAACAAAACTTAAGCTTAAGGGTATGGATCACCCTGCAATAAGCATAGGTATCACAAGACCGCCCGCGGGATGTATGGTCAGTGACGTCGGCATTCAGGGTGATATAGTCGGAATGGACACAAGAGGCAGCTTTGATCCCCAAAGGCCTTACGCCGCCGCAGGATTATACTTCGGCTCTCAAAGGGTCGACCAGGGTGATTTTTCAAAAATATCCTGCTGCGGTCTTGCCTGCGCAGTATCAATAGCCGACAACGCCGAGATAGATGCCTGCGATTTCAGAAAGATAAATACGGACGGATGCTGTGTCGGTATATACTTCTCGCCAAGAGCCTCTTACTACGCTCACTTCTCCCGCTGTATAGCCGCCGACAATCCCTCCTACGGATTTTTTGCAGACGGTACGGGCGAAAAGCAAAAGAACATCCACAACAACGACATCACAGACATAAACTTTGTAAGAAACTGCGGAGCAAACCATTTAGACGACGTAAACTGTGCGGTGTATTTAAAGAACGTCGACAACTGCACTTTCAGAGATAATCTCGTGGACTCCCCCGGAGTTTTCTGGTACTATGAGCCCGACGAAACGAGCAACCGAAATAAGACCGTCTACAAATCCAAGGCCGCGGGACTTGTTATAATCGGCAATAAAAACAAGGTGATGAATAACGTATTCTCCAAATCCTCGGCGGAATCTGTGAACATAAAGGGCGACGGAAATATTCTCATATGCAATATTGCGGATAACGACGTCGTGATCGAGGGTGAGGGTAACGTGGTTACAAATCTATGCTTTAACTCAAAGGATGCAAGATTGATCCTGAAGGGAAAAGCAAAAAACACAACTGTAATAAGCGGAGTAAACCAAGATAAGGTTATTAATATGTAAAAAAGGATAAGCCCCAAATGAGCGGGTTTCCAAGGATAGTTACCTTTAATAAAAACGGAATTTGGCACACAAATTCCCTGCTTGTAACAGTATAAGACAAAAACTACCCGAATAAGAGAAAACAAAACTCTTTTTCGGGTAGTACTTTTTATATAGTGATATTCTGTGCTTTTCGCACAGAGTGATATTTCCCTTTCAGGAAGTGATATTGAAATCTTACGATTTCAGTGTTATTTTATTCGCCATAAACTGCCGAAGGCAATATCACTTGGACTTTTGTCCAAATATCACTGCGTAGCAATATAACTCGCCAAATATCTTTGGCGAATAAAACTGCCCAAGTGTCCTTAAGAACACTTGGGCAAAGGCTTATCCCTTTTATTTCAACAGCTTTCTTCTGTACCAAAAATACGGAATGACAACGGTTATCAGCGCCCCCGCCCAAGCCAGCGGCTCGGATATAAAAAGGGCATCAGGACCAATAAGATCTACTGCAAACTTAGCCATAAAAATTCTTGCCGCACATTCCGTGCATCCGGAAACAAATGACCACAGGGAGATCTTCATAGCCTGCAATGCATTTCTAAACACGTGTATAAGATACAAGACCAAAAGCCACCACGTCATTATGGTAAGATATCTTACCGCCGTTTCCAATGCCTGCAATCCGCCCTCAGCGGAAAGGTCCAGAAAAAGTAAAAGCAGATATTTTCTAACAAGGAAGGTAAATACCATTACCGCTATAGCCATAAGGCATACTATAATGCAAGCGGTTTTAACGCCTTGCCTGAACCGATCCTTTAACCCCGCCCCGTAATTTTGCCCGAGGAAGGTCGCCGAGGCAAGTCCCAGCGATATAGCACTGCACTCCAAAAGTCCATATACCTTATTTGTAGCTGTATAGCCGGCTATAAACGCACTGCCGAATTCATTTACGGCACCCTGGAGGAAAATTCCACCCAAGGCGATAACAACATACTCCAAGGCAAGGGGTATACCAAAGATAAGAAGCTCTCGGATCATTCGCCAATCAAGCTCAAAGCATCTTCTGTCAAGCTTTAAAAACGGAACCTGAATAAGCTTTATAAAACAATAAATAAACGCCACGGTCTGAGATAATATAGATGCCAATGCCGCTCCAAATATTCCCAAACCGAAAAGAAAGACAAATAAACAGTCCAGAGCAATATTCAAAACCGCAGCTATCCCCATTGCAACAAGAGGGGATCTGCCGTCGCCGAAGGCTCTTAAAAAGGAAGCGAAGAGATTATATGCCGCCACTGCAACCGTTCCGGAGATCATAGTAACAAGGTATGTATAAGCTCCGTCGAAAATATCTTCGGGAGTGTTCAAAAGCTTTAAAACTCCTTCTGCAACGACAATACCGATAAAAGTAAGTATTGCAGAAATAGCAAGGGTCAAAACCACAGAATTTGCAATAACCTTGTTTGTCTTTTTGTAATTCTTCTCACCGAAGTATCTGGAAACAAAGGTAGAAAAGCCTTGGGTAAGACCGACTACGGTCCAAAGTATAAGCCAATAGCTCCAATCGGTAGCCCCCACCGCGGCAAGAGCCTTTACACCAACTCCTCTGCCGACTATCGCCGCATCGGCTATCATATAAAGCTGTTGACCGAGATTAGTTATCAACAGCGGAAATGCAAAGCGTAAAAGATGCCTCACCGCACTTCCCTTTGTCATATCAACCGTTCTATTCAAAAAAGACCTCCGAAGTCATCTGAGAATAAATTTAACAGCCTTGAATTTAAGAGCTTTTGGCAAAGCGCCGTAAAGCAAAAGCAAGGGATTTCTGTTAATGGAATAGGAAAAGCGCGGTCTTCTTTTAGTTAAAACACTGTATATCTTCATAGCAAGACGATCTGCAGAGATGCTTTTTGATTCAACGGAATCAACTATTGCTTTAAACCGCTTTGCATTGCAGCTATAAAGCCTTGTAGAAGAACAAAAGCGCTCAAGCTCGTCCGTAGACGCTCCTATCATCGAGGTACTTACCGCGCCGGCTCTGATAACGCTGACGCCTATTCCTTTAAGCTGAAGCTCCATTGCGAGGGAAAAGGCATAATTATCAAGTGCTATTTTTGATACGGCGTACATTCCGGTGAAGGGCATAGGATCAAGAACCGCAAGCTCGCTGGTAACGTGGATTATCCTTCCGCCCTCCCCCAACAAGGAGAAGAAGTGCTTATTAACCAGAGCGGCCCCCAAAAGATTGATCCGAAAAACCTCTTCAAGCTTTTCATGATCAGCCTCAACAAAGGAATCCAATTTATAAATACCGGCAAAATGGATAATCGCAAAAAGCTCGGAGGTGTACTCCAAAACCTTTTCTCTTGCCTTTATTACGTCATTTTTATCGGTAATATCACATAAGACGGGAAAAACCGAGGGATTGGAGCTGTCACAACGCCTATCCAAAGCGATAACACAGTATCCCTTTGAAACAAGAAGGCTTGTCATAGCTCTCCCCATTCCTCCAAATGCCCCGCTCAAAAGAACGTACTTCATAAAGAACCTTCATCATATAAAATTATTCTCGAAATATTATAGCAAATACCTTAACAAATTTCAATACAATTCAAAAAAATGCAATAAATCACACGAAATTTCGAAATAATCTTGACACAACGCCTGTGATAGTGTAAAATATCAGTATGTTTATACTTACGAAAGGGTATATGAATCAATGTTTAAGATCGAGTATTTAATTGCCATAGTTCTTTATATGGCAGCAGTTGTACTCATCGGCGTACTGTGCTCCAAAAAAGCCAACAAAAGCTCCGATGATTACTTTTTGGGAGGTCGTACCTTAGGACCCTGGGTCTCTGCGATGAGCGCGGAAGCAAGTGATATGAGCGGATGGCTCCTTATGGGTCTTCCCGGTCTGGCTTATTGGTGCGGACTTGCAGACGCAGCCTGGACCGCCATCGGCTTGGCCGCAGGCACGTATCTCAACTGGCTCATAGTTTCAAAGAGACTTCGCCGCTACAGTGAGCGTGTCGGTGCAATAACCATCCCCGACTACTTCTCCAACCGTTTCCACGAAAAGAAGCCTATTTTGATGGTTATCTCCAGTGTACTCATCATCGTGTTCTTCACCCCCTATGCAGGCTCTTGCCTTATGGCTTGCGGAAAGCTCTTCAGCCAGCTTTTCGGCGTAAGCTATGAGCTTATGGTTGTAGTTGCCGCACTTTTTGTGTTGGCATATACCTTCCTCGGCGGATTTTTAGGTGAATCCATTTCAGACTTTATGCAGGCAATAGTTATGGTCGTCGCCCTTGTTCTTGTTCTCGGACTGGGTATTTTCAATGCAGGCGGAATCGGTGCTGTTATCGAGAATTCCAAAAACATCCCCGGCTTCTGGAGCCTTCTGACAAGTGCCAATCCCACAGGAGAGGTAGTAAACGGAGCACCTGTTTTCGGTGATCCCTCCAACATCGCCTTTATCACCATTGCTTCCGGCCTTGCTTGGGGCTTGGGTTACTTCGGTATGCCTCAGGTCCTTCTGAGATTTATGGCTATCCGCGATGAGAAGGAGCTTAAGCTCTCCAGAAGAGTAGCTCAGATATGGGTTATGATCTCCCTCTTTGCCGCAATTGCATTGGGAGTTGTCGGTAGAGCACTCTACCCCGTTGAATATCTTGACAATGCAAGTGCAGAAAACATCTTCATTCTTATGTCCACCAATCTTCTTCCTGCTCTTCTTGCAGGTCTTGTTTGTGCGGGAATCCTCGCCGCTTCCATCAGCTCCTCCGACTCTTACCTTCTTATCTCCGCTTCCGCTCTTACCGTGAATATCTACAAGGGTATCATAAGAAAGAAGGCAAGCGACAAAGAGGTAATGTGGGTAACAAGAGCGATCCTTGTTTGCATCACGCTTTTTGCAATGCTTGTTGCAACCAGCGGAAACCAGGTGATCTTCACCATCGTTGACTTTGCATGGGCAGGTCTCGGTGCTACCTTCGGTCCTCTGATGCTCTTCACACTCTTCTGGAAGAAGACCACCTACCCCGCAGCCGTTGCGGGAATGATCACGGGCGGTGTTACGGTTATCATCTGGAACTTCTTTATCGCTCCTCTGGGAGGCATATTCGCCATCTACGAGCTTCTCCCCGCCTTCATTCTTTCAAGCATCGTGATAGTGGTAGTTTCCAAGCTTACCGGCACTCCCTCTCAGGAGATACTTGATGATTACGACGCTGTAGTAACAAAAAAAGCATAAAAAACGACATCAAAATGGGTTGACCGAGGTCAACCCATTTTTCTTATATTTTTTCGTATGCCCGACGCTCATCGCCATTGGGAAGATGAATAATACCGCAATACTTAAAGCCGTTTTTAGAAAGTGATCTTTGCATTGGAATATTATCCTCATGTGTGTCGATGCGAAGATGAGGATGCTTGGAATAGCAGTATTCATATATCTTATTCACTGTTCCTCTGCCGTTATATTTCACTGCAACTCTATGTATGACGGCATAAGGTGACTCATCCAACCAAGCGCCGTTATAAATAACCTTATAGGTCGGATCCTCCCCTATTCTGAAATAAAATACCGCCACTATCTCACCGTCTTCCTCGCAGACGTATCCCGTGCCTTCTCTGATATCCGATTCTATTTCATTTATCCCGGGATACCCCTCCCACCATTGATCTATATTGCCGTTAGCTCTCATAAAACGGCGTGCATTTTCATATATCTCGGCAGCTTGTAATACGTCCTTGGAGCTTGTTTTTCTTATTAACATTTTTTTCTTACCCTTTTGTTTTTTAGAAATTTTAACACTAATTCCCATTGATGTCAATATTAAATACGTATAAAAAAGGATCCGCCCCGGGGACGGATCTTTCTTTCTTAATTGCAATAACAGGGTGTGGATGAATATTTTTGCTTTGCCTGAGCGATCTTATCCTGAGGAGCGGCTTCAGTAGGATACCAGCCCCTCTTATTCATTAGGCAAAATACCTCGTGAGCAATGTCGTGCTCCTCTGTCAACACCGCCATCATAGTATTTTTAACGCTTTCGCAAGCACTTTCATTGGCATAATTATTATAGCCGTCGGTAAGATGCTTTTGTGTGGAGAGTACGTCGGTGATCATTTCCTTATCACTATAATTGCAAGTCATTTTCTTCCTCCTTAACCAAGCAAAGAATACAGCTTATCATAGTGCTGACAGTGTCTCGAGGCAATAGCCTCAAAGCGAGTCTTAAGCTCTGTATCCTGAACGTTATTTGCGTACATTCTGTATTTTGCGATAACTACCTTTTCAGCTTCAAGCTGCTCGTTGATCGCTGTCAATTCTTTTCCTGTTAACTGTGTCATAAATCAATACCTCCGTTTTTTGTTCTGTGATTATTATTCATCATAATCGCCAAATTATACAGATAAAAAACACAACATTTATTTTATAAATTACCCCTTAATTAACTTGACTTTTTCTGCAAAAAGTGTTAAAATAGTGTAGTGAGATGTGAATATTAACATTTTCACAAATTTAATAAGAAAGGACACCTCAAAGTGAACTACCCAAGAAGAGGCAAGGTTAAGGAAATTCTTGTTTCCCAGCCTTTCACGTCTTTAAAGGAACTGCAGAAAAAATTCCCCGAAGTCTCCTGTATGACACTGAGAAGAGACATTGAGTTTTTTGAGCAGCAGGGCGAGGTAATCAAGGTCCGTGGCGGTGCGAGGGCGATGAAATTCATCACCACCACAATGGAGCAGTCCTTTTCGGAAAGAATGAGCAAAAACACCGACACCAAGCGCAAGATCGCCAAGGAGGCGGTGGGCGCTTTGGAAAGCGGCAGAAGCATCTTTCTGGATTCGGGCACGACTGCAATGGAGCTTGCGTCGCTTGTTGAAAACAAACGACTTTCAATAATAACCTCAGGCCCCAACGTTGCCGTTAACCTTTCGAGAAACGACAAGGTTATGGTGCACCTTCTCGGAGGCATCCTCAACAGAGACAATTTATCCATATCCGGCGCGGCGTCTCTGGACTACATCAATAAGATAAATATTGACGTAGCGATAATAGTTCCCTCAGGCTTTTCCGTAAAGGACGGCTTTACCTGCGGAAACTACAATGAATGCGAGCTTAAGGAAGCCATTATTAAAAAAGCAGGAAAAACCATAATGCTTCTTGCCGCTTCAAAGATCAACAAAAGCCTTCCCTACACTTTCTGCAAGGCAGAAAACGTCAGCACAGTTATCACGGACGAGCATCTTGATGACGAAGTAACAAAATATTTTGAAGACAATAAGATCGAATTGATCATTGCCAAATAATTTTTCAGGAGGTATATCATGGCAACAGCAGTAATTATGCCCCGTCAAGGACAGAGCGTTGAAAGCTGCATCATCACAAGCTGGAGCAAAAAGCCCGGCGACGCAGTTAAGGTAGGAGACGTACTTTTCTCCTACGAAACAGACAAATCTTCTTTTGATGAGGTAAGCACAGTCGAAGGTACTCTTTTGGCTGTATTCAAGGAAGAGGGAGAAGACGTTCCCTGCCTTGAAAACGTTTGTGTTATCGGCAATCCCGGCGAGGACATCAGCGCATTTGCAGGCGCTGCATCCCCCGCAGCAGAAGAAAAGCCCGCAGAGGAAGCTCCCAAGGCAGAGGCTCCTGCAGCGACTGAGGTAGCGGCTCCCGTTTCCACCGCTGTAGATGGCGCACAGATGAAGATCTCTCCCAGAGCAAAGGCTTTGGCGGATAAGACCTTCGCCGATCTTCTTAAGGCAGTTCCCACAGGTCCCGACGGAAGGATCATCGAAAGAGACGTTCAGCTCCTTCTTGACAAGTCTCTCACCGTAAGCCCTGCTGCATATGCTTCCTACAACACTGCGGTTGAAGGCACAGGCATCGGCGGTATGGTAACCCTTTCCGATCTTGAAAGAAAGGTCGAGGAGGTTGCTGCTCCCGTTGCTGCTCCTGCAGAACCGGAGGCTGATTTTGAGGACGTTAAGCTTCCCAACATCCGCAAGGTTATTGCCAAGAGTATGCACGCTTCCCTTTCCAACTCCGCTCAGCTCACCCTCAACAGCTCCTTCGATGCCACAAAGCTTATGGCGTACAGAGCTCAGGTCAAGGCAAATGCAGAAAAGATGGGACTTGCAAACATCACTCTCAACGATATCGTTCTTTACGCAGTCAGCAGAACCATTCTTGACTTCAAGGAAATGAACGCTCACTATCTCGACGATAAGATGAGGTATTTCAACAACGTACATCTGGGAATCGCAGTTGATACCGACAGAGGTCTTCTGGTTCCCACCCTTAAGTACGCAAACAAGATGTCTCTTAACGAGATCTCCGTAAATGCAAAGAGCATCATCAAGGAAGCTCAAGGCGGCACGATCAACCCCGATAAGCTCCAGGGCGCAAGCTTCACCATCACAAACCTCGGTTCTCTCGGTGTTGAAAGCTTCACTCCCGTTATCAATCCTCCCCAGACCGGCATACTCGGTGTCTGCGGCCTTACCACAAAGGTCAAGGAGGTTGGCGGCGAGATCAAGGCGTACCAGGCAATGGGTCTTTCCTTGACCTTCGACCACAGAGCATTGGACGGCGCTCCCGCAGCTAAGTTCCTCAAAGCTCTCTGCAACAACCTTGAAAACTTTGATCTTCTTCTTGCAAAATAAGAAAGGAATATAAAATGTACGATCTTATAATTATCGGCGGCGGTCCCGCAGGCTACAATGCATCCGAAAGAGCCGCTCATGCCGGAATGAAAACTCTTGTTATCGAGGAAAAAGCTCTCGGCGGTGTATGCCTTAACGAAGGATGTATCCCCACCAAGACCCTCCTTTACTCCGCAAAGATCTACGACTATGCAAAGCACAGCGCAGATTACGGTGTTAACTTCCAGGGTGCTTCCATTGACCATGCCAAGGTAGTTGAAAGAAAAGAAAAGGTAATCAAAATGCTGGTAGGCGGCGTTGGCGCAAAGCTCAAGAAGGCAGGCGTAGACGTTGTATACGGCAAGGCAATGATCAAATCAAAATCCAAGGATGGCTTTACTGTAGAGGCAGACGGCAAGGAATACAATTCCACCAAGCTTCTTATCTGCACAGGCTCCGATCCCGCACTCCCCCCCATCGACGGTCTTAAGGACAGCCTTGCAAACGGCTTTGCTATGACCAACCGCGAGACTCTGGCTCTTAAAGAGATCCCCCAGACTCTGGTCGTTGTAGGCGGCGGTGTTATAGGTCTTGAAATGGCAAGCTATTTCAACTCCGTCGGAAGCAAGATCTACGTTCTTGAAATGCTTGATCACATTGCAGGTCCAACCGAAAGAGAGATCAGCGATATGCTCAAGAAGGAATACGAGAAGAAGGGCATCAACTTCATTCTCGGCGCAAAGGTCACCTCCATCAAGGACGGCAAGGTAAGCTACGAGCTTGACGGCAAAGCTCTTTCCATCGAAGCAGACAAGGCTCTGGTATCCATAGGACGTCGCGCAAGAACCCAGGGCATCGGCCTTGAGAACATCGGCGTTATCACCGAAAGAGGCGCTATCGTTACAGATGACTACTGCAGAACAAGCGTTCCCGGTGTATGGGCTGCAGGAGACGTAAACGGCAAGGTAATGCTTGCTCACACAGGCTACAAGGAAGGCGAAGTAGCGGTTGCAAATATGCTTGGCGGAAAGGACAGAGTAAACTACTCCTCCATACCCTCCGTTATCTACACCAACCCCGAGGTTGCAAGTGTAGGTGAAACCACCGAAAGTGCAAAGGCTAAGGGACTTGACGTCGAGATCAAGACCGTCACCCTCAAGCTCAGCGGCAGATACATTGCCGAAAACGAAGGCGGTAACGGCATTCTCAAGATCCTCATCGACAAAAAGCATCGCAACGTCGTTGGTCTTCATATGATCGGCAACTACGCCTCAGAGATCATCTACGGTGCGGCTATCATGGTCGAAACTCAGATGAGAGTAACCGATATCCAGAAGCTCGTATTCCCCCATCCCACCGTCAGCGAAGTAATTCGCGAGGCAATGTTTTAATTTTAAAATATAAAAAATATAAAGGAGATAAAAAAATGCCCAAGAGTCAATTTATTGATCCCAAGGAACTGAGAAAAGCAGGCAAGGTTGAGTTTATTCCCGTAGACGTTAACGTTTACAACAAGACCACCGCTGAAGAGAAGAAGCTTTTCACAACCGACGATTTTCTCAGAATCTACCGCGACATGGCCATCATCAGAGAATTCGAAACCATGCTCAACGATATCAAAACCAAGAGCGCATACAACGGTGTTGAATACAACAACCCCGGCCCCGCTCACCTTTCCATCGGCCAGGAAGCAACCGCTGTAGGTGAAGCTTACTGCCTGGATACCGACGACTACATCTTCGGATCCCACAGAAGCCACGGCGAGATCCTTGCAAAGGGTCTCAGCGCTATTCACAAGCTCAGCGAGACAGAGCTTTACGATACCATGAAGGAATTCCTCGACGGAAGCATTCTCAAGGTCGTTGAAGGCAAGGAAGAAGTAAAGGGCGACACCAAGGATCTTGCTATAGACTTTTTGCTTTACGGTGCACTTGCAGAGGTATTTGCACGTACCACCGGCTTTAACAAGGGTCTCGGCGGCTCCATGCACGCTTTCTTCATCCCCTTCGGTATTTTCCCCAACAACGCTATCGTTGGCGGAAGCGCTACCATCTCCACCGGTGCCGCACTTTACAAGAAGTCCAACAAGAAGAGCGGTATCGTAGTATGTAACATCGGTGACGGCTCTCTGGGACGCGGTCCAGTTTGGGAAGCAATGAACTTTGCTGCAATGGATCAGATCCGCGAGCTCTGGCCCGACAGCAAGGACGGCGGTCTTCCCATCCTCTTCAACGTAAACAACAACTTCTACGGAATGGGCGGTCAGACCTACGGCGAGACCATGGCATACCACTTCCCCGCAAGAATGGGTGTTGGTGTTACTCCCAGCCAGATGCACGCAGAGCGCGTTGACGGTTACAATCCTCTTGCAGTTATCGATGCATACAAGAGAAAGAAGGAGCTCCTTCTCGAAGGCAAGGGTCCCGCGCTTCTCGACGTTGTTACCTACCGTATCTCCGGTCACTCCCCCTCCGACTCCTCCACCTACAGAACTCCCGAAGAGATCGAAGCTTGGAAGAACGAGGACGTTATCGAAGCTTTCGGAGCAAAGCTTGTTAAGGGTAAGATCGCTACCAAGGCTCAGCTTGAAGAGATCAGAGAGTCTATCAAGAACAGAATGACCAAGATCATCAAGCTTGCTATTGATGACAGCGTATCTCCCAGAATGGATCTGGATGCAAATCCCGATCTTATCAGCTCCATTATGTTCTCCAACCAGAAGATCGAGAAGCTCGACGACAGAGAGCCCGAGGTTCTTATGCCCTACGAGGAGAACAGCAGAGTTAAGGCTATAAAGAATAAAGCACGTTTTGCATTTGACGAGAACGGCAAGCCCTACTCCAAGCTCAAGACCTACAACATACGTGACGGTCTCTTTGAGGCTATTATGCACAGCTTCTATACAGATCCCACCACCATTGCATACGGCGAAGACAACAGAGACTGGGGCGGAGCATTTGCGGTATACCGCGGTATGACCGAAGCACTTCCCTACGACCGTTTCTTCAACTCTCCCATTTCCGAGGGTGCTATCGTTGGCAGCGCAGTAGGTTATGCTATGGCAGGCGGTAGAGCAATCGTTGAGCTTATGTACGCTGACTTTATCGGCTGTGCAGGCGACGAGATCTTCAACCAGATGGCAAAATGGCAGTCTATGTCCGCAGGCATTCTTAAGATGCCCGTTGTACTCAGAGTTTCCGTTGGTTCCAAGTACGGTGCTCAGCATAGCCAGGACTGGACAGCTCTCACAGCTCATATTCCCGGTCTTAAGGTCGTATTCCCCTCCACTCCTTACGATAGCAAGGGTCTTATGAACGCTGCTCTCAGCGGCACTGACCCCGTAATCTTCTTCGAGAGCCAGAGAATATATGACAAGGGCGAGGAATTCCACCAGGGCGGAGTTCCCGAGGAATATTACGAGATCCCCTTCGGCGAGCCCGACGTTAAGAGAGTCGGCTCCGACATCACCATCCTCACCATCGGCGCAGTTCTTTACAGAGCACTTGACGCAGCTAAGACCCTTCAGGAGAAGTACGGAATTTCCGCTGAAGTTATCGACAGCAGAAGCATCGTTCCCTTCAACTATGAGAAGGTAATCGAGAGCGTTAAGAAGACCGGTAAGATCGTTATTGTCGGCGACGCTTGCGAGAGAGGCTCTATCATGAGAGATATGGCTTCCAACATCACAGAAATGTGCTTCGACTACCTGGATGGACCTCCCGTAGTCCTGGGCTCCAGAAACTGGATCACTCCCGCTTTCGAGCTGGAAGCAAGCTACTTCCCTCAGGCAGATTGGATCATCGACGCCATCAGCGAAAAGATCCTTCCCATTCCCGGACACGTTTCCACACACAACTTCTCAGACATCGAAAAGATCGACAGATCCAAGAAGGGTGTTTAATTAAGCAAAAATATCCCCCTCATCCGAGGGGGATATTTTTTTAAAACAACTGTATTTTTGACTTTTTGGCTTGTTCTCTTTGAAGACTAAGGGGGATTTTATATACCTTACCGTCCTTTTCAAATCTGGAGCCTGTCTTTTCAAAAATAAATCTTACAGTATTCACAAGGCATTGATCGCGAATATACTCCACCCATTCCATTTTACATACTCGGGCGTTCTTACCACGTTCACCACTGCATAGCACATATTCAAGGTCAGGAGTAAAGTACTCCGTCAAATCAATTTCGTCCAACAAGGGCTCGCATATAAGGTACCTGGACTTACATTTAACCGAATTGAAGATCGGCATACGCTTATCACATTGAAGCTGATTTTCAATACTGCATCCCAAGCTCACGTTAGTATACCCGTCACCCCAGTCCCTTGGCAGACAAGAGGCTATACGATCCACCCTTTTTGTCAGAATAGAGAAAGAAACATCACTTCTTTTTCTTATCATTTCCCAAACCTTTTCACGCCATTGATCCGCTTCTTCAATGAAAAAGTCACTGAGTGTACAAACTAACACGTCTGAATGCTCCGGAACCAAATATTCTCCGTCTTCATCCTTTTCAACAGGAAGCTCGAATTGATCTGTAAGGTAAATTGACTCAGGATCTACTCCCTTAGCAGCATCCTTTCTAAAAGCGTAACAATTCATACAGCCTATCGAAAGCTTTTTACATCCATGCCAGGGATTCCACAGTATTTTATATTCCATAATCCACACTCAAATCTAAAAATAAAAACCCGAAGGGAAATCCCCCTCGGGAAAAACTCAATTGGGAAGATCGCTGGCAAAAATAATATCACCAGGCTCTCTGAGATCCAGCTTCTCTCTTGCGATCTTTTTTATCATTTCCTCATCCAACTCTTTGTCAAGCTGTTGCCCAAGCTCTTCAGCCTCCAGCTTCACCTTTTCAAGCTCACTCTGTAGCTCGTTTCTTGTGTCCCTAAGAGCATTAATACGGATATTCATTTGTACTACACTGATAACCAAAAATATCAGAATAGATAAAAAAGCAAGCTTAGAAAATAAGCCGAATTTCTTTTCCACTATGAACATCCTTTCATTTTTTTCTTAAAGACCTAAATACAGGAGAAAATGCACGAATGGGCTTGCTTATTAGCTTAAAAGCATAAATAAAGGGCCTTAAGCAAAGCAAAACCACAAACTTAACAAAAGCATAAGTATAAGCATACACTTTTCCCAATAAAAGTATAATGCAATTTGACAATTTTGTCAACAGTTTTCCCAAAGTTAATAAATAAATTACAACTCCGATAGCGGTACACAAAAACGAATACCATCTGAAGTTACCGTTTGCAAAGGCAAAACACAAAAAATAATATAAAAAAGCGATAATTATAAAATAAGCGACATCCTCAAAAAGAACAAAAATCCCCCTATGCACAAAGGCCCGTCTGAGTATCCTAAAGATCTCCCAAATAAGTCCGAAAACGATCCCTCCAAAAAAAGAAGCCGTCATAAAGATCCAGGGAGAGAATTCCAAAGCCTCCATTCAAGAAAAAAGCTTTTTAAAGAATCCGCCTGAGGCAGGCACGTCGGGTAAATATTCAAGACTGTCAATGCTTCCGGAAATATCGATCGCGCCCTTCTCAACGCATAAGGTACCTACGTTGAGCCCCTTTCCCGTTATATACAGTCTACCCTTTACGGTAATTAGCTCTATGGAGCTTTCATCAAAGCTCACCAGCTCGTTTACTCCTTCAATAAGCAAGGAGCTGCGATCGGTAAGAACCAACTTATGTACAGATTCCATAACATCCTCCTTTTTTCATATGATATGAAAAAAGAAAAGAAATTATTCTAATTCTGACTGATCACCTCATACATTTCCTGGGCTTTTTCTTTTCTTGTTTTTTCATCAAGTCCAAGCACTCTAAAGCTCAAGGTCTTCTCACCGAAGCTGACGGTAACAACGTCCCCTATCTTTAGATCGTAAGAGGGTTTAACTATTCTTCCGTTTACCTCAACGTGGCTGTTTGTGCAGGCTTCATTGGCAACGGTACGGCGCTTTATAATTCTTGACACCTTGAGATATTTATCCAGTCTCATATAACCTCCATAGCATAGGAAAACTGCCGACAAGCAAGCTTGTCGGCAGAATCTAAATAAAACTCTTATTCGTTTACGGATTCCTTGAGAGCTTTGCTGGGTGTGAAGCATGCACACTTAAATGCAGGAATGGTCATTTCCTCCTTGGTTCTGGGATTTCTGCCGATTCGAGCAGCTCTTTCTTTAACTTCGAAGCCGCCAAAACCGAAAAGCTGAACCTTTTCACCTGCGGCAAGTGCGTCGGAGATAGAATCAAAGATGGCACTGACGATAGCATCGGCGTCCTTCTTTTTCAGATTTGCCTTTGCGGCGACAATTTCTGCCAACTGGGTCTTATTCATTGTAAATTCTCCTTAAAATATATAGATTTAAAATCTGAATATATTATAACACAAAGATAAAAATTTTGCAAGTACCACAAAAGAAAATCGACGAAATACATTGAAACCGACCTTGCTTTTTGTGCATCTTGCACAATTTTTCGGCGATATTTTGTTATTTGAAATCCGCAAGAGCAGTAAGAAGCTCAAAAACACTCTTTACACGTATTAATTTAACCCCTTCGGGCTCATACTTCAATCTGGTTCTGTAAGGGATGATGATCACATCAAATCCAAGGCGCACCGCCTCGTTTATGCGAAGATCTATGCTTCCTACCGTTCTGCATTCTCCCGAAAGACCTATCTCCCCTATGGCTATAACACTGCCCGACAGAGGAATATCCTTTACACAGCTTATAAGTGCCGCAGCGATACCCATATCCGCGGCGGTCTCATCAAGTCTCAAGCCTCCGATAACGTTAAGATATACGTCCTTATCAAAAAACCTCAGTCCCAAACGCTTCTCCAAGACCGCCAGAAGCATATTCATTCTGTTGAAATCAACACCTGAGCTTGATCTTTTCGGAGCCTGGAAGGGTGATTTTGCGGCAAGAGCCTGAACCTCGGCAATTATTGGACGCGTTCCCTCCATCAGACACACAGGACAGCTTCCGGGAACGTTTTGGGGCGAATCCTCCAAAAGACGCTTGCTGGGATCCGGGACCTCGACAAGCCCTTTATCACACATTTCAAAAAGACCGATCTCGTTTGTTGAGCCGTAACGGTTCTTTATTGCCCTTATGACCCTGCAGGAATCGCTTCTGTCGCCTTCAAAGTACAAAACCACGTCCACCATATGCTCCAAAAGCTTAGGTCCCGCTATAGCGCCATCCTTATTAACGTGGCCGACAAGGACTGTTGCAAATCCGCCCTTCTTAGTCAGATTAATCAAAACTCCGGAGCAATCTCGGACTTGAGTAATGCTTCCCGAGGATGAGGGTATAAGGGAGGAGGATACTGTCTGGATAGAGTCTACTATTAAAAGATCGGGAGCAATGCTATTGACGTTTGCTTCAATTTTTTCAAGCTCGTTTTCGCAAAGAATAAACAAATTTTCGCTGTTGACACCAAGACGTTGTGCACGCATTTTGATCTGCATGGCAGATTCCTCGCCGGATACGTAGAGCACCTTCAGATGGCTGAGCGCTTGACATATCTGTAGCAGTAGAGTTGATTTTCCTATTCCGGGCTCTCCGCTGATAAGCGCAACACTTCCCTTTACTATACCGCCGCCCATCACTCTGTCAAATTCGGGAATATCGGAAATGAATCTTTCCCGGTGGAGCTTGGATACATCAAAATCGGAAAGCTTCAGTGCATTATTCAAGCTTCCTGCAACGGGCTTTTTAGTGGCTCCCGAGGCAACAAACTCAACCTGCTCCTCCAAGGTATCCCAAGAGGAACACTCCTTGCACTTTCCGTGCCACTTATCGTGGATAGCTCCGCATTCTCTGCAGACGTATTTTATCTTTTCGGTTTTTGCCATTGTTACCTCTCGAAATACAAAAATAAAAAGCACAAGCCCCAAGAACAAAAGTCCTTGGGGCTTTGGCACCCCCTGCGAGAATCGAACTCACAACTAACCCTTAGGAGGGGTTTATTATATCCATTTAACTAAGGGGGCGTGTAACATTAATATTATATTTTATTTACCGAAGAAAGTCAAGTGATTTATTGAATTTCGTGAAAATATTTTTTAATTATTTTTCTTTTTTCTATTGACAATAAGGCTTAATTATGCTATAATTCTATTCGTTCCGATGAGAACTGATAAATCTGGGTGTGGCGCAGTTTGGTAGCGCGCTACCTTGGGGTGGTAGAGGCCGCAAGTTCAAGTCTTGTCACTCAGACCAGGTAAAACCGAAAGCAAAAGCTTTCGGTTTTATTTTTTATTTCCTCGCAAAATCTCTTGAAATCTCGCGTTTTCGTGATATACATAATGGGCTTGTTCTTCCCTATGGTAGTTTTTCTTTTCGTCGAAGAAAATCCTTATGTATTTCTGCTCTATCTCTTCATTTCATGGACTCTTATCGGAGTGATCATATTCAGAGCGATGTCGAGAAATATCGCAGGGCGAAGACGTGAAAATGAAAAGTTCTCAGGCTTTTTCAGGCTTATGAAAAATAAGCGTCGCGATAGAAAAACACACGTTTACAGAAAGTGTAAGCAGTGTCACGCAGTCCTTCGTCTGCCTAAAGCCAAGGGAAAGCATACCGTCGTGTGTCCCAAGTGCCGCAACAGATTTGAAGTAAGAGGATAATGTTAATATAATTTCAGTGCCCCTGTGTCATGTATAAAGACACAGGGGCATTTTCAAATTTTGATTTATCGGGGAGCGTTGGAAGCATGAAAGGCGCACCAAGCTCCTGCGGTAGCGACGAACAATAGCAACGTTCTTCAAATTCAAAGTCCACGTCCGAGTGGGCTTTGAAAGGAAAAATTTTGATTTAATTATATCCTTCTTCTCAGAAGTTTTTGAAGGTGCGGAAACTTTTTTCAAACAGTTTCCGAAAAAACATTTCATAAACTATCTCACCCATAAATCCACAATTTACATATCTTTTATTTTCCGAAAAAGTACCCCCAAATTTATCCAACTTGACACGGAAGAAAAACGGTGATAGAATATAGACAATAAAAAAGCAAGGGTAAAAAGTCGAATGGAAGATATTAAAAAAACGGTCGGCATAATGGGCGGAATGGGCCGATAGCCTTCAGACACTTCGGTATCGACAAATATGAGACGGGTGATCCGTCTTGTATCCTTGCACGCTCGATAATGATTCGCGCGGGAGCAAAGCTTAAATAAAGAGAGGATTATATAATGAAAAAAATAGGAAGAACTGTCGGAGAGATATTTCCAAGCTCACGCTATCCAAGAAATACCGAGGGTGCATTTGCCGATCTTAATAACGGTGACGTCTTGTTTGCATTCAGCAGATTTATCGGTGCTTCAAATGATGAATCCGATGCTGAGATCGCATCTGTCGTTTCGCATGACGGCGGCGAGACATGGGGTGAGGAAAAAAGCCTCATAAGAAAAAAAGAGGGCGACGGAAACCTCATGAGCGTTTCCTTTCTCCGTATGCTTGACGGAGCACTCGCAATATTCTATTTGAGAAAGTTCAGATCCGAGTCGGGCAGAAACTGTTGTATCCCTTACGTTTCAAAGAGCTACGATGAAGGACAAAGCTGGGGCGAGCCTAAAAGATGCATAATGGACGACGACTATTACGTCCTCAATAATGACAGAGTTATAAGACTTTCGTCCGGAAGAATTCTCATGGCAACCGCGCTTCATGCAGGGGAGAGTGACACGGGACGAGTAGCGTTCTTTGTTTCGGACGATGACTGCGAGAGCTTCCGCGAGATAAAGCAACGTCTTGATCTGCCGTTTGTTCATTCTTTTTCAGGTCTTCAGGAACCCGGTGTGGTCGAGCTTGAAGACGGAAGAATATGGATGTGGGCACGAACAGGACATGCGTATCAGTTTGAGGCATATTCTTCGGACGGAGGAGAGAGCTGGAGTGACGTGCGCCCGAATGAATTTTTCACCTCTCCTTTGTCGCCAATGAGTGTAAAGAAGCTCAAGGACGGCAGACTTGTAGCAATTTTCAATCCAATTCCCAACTATAATACACGGTTTGAAGTTGAGGATGATGATGATCTTGAAACGATGTCATACAAAAAGCGTCTCTATCATTCGTTCAGCGTTTATTCGGGAAGAACTCCTTACGTTCTGGCGGTAGGAAAGGGCGATTCAAAGGGCTTTTGCCCGAGAGTGAGGGTTATCGAGGATAACCCGCGTGCCTCATTTTGCTATGCGGCTATCCATGAGCGCGATGATCATCTGCTGGTTGCTTACTTTACAAATGATAAGAAGCCGCTTGATGAGGTTAATTGTGCGACTTACGGTATCACTATTAAAAAGATCGTATTTGACGAGCTTGACGTTTGGGGGTAAGATATGTTTGTGAAATACCTTATTTCTGTTTTGATCGGTACTATATGCTGATATAGCACAACAGGTAGTGCAGTTGATTTGTAATCAACAAGATAATACGGAGCCTTTCTATAACCATCTCGAGGAAATACGATCTTGCAGAGTATTTAAGTAAAGAGCGCCCCGGAAATGGCGTATGCCAACACAAACAAAGCCGAAAATGACAGTTTTCGGCTTTGTTTGTTATTATTTATCATAGGGAAATTTATTATTAATTATAACCCTCAGCTTATCATAATGATTAGCGACCTCTCCTGTTGACAAACCGTTAATGCTTTGTTATACTAACAGTAAGATTGATAACGAAGCGGAAAAAAAGAGTTTTATAGATTATTATCCATTCCGTTTTTCATATAAGCTATTCTGCAGGCACGGGCATAGGCCTCTGCAAGATACTCTTCGCAGGGCATAGAAGCATATTTACTGTTATCAAAACGCTTTGGCTTATTATGCTTAGAGAGCTCAAAGGTCAATATACCGTCATATCCGCAGTTATTCAGTCTGCTTGCTGCGTTTTTCCAATCGGTAATGCCGTCAAAGGGCAGCAAATGAAGGTCGTCAGTCCAGAATATCTCTCCGTCAAATCGGCTTACACCCAAGTTATCGTTAAGATGGGTTGCTATAAGTCTGTCGCCGTAAAGCTTGAGCATGTCCCTTCCGCGATTATAACAAAGCTCGTGACCGCTATCCCAGCAAAAGCCCACGCAAGATCTATCAGCAAAGGTATTCATTAAAGCCGCAAGATATTCCTCCCCTTCCACGTTTTCAAAGGCGAGCTTAACACCGAGCTTTTCACTAAGCTCCACCAGCTTACCAAACCTTTCAAGTCCTGCTTCGGTGGCGCCAGGACCTTTACCGAAGCCTATATAAGGGTGGATCACCAAAATGGGAACCTCTACCGAAGCACAGTCCTCAACACATTTCAAAAGCTCATTTACCGCAGCCTCACCTTCCTCCGTCTCCTTCCACATTTTGGATGCATTACCAAAGGGAGCGTGAATGGATTGATATATAAGCCCTTCATCCTTTGCCAGACAGCGATAATTTTTAATATTGCCATCCCATCCCGAAAAGAAGCCGTCGAAGCCAACTGCTTTGAAAAGCTTTATCTGCTCCTCGAATCCGCATCCGAAGTCACCAAGCCCCAAGCACAGTTTTGTTTTATACATCTCATAATTCTCCTTTATTAGAATCTGTAATTGAATTGTATCATAGAATTCTATTTATTTCAACCCCAAAAAGAGAGGAATGCTTTATGCTCAGTATTCAAAACACTTCAACCTTCTACGTGGATCAAAAACACGGAGACAAATCAAATAACGGCCTTAGTCCGAAAGCAGATGCTTATTTAAACGGCCCTCTTCCCAGCATTGAAAGAGCCTTCACTTTCATTTCCACCTTAAGATCAAACGGCGAAAACAGACCCTTTACTATCGCCTTGACCGATGATTATTATATCACTAAGCCAATAGAGATCCCCTCAAACATCAATAACGTAACTATAGAGTCCTACGGCTTGAGAAAAAGAATCATCGGCGGTATTCAAATTAAGAACTGGAAAGAGGATATTTACAACGGTGTCAAGTGTATCTCTGCACCCGTTCCCGACGAAGCAAAAGAGAATAGCTTTAGTGATCTTATTGTAAACAATAAATTTGCAAGAGTCACAAGATACCCCAAAGAAGGGCTTTTAAAGGCAAAGGAGACAGATACCAAGGCCTCCGTAAAGACCTCCCAGCTATTCTCGCCATCTCGTTGGTTCATTGCAAAATCAGAGGATCTTGAAGGAATAGAGGGGGTCGAGAATGCATACGTAAACTACTATCATTATTGGATAGACGAACACTCCCCCGTTGAAAGCTACGAGGCCGACACGAATAAGATAACCATGAAATATCACTCCCGTTTTCTCTTGACCGCCAATTACTCAAGTAGAGAACCCAGTGATATGTACTACTATCTTTCAAACCTTCCCTCCACCTTCAAGGAGGCGGGCGAATGGTATTTTGACAAAAAAACAGGAAGGATCTTTTATATTCCCCTTGAGGGCGAAAGTGCCGAGAACCTCAATGCTTACGCTCCGATGACAAAAAAGCTCTTTAATATAGAAAGCGAAAACGTAACTCTCCGAGATCTCGAGCTTTTAGTCACCGATTGTGATTACGAAAGCCGTTATGCCAGATGCGCCGATCCCGAAAGCGGCATTTCAGTGGAGGACGTTATATCCTACGGGGCTGATATGCAGTCAGTCTGCTACGCCGACGGAGCAATAAGCATAACAAATTCCAAAAGAGTGGCAGTATCAAATTGCCATCTGCATTCTCTGGGAATCCACGCCATTGCAATAAGATCGGGCTGTGATCATATAAGAATCGAAAACAACTTAATAGAAGATATTGCGGCGGGTGGTATAAAGATATTCGGAGGAAAGTACGACTCACCTGAGGAATATCGCACAAACAACTGTTCCATTACGGGAAATGAGATAAGATACATCGGAAAGCGCTACGAAGCAGGCTGCGGAATACTTATCTGCCACTCCCACGATAACCTTATCGAGAACAACCACATCCACCACGGAGGATACTCCGGCATTTCCGTAGGCTGGGAATGGGGATATTCCGATAACGAAAGCTATGGAAACATCATCAGAGGAAACCATATACACCATTTAGGCAACGGCAAGCTTTCCGATATGGGAGGAATATATACTCTGGGCATTCAGCCCGGAACCGTAATTTCCGAAAACAGAATACACGACATAAAATGCGAGAATTACGGCGCCTGGGGCATTTATCTCGATGAAGGCTCAAGCTTCATAAGGGTAGAAAACAACCTTGTTTACAACACCGGAACTGAGTGCCTCCACCTTCATTACGGAAATCACAACCTTATCAGAAACAACATCTTTGCATCCACACTGGGCGCAAGCGCCGTAAGGCTCTCGAAAAACGAGCATTTGCAGGGAATGCACTTGGAGGGAAATATATTGGCAGTATGTGGGGCATCAGTATATAATCCTACAAGAGCTACGGGAAATTTCTCCGCAAGCTCAAATATTATCTACGATCTTTCAAAAGACAAGGTCGTGCTTTACAAAAACGGCGACGATGAATTCGACCTTGAAAAATGGCAGAGCATTTACGGTCATGACCACTGCTCAATTATTGCAGATCCTATGTTTAAGAGTCTCGAAAACAAGGATTTCACCCTTTCTGAGGATTCCCTCGCCTTCAGGCTCGGATTTAAAAAAATATCGGAAAAAGTAACAAAGCCTAAGACGTGATCCTTTATAAAAAAACAGTGCCCTCCGAGGATTTGGAGGGCATAATGCTTTAATTAAGCTGTACAACAACTTAAAAATCAAAAGTTTTAAATTGTCTCGTGATCTGTGAAGCTCGGTATAAAAGCATTTCGTTTTTATATTATAGCTTTGTTTCGGAAAAGAAAGATCCCGCGGATAACAACAAGTAAGGTATATATAAACGGAATTAATAGAGTATTTCTTAAGGTCAATCCAACAATCCATAATAAAATAACTGTTATAAAGCAAGGAATAAGCCTTAGAGCGATCCACCTCTTGCGAAAAAGCGAAGAAGGCTCCACTCTCCTTCCTGACACCGATTTAAGATCCTTCCCTTGTATTTCAATACTCCAATATTCCTCTAAATAATTGCCGTTTAATTGAGAAAGCCTTAAATCTGCTGATAAGCGGGCATCTCTATGAAGCTCGATTTTCCCCTCCCACACTGCCGCTTGACTGTTATATGCCTTATGGAGGGTGTGCTCTGATTTAAAAAACGCAAATCCCCAGAAGCAAAAGGGGTTAAGCAAAGCTTTTAACCAATATCTTCTATAGAGAGGGTTATCCTGCTCGACACGAATCAGGTGTTTTCCCGAGGGTAATTCAAGGTCTCGGCATTGGACTTTTATGCCATCAATATATATTTCAAGACCGTTGCAACAAGATAACTTTAAAACCATATACCCTCCCTATGATGATAAGCATTGTAAAGTATCCGATATTCCGATATTATCATTATAACAAAATATGAATTCAAAATCAAGTTCACTGTTGACAAAAAGGAAAAATAGGGGTAATATTACCTTACGATCAATAAAGCACGAGGAATTGCAAATGAATAAACCGGAGCTTGAAAAATACATTCTCAAAACCTATAACGTTCCAAAGGAAACACCCTTTAAGGATGACAGCAATAGCTGGGTATTTCGTCACAAGGAAAATAAAAAATGGTTTATAATTGCTATGACTATAAAAAAAGAAAGACTGGGCATAAAAAATGAGGGAATGATCGACGTATTCAACGTAAAAGCCGAGCAAGGGATCATTAATATGCTATGGAGAGAAAGGGGCGTTTATCCCGCATACCATATGAACAAGGAGCACTGGATAAGCGTATGTCTTGACGGCAGTGCCGATGACGGATTGATAAAAGAAGTGATAGATACTTCCTTCCGACTTACCTTATAATAACAAAGCACTAAGCGTATCCTATAGAGTAAAACAAAAAGCGCGCCCCCCACGGGTGAATAAGGCAGTATTCTGAAGTTATTACATCTGTGGCGTTGCAATGGGTAGAAACAAGGCTTTGGCTATAACAGCCAAAGCCTTTTTCTATTCCCACCGTTTGGTTAAATTGGTTAACTACGTCGTTTAAAGGTGACTTGGTCTGGCTTCCGTAAACGTGCCACATGGTCAGCGTGACCGGATTTTCGGGACTGAGTGCCGTGTCGCCTTGAGCGCATCCGGCAAAGCAGGTGATCAGGATTACAAAACATAATATGATAGTACTTCTTTTCATGGTGATACCTTCCAATACGGGTTTACCCACCCGAATTCCCACCCTTTTGAAGGTTTTTTTGTTGTTCCCACCCTTTTTGGTCTTTTTGGGTAGGGTCAAAAAAGCAGAAATCCTTATAATTATATATATCATAAAATTTTGATTCAGTCAAGACTCTTCCGCCTTTGTCGGAAAAACGTTGCAGATTTTTCGATGCGGAGGAATTGACCGAAAAGAAGGGAGCGAGGTTATGCCCGAGAGAAGGACGGCAACGCACAAGGTGCTTGCGGATGGCGGCGGATACCGATTCATGTTTTACTGTGATCTGTCCGGCGCTCATATATGCACCGCAAAGGAAATCTATTACGGGAATACGCCGGAAGAAGCCCTGAAGTCTGCCTGGCAGGCGGAAGGACGCAGTCACTTCAATCAGTGTCGCAAATGCGGCAAATGGGTCAGCCTCGCCATGTACAACGTTGACGTCTTGGAATGTGTGGAGTGTGCCCCCTTTGAAGCCGAGGCGAGGTTCTGCAAAAGCTGCGGTGCGAAGATCGAGGAACCTGCAAAACCGTGCCCGAAGTGTGGCAAGCCTCTTGCGTATTACGGAAAGGGGTGGATAAAATGAGTCCTACCGAAAAGTCGAGATACCAAAACATGGAGGACTATGGCTTCGGCCCCAACGTGATGAAAAAAACCAAGGTCTGTGCCCGATGCGGCAGGATGGTCGGAGCGAATGCCAAGACCTGCCCCGATTGCGGAGAGAAGCTCCCCGGTGAAACTCTCTTTGACCGCTACAAACGGCAGCACAAATGCTGCCCCGACTGCGATACGGTGCTTGCCTCCGACTCGCAGTATTGCCCCAACTGCGGAAAGCAGATCCTACGAAAAGCAGCGGGCTATCAAGAAAAAACTCCCCAAGGAGGAGAAATCAATGAAGCATAAGCTTTCAAAACAAATTTTGAGTACGCTGTTAGTATTTGTAATGTTGGTCGGATTGATTCCGGCAACCGCACTGACGGTATCTGCTCAGAATATCACCGGTCTGATGTACGCCAGCACCGTCATCGCTGACCAGGGCGTTGTCCTGATGGGGGACACGCACCTGTATATGGATATCGACCTGTCGGTGCCCTATATCGAAGGTGACTACAACCTGACCATTGACGGCGGCGGCACCCTGACCATTGATGGCAGCGGCAACGGTATTGACGTGAAGAGCCTGCACTGTACCAGCGACTTGTTTGTTCAGCCCGCATGGCACGCGATTGATGTGACCGAGACGGTGTATATTGATAACGCCGACAGCTTTATCGTCGGCGGTATTTATGCCGAGGGCGACATCGAGATTCACAGCAACAACGCCACCATCGGCGGCAATGGCAACGCCATTTTCAGCAACGGCGGCAACATCACCCTGAGCGGCGACACCTTCGATATCGGCGCCAACGGGATTGCGGTAGAGGCCGAAACCGGCGGGATCTATATGACGGGTAACTTCACAGTAAAT
>SVTC01000043.1 GCA_015063985.1 Oscillospiraceae bacterium | reverse complement strand
TACCTTTTCTCTTCTCTTTTCTCTCTTATCTTTTATCTGGAAACGACAATTTTAGAGAAGAGAGAAGAACGAAAAGAGAAAAGTGAAAAGAACAAAAAGAAACGACAATCTTCTTTCGAAAATTGTCGTTTCTTTTTGGTGGGGGAAGGTGGATTCGGACCACCGAAGTCAGTGACAACAGATTTACAGTCTGCCCCCTTTGGCCGCTCGGGAATTCCCCCTGGAGCTAGTGAAGGGAGTCGAACCCCCAACCTGCTGATTACAAATCAGCTGCTCTGCCATTGAGCCACACTAGCATCTTATTAAATTATGTTGCTTCCTGCAACGTGTGATATTCTACCATAGTTAAGCCGATTTGTCAATAGCTTTTTTGAAAAAAATTGCCTCACTTTTATTTTTCTTAAAGTGAGGCAATCCATCATTAATTGGTTTTTGTTACCTTTCCCTCGGGCAATGCACTGAGAGTGAAGGTGAATTCACAATCCTTACCGTATTCACTTCTTAAGCGGATCTCTTCGCCGTGGCGTTCTATAATGGTCCTTACAATGTAAAGTCCAAGACCTACTCCAGTTTTATCCAGACCTCTTGAGCGATCGGATTTATAAAACCTGTCGAAGATATACGGCTGATCCTCGTCGGGTATGCCCTTTCCGGTGTTCAAAACGGAAACGTATACCTTCTTTTCCTTGGCGTTTATCTTAATTGTCAGACATCCGCCCTCGTTGGAGAACTTCACCGCATTGTCGATAAGGTTGAAGATGACCTGGTGGATGGCATCGGCATCGGCGTATACCATAATATTGTCGCTGGAGCAATCAAAAACAACGTCCAGCTTTTTCTCGTCCAGCCTTTTTTCAAAGGAGATGAGTATCTGCCGCGCTTGCTCGCATACGTCAAAGGCGGTCATATTAAACTTTCTTTCTCCTGCCTGCATCCTTGAAATATCAAGCAGGCTGCTTACGAGCCTTGAAAGTCTTCGTACCTCCGATGCTATCTGCTGAAGATAATAGTTGTGCTTTTCCTTGGGGATGGCGCCCTCCAGGATGCAATCGATTATTCCCGCAATTGAGGTCATAGGTGTGCGAAGATCGTGGGAAATGTTTGCAAGGAAGGTGCTTCTTGATTCCTCCAGCTTTTCCAGGGAGCTTGCCATATTATTGAAGGCGGTGGCCAGCTCTCCCACCTCGTCCTCGCCTCTGACGGGTACCCTGACGTCAAAGCGGCCTCTTGCAAAGCTTTTTGCCGCCTTGCTCATTTCCTTGAGTGGCTCGGTTATCTTTTCCGATATCAGATACACTGCGATAAGCGCAACTATAAATACCAGAAGAATGCTTACCGTTACCGTTCTGGACATCTGATCCACAAAGCCTCTTATCTGAGCCGAGGGGGCGCTGATAAAGAGTATCGCAAGGGCTTTGCCGGAGGAGATGGCGTCTGCGGAGTCGTCGTATATGATGTGGATGGAGTTTAAATGCTTCTTTTCAAAAACTCCGTCAAGATCCGAAAAGTTGTATACGTCCTTTCCCGCAAGGATATCGGCTATTATCTTCTCGGGGACTGTGTTTCTCAGCCAAAGAGTGGAGTTGTCCTCGCTGGAAATAAGCACCTTTCCCGTAAGATCGGTTATAAAGATAAGCGCTTCGGCGTTTTGTGACTGCACCGCAAGAGTTTTTCTGATCTCGTCGCGATCGGAGTCAAGCAGACCGATAATATCGTCATCGCTGATGTGCATAAAGGTGTTTATGCTTTGCATCGTGCTCAGGGACGCGCTTTCTATAAGAGCACTTTTGGCATCAAAGGAATAGTTTGTGATCATCGAGCTCATAATTATTGCCAAAAGGATAAAGCTTATGAGCGTGATGGTCATAAATGCGGTTATGTATTTTGTAAAAATACTTTTGAACATTCAAAACGCCCCTTATCAGAGAAGCTCGAACTTGTATCCCACACCCCAGACTGTCTTAAGAAGCCATTTGTCGCTGACACCCTCGAGCTTTTCTCTCAGGCGCTTTACGTGAACGTCTACGGTTCTTGAATCGCCAAGGTATTCAAAGCCCCATACCTTATCAAGAAGCTGGTCTCTTGTGAATACTCTGTTGTAATTGGATGCAAGGAAATACAAAAGCTCCAATTCCTTCGGGGGGATGTCTACAGCCTTGCCGTTGAGCTTAAGCTCGTATTTTTGTCTGCTGATCTCCATATTGTCAAACTTAATGACCTCGCCGTCATCGAAGTTGTCTCTCATGGTGGAGCGCCTTAATACCGCCTTGACCCTTGCGGAGACCTCCTTCATATCGAAGGGCTTGACTATAAAGTCATCGGCTCCCAGCTCGAGACCCAGAACCTTGTCGAACACCTCGCCCTTTGCGGTTATCATAATAACGGGCTTGGAGGACATTTCCCTGATCTCCCGGCACACCTGCCAGCCGTCCTTTCTGGGGAGCATAATGTCGAGGAGAACGAGATCGGGCTCGTATATCTTGAAGGCGGAGATAGCTTCACTGCCCTCGTTGGCAGTCTTTACCTCGTAGCCCTCGTTTTCCAGATACATTTTCAGTACGTCGCAAATATTAAGATCGTCGTCAACAACAAGAATTTTGGTTGCCATATTCTCTTTTCCTTTCTACCGTGTAAATGATATGATATTTTGTTCATAATTGAAATGTTAACTAAATTTCACATTATCATTATACACCCTTTTTCGAAAAAGTGATAGATAAACTTTTATGTATTTTTGAATAAATTGAAAAAAGCAGTGAAGAATCTGTGAAATATTATTTGTAGAGCTCGCAGAGGTAGTTACCGATCTCTGTGTTGTCCGCAAGGTCGCTTGTTAATTCTTCAGCATCGTATCCCAGCATAAAAAGATCAACGTCTGCATTTGTGTGGTTGGTGGAGGTGAAGTTGTAGCTGTGGCTTACTTCGTCGTAGGTGAGTCCGCCGGTCTCGTGATCCGCGGTAACGATAAGAGCGGTATCGGGGTAAATGAGAACGAATTCCATCGCGTATGCAATTACGTCGTTGAATCTTACCACCGCGTCGATTGCTCCGTCGTAATTGTTATTGTGGGAGTGCTTGTCTATGTAGCCTTCCTCGATCATTGCAAAGAAGTCTGAATCACCTGCGGAAATTGCGTGGAGATGGTGAGCGGAGGTGTCCAGCAGAGCATCGTCTAAAGAGCCCAGTGCGGCATTTACCTTTCCGTCTTTTACAAGCTTATCGATCTGGCTCTGGATAGCGCCCGTGGAGTTTCTGTTGTCCACGTGTGCCAAAAATCCCGCAGGAGTTGCACCGGTGATGGCGTCGGTTGTGATTATCGCGGTATTTGCGCCTGCCATTTGAGCGTATTCTCTTGCATTGGTGACCTCGTTTTTACTTTCATCAATGCCTACGTAGCCGTTTATGGTCTTGATTCCGGAGCTGAGAGCTGTTGCTGCAGCGGCACTGTCGGTGAATTCCGCGCTGCCGTTTGTCACGGATGCGGAGTAAGTGGTGCAATCGGTCTTGTTGGGGATGGAGTGGGCGGCAAAGCTCTCCAGGTCGAATTGGAGGGCGGCGTTTATGTGGTTCTTACCCATTCCGTCTCCTATAAGAAGCAATGCGTTTTCCGTGGGAAGAAAGCTGAATTCAAGCTCTGCGGCAGTCTTGGGAAGGTCGGTGATGTCGGCGTTTTCCTTTACGGCATGCTTTTCAATGTAGTTGTTTATAAGCTCTCCGACGCCTGCGCCGATCATATATCCCTCTGCATCTATGAGTATTTTGGAATCCTCGGTGTAAAGGGTGTAACCGTTTTCTTTAAAGTCTATGCCGCTTTCGGCGCCGATAACGATGGAGTTTGCCTCAGCCCTTTCGCCCTTTATAAGCTCGGGTGCAAAGCCCATATTGAGCTTTAAGTAGTCCACGAGATTTTGAGCGGCATAAAGGGTGAATTTGTCGCAATCCTCGTTGACGAAGACGCTGTAGTCCTTAAGGGAGACTCCGTTTATTGAAGGAATATCAAGAGGATAATCGTACTCGCCCACGTAGCTCAGGTCGCCCTTCAGGGTTATGCTCTTTTCTCCTCTGACTATGTAGTTTTCGGAGAAGTCGGATACTGCTCTTTCAAGAGCGGCATCACTGCCCGCAAGAATATATACCTTGTTTTTGTCTACCTTCACAAGATAGTCCATTATCAAAAGGTCCTTATCAAGGCCCTCGGGGGTTCTGGCGGTGTTACCCAAAAGGATCTCCACTTCGCTTTCCTTCTCATCGCTTCCGGTGAAGGATCTGATTCCTGTTTTGGAAAAGATGGCGTTAAAGAGCTTGTCTGCCGCCGCACTGTATGCCTCGGAGGCATTTTCGGCGTAGGCTATCTTAAGCTCGGTTTCGGATGTGATGACAAGATCCTCAAGCTTTTCCGAGCTTGATATGGGTGCAGTGCTCTCGCTGTTTCCCGTGCTTGGCTCGGTGGCCGCACAGGAGGCGAGAAGAGCTAAGGTCAATACTATCAGTGTGATTTTCGATATTAGTTTTTTCATTTGTTTTTTCCTCTCTTTCTTGGAGTACAGTATACAATATTTTGAAAAAATAGTCAATAAAAAATTATAGCCGAATATAAAACAAAGCCCCGACCTTTTGTGACGTACCCTAAAGGACAGTTTTTCAAGAATACGGTATATCTCGAAAGAGGTATGCCGTATTTGCGTTTGTGTCTACAAATGCAGTGCTTGTCAAGAAAAAATGACGTACAAAGAGTCTG
>SVTC01000004.1:121074-141255 GCA_015063985.1 Oscillospiraceae bacterium | reverse complement strand
GAAGCGGAATTATTTTTATTCCATAATATGCCCCGAGGGCATATATCATATTGCGATAGCAATATATCATATTTCTGTAAGAAATATATCATATTACCGTCAGGTAATATATCATTGGGAGTTGTGATAATCCCTTATCGCAACTCCCTTTCGGAAGCGGTTTTTCGTACTAAGCCGTAAGCTTTACTCTTTTTCTCATAAAGAACTGCAATATTACAACTACCGCAACAAGAGCAACGCCGATAAGGTCGGTCGCCAAGCCCGGATATATAAGGAGCAATCCGCCCGCAAGACTTACGATCCTCTGATACCAGGGCATGATCTCCAAGAGATAGCCCTCCAGCGCCATAGACACCGCAAAGATACCCACAAGGGAGGTGATGCAGATAAGTGCAACCTCAATTGCATTTGTATCTATAAAGAGCATCGAGGGGCTGAGTGCAAATACGTAAGGGACTATAAAGGCTCCTATAGCAAGCTTGGTAGAGGTAAATGCGGTCTTCATCGGATTTGCCTGAGCGATCGCCGCGCCTGCGTAAGCCGCAAGAGCAACGGGAGGAGTAAGATCCGCAACTATACCGAAATAGAACACGAAGAAGTGTGCACAAAGCGCGGGAACACCCATACGGATAAGAATGGGAGCACAGGTTGCCGCCATAATACAGTAGTTTGCGGTGGTGGGAACACCCATACCGAGAACTATACAGCAAAGCATTGTCAAAAACAGTGCTATTATGACCTGATCGCCTGCCAGGGCAACGATGCCGTTTATCATCATATTGGCAAGACCTGTCATTGTGATGGTTCCCGCAATGATACCCGCAACGCCGCAAGCCACCGCAACGGTGATCATTCCCTGACCGCCTGCGGCAAGTGCTTCCCAAATACGCTTGGGAGTGATGCGGTTTTCCTTATTGAAAAGGCTTACCACTATAGCAACGATAATGGCGATGGCAGCCGCATAAGCAATGGACTTCTGACTTGTTCCCACAAGGTAGATAAGAAGTATCAGGGGAAGAAGCAGATAAGTCTTCTTCAAAAGAGGCAGCACTCTGGGAAGCTCCTGACGGCTGATGCCCTTAAGACCTTCCTTCTTAGCCTCAAGATGTACGGTTATGAAAATACCCGCAAAATACAAAACGGCGGGAAGAATAGCCCTTAAAACTATATCGCTGTAAGGTACGCCGACGTAGTCAGCCATCAAGAACGCCGCCGCTCCCATGATGGGAGGCATTATCTGACCGCCCGTGGAGGCAGAGGCCTCTGCGGCAGCCGCAAACTCGGGCTTATAGCCCGTTCTTTTCATAAGTGGGATGGTCACCGAACCGGAGCCTACGGTATTGGCAACGGAAGAACCGGATACCATACCCTCCATAGCACTGGCAACAACTGCGACCTTCGCGGGACCTCCGGAAAAACCGCCTACGAATGCGTTGGCGATCTTGATAAAGAAATCCGCAATTCCGGTCCTCTCCAGAAACGCACCGAAAATAATAAACACAACGATGAACTTACTGCACACGTTGACGGGTGTGGAGAGAATACCCTCTTTGCTGTAAAAGAGGTAGTGAACCATATAATTGAGCTTTCCGCCCAGATCGGGGTTGGAAAGACCTGCGGTAAGTGCGTATACCACCAGCACGCCCGCAACGATAAGAATCGGCAAGCCCACGCTTCTGCGACATACCTCGCACAGTGCGGCAATACCTATAATACCGATGGCGATCTGCCACCATTCAAACCTTGCACCCTGCTGAATGATATCCTTTGCAAAGGCAGTATAATAAAGAAACGCCAGGGTTCCTCCGATCATTGGGATATAATCGTACCAGGGTATGAAATTGACCCTCTGAACACCTTTTTTTGCCGGGAATACAAGATAACCGATAAAAATAATAAAAGCCATAAAGGAGGTAAGACGTATCTCCTCAAGCCAGGTGGTAAACAGAGTCACGTAAATACAAAACAAGCTGAAGATCGCCAAAATGGTAAACACCGCTATCTTGGGCTTTCCCTCCCAGATACGGGTGTTTGACTCACGGTCAAATTTTTTCATGACCGCGTCAAGATCCATAGGCTCGTTGACCTCAGGCTGTTTTTTCTTTTTGAAAAGAGCCATAGTTTTCTCCTGTATCAAATTCGGCTGCGGCGCATAGAGCGCCGCAGCCCGCTAAAACCTTTTTCGGTTCAGGTATGGGCTATCAGCCCTTGTTTACCTCTACACCTTTTTCAGCGAAATACTTTGCAGCACCTGCGTGGAAGGGAACGGTAAGACCGGAGGTTGCGTTCTCGAGAGAGAGCTCGCTGCCCTTGCCGTTTTCCTTAGCGATGGCATCCTTGTTATCAAAGATGGCCTTGGTGAGATTGTAAACGTCATCCTCGGATGCGTTTGCGGATACTATAAGAGTAGCCTTAACGGTAACTGTGGTCACGTCTTCAGACTGGTTCTTATAGGTGTTTGCAGGGATGGTGTATGCGCTGTAGAAGGGGCAGGAATCAAAGAGCTTCTGAGCGATCTCACCGTCGATGGGAACCAGATATGCATCGTTTGTGGTGCAAAGCTCAACGATAGCGGGAGTGGGAGCGCCTGCAACGATGAACGCTGCATCGATCTTGCCATCCTTAAGAGCATCAGCGGAATCAGCAAAGGACTGATACTGAGCCTTGATGTCATTCTCGGTAAGACCTGCTGCGCCAAGAACGTCAACTGCATTGAAGTATACACCGGAGCCGGGAGCACCGATAGAAACGCTCTTGCCCTTAAGATCCTTTACGGACTTGATGTTGGGGTCCATAGTGATGAGCTGAACGCTCTCGGCATAGAGACCTGCAACAACGCGGAAGGAAGAGATCTTGCCTTCCTTTTCGAAGGAACGGGTGCCTTCCCAAGCATAGGACATAACGTCGGACTGAACTGTGCCGAGCTGGTAGTTACCTGCATCTATACCCTGGATGTTAGCCTTGGATCCGTCGGTGGATACAACGGTAACGTTGATGTTGGCATGATTCTTGATGTACTGGCCGAGAACTCCGCCGTAGCCATAGTAGGTACCTGCGGTTCCGCCGGTTCCCATTGTCATGGATGCGCCGCCGTTGCCGCAAGAGACAACGGAGAGAGCCATTACCATCAAGAGCACAACAGCAATAATTTTCTTCATGGTTGTTTCTCCTTTTCAAAAATAAAAAAATATTTATTTTATTATACACTATTTTTTATCTTTTTGCAATAGTTTATCCGAATTTTCATAACAAAAAAACATAAAAGTGTAATTTTGAGGCAATCAAGCCTTAAAAATGCTCGAAAACCCCACAGGGCGTATTCTTAAAAGCCTTGAAAAATCCCTCGGCATCCGTTAAGAATTTTGTGTTGTGGCAATATTGCGCCACCTGCCTTGAATAGACCTCGTAGCCGAAGACAAATCTGGAAAGAGAGGGAATATCCAGCTCAACGTCTACCCCATCCTCGGCGCCAAGCTCGGTAACAACTGTCAGGCTTCCGTCAAAATCCACCCTCCAGGAGCCGCAGCTGAGCCCTTCCGCACCCTCTGCGGGGAAGGGATCCGTGACCCTTACCGAGAAGGAAAGGGGCTCGGGGTACTTTATATTTTCCAAAACAGCTTTTACGTTATTGATCCTTGCCATACAGTCAGGCACAACTCTTATGCAAATCATTTCGTAATCCCTTAAAAAGAGCTCCAGCTCGGGCATCATGGCAACGTTATGCAATACTGCGGTTTCTGCCTCTCCGTCGAACATTCTCATAAATCCGAGGATCTTCTTCATAGCCTCGGGGCAGGTGTAGCCAAGCTCGTAAACGTTGAGAACACCCCTTGCCATACGGTTAACATCAAACTCCGCTTCCACTGAATAGATGATGTATCCGTCCGCCTCACCCTTTTCTCCGTAGGAAATATACACTCTTTTTTTATCATCCTTTGTAACGAAGGCGTAGCTCTCGTCTCTCAAGGGCATAATGTTTCTGCCCTTGGAAAAGCTGTTATACACCCTGCAAAGATCTGCATTTCTTTCCTTGGCGTTGCATCTTACAAGCTCGGGATAACGCTCAACGCAGGAAAGAACGCTCATGGGAAAGCTTAATATTCTGTGATCGCTCACTCTTTCAAAGCCGTATTTTCTGTAGTAAGAATTGCTGAAGGGATGAAGCAGGCAAATATCCGCTCCCCGCTCGCGGCAAAAGGAATACATTTTACCGAGAAGCCTCTTAACGTAGCCTCCCCTTCTGCACTCGGGTCTTGTTCCCACACCGCATATAAGTCCCGCCTTGAACACCGCGGAGCCGAGGTTGATGTTTTTGATCCAAAGCCTTGCATGGCTCATGCTCACGTCACCCTCAAGAAATTCAAAAAGATAAAAATCCTCTCTTATGGCACTCTGTTTAAATTCCATTTTTTACCTCCCGATTAATCAATACACCAGCTTTTCCATCTTTCAAGAAGCGCTTCGTCCAGAAAGCTCCACCTTTTCAATTGCGGCTCGGTACAACCAAGCCTCTTAAAGCCCTCACCGTCGTTCCCGATCACCGCCAGGGCTCCCAAAAGCTCTCTTTGGTTATTCATATTAAAATACAGGGCATACCTGGGAGAAAGAAGCTCCAGCATCCCCCTCGCCTTTTCATATTCTCCGTTTTTAATATGGCAATATGCGATATTCTGGCTTATCAAGAAGGCAGCACTTTTGTTTTTATGCCTTCCCAAAAGAGCGCCCAGCCTTTTGGTGGCATCGGGCATTGAAATGAATTTTGATATTTTTTTATTCAGCCTTCCCAAGCCGAAGAAAAAAACGAAGACCGCCGCAAAAGCCGCCGCCAGCAAGGCCAGAGCCGTTCCCAGATAAACAAGCGGACGATATTCCTCGATTATCTCCAATTCCGCAATGCCAACCGCACAAACAAATGCAAATACACAAAATCCAAGATATATAAAAGCATACTTTCCAAGCTTTTTCCAATTCAAAAAAACTCACCGCCTTTTTGCGATTATATCAAATAATGGTAAAAATGTCAATATAAACCCCTTTGAATAATACTTAAATCTCATCACTCAAAATATAATAGCAGAAAGAGAAAAAGAAAAGGGGAACCATATGCAAAGCTTTGATATTTTCAGTATACTTCGTCTTATCGCCGCGATCTGCTTTTTGATCTACGGAATGAAGCTGATGAAATCGTCCTTGGAGAAAAATTCGGGCGGATTATTGGAAAAGACCCTTGAAAAATGCACGAAAAACGATCTTCGCGCCGTGCTTTTCGGAACGGGAGTCACCGCCCTTCTCCAAAGCTCCACCGCCATTTCCGTTACAGTGGTCAGCCTTGCGGATTCGGGTATGCTTTCCTTAAGGCGTGCCATTGGCGTTATATTGGGAGCAAACGTCGGCACCTGCGTCACCGCCTGGCTCACAAGCCTTACGGGACTCAGGGAGGACGGACTGTTCTTCAGTCTTTTAAAGGCAGACAGCATTGCCGCGATAGCCATCATTGGGGCAAGCTTAATAACGATCTTTAATAAAAACAGATCCCTCTCTTGGGCATCGGGGGCTCTCACCGGCTTTTCCCTTATGCTTTTTTCCTTAAAGGCATTAAGCGACACCCTTTATCCCCTTTGCCAAACCGAAGCCTTTAAAAACGCCTTCACTCTCTTTGAAAATCCTCTTATGGGAATACTTGTGGGTACCGTGGTAACGGCGCTTTTGCAGTCATCGTCGGCATCGGTGGGCATCCTTCAAGCCACCTGCGCCGCAGGTAGGGTATCGGTAGCCTGCGCCCTGCCCATAGTGCTGGGACAAAATATAGGGACCACCGTCACCGCACTTGCCGCCTCTGCGGGAAGCTCTCTCAACGCAAGAAGATCCTCATTTATGCACTTTTTCATAAATCTTCTCGGTGCAACGGTATTTCTGGCGGTGTTTTTTGCAATAAGGGTAATAAACGGCTTCGACACCTTCTCCGAAAGCATAGATCCTGCGGGAGTGGCCTGGCTGCACACCTTGTTCAACGTAGTAAGCACGGTTGCCCTTTACCCCTTTATCGGCGCCCTGGAAGGGCTTGCGCTGGGGATCGGCTCAAAAAAGGAACGGCTTGCGGCATAAGCCGCACTTCAGCGTGGCTCATAGCATACAATAAATATCCACCCGCATAGCGGGTGGTATTTCAGTTTCGGGCATAGCCCTAACACTACTGGCTACGCACAAGTGCGTCTTTTATTGGCCTGCCAGCCATGCAATTGTTACTTACTACCCATAAATGGGTCCCGTGGGTCGAACAAGCTTAATTGATCGCTTTCCTGATCTCTTTTAAGTTGGTCAGCGATATATTCTTTTATAGCCTTAGTATTCTTACCCACGGTATCAACGTAATATCCCTTACACCAAAATTCGCGGTTTCGGTATGCAAACTTCATATTTCCGAATTTTTGAAATATTAGCATTGCACTTTTTCCTTTCAAATATCCCATAAATCCCGAAACGCTCATTTTGGGCGGGATGCTTACCAACATATGTATATGATCCGGACACACTTCTCCTTCTTTTATATCTACTCCCTTCCATTGGCATAATTGCCTCAGTATCTCTCTTATTTCTAATCGCTTCTCCGTAAAAAATACTTTTCGTCTATATTTTGGCGCAAACACTATATGATACTTGCAATTCCAACTTGTATGTGCTAAACTATTATTGTCTATGGTCACTTTTTTCATAGATAAATCCTCCAAATATGTTTTTGATTTGACTGGCAGGTCAATCTTATTATAGCATATTTGGAGGATTTCTTTTCATCGGTTAACCTTTTCCGAACCACGCGACTATCGCGTGGTTTTCGTGTACAAAAAGGCTGACCCGTCGGATAGCTCGACGGATCAGCCGAAAATTATATCACATCACTCAAAATCCACGACCTGACCGAGACGGTCGGATTCGAAGGCCGCCTCCATAAGCTTGAAGACGCGCATTACCTGAGCGTGGGTAACAAGCTGCTCCGCCTTGCCGTCGATGGCATCCACAAGGTTGCGATAGAAATCGTGAACGTCGCTCTGCACCTCGGGGAGGGGAAGCTCCTTGATGGTCTCCTCGCTTCTGGGCGCCATGGTCTTGGTAAGACCCGCGCTGGTCTGCACGGGAACAACGTTTTTGTCGTGCTTGATCTGGCAGGTTACTATCTTACCCTTGCGGCTCCAGTCCTCGATCACGGCAGTGCCGTTGACGCCCTGGAGATACCATCTGGGAAGATTGATAAAGTTGCTTGTTCCAACCTCCACAAGCACTCTCAGTCCGCTTTCAAAGTAAATGTCAAGCTTAAAGCCGTCGTCACACTCCGCATTTGTGACGTGGTCCATCTTGGCATAAACCTTTTTGATCCTTTCGGGGATCATAAGCAGGATCTGGTCGATCATATGAACGCCCCAGTCCAGCATCATTCCGCCGCCGTGCTCCTTTTTTGCTCTCCAGTCGCCGGGGATGCCGTGAGAGCCCTGCACACGGGATTCGATATTAAAGATCTCGCCCACGGGCTTTTCCTCATAGATCTTTTTGATAACAAGGAAATCCTTGTCCCAACGGCGATTCTGATGAACGGTAAATATCTTATTGTATTTTTTGCTTGCGTCTATCATCTCCTGAAGATCCGATGAAGACATTGTAACGGGCTTTTCGCTGATAACGTTCTTTCCCGCCGCCATTGCCTGAATTGCAAGAGGCTTATGAAGATCGTTGGGGGTCGCGATGGTCACGATCTCAACGCTCTCGTCCCCGAGCATATCCTCCAGGGAGGAATAAACGTGGATACCCTTCCCCACTGCCTTTTGGCGAGCCTCTTCTTTGATATCCCAAATGCCCGCAAGCTCGACCACGTCGCTTTTTAAAATGAATTTGCTGTGCCAGCCGCCCATTCCGCCGAAGCCGATGATGCCGACTCTCTTTTTTGAAGCCATAATACACCTCATAATTTTAATGTTGCTGATAATATAATAACAGTTTCACTGTATTATTTCTATAACTACCTTGTCGTAAAATATCAATTTTTTGCTTTTTTATATTTTTTTGTATTTTTCGTTAACCTTAAACAGAGAATCCGACACGTTTTTCGAAAGCTCTGTTATCTCATACACCGCTTGACCGCCGTCAAAAAAGCTGACCGTTACAGAGCTGAGCTCATCCTTGTAATAATAGAAGCTTACGGTATCGCCCTCCACGGTAAAGGTCTCCGTGAGCTTGGGACGCTTTTTGGTTCCGCCGCTTACGCTTGTAAATTCAACTCCGACGTAATCCTCGGGGTCTTGCCAATCCACGTAATTATCGTAGGAAAACTCACTGTCACCTATCTCGAATTCCCTATAGGTCTTTTGGGCGTGATCGCAAACTGTGACCCTTGCATCTCTGACGATATAGCTGAGCTTGGAGTCCTCATCGGAAATATACACGTCCCCGTTTTTGGAGGCAATAACGTAATCATCCCCGTTAAGGGTGTATTCAAGATAAAAGCTTCCCGACGAGAAGGTATCCGTAAGAAGCCGATAGGTATCGGAGATCTGGGTCTTATCCATCTGGCTTACCTGCTCCTCATCGGTCACCGCCTCCTCGGTGGTCACGCTCTCCTGAGTAACAACAGAGGATAAGGGCGGTGCGGGAGACTCCTCGGTAGAGACGGGGGGCTCCTTTGTTTTTTGGGGGACGGTGCAGGAGGTGATAAAAAGCACTGCCGATATTAAAAAAAGCATCGTGATCCTTTTCATATCTCTCTCCTTTAAACTTTGTTCTTGTTTATTTTACTACATTAATTAAAAAAAATAAAGTACTTTTTGCGGATTAATCACCGATTTTTTTCATATAGTGCTAAGGAAGAACAGAAAGGAGCTTATATGAAAAACTCCAAAAGGATATTTTTGACCACTGTCTTACTGAGCTTTTACTCCTTTGCCGCAAAAACGGTGGGGGTATGGTTCAACGTATATATGGCTTCAAAAATCGGCGCGGCGGGTCTGGGGCTGTGGAATCTTATCCTCAGTGTGTATATTATGCTAAAGACCTTTTCCGGTGCGGGAATGAGCCTTTTAAGCACAAGGCTTATAATAGACGATCCCCAAAGCAGAAAAAGCAACCTGAAAAAGCTCTATCTTGCCGCATTTTTCATCGGTGCTTTGGGTATGCTTATCCTGATGGGAGCATCCGGAACGGTCAGCCGAAGCTTTATAGGTGATGCAAGGGCAAAGAGCTCCCTTATCATCCTATCCCTCTCCCTCCCCCTTTCCGCCTGCTCCTGCGTTACCAACGGATACAGCGTTGCCAAAAGAAAAATGGCGCGCTACGCCCTTATAGGCTTTATCGAGCAGGGAGTAAGAATAGCATCAAGCATAATTATTCTGAATATGACCTCTCCCGACGACGTACAAAGCTCCTTAAGGGGCGTAAGCCTCGGAATAACGATTTCGGAGGCGGTAAGCTTTGTTTTGGGAGCATTTACGGTAATAAAGGACAGCTCCTTTACCGACGAAAACAAAAAAAGCCGCGGCTTTATTAAAAAGTATTCCTCCATCGCCCTTCCCGATGCTCTGGGAAGCGTTTTCAGAAGCATACTCTCCGCCATACAGAACCTCCTTATCCCCATAGGAATGCGGCGCTACGGAGCGGGCTCGGATACGGCTCTCAGCCAATACGCCCAGGTCCACGCCATGGCATTGCCCGTGGTGCTATATCCATCAAGCATACCGTCGGTACTGAGCTCCTTGCTTATTCCCGAGATCGCCCGTTGCAAATTAAAGGAGGAATATAAAAGGATAAGGTATATGATCTACAGGGTATTCAAGCCCACCCTTATCTTCTCCCTTGCCTGCACCGCGGTAATGCTGGGATTTTCAAGGGAGCTTTCTCTTTCGGTATATAATAGCGACGAATGCGCCCGTTACATAGCACTCCTTGCCCCATTGGTACCGATAATGTATATGGATATGACCTCCGACGGAATAATGAAGGGATTGGGGCTTCAAAGGACGGTAATGGCAATAAACGTGGTGGACAGTATAATATCCGTTCTTATGATCTATTTTCTCGTTCCCGTTATGGGAATTTACGGCTACGTGCTTATGGTATATTCCACCGAAACAGTCAATTTCATTATGAGCTTTTCCGCCCTGAGAAGGCACTCGGGCATACGCATAAGGGGTCGGAGCTTTTTATTAAAGCTTTGCATTTTCTCCGCCGCCTCCGTCTTGGTGACGAAGACCCTCTTCTCTCTTGCCCGTATCCCCGACCCCACGGCAAAATGCACCCTTATGATAATTTGCTTTTCTCTGATCTTTATCGCCCTTTGCTTCGCCTCATCGGCACTGACAAGGGAAGATATAAAGGAGATAAAAAAGCTAATGAAATAATAATCATTTAATCGACCTTTGTAAAAAAGCTCCTGCCAAAACGGCAGGAGCTTCTCTTTTCAATTATACTTTTTCAACACTATCCAAAGCGGAACCGCTCCCAGTGCCAAAGCGGCAAAAAGAACAAGAAAGGCAACGATATCGTTTACAAAGAAGGAGGTGATTCCCGCCCCCATAAGCAAAACGGAAAGAAAAATGATAGCGGCGCTTATCGCCCTTCTGAACTGCTCCCTGGTATAATCGGCGTTTCTGTGGTAGGTGCAAAGAAGGTCTGTCTTTCCCATACGGCAAAGAACGGCGACAAGAAGGAACAAGCCTCCCAATATAATAAGTGCAATACCCATCAGCTATCCTCCCTGCAATCCACGCCGAATCTTACAAAGGCGTAAAAGTCCTTAACGTAGTTTTTACACTCTCCGTCCTTCCAAAGCTTTTCACAGGTGAAGGTCCTGGGGCCGACTCGGTATACCTCCACCTCGGGATGATGGTGAGGTCCGAGAAGGTTTCTGTTGGAGTTTGTAAGCTTTACGTCTATTCTGTTATTGCCCTCCTTAAGATATCGGGAAAGATCGCTGACGTCTCCGAAAAGAAGTCTGTCCGCAGGCTCTCCGTTTACGCTGATCTCGGCAACGTGATATCTTCCCTTAAGGCAAAGGCAAGCGGGATCGCCCTTTTTATAAAAATGCTCAAAGCTAATATCAAGCTCGCCCGCAAAGAAGGGATAGCCGTCGCAAATGACGTTGGACCATAAAAGAGTGTCCTTTGAGCGCTTGAGAGAAAAGCTGTCTCTATAGGTATATCCCATTCTCTCGGCTTCCTCAAAGCTGCCGTGAGTCTCGAGGGCAAAATCCCCGAATAGGTACATACACTCGATCTCCGTATCAAAATTAAGGCAGTTTCTTAAGGATTCACTGACTCCGCCGTACAGAACGTAATATACGTAGTCGCTCTGATAATAATCAAAGCTGCAGGTAACGGTGTTCTTACCGAGCCTTACGCGGTCCTTAAGATCGCAAACGGGAAACCTTCTGTCAAGCCACCAAGAGCCGTCAAAATCCGCAGACTCGCCGTTTATCTCAAAGCTTAAGTACTTCATAGGCTCGCAGGCAAGCTTTACGGAATCGGGTATCTCGCTGACATCAAAGCTGTATTGCAGATAAAGTCTGCCCTTGTATCTCTCCTGCAAAAGCTGATCCTTCAGCTGCATGAGATGGAGCTTTTCCGAGAAATGCACTCCGTCAAGGCTATAGCTGACCTGATCCAGAGTAAGAGCGTTTTCGGGCTTCTTATTGAAGCGCACGGTCTTGGGAGGAAGAAAAACGTCCCTTCTCGAAGGCTGATATTCATTCTCGCAAGGCATATTTTCCAAAAGCACAAGGCTTTCGCTGTCATCAAGGTCAAATACCACCGCCGAATCCTCCACCTTGAGAGCCGACGCCTTCAAGCTCAGAATATCAAGAGCGGTTATACTGCTTGCCCCCTTAAGGGTGACCCTTATATCCTTGCAGGGAGTATTCTTAACGTTTGTGATGAATACCAGCCTCGATCCCCCTATCATCCTGGTCTGCACTCTCAGAGCGTGGGCTCGGTGGCATTCCACGGTAACGTCCATTGCTCTCTTGAGCTCCTCCATGGGAAGACCTGCCTTGAGAAAGGAAAGATCGGCATACACGGCATCCACCATAACGGGGGCATTACCTTGGAGATAGAGCCTTCCTCCGCTCTGTACAAACTGTCTTAAAAGCTCTGCGGTGGAGGCGGTAACGGTCTCCACGTCGGGGACAAGGATCTTATCGTAGCAGCACTGACCGAGATAAAGCTTGCCGTCCTTGACGTAGGCCATCTGATTTGTCATGGTCTCACTGAGATAATGGTAAGCTATCTGGTTTTCTCCAAGCCAATCGGAAAGCTCCTTGAAGCGCAGATCGGGATCGGTCTTCGCCTGAGAAAAGTGCCTTCCCGGCTCATTATCGTGGATAAAATACATGCTCGCATTTCTCACGGGGTGGATAACGCCTGTGGAGACCGCCTCCTTGCCGAGGCTGAGCATATATCCCAGATTATTGTAATAGCTGTTGAAATCGGCAAGATGCTTCTGCCAGGGAAGATGCTCGCTGAAGTTTGCGGGATAATCGCGCTTTCTCTGACCGCGGAAGGAATATGCGTAAAGGTGCTGACAGGTCACGTTCACTCCGTTTGCATATTGAAAATCCGCAATATTCTTAAGCTCTCTGGGCAAAACGTCCCAGCCCGAAAGAGCGAAGCTTTCTGTGATGGCTTTATCCTTACCCAGCTGAGCGCAAACGGAGCCAAGCTGCTTTGCAAGACAGTCGTTTCTCAAGGGTCTGCAAAGCCAATCCACGCCCGGAATGTGCTGATAGCGGTAAAACTCCATTATCTCTCCGCAGCACATAAGCTGACCGGCAAGGGTGTTTTCCTCTATTCCGTGACCCGTGATCTTGCATCCGTTTTCCTCGCACCAATCGTAGACCTGCTTAATAAAGCTGTTTACGTAAAGATCTCCGATAAGGCCGTGATAATCGTATCTGAGCTTTCTGAAGCCTCCGATGGGCAAAAAGAGCTCTATGACCCTGTCGGATATATCGTAGCCGTAACGCTTTGAGAACTCATAGCCGAGAATATTGGACCAGGGGGTGCCGTAGCGGTAATACTGAGGCTCGTCGGTGAAAAATCCGGGCATAACGGTTCCCCAATCCTCGGGAGCGATGCGCTTTTTATAAAGCTCGTAGGTCTCCTCAATAAACTTTTTTATTATGCGCTTATCAAGAATATCCACGTATGAGCACTCGGGCATTATATAGATGCAGTGGTACTCCCTCAAGCCGTCCTCGGGCTCCGTCAAAAGCTTATATACAGATCCCGTTACCTTATATACCTTAAAGGCATCCTCGGCAAAATCTTCTCTGACCTCATACTTAAGATATCTGGCGAAGTTTTTCTCATCCTTCAACAGACGCCCCCCCGCAAATCCCGAGGGCCAGCCGTTCTCGTCGTAGCACCATGCCTCCATACCCAGCTTTTTTGCTTCGTCGATACAAACGTTTACCGCATCGAACCACTCGTCGGAAAGATACTCCGTTTCAAGTCCGGCTCTTGCGTGCATAAAAAAGCCGTTCATATTAAGCTTTTTCATATTGTTTATCTGCCTTCTCAGCTCAGCCTCCTCAAGCTTGTCGTTCCAGCTCCAGAAGGGAATGCTTCCGTGAGTGATGGCATTCTTTTTTACGTCGTCCAAAAAAGCTCTTAACATTTTTTATTCCTTTCAGCATCCGAAAATCTTCTTTGCGTAATCGCAGGATGCCTTGGCATCCTTGGCATAAAAATCGGCACCAATGCTTCTTGCGTAATCCTCGGTAAGAACGGCACCGCCTACCATTATCCTGCACTGCGGACAGCTTTCCTTTACAAGCTCCACCGTGAGACGCATACTCTCCACCGTGGTAGTCATAAGAGCGCTCAAGCCCAGAAGCCTGCAATCCTCCTCCCTGACCCTATCGAGGATCACCTGAGGAGCAACGTCCTTTCCCAGATCTATTACGTCAAAGCCGTAATTCTCCAGAAGCGTCTTTACAATATTCTTTCCTATATCGTGTATATCGTTTTTTACGGTGGCAAGGATTATCTTGTCTCCGCTTCTTTCACCCTTGCTTATACGCTCGCCTATCACCTCGAAGGCACTCTGGGCAGCCGCGGCACATTGGATGAGCTGAGGAAGAAATACGCTTCCCTTTTCAAAGCCCTCTCCCACTGTGTCAAGGGCGGGAATGATAAGGTTATTTATAATATCCATCGGAGCAAGGCTCTCGAGCAGAGAGGCTGCGGCGATCCTCGCCTGAGACCTCAAGCCGCCCCTTATGCAGGCTTCAAGGCCGAGATCCGCCAGCACCGCCGTTTTTTGCTCCTCGGCCTCGCCGTAAGCGGCAAGGTACTCCCGGCTATTTATATCCTGCGCGGTCAGCACTCTGAAGGCTCTGACGGCTGACATCATGGCGTCGTTATTGGGGTTCATAATAGGAAGATCAAGACCGCTGTGCATTGCCATAGTCAAAAAGCTTTGGTTTATTTTTTCTCTTGCGGGAAGTCCGAAGGAAATGTTGCTCACACCCAAAACGGTCTTCACTCCCAGAAGCTCCTTGCACATCTTAAGTGCCCTAAGGGTCTCCATTGCGTTTTCCTGATCGGTGGCAACGGTGAGAGTAAGGCAATCCACAAAAACGTCGGCTCTCTTTATCCCCATTGCATCGCATTTTTCAACGATCCTCTTTGCTATCTCAAATCTACCCTCCGCTTTTGCGGGGATACCGCCCTCGTCAAGGGTAAGAGCCACAACGCTTGCGCCGTATTTTTTCACCAGGGGAAGTATGGCATCCAGCGACTCCGACTTTCCGTTTACGGAATTTACTATTACCTTTCCGTTAGCTACCCTCAGTCCCGCCTCCAGAGCCACGGGATCCGAGGAATCAAGCTGGAGCGGCAGATCGCTGACGGATTGCACCGCCTTGACCGCCTTGACCATCATTTCTCTTTCATTCACTCCCGGAAGCCCCACGTTCACGTCAAGTATCTGCGCGCCCGCAGAGCTCTGCTCCACCGCCTGCATAAGGATATAATCCATATCGCCGCATAAAAGCGCTTCCTTCATTTTCTTTTTACCCGTGGGATTTATCCTCTCTCCGATAACGCAAACACCGTCGATAATAACGGTTTTGGTGCTGCTGCAAACAAAGGAACACCCAAGCTCCTTTTTCGGAGCGGGCAAGGGGCGAAGCGCCTCCAGCTCGGAGCCTAAGGCAGCGATATAATCGGGAGCCGTGCCGCAGCATCCGCCGAAAATAAGGTTATCACCGCAGTAGCATTTTGCCACCTCCTTGGCAAACTCCTCTGCAAGCATGGTATATTTTCCCGTTGCGGGATCGGGAAGACCCGCGTTGGGCTTTAAAAACACAGGCAATGCCGTGCAAGCGCAAAGCCTTGCGGCAAGAGGTCTTAATTCCTTGGGTCCCAGAGAGCAATTTATACCCAAAGCATCGGCTCCGAGACAATCGCAGACCGCCGCAAACTGTTCTATACCGTTTCCCGTAAAGGTCCTCCCATCCTTTTCAAAGCTCATAGAGCACATAACGGGAAGATCGCAATTATCCTTCACCGCAAGAAGCGCCGCCTTAAGCTCATAAAGCTCGGTAAAGGTCTCCAGCACCACCAGATCCGCATCTCCTCCGCAGCTTACAACGGCGGAGAATATTCCGTACGCCTCCTCGAAGGACATATCCCCCGCGGGCTCTATAAGTCTTCCTATGGGCCCGATATCCAAAGCCACAAGAGCCTTATCCCCCGCGGCGGCACGGGCATTTTTTATTGCCGCCCCGACCACAGCCTCCACGGTTTTATCATCCCCAAGCTTAAAGCGGTTTGCTCCGAAGGTGTTGGTATAGATAATATCACTGCCGCTGTCCACGTAGCTCTTATGAACCGCCACCACCGTTTCGGGTGAGGTGAGGTTTAAAAGCATAGGGTCCTCCCCCGCCTTCAAGCCTCTCTTCTGAAGCTCGGTGCCCATAGCACCGTCCAAAAGGATATATCTTTTACTTTTTAAAAGCTCTTTTAACATATTTTCTCCCTAACACATACCGACTATAGCGGTCACGGATTTTCTGGGAAGCAAAATATCTGCCTCTCCCAAGCAAAGCCCTATACGGCGGTTGGCATCGGTGATGGACAGGATCCTTCTTTGATGCTCCAGACCGAGGTCACCGTAGCCCGGTGAAAAGCGAAAGCCGAAGCTCTTTACCCCCAGCTCTTCGCCGATAAGACTCTGAGCGATCTGTACGCTTCTTTCAGCCATAGCGGAGCTCACGGCATCCATAACCACGGTCAGCGCAAGATCCCCCACGCTTTCTCTTAAGATCGCTTTGTCAACGGCATCACCCAGGGTAACGCAGATCACCGCTGCCTTGGAAAAGCCCTCAAGATGCTTTACCGCCGTTTTTGAATAAAGCCGCATCTCTCCATCGCCCAGCACGGCCTCGTTCTCCCCGAGCTTGACAGAAAGGCAAGAAAAGCAATACCGAGGGCAAGCCGCCCGAAGGATCAGCTCATCCGCCCTATCAAACAGCTCACTTTCTCCCTCGTCCTTCATTTTCAGGAACGCCAAAGCCATTTGTCTGTAGCCGTCTATCTTTGTTATGCTTGCCATCAGAACAGATTCTTAACGGCATCCACTATTTTCTTTGCCATTGCGGGGCGATTCATAGTATACAAATGTATTCCGTCGACTCCGTTGGAAAGAAGATCCACTATCTGCTCCACCGCATAGGCAATACCCGCATCCTCCAGAGCGGCGGGATTATCTCCGTAGCGCTGTATTATCCTCGAAAACTTGGCAGGCAGAGAGGCTCCGCACATTGTGACCATCCTCTGTATCTGCGCGGCGTTGGTAACGGGCATTATCCCCGCCTCAATGGGGACTCTTATCCCCGCAATGCGGCATCTTTCAAGGAAGGAATAAAACGCCGAGTTATCAAAAAACAGCTGGCTGATAAGGTGGCTGACGCCCGAATCGACCTTTTTCTTTAAATTCAGTATATCGCTTACCGCATCCTCAGCCTCGGTATGGACCTCGGGATAGCAGGCTCCGCTGATGTGAAAGCCGCCCTTTGAGCTTATATACTCCGCAAGATCTGCCGCATAACGAAAAACGTTCTTAGGCTCAACGTCGGGGCTTCTGTCGCCTCTGAGAGCGAGGATGTTCTCCACGCCGCAATCCTTCAGCCTATCCAGGATCTCGTCGATCTCGGTCTTGTCGTGATTTATGCAGGAAAGATGCGCCATAGTCTCAAGGCCGTATTTATTCTTTATAACGTCCGCGATCCTTACCGTGTTCCCCTTTGCGCCGCTTCCGTTGGCGCCGTAAGTAACGCTTATAAAGGCGGGCTCAAGATCTCCAAGCTTTTCTATGGTGTCAAAAACGGTTTCGATGGAGCCATCCTTCTTGGGCGGAAAGATCTCAAAGGAAAAGACCTGCTTGTTTTTATTAAATAGCTCGCTTATTTTCATAACACACTCTCCAAATGAAGATACCCCACACCGAAAATCCCGCGCAGGGCCTTTTTTGCCTTTAATTAAAGGCTACATACAAGAGAAGTATATCACAAACCGCCTTAAAAATCAATTATTTTCTCTGCAAAACAGTTTTCTTTTGATCCCTTTTTAATATTTTTTTGAAAATATGTCTCTTTTTTTAAAAAAAAGAGGAATTGATGTTGACTTATGAGAAAAAAACTGATAAAATATTAAAAGAAATTAATTTTTAAAGGAGATATGAATATGCCACTGGTAAGTTCTAAAGAAATGTTCGAGAAAGCATATAAGGGCGGCTACGCCATCGGTGCTTTCAACGTAAACAACATGGAGATCATCCAAGGTATCACCGAAGCCGCTAAGGAAGAGAACGCTCCCGTTATCCTTCAGGTTTCCTCCGGTGCAAGAAAGTATGCTAACCGCACCTATCTGGTTAAGCTGGTTGAGGCCGCTATCATCGAGACCGGTCTTCCCATCTGCCTGCATCTGGACCACGGCGACACCTTCGAGCTTTGCAAGTCCTGCGTAGACGACGGCTTCACCTCCGTTATGATCGACGCATCCAGCAAGTCCTTTGAGGACAACATCGCTCTCACCAAGCAGGTCGTTGAGTATGCTCACGCACACGGTGTCACCGTTGAGGCTGAGCTCGGCACCCTCGCAGGCGTTGAGGACGAGGTAAACGTTTCCGCTGAAGACAGCTCCTACACCCGTCCCGAGGACGTTCAGGAGTTCGTTGAGAGAACCGGTTGTGACTCTCTCGCTATCGCTATCGGTACCAGCCACGGCGCTTACAAGTTCAAGCCCGGTACCAAGCCCCAGCTGAGATTCGACATCCTTGAGGACGTTTCCAAGCGTCTCCCCGGCTTCCCCATCGTTCTTCACGGCTCTTCCTCCGTTCCCCAGGAGTACGTTAAGATGATCAATGAAAACGGCGGTAATATGCCCGGCGCTATCGGTATCCCCGAGGATCAGCTCCGTCAGGCTGCTAAGCTCTCCGTTTGTAAGATCAACATCGACAGCGACCTCCGTCTTGCTCTCACCGGTACCATCCGTAAGTACTTCAACGAGAACCCCGCTGAGTTCGACCCCAGAAAGTACCTCGGACCCGCAAGAGAGAACATCAAGCAGATCGTTAAGCACAAGCTGGTTAACGTTCTCGGCTGCAACGGCAAAGCATAAGAACAGCTTATTTACCACGGGAAGTAAAGCTTCCCGTGGTTTTTCTTTTCCCGTATACCGATCGGGAAGGTTCTTTTTTTCGAAATCGGAATAATACTATTGCAAAAAGCCGTAGTATATGATATAATAGGGTATTGTTTAATTTTTAAAAAGGAGGAAGCACAGTGAACTCACACAAGATGGCACAGCGCATGGAAAGCGTTCACTCGGACATAAGAGGTCCGATATACGTGGAAGCAATGAAAATGCGCCAGCGCGGGATCGACGTTCTGAGACTGAACACCGGAAACCCCGCAACATTCGGATTCACGATGCCCGACAGCATCAAAAACGCACTTTATGAAGGTGCACAGAACGCGGTCGCATACTGCGACCCAAAAGGAATGCCTGCCGCACGAGCGGCAATATGTCAGTACCATCGAGCGAAAAGCGTTGAAGGCCTCACCGATGACGACGTTTTTATCGGAAACGGCGTGAGCGAGCTGGTTCCCTTCGCAATGCAAACGGTAGTATATATCGGAGACGAGGTCCTCGTGCCCTCCCCCAGCTACTCTCTTTGGACAAACTCCGTTTTCCTTTCCGACGCCACCCCCGTCTTCTACACCTGCGACGAAAGCTCAAACTGGTATCCCGATATTGAGGACATCAGAAGAAAGATAACTCCCAAAACAAAGGCTATAGTTATCATCAATCCCAACAACCCCACCGGCGCACTTTATCCCCGTGAGCTTTTGCAGCAGATCGTAGAGCTCGCCGAGGAGCACGATCTCACCATTTTTTCCGATGAGATCTACGACAGACTGATCTTTGACGAGAAGGAGCACATTGCAACCGCCGCTCTTACCACAAAGCAGCTTGTTATAACCATGAACGGCTTAAGTAAGTCGCACATCATCTGCGGCTTCAGAGTAGGCTGGATGATCGCCAGCGGCCCCAGAACTCTGGTAGAGAGCTTTAAGGAAGGCGTTTTCAAGCTTTGCAGTATGAGGCTTTGCTCCAACGCACTGGGACAATCGGTAATTCCCGCCGCCCTGGAGGATAACGCCAGCACAAGGGAAATGATACTTCCCGGCGGAAGGATCTATGAGCAGAGCAAGGCTACGGTGGAGGAGCTTTCCAAGATCGACGGAGTCAGCGTAGTGCCCAACTCCGCCGCCTTCTACGTTTTTCCCAAAATAGACAAAAAGCGCTTCCACGTTGAAAGCGACAAGGAATTTGCACTGGGCTTACTTAGAGCCAAGAACGTTCTTATAGTTCCCGGAAGCGGCTTTGACTGGCCTCACAACGACCACTTCAGAATAGTAATGCTTCCGCAGCCCGAGGTCCTCAGACAGGCAGTAAGGGATATGGGCGACTATTTAAGATCAAGAGAATAAAGCTAAGCGCCGCAGAAATAAGCGTGTTATCCTTAACGGAGAACACGCAGTCAAATCCGTCTTCGACGGGTGAAATCCACCTCCGGTGGATGAAATCGCGTTTGCGATGAAATCCTGCTTCGCAGGGTTGTATTTAGACGGATTTG
>SVTC01000004.1:0-121064 GCA_015063985.1 Oscillospiraceae bacterium | reverse complement strand
CTGAACGAAGTGAAGATTTCATCGTTGCCGCGCAACGATTTCATTAAACCAACAGAAAAAGAGATAACATTTCGGCTACGAACCGATTTGTTATCTCTTTCTGTCGTTATAAGGGTTTGGGCTTAGTCCATATTTACGTTTGACCAGTCAAATGCGATGCTTGCACTTTGCTCAAAGCATAAACTCTCCGCTAAGAACATCACCCATATCTGCGGCGCTTTTTTTAATACGAGCCGATAACCTCAAAGGGGCGGTCGGGACAGTCCTCACGGCGGCGATAAAGCCTTATCACCGACGAGCATTTTTTATCTCCCGTACCAAACTCGTTGGAGAAATAATATTCACCGTCTCCGAAGGCGTATACGCCCGTCTGGCCTCTGGAAAACTTATTGCCCCAGATGCCCGTTTTTTCGTGGCAGATACCCTCCTTTTTCAAAATGAGGTGCTCGTGCTCTCTGCCGAAGCGACCCATTCGCATTTTCGGGGCAGCATTGCCGTCTATCTTAAACATGGGAAATTTAGTGGACTCCTCCTTCTTTCCCGGATAAACGCAAACGATCCAGCTGTTGTCAAAGCCGTCGTACTCCAGATTCTGCACTCCCCAGGTGGTATTGCCAAGGTCAAGAAAATACCATTTCTCGCAATCTACCCCCTGATGATGGGGCTTTTTCTGAGTAAGAGCCGTGGCCACCTCGGAAACGGCCCTCCAATCAAACTGCAATATCACGTGATAATCACTGTCGACGGGATGCTCGGGATCGTCGTAGGTACCGCTGCAAAGCATAAGACGGGAGGGACTGTCCTTATCGGCTCCAAACACGGGGCCTATTCCCAATCCGTCGATACCTGTTACCCTGAACGGGGTGGCTTCCCCCCTTGCATCTGCACCGTAGTACCACTCCACCACCTCTTTGACGTAAGCCGCCTTCATAACGCCGTCTGCCTCGGAATCCATATTGGGGCGATCTATCTTATCCACGTCAAATACGGCGATATAAAAGGCGTCCTCGTCCGCCAGAGTAACACCCAGATTTTTTTCTATAGCCCTGCCGATAACGTCGTGCTTGTATTCCAGAGAGCCGTACACCTTGCCGTCCTCATCGTTAAAGTCGATGCATCCCAAATGCCCCATCAAGCCGCCTACCCAGCCTATAACAGTGCCGTCAAGCCTCGCCTTAACGAGAACGGTGGTATAAGAATAGTAAATATAACCCTTTGCGGGATCCACCGCTATTCCTTGAATATGTCCGCTTCCCCACACGCCCGTATCAATAAAAAGCGGGCGCGGATTTTTATTGTCTGCCATATAATTACTCCTTAAATCGGCGCTTTTGCCGCAATTTTCAAAAAAAGGAGGCTCAGCGAGCCTCCTTTTGTCTTTTTACAGCTTTCCGCCGTTATTATTGTAGATGGCGTCAATGACCTTTTGTACAAGAATGGTATTTCTTCCGTTTACCGGAGGCTCGGTATCGTTGATAACGGCATCGGAAAATGCCTCTATCTCCTTGGTGTACATATTGCCAAACTCCACCTTGATGCTTCTTGACTGAACAAGACTGCGATTCTGCTGAGCATCGTAGCCGGCGCTATCGTCCGCGGCAAGTATCTCCACGGTACCGCCCTCCTCCTGAGCGAGGGTTCCCACCGCGGTAATGCTTCCCTTGGTGCCGTAGAATTCAAGAGGACACTTTGCGGCGGCATCGGGGATATTGAAATTGCTGTCAACGTAAGCAAGCGCTCCGTTGGACATCCTCATAATGACCGCTGCAGAGTCATCCGCATTATAGCCAAAGGTCTGATTGTAGGCATAGCCCGTACATTCCACAGCCTCAAGACCGGAAACGTACTGAAGAAGATCTATACAGTGGATACCCATATCCATCAGGGCGCCGCCGCCTGACAGGGACTTATCCTGCCTCCAACAGTTTTCGATCTTGGGATACCAGCAGGTAAACTGAGCGCGCATGGAAACTATGTCTCCGATCACGCCGTCGCTTATAAGCTTCTTTATAGCCTGATGATATGCGTGGTAGCGCATCATCAAGCCCACTCCGAGCTTTACACCCTCCTTCTCGCAAAGCTCTATGATATCAATAGAGTCCTGAAGGGTGAGTCCCAGGGGCTTTTCCAGCAATATGTGCTTTTTCGCCTTCGCGGCGGCATAAGCCTGCTCCTTATGAGCGAAAACGGGAGATGCGATATACACCGCCTCGATCTCATCAAGCTTGAGAAGCTCGTTGAAATCGGTAAAGGCATACCTTACGCCGTACTTTTCCTTAACCCTCTCTGCCGCTTCCTTATTTGCATCCATAACGGCATAGCACTGAGCATTTTCGGCAAGCATCATTCCGGGCAGAGTTCTTCTGTCCGCTATTCCTCCGCAGCCGATAATACCCCACTTTATCTTTCTCATTTTATGCCACCCGATTATTTGCCTGCCTGCATCTCTGCAACAGACTCAAGGATAGCATCTGCCATATAGTCAAGCTGCTCGTCGCTGAGACCGTAAAGAGGAAGGTGAGTAAATCTCTTATTGAACACTTCCTCGCAAACGGGACAGGTCTTTGCGATCTCGTCTGCGTCATAGCCCATATCACTTACTACCTTAAAGCGATACAGAGGACCGAAGTGAGGAATGTTGGTTACGCCCTTCTCCTCAAGCTTCTTCTTAAGGGTCTGCACGTCTCCGCCTGCCTTTGCGGGATCGATCTGCAGAAGGTAGAGGTGGAAGGTGGGCTTTATCTTATCATTTCCCAGATCCTGGCAAATGATAGCATCGTTAGCGGCAAGTCTGTTATTAAGACGCTCTGCCGCCTTGCGACGGGTGGCAATGATCTCCTCATTTCTTGCTATCTGAAGCTTCAGACCGAGACCCTGGATCTCTGTAGTGGAGTAGTTTGCCGCAACAAAGGGCTTTTCCTTTCCGGGAATGGGAGTGATGTTATAGAGCCAGTTCTTGATGGGCTGAGAGAAATCCATACCCAAAAAGCGCGCTCTCTTCATCTCGGGACCGAAGCCCTCAACGTTTGTGGTGGCAATGCCGCCCTCTCCGAAGGAGGTGATATTCTTTACCTCGTGGAAGCTGAATGCGGCGAAATCACCGATAGTACCAACCTTTCTGCCGTTGTACATAGCACCGAAGGCGTGAGCGGCATCCTCAAGAACGATAATATCGTTCTTTCTTGCAAGCTCCATAATAGGATCAAGGTCAACGGGATATCCGCCGATATGAACGGGAACGATCATTTTGGTCTTGGGAGTGATCTTTTTTGCAACGTCCTTGGGATCCATATTGATGGTAAGGGGATCAACGTCTGCAAAAACAAGCTTTGCGCCCACTGCAAGAGGATATGCCATTGTGGCAACGAAGGTGATGGCGGGAACGATGACCTCGTCTCCCTCCTTAAGGTTTGCATACTTATATGCGATCTCAAAGCCGGAGGTAGCGTTTGTAACGAAGGTGCTGGTGGTGGTTCCGAGGTAATCGTTACAAGCTTCCTCTGCTGCCTCTACCTGAGATGCAAGAGAAAGCTTTCCGGGAGCCGTGGCGATCTCGCCAAGCTTCTTTACCTGCTCCCATACGGCGTTGATGGCGTTATCGTATTCCTCGCCCTCGCCCTGCATAAGAAATTTGATGATCTCCATAAGATCTGCGGTATTGTAGTTCTCGCCTACTGCCGCCCACGGTACCTTTGTAGCACCTGTATTATAACGAAAATCTGTTGTCTGTTTTCCCATTTTCTCCTCCAAATGTTCTTCGGGTATAATTACCCTTCTATTTAAGCTTATTTTACCAAATGTTTTTTCCCTTGTCAATAGCTTTTAACCCAATCGTCTCTCATAGAGCTCCATAAACTCCTCCTCGGTAATATAGCCCGAGGACATGGGCACGTCGGAAAGGCTTGAGCCAAGCACCGAGCTGTGATCCGTTCCGCCCAATCTGTAGAGCCTCAGCTCACGGCAGAGCTCTTCACACTCTTTGTTTTGCTCACCGCTGCAATCCGGATGGCGTATTTCTATACCTCCAAGGCCCGCCTCGATCAAGGGCTTTACACACCCTATATACTTTCCCGGGTGCGCCGCAACGGCAACACCGCCCGCCTCCACGATCGCCCTGACTACCTCTACGCCATCAAAATAATAAAGGCCGTTTATTTCCTTTATTCTCGCTTCATCCTCACGTACGGTTTTTCTTGAAGCGGAAAACACATTTTTATGGATATGCTTTATCTCGTCTTCATTATAAATTCCATACCTCAACGCCGCGTTTAAAAGGTGACTGCAGCAAAAATAATCATTGTCGGGATAAAGCCTGCAGGCAAGCTCCATCGTAAGCTCCTCTTTAACGTATCCCCGCTCCTTACCGAAGCTTAAAAGAAGTGCGGTCCTTTCGGTCTGCTTTCTTCTGCCTCTTTCCAGGATCTCCCTGATCCTGTTATTCTCCGAATCAAAATCTATTCCCAGAATATGAAAGGGAATATTCAGCGTCCTTGAAGAAAACTCGCAGGCGTTAAGGGTCATTATTCCTTTTTTTCTTGCCGCTTTTTGAAATGAGTATTGCCCCTTCACGGTGTCGTGATCTGTAAGAAGCAGTGCCCTATAGCCCTTTTCGGCGGCGATATCCACAAGCTCCTCGGGGGTATATTCCCCATCCGAATAGGTGGAATGATTGTGGCAGTTTGCAAAAAAGACCTTATTATTCTCAACCATAGCGTCGCTCCAAAAAGCTTTCAAGATCCTCTCTTGTCATTCCGCCGCACTCATCAAGCTCAGGTTCATAAAGACCCGCAAGCCTCCCCGAGTGATCGGTTCCGCCGAATTTATAGAGCCCTCTTTCCGAGCAGACTCTATCAAAAAATTCAACCGTTTCATCGGTGTTCTCGCAATGATTCACCTCAAATCCCTTTACTCCGATAGCCAAAAACTCGTCAAGGTACCTTTCAAGACCGCCCGGGTGGGCAACAACGGCAACTCCTCCCGAGGCATTTATTGCTCTTACCACAGTCCCGGGCTCCAGAGCATACCGAGCAGTTGCCGAATCTATATAGGCTCTGTCCAAATCCGTGGTCTTAAAAAGCTTATAAAAATCCTCTGCCTCATCCTCGGAATATATACCCATCTTAACTCCCGTCCAAAAGGCGTGATAGGAATAAAGATAATCGTTCTCGGGGTAAAAATCACTGATATTCTCCCAGACCAAGCCCTTTTTTATAAGCCCCTTCTCCTTTGCTCTGTTAAACAGAAATCTGTATCTCTCTCTGCCTCTTGCGGATTGATACTCCAGAAGCCCCTTCATTTCGGGATGCTCCGCATCAAAATCGAAGCCGCATATATGAATGCTTTTTCTGAAAGCCCTACAAGAAAACTCACAGCCTATTCGGGTGACGATATTATTTACCTCACATTCCGTTTTAAAGCTCTTATAACCCTTAACGGTATCGTGATCGGTAAGGATCATTGCCCCAAAGCCCATTTCCTTGCCGTTTTTCACCAAGTCCCTGACACTCAGGTCTCCGTCGGAATATTTTGAATGCATGTGACAGTTAGCGTAAAACATTTTACCCTCCGAAAAAAAACAATACTCCCACTGTGAAAACAATGGGAGTACAAGATATCAGAACAAAAGAATCAAGAACTGGCTGACCAGAACAACCGCGATAAGGGCAACGGGATAAGTGGATGCATAAGCACCTGCCACGTCCTCGGTTCCTGCTGTGTTGATCAAAGTACCGAGAGCAGGAGTAGACGTCATACCACCGGTGATAGAACCAAGGTTATTGAGAAGGCTGAGCTTGAGAACGTATTTTGCAAAGAGGAAGCCGATGACCATGGGGAACAGGGTCATAATGATTCCGTATACAAAGTACATAACGTCAAAGTTCTCAACGAACTCCGCACCGCCGGGGATACCCGCACCCACAAGGAACAGAACCAAGCCAAGCTCTCTGAAAAGCTTGAGAGTGGACTGCTCGGGCATAATACAAAGGCTTCCGATCCTGGAAAAATGACCGAGCACAAGGCTCACCAGCAGGCATCCGCCGGTGGTGGTCAAGGAAAAGCAGGTTCCGGAAAGTCCGGCAGAGGACAGAGGGATCTTTATCTGACCGATAAGGGAGCCCAAGATCGCAGCAAAGGAAAATGCCGCTATACCCATATGATCCAGGTGGAAAAGCTTTCCTGCGAAGGTCTTCTTTGCGCCTTCTTCCTTGATAACAAGCTTTGCTCTTTCTTCTTCCATGTTAGCCTTGGAAAGCTTGGGAATAAGCTGTACGAAGAGAACAACGCCGACAACACCGAAGATATACGCAATACCGTGGCCTACGGATACAAGACCCTGGTACTGCTGGGCAACGGTAGCCTTAGCTGCGGCAAATGCGGGAGTGGAGGTAAGAGATCCGGAAAGAAGTCCGACGATCATAGCAACAAAGCCGTCCTGATCGGTGATCTCTCCGCCGTATCCTACGACCTCACCCATTCCGATACAAGCAGCGGCACCGACTCCGCCCGCCAAAATAATAATAACTCCTATCAAAACGTAGGACTTGAAGTTTCTCTTGAAGTTTCCGAAGAATTTGGGACCTGCTATAAAGCCTACAGAGGTGACAAAGAGAATAAGTCCCAGGCTTTCAACAAGACTCAGACCCTCGTTGAAATCGAAGGGCGCCTTGGAGCCTGCAAAAACAAGACCCGCGTCGCCGACACTGAAAAACAAGGCTCCAACAATAAGAGCAACGATAAAAACGCCTGCATCGCCCAAGGAGATACCCTTAACGGTGATCCTTCCCAAGGCATAACCAAGCATTAAAACACCAAATACCACAAAAAGCAAGGTGGAAATATTGCTGAGGGATATGACTCCTCCAAATATACTCATGATATTCAATACCTTTCTTTACAAGACCTCCCGTTTAAGGGAGGTCTTATAACAATTATAAAGCTATCTCGAATCAGAAAGCACCCTTTTCAAACTCGGGGTTACCGTGATTGTAGGTGGGAAGAAGCTTGGGAGAAACAACGTCGGTCTCTATGCCTGCTTCCTTAAGCTGCTTATCAAAGGCTTTCACGTGCTCCAAGGTCAGCTCGCCGACCTTATCAAAGGTAGCCGCCTTAGCAGAAGCGCTCTTACCTGCATTTCTGCCGAACACGATGATGTCAAGCAAGGAGTTACCCATAAGACGGTTTCTGCCGTGGATTCCTCCAACCGCCTCACCTGCAACGTAGAGATTCTCAACGCCGCTCATACCGTCGGCACTGATATCGATACCGCCGTTCTGATAGTGAAGTGTGGGATATACGAGGATGGGCTCCTTACGGATATCGATGTTGTGCTTAGCGAACATTCTCATCATTGCGGGGATCCTCTTCTCGATGGTACCCTCGCCGTTCTTGAGCTCGATCATGGGAGTGTCAAGCCATACGCCTACGCCCTCTGCAGTTGCAACACCGTTGCCTCTGTCGGAGCACTCACGGATGATGGATGCCGCGGAAACGTCACGGGTCTCCAGAGGATGCATAAACGCCTCGCCGTTTACGTTGACCAGCTTTGCACCAAGAGAACGAACCTTCTCTGTTACCAGAGCACCGAAGATCTGCTCGGGATATGCAACACCGGTGGGATGATACTGAAGAGTATCGGCATAAAGAAGCTTTGCGCCTACACGGTATGCAAGCACCAGACCGTCAGCGGTAGCACCGTAGTGGTTTGAGGTGGGGAAGCCCTGATAGTGAAGTCTTCCTGCGCCGCCGGTTGCGATAATGACGGTCTTGGCACGGGCGATCTTGATCTCGCGGGTCTCCATATTCATAAGGACCGCACCTGCAGCCTTGCCGTCCTTATCAAGGATCAACTCGATAGCGGCAGTGAAGTCGACCACGGGGATTCCTCTGTTGAGGACCTCGTCACGAAGGGTACGCATGATCTCCGCACCGCTGTAGTCCTTAGCGGCGTGCATTCTCTTTCTGGAGGTTCCGCCGCCGTGGGTGGTGACCATGGTTCCGTCCTCGGTCTTATCGAACTCAACACCAAGGTCGCTGAGCCATTGGATGGCATCGGGAGCCTCGGTAACGAGTCTGTAAAGAAGCTCGGGCTTTGCGGCAAAGTGTCCGCCGCCGAAAGCATCAAGATAATGCTGTGCGGGAGAATCGTTGGGCTTATCAGCCGCCTGGATTCCGCCCTCAGCCATCATTGTGTTGGCATCGCCGATCCTGAGCTTGGTAACGATCATGGTCTTTGCGCCGCCGTTGTCAGCCTCGATAGCCGCAGAGGATCCTGCTCCGCCGCCGCCGATGACGAGAACGTCAACGTCGTAATCGATCTTTGTAAGGTCGATGTCCATATCCTTAATACGGCTGTTTGCCTGAAGAAGCTCAGCCAGCTCCAGAGGAACCTTCTCGCCCTTGTTGGGACCAACGGTAAGAACGGCAAATTCGCTCTGCTTATAGTCGGGATGGTATGTTGCAAGGAGCTTTTCCTTCTCCTCTGCTGTCATTCTTCTGGGCTCAAGGACAGCGTTTGCTTCTCTTGCCGCCTCCACCTTTTTGATGGAGTCAAGCATATTCTGACTGGTATACATCCTGCGTCCTCCTTATTTCTCGATATCTCTTGTGTTGTAGAGTTCCTTCATCTCGGAGATGGGCTTTTGCATAATAGCCTCCATCAGCTCGTTGAAGGTGCCGTCCTTGATCTCTTTTACTCTGTCTTCAAGGTGCTGGCACTTGGGAGCAAGATACTTGCCGTTGATCCTTCTTGCAAGCATTGCAACCTGGGGATGAGAAATTCCCGCGGGGCAACGTGAGGAGCAAACTCCGCACATTACGCAGTCAAAGGACTCCTCTGCGCACTTTTCAAATTCGCCTCTCTGAGCGTATGCGATGTACTGCATTACGTTAAGGCTCTGGGTGCAGCTCTTTGTGCAGGCGTTACAACCGATACAAGCGTAGATCTCGGGGTAAAGCTGCATCATGACCGCCTGAGTTGCGGGGATCTTTTCAATGTCGAATACCTGCTTTACCAAGGGGAAGAAGGGCAGAGTTGCAACGTACATATCGTTCTGAACCTTGGTCTCGCAAGCGAGGCAAGCCTTAAGCTCGCGATCGCCCTTTATGCGGTAGATGGTAGCACAAGCACCGCAGAAGCCGTTACGGCAACCGCAGCCTCTTACAAGCTGATAGCCGGCATATTCTATTGCCGCCATAATGGTGAGATTTGAGGGCACACTGTACTTCTTGCCCATCAAAAATACATTTACCATATTTTCCATATCCTGTAAACCTCTCTTTGAATCAATATTCAGCGGGCAGCTGCTCAAGCTGATCGCAACGGAACACGGGACCGTCTTTGCAGATATACTTGCTTCCGATATTGCATCTTCCGCACTTTCCGATTCCGCACTTCATTCTCATTTCCATAGTGGTGTAGACCTGCTGCTTGTCAAAGCCAAGCTCCACAAGACCTGCAAGGGTAAACTTGATCATGATGGGAGGACCGCAGATGATAACGGTCTTGTTCACGTCAAATCCAAGCTCCTTAACGTAATTGGGAACGAAGCCTACGTGGCCGTCCCAACCCTCCTGAGGACGGTCGATGGTGAGGTACACGTTGATATCCTCGCCCTTGACCCACTCGTTGACGATCTCAGGATAGTCAACCAGATCGTCAGCGCTTCTGGAGCCGTATACTATGTCAATGTGACCGTAGTTGGCACGGTTGTCACGGCAATAATTGATAACGGAGCGCAAGGGTGCAAGTCCGATACCGCCGGCAACAAACACAAGATCCTTGTGCTTGAAATCACTCTCTACGGGGAAACCGTTGCCGTAGGGTCCGCGGATGGTGATCTGCTGACCGGCTTCCATCAAATGAAGCCAGGAGGTAAGGCATCCGCACTTCTTTATGCTGAATTCCATAAACTCACGGTTTGTGGGTGAGGAGGTGATAGAGAACATCGCCTCGCCTACACCGGGAATGGAAAGCATTGCACACTGTCCGGGGATATGCTCAAAGGGCTTCTTGCCGTCGGGAGCTACCACACGGAAGGTCTTTACGTCGGGAGTGTCAACTCTGACATCGGTAACAACGCCCAGAACGGGCACCAAAACGTTTTCTGCCATTATTTATTACCTCCCAATCCTTTGATGACCTTAACTATATTAAGAGAAACGGGGCACTTCTTCAAGCATCTGCCGCAGCCTACGCAGGAATATTCGCCATCGTTATTCTTGGGGAAATACACAAGCTTGTGCATAAATCTCTGACGGAAGCGCTCCATCTGAGTGGTTCTGGGATTGTGTCCCGCAGCCTGAGTGAACTCGGAGTACATGCAGGAGTCCCAGCAACGGAAACGTGTAACTCCGCTACCGGTGTCGAAATCGCGGATGTCATAGCACTGGCAGGTGGGGCAAACAAAGGTGCAGGTGCCGCAGCCGAGGCAAGCCTCGCTGAGCTCCTCCCACTTGTCAGACTTAAACATCTCAAGCTCGTTTGCGTTCTCAAAGGCGCTCATATCAAGATCGGAATAAGGAAGCTTATTGATGATCTCGGTAATAGCCTTTTTGTTGTTCTCGTAAGCCTCGATATCCTTGCTGTCAGCCTCGGTAAGAAGAGCCGCAAGCTTTTCGCAAAGCTCCTTACCCTTCTCGGTCCTTGCTTCCATCATAAGCTCGTCACCTACGATAGCCGCACTGACGTCACCTGCGGGAGCTGCGGCATCTATACCCAGCGCCTTACAGAAGCAGGTCTCCTCGGGCTCGTTACAGCTGAGTGTAACAACAACGCCGTTTTCTCTTCTGCTGCGATACATTGCATCCACGGGCTCAGAGAGGAACACTCTGTCAAGAAGCTCAAAGCTCTTGGCATCGCAGGCTCTCACACCGAAGATAACAAACTTATCGTCGCAGGGAGCAATGGCTTCGATAGAAATATTGTTCTGCTTTACCTGGAAGCGGGCGTAGCACTCACTTTGAGGGAAGAACAGATCCTTGGGGCTCTTTACGGTCTGGAGGGCATCAAGGCGAACCTTAGCACCCTTTTCGTACTGATAAAACTGAACCTGACCGGCCTTTTCAATGGGAAGGTACAAGGTCTTTTCACTGCCGATCAGCTCAAAGAGGCTGTCAAGCTTGCTGAGAGAAATCTTAAGCATCAGTTTTTGCCTCCTCTCTCGTAGATGACGGAGGGCTCCGCATCGGTCTTTGTGAAGTTGGTAACGGGAGATCTGCCGTTATCGGTCTCTCCTGCCTGATATTCGCCGTAAAGCTCGTTAATATCCTTTATAAACTTTCTGTTGAGCAGGTGCAGAGGAATCTTTTCGGGACATACTCTGGAGCACTCGCCGCAGTCGGTACAACGGCCCGCAACGTGGAAGGCGCGGATGATGTGGAACATATTCTCCTCGAAGGTATCGCTGTTAGCCTTGGATGCATATCCGGAGGCGTCGTTATCAAAGACACACTTCTCGCAGGTGCAAGCGGGGCAAGCGTTTCTGCAGGCGTTGCAACGGATACACTTGGAGAGCTCGCTTCTCCAGAATGCAAATCTCTCATCGTCGGTCATAGCCTCAAGCTCGCTGACCTTCTCAAAGCGGTCGCCTCTTGCCTCCTTCTCCTCGTCTGCGCAAACAAGCTCGTCAAAAATAACGTGCTTTCCGCCCTTGCAGACTGTGCATCTGCCGAGGATAGCCTCACTTCTGGGCAAGGTCCTTTCGCCGTATACGGTATCAACAGTGAGAGTCTCTCCGTCGTCCTTTACAGCGGTTATACCCTTGATGCCCTTTGCGCGGATAAGCTCGATATCCAGCATACCGTCGCATCCGATACCCAGAACGTAGATCTTGGATCTGTCCACTCTGTGCTCAGTGAGAAGCTGATTAAGGCTGTAAGAGTCGCAGGGCTTTATGCAAACCAGGACTTTTCCGTCCTTCTTTGCTTCCTTTACAAGATACTTGGAAAGGTTTGCTCCGCAGAAGGAATCGTAAACGAAGTCCTCCAGCTCCTCGGGAGTTTCAAAAACAGCGGGGCTGTTGTCATAGAAAAATTCACCGCGTTTCCAGCCGATGGCACGGTCAACGGTCTTATTCTGCATAAGCTCGAGAATTTTAGCTTTGATCATTTCTGCTCTTTGCATCTCAAATCCTCCAACCTCTTATTTTCGCCCAAGGAAACGATCTTGGAAACAAAATCGTTCATGACGGAGGCGAATTTCGCACCCTCTGCGGCGGATACCCACTCGACTCTGGTGCGCTCCTTCTCTATGCCCAGATAATCCAGCATACCGAAAAGGAGAGTCATTCTTCTTCTTGCATAGTAGTTACCGGTGGAATAGTGGCAATCTCCGGGATGACATCCGCAGAGGATAACGCCGTCGGCACCGCGCTGGAAGGCGCGGAGGATAAAGGCGGGATTAACTCTGCAGGAGCAGGGAACGCGAATGATCTTTACCTCTGCAGGATAGCTCATTCTGCCCGAGCCCGCAAGGTCAGCACCCGCATAGCTGCACCAGTTGCAGCAAAAAGCCACTATCAGAGGCTTGAATTCTTTCTTTTCTATTTGCATATTGCATCCACCTCCGACATAATCTGTCTGTTACTGAAGCCCTTAAGATCCATTGCTCCGGAGGGACATGCCACGGTACAAGCGCCGCAACCCTGGCAAACCGCGGGGTTAACAGATGCAACTCTTCTGACAACGGTCTTGCCGGCAATGCGGAATTCCTTGTCGGAATAAGTGATGGCGCCGTAGGGACATACCTTCTCACAAGAGGAACAGCCGTTGCAAAGCATTTCATCGGAGCTTGCAACACAGGGGTTACCCAAAAGCTTATCCTTGCAAAGAAGTCCGATGACCTTACCTGCTGCGGCACCTGCCTGAGCAACGGTCTCGGGAATATCCTTGGGTCCCTGGCAAACGCCGGAAAGGAACACACCTGCGGTGGGGCTTTCCACGGGACGAAGCTTGGGATGAGCCTCGGTGAAGAAATCGTTGGTATCCATGCTTGCGGTAAGCATGGTCGCAAGAGGACGCGCACTCTTGTCGGGCTCGATGGCAGTTGCAAGAACTACCATATCGGCGTTGATGGTCATCTGCTCCCCTGCGATAAGATCGCTTGCCTGAACCAGAAGCTGATCGCCCTGAGGTGTAACCTTACCTACCATACCCTTGATGTAGTGTACACCGTATTTTTCAACGGCTCTGCGATAGAACTCATCAAAGCCCTTACCGGGAGTTCTTACGTCTATATAGAATACGTATACCTCTGTGTCGGGATACTTCTCTCTGGTGAGCATTGCGTGCTTTGCAGTGTACATACAGCAGATCTTTGAGCAGTATTCCTTACCGCAGCTTCTTGTATCACGGCTTCCCACGCACTGTACGAATACGATGGTGTGGGGATGCTTTCCGTCGGAGGGTCTGAGAAGGGTGCCTGCGGTGGGACCTGCGGCGTTCATCAGACGCTCGTATTCAAGAGAGGTAACAACGTCCTTGCTCTTGTTGTAGGAGTACTCTCCGAACTTGTCGGGCTTGATGGGATTGAAGCCGGTAGCAACAACGATAGCACCGTACTTCTCCTGAACGTACTCGTCCTTCTGTGTATAGTCGATCGCCTTGGCGGTGCAGACCTTGCTGCAGACTCCGCACTTGCCGGTCTTGAGCATTGTACAGTAATCGGCATCGATGGTTGCGATCTTGGGAACTGCCTGAGCAAAAGGAATGTAGATTGCTCTGCGGTTATCCATTCCCAGGTTAAACTGGTTGGGGACCTTCTTCTGAGGACACTTTTCGGTACAAAGTCCGCAGCCTGTACAAAGCTCGGGCTTAACGTATCTCGCCTTCTTCTTGATCTTTACGTCGAAGTTGCCCACAAAGCCCTTGACCTCTTCCACCTCGCTATAGGAATAGATCGTGATCTTCTCGTGCTGAGCCGCATCCACCATCTTAGGTGTGAGGATACAAGCCGCACAGTCCAACGTGGGGAAGGTCTTGTCAAGCTGAGCCATTTTACCGCCGATGGTGGGCTCCTTCTCGACGATATCTACCTCAAAGCCCGCATCCGCGATATCAAGAGCGGTCTGGATACCGGCAATACCGCCGCCGATAACAAGGGCTCTCTTTGTAACGGGGCTCTCGCCTGCCTGCAGGGGAACGTTAAGGTTCACCTTTGCGATAGCTGCCTTTCCGAGAATAATAGCCTTCTCGGTGCCCTCGGGCATATCCTTATGTATCCAGGAGCACTGCTCACGGATATTTGCGATCTCCACCATATAGGGATTGAGTCCTGCCGCCTGAGCGGTCTTACGGAAGGTCGCCTCGTGCATTCTGGGAGAGCAGGAGCATACGACGACGCCTGTGAGTCTGTGCTCTGCAACGGCATCCTTAATGATCTTCTGGCCCGCCTCGGAGCACATATACTGATAATCGGTGGAGAAAACGACGCCGGGCTCGTTCTTCAACGCCTCCGCCACCGCGTGAACGTCTACCGTACCGGCAATGTTACTGCCGCACCAGCAAACAAATACGCCAATTCTTTGCATTTGGTCTTCTCCTCCTTACTTTGAATATTTTCTGAATGCGCTTACGATGGCCTGCTGGGGCAGATCTTCATCCAAAAGCGCGGGGATCTGTTCGGGCTTGAGATGGTTCTGTCCCTGCTGACGGATCTTCAAAAGGCGTACTGCCTCGATGATGTTTGTGGGTTCCACCTGACGGGGGCAACGCTCCACGCAGGCAAAGCAGGACATACAGCGGTAAAACGCATCGGACTCCATAAGCTTTTCTATCTGACCCTTTTCCGCCATATAGACAAACTCGTGAGGCATATAATCCATTTCGCCGTATGCGGGACAGGTGGCTGAGCATTTTCCGCAACGCATACACTTTTTGGCATCAGTGCCGCTGATACGCTCAAGCTCCTGAGCTATTTCTTGATTCTTTTCGTTCATATCTCTCCCCCTCACTTGACTCCCAGAGCCTCGGCAAGAAGCTCTGTGAAATAATAAACGGGAAGCTCGCCGTCGGCATTCTTTGTAAGGTTATACATACAAAGAGGACAAGCGGTAATGAGCATCTCGGCACCGTTGGCTACAGCGTCGTTGACGATCACGTTGCTCTTTGCCTTGGCAAGGCTCTTTGCCTCGAGGGTGACGTATCCGCCACAGCACTCGTTACGGTTTGCATAGTCAACGGGCTCTGCTCCGATGGCACGGATAAAGTCCTCAATTATGCCGGGATCGCCGGGATCGTCAAACTCCATGACCTTTCCGGGTCTGAGAAGCATACAACCGTAGTATGCACCGATCTTTTTGCCGGTAAGAGGATTCTTTACAGCCTCCTTAAGCTTATCAAAGCCGATCTTGTCCCTGAGGATCTCAAGGAAGTGATAGACCTTGGTCTCTCCCGCATAAGGAACGTCAAGACCCATATAGTTGTTTGCCTTGTTACGGATCTCTTCGTCGTTTGCCATATCGTCGTTAACGCGCTTGAGAACGTGGTGGCAGGCGCTGCAAAGGGTCACAACGTCTCTTCCCTCATCTCTTGCGCTGACAAGGGCACGTACAGAGGAAAGCTTTGTAGCGACCTCGTCCCTCGCCAAAGGATATACGCCGCCGCAGCACTGCCAATCGGGGATCTCGCAAAGGGAGAAGCCCAACGCCTCGGCACTGCGTCTGGCATATTCATCCAACTGTTTTGCTTTTGTTTTCAGGGTACAACCCGGATAATAGCTGAATACCATATCATACCGCCGAATAATCGGCGTTTCCTCCTGTTGGATTATTTTATTTTCGTCTGTAAGATCAGACCATCTGCTCGGGGTGGAATACCTCGTCGAATTTCTCTGCGGTAAGGAATCCAAGCTCTACGCAAGCTTCCTTAAGGGAGATGTTCTCCTTATATGCCTTCTTCGCGGTCTTGGCAGCGTTGTCGTAACCGATGTAAGGGTTAAGAGCGGTAACCAGCATAAGAGAATTGTGGAGGTTGTGGGCCATCTTTTCTCTGTTTGCCTTGATGCCTGCAACACAGTTATCGTTAAAGGAAACGATACCGTCTGCCAGGAGACGAACGCTCTGCAGGAAGTTGTAGATGCAAACGGGCATAAATACGTTGAGCTCGAAGTTACCCTGAGATGCCGCCATTCCCACCGCAACGTCGTTTGCTATTACCTGAACGGCAACCATGGTCATGCTTTCGCACTGAGTGGGGTTGACCTTACCGGGCATAATGGAGCTGCCGGGCTCGTTCTCGGGGATGAAGATCTCACCCAGACCGTCACGGGGACCGCTGGCAAGCCAACGAACGTCGTTGGCGATCTTCATAAGGTTTGCCGCAAGAGCCTTGAGAGCTCCGTGAGCGAATACAAGCTCATCCTTGGAGGTAAGAGCATGGAATTTGTTTTCTGCGGTAACAAAGGGCTTACCGGTGAGGTCGCTTACTACCTTTGCAACGTCTGCGCCGAAGGTCTTGGGTGCGTTGAGACCCGTTCCTACTGCGGTACCGCCCAGAGCAAGCTCGTGAAGTCCCTCAAGAGAGAGCTTGAGCATACCCTTGGTCTTTTCAAGCATATTTCTCCAGCCGGAGATCTCCTGGCTGAACTTAATGGGAGTTGCGTCCTGAAGGTGAGTTCTGCCGCTCTTTACGATGCCCTCGTTCTCCTCTTCAAGTCTCTTGAAGGTAGCGATGAGCTTGTCGATGGCGGGGAAAAGCTTATCCTCGATGGAAAGCACTGCGGCGATGTGCATTGCCGTGGGGAATGTATCGTTGGAGGACTGAGACATATTGATATCGTCATTGGGATGGCAAAGCTTCTTACCTGCCATTTCGTTGGCGCGGTTTGCAATTACCTCGTTGGCATTCATATTGGACTGTGTACCGCTTCCTGTCTGCCAAACGACCAGGGGGAAGTGATCGTAAAGCTTACCCTCGATAACCTCATCGCACGCCTTCTTGATAAAGTCAAGCTTCTCGTCGGTCATCTTCTCGGGCTTAAGAGAATGGTTTGCAATAGCGGCAGCCTTCTTAAGGATACCAAAAGCGTGGGTGATCTCACGGGGCATAAGCTCTCCGCCGATCTTGAAGTTCTGCAGGCTTCTCTGGGTCTGTGCAGCCCAGTATCTGTCTGCGGGCACGAGCATCTCGCCCATAGAATCTTTTTCTGTACGATATTGCATGGGAAACCTCCTAAAAATGATTTATATTTAATACATATTAATTTATGTGTTCCGATACCTCCCAAAGGGAAGCCGAAACCGAAGAAAAGGGCTTTGGGGCATCCGTCGGACCCCCTTTAAAATCCTCACATCTCCAACATAAAATTTTATCACCACATAGCTTTTTTGTCAATAGACAATATGACAATATTCCTTTCCATTTACAGCTTTTTTTACCATTTTTGACAAAAACATCCACCCAATGTTATTTTAAACAAATACTTAAGGTTATTTTTGTTAATTTTAACATAAATAACGCCAAGATGCACAAAAAAGCACCAACGGAGCATCCGTCGGTGCAATGATCATTTATTTTTTTCCAGAGAGCCGAGCACGGGGAGATGCATCGCCAAGGAGCAGACAAATGCGCTGACGTCGGCAAGGGGCTGCGCCCACAAAACTCCGTCAATACCCATAAAAAGCGGAAGCAGAGTCACAAAGGGAACAAAAAATATCCCCTGACGCGCCACCGCAAGAAAGCTGGCTCTGAAAACCTTGCCGATGTTCTGCAGCATCATATTACTCATTGTGGTAAACCCCGCAAGAATAAATGCCGCACACTGCAGTCTCATAGCCTTAGCACCCAGGGCAATGACAAGAGCATCGTCCCTGAAAAGCCCAACCAAAGGCTCGGCAAACATCAAGCCGAGAAGACACATCACGATAAGTAATCCCGTGGAAAGCTTGACGCACATCCAATACGCCTTCTTGACACGATCGTAATTTCCCGCCCCATAGTTAAATCCGCATATAGGCTGGAAGCCCTGACCTATTCCGATAATAACGGAGAAGGCGAAGCCCATTATCTTTGACACTACTCCCATAGCCGCAATTGCCGCATCTATACTGAGAGCATCACCCGCAACGGAGCACGCTTTATTCAGAGCAATAACGCTTATCGCCATAAAGCCTTGCCTGAAAAGGGAGGGCAAGCCGCCCTTGCAAAGCCACAGGGGGTAGCTTTTATCCAAGGAGAAGATCCTCATGGAAAAGCCTATGCTTTTCTTACTGAGACAGCCCGCAAGCAATATCAAAAAGCTTATTGTCTGACTTATAAGGGTTGCAAGCGCCGCACCGGCAACTCCCATTCCGAAGCCGAAGATAAGCAAGGGATCCAGAGCCACGTTAAGCACCGCACCCACTCCTATACCCACCATTCCGAAAAAGGGATTACCCTGGAATCTGAGCTGGTTATTAAGAGTAAAGGATGCGCACATAAAGGGAGCGCCGATAAGGATGTAGCGCATATAGGAGACCGCGTGGGGCAAGATGGTTTCGGTGGAGCCCAAAAACAGTGCCAGCTCCTCGGTGAACAAAAGGCCGCCGACGGAAAGAAGGGCGCCGAACAGCAGAGAAAGCAGAAAGCCAAAGCCCGCCATTTTTTTCGCCGAGAAAACGTTTCCCGAGCCCATCATTTTACTGATATGGTTTCCGCTTCCGTGTCCGAAAAAGAAGCCGATCGCCTGAATAACGCTCATCAGACTAAGCGATACACTGACCGCTCCCGTGGCGGCGTTGGAAATAGAGCCCACAAAATAAGTATCCGCCATATTGTAAAGGCTGGTGACAAGCATACTTATCACCGCAGGCACGGCAAGCTCAGCCAAAAGTCCGCCCAAGGGAGCAGAGTTCATCTTTATTATTTTTTGCTGCTGTTGTGCTTGGGTATTATTCAAAATCAAACTCCAATTTTATACTGTCTCTGTCCGTTTCAAGACGTCTGTACTTAACTCCTGCGGCATCAAGCATTTTCTTGGATGCCTTGGTGGAAGGGGTATCGGCATATTTATCGGAAAGGTAGACCACCTCTTTTATTCCCGATTGAATTATCGCCTTTGCGCATTCGTTGCAGGGAAACAATGCAACGTACAGCCTTGCGCCTCTGAGATCTCTGCCGTTGGCATTGAGGATGGCATTCAGCTCAGCGTGGACCACGTAGGGATATTTGGTATCCTCCCCCTCCCTTTCCCAAGGAAACTGATCGTCACTGCAGCCGCAGGGAAAACCGTTGTAGCCGATGGAAAGGATTATATTGTCCTTACTGACTATACAAGCTCCCACCTGAGTATTGGGGTCCTTGCTCCTTTTTGCGGCAAGGAGTGCAACTCCCATAAAGTATTCCTCCCAGGAGATATAACCTTCTCTTTTCATTCTCTTTCCCTCTCAATACAAAATTTGTACTTTTTCATTTTATCACATATTAAGAGATTTTTCAAGTTTTTTCGCAAAAAGAAGACTCGCGCCGCTTTTGCGGCGCGAGGATAGGATCATTTTCCTTTACTGTCCTTAAGATCCACAATGAGATTAAAGGTGTCGTTATACTTGGTATCGCGGCAGAAATAGCCGTTTCTCACAAACTGGAAGCGGTCGCCGGGGCAGCTTTCCTCAAGACAAGCCTCCAGCACGCAGTTTTCGTATTTTACCGCACTCTGAGGATCGAGATAATCGCCGTAGGTCTTTCCTTCGGGAAGCTGGACCAGATTCTCCTCGGTAAACATACGGGTATATCTTACAACGCTTGCACGGAAATTGTACTTCGCGCTTACCCAGTGGATGGTACCCTTGACCTTTCTGCCGTCGGCGGGCATACCGCAGCCCGTCTCAAGATCGGCAGTACATCTGATAAGAGTCACCCTTCCCTCTTCATCGGTCTCAAAGCCCGTGCACTTAACGATATAGGCACCCATAAGCCTTACCTCTCCGCCGGGATACAGACGGAAGAACTTGGGAGCCTTTTCGGGAAGAAAATCGCTTCTTTCAACGTAGAGCTCTGAGGTGAAGGGCATTTTTCTCGTTGATGCACTTTCATCGTTGGGATTATTCTTGACCTCGAAGTACTCACACTTATCCCCGGGGTAGTTTTCCACCACCAGCTTAACGGGATCTATTACCGCACATCTTCTGGGGGCGGAGTAGTTGAGCTCGTCTCTTATGCAGTGCTCCAGAAGTCCGATATCAACAAGGCTCAATGTCTTGGAGATCCCCGTAAGGCGCACGAATTCAAGAATGGAGGAGGGGGTGTAGCCGCGGCGTCTGAGTCCGCAAAGGGTAGGCATTCTGGGATCGTCCCAGCCGTCTACGGTGCCGTTTTCCACAAGCTGTCTCAGATAACGCTTACTCATAACGGTGTGGGTCACGTTAAGACGGGCAAATTCTCTCTGCTGAGGAGGATTCTCAAAGCCTATCTTATTGACCACCCAATCGTAGAGGGGGCGGTGATTTTCAAACTCAATGGAGCACATGGAATGGGTGATACCCTCAAGAGCATCCTGAATGGGATGGGCAAAATCATAGAGAGGATAAATGCACCACTTATCCCCCTGCCTGTGATGGGAGCAGTGATTGATCCTGTAAATGGCGGGATCGCGCATATTCATATTGGGGCTTGCCATATCGATCTTCGCTCTGAGAGTGCAAAAGCCGTCGGGAAAATCGCCGTTTTTCATTTTCTCAAAGAGAGCGAGGTTCTCTTCCACGCTTCTGTCTCTGTAAGGGCTGTTTTTGCCGGGAACGGTGAGAGTGCCTCTGTACTCTCTCATCTCATCGGCGTTAAGATCGCAAACGTATGCATCGCCCTGCTTGATGAGCTTTACCGCAAATTCGTAGCACTTATCAAAATAATCCGAGCCGTAGAACACGCCGCCGTTGGGCTCGGCACCCAACCAGACAAGATCGCGGTAGATGCTCTGAACGTATTCATCGTCTTCCTTCTCGGGGTTGGTGTCGTCGTAACGAAGATTGAAAAGACCGCCGTATTTTTTCGCAGTCATCGCATTGATGTATATAGCCTTGGCGCTTCCGATATGAAGATAGCCGTTGGGCTCGGGCGGAAAACGGGTATGGACCTTCTTTACTCTGCCCTCGGCAAGGTCGCTTTCTATCATTTCGTGAAGAAAATTGCCGGATGATACTTCCATTTCCATAAGATTGACTCCTTTTTACATATTGTCCAATAATTTGATCAGCTCGTTAAGATCCGATACCGCAGGATAGTCCCCGCGGGGAAAATCCTCTCTGAGTATCTGCACGGGATTGATCCTTGCTCTCTTGGCGCCGTCGAGATTCTTTATCACGTCGTCCACGAATACAATGCTTTCGGGCTCAACGCCCAGAGCATCTATGAGGGCGCGGTATATCCTTTGGTCGGGCTTGAAAACACCAACGTCGCAGGAGAGCACAAAGGCATCGAAAAGATCCCTTATACCGTAGTTTTTAAATATTCTGTCAAGAGACGGCCAGGTATCCGACAAAACTCCCAGAAGATATCTTCCGTAAAGCTTCTCAAGACAGGGCTTGGTATCCTCGTAAAAGATATACTTTTTATCGTTGTAGGTGTGATCGTAGCTCAGCCTCTGACATATACCGTCATCCCAGCCAAGCTGGGGCGCCTCACGGGAAAAGGCTCTGAAAAAGCCGCAAAACTGCTCGTATTCCTTTTCCTCGGTCTTAACGTCGTCGTGAATGACGTCAAGGTAATCGTAGCCCGCTTGGTAAGCCCTTTTATAGGTGGCAGCATCAAGAGCCCTGAAGCTCCTTTCGTCAACTATATCAAAGATCCCGTCGGGAATGAACCATTCGTTTTTTGAAGGTCTTAAAAGTGTGTAGCCCGCATCGAAGACCACTGCCTTTATTTTCTTCATCTGAGTCTTCCTATTGCGGCGGTGATCCTCTCTCTTACCCTTGCCTCACCCAATACCTGCATTACCGCATACATATCGGGAGAGTTCTTCTTGCCCGAAAGAGCAAGCCTGATAACGGAGCTGACGTCACCAACGTGACCCTTGAAGGCATCGGGAGCCTTCTTATATTCCTTGGGCTTGGCGGCATAGCCGTTTGCCACTGCTATAGCGGTTATCTTTTCAAACCAAGCGGTCTGATCGTCTGCGGGATCGTAGCTTTCAAGGAAGGACTTAAGGATAATATCCTCGTCGCCCGATGCAACGTTTTCGCCAAGCTCCTCGGTGATAGCATAAAGCTCGTCAAAGAAGAAGCCCGCATAATCCCTTACTCCGTCCCAGCTTGCCAGATCCTTTCTGGGCTTCACGGGATCTCTGCCTATGGCAAATATAGCCTCGGAAAAGGCTCTGTCCGCCTTGAGAAGTGCGCAAAGCTGAGGATCGTACTTTTCCGCCCAGGCGATCACCTCGTCACAGACCTCGCCGGCAGTCATCACGGCGATGGTGTTTTTGGATACGTCGTCCAGCTTCTTAAGATCGAAAAGCGCACCGGAGGGACTCATTTTTTCCGTGGTAAAGGGGAAATCCTCCAGGGGAAGGGTAGGATTTTGCGCTCTCCACTCCTCGTAGTTGGAGTTGAGAAGAGTCATAACGTATTCCCTTACGCTGCGCGCGGGATAGCCCTTTGCCTCGTAGTAGCTCAAGGCTGCCTCGGGATCGTGGCGCTTGGAAAGCTTTCTCTTGCTGCTTCCGTCAAGCTTCATAAGCTGGGAAATGTGAACGTAGTAAGGAAGCTCAAAGCCCAGGACCTCAAAAAGCTGAATATGGAAGGGCAGGCTGGGAAGCCATTCCTCGCCTCTGACCACGTGAGTGGTGCGCATAAGATGATCGTCCACCGCGTGGGCAAAGTGATAGGTGGGTATGCCGTCACTCTTTAAAAGGACCTTGTCGTCGAAGTTTTCATCAAGCTCGACCCAGCCCTTGATAACGTCCTTAACTCTTATTCTTCCGCCCTGCTTTCCCGGAGAACGGAGTCTGAGCACCCACTTTTCTCCCCTGTCAAGGTGCTCCTTTATCTCCTCGATGCTTGCGTCTCTGAATCTTGCATACTCGCCGTAGTAGCCGGGAATAAGCTTTTTCTGCTCCTGCTCGGCTCTGATCGCCTCAAGCTCCTCCTTGGAGCAGAAGCAGGGATAGGCATAGCCGCGCTTTATCATATCCTTTGCGAAGATATGGTAGATAAATGCGCGCTTGCTCTGTCTGTAGGGGCCGTAATCGCCGAAATCGCCGTCGAGGGTAGCGCCCTCGTCAAACTTAAGGCCGTAATAGCCAAAGGAGCTGATGATGGTCTCAACCGCTCCCTCCACCTCTCTGAGGCTGTCGGTATCCTCTATACGAAGCATAAATACACCGCCGCTTTGGTGAGCCAGTCTTTCGCTGGTAAGAGCAGGGAAAAGGTTTCCGAAGTGTACAAAGCCCGTGGGGCTGGGGGCGATACGTGTGTTTTTTGCTCCCTCGGGAAGATCTCTTACCGGGAACATCCTTTCCGCATCCTGCGGAGTATCGGTTATATTTCCGTAAAGTAATTCCGCCAAAATATTTCTCTGTTCCTGATTCAATGCCATAACCGTCATTCCTTTGATGTTTTTTGTATTTTTATATTGTACCACACTTTTTTTACATAATCAATAAAAACTTTTAAAATTAGCGCAGTGTTTTTCTGTATTGCCCCGGAGTCATCCCCGTTGCCTCGCCGAAAACGCTGATAAAATAGCTTACGTTATCAAATCCGCACTCTATTGCGATATCCGTAACGCTTTTTTCCGTATCCCCCAGCGCCTTCCTGGCACGGTTTATTCGGATAAGGTTAAGATATTCCCTGAAGGATCTGCCTATAAGCTTTTTAAAGGTGCGGGAAAAGTGACTGTAGCTCATATTCGCCTGAGCGGCACAGTCCATAGCGGTCAGCGGCTGACTGTAGTTTTTTCCGATATAGCACACCGCATCGTATATTCCGCCCGCAGTATCATGCTTTACCTCGCTCTGCTCCCAAAGCTCCTCGGAGGCGCAAAGCCTCATAAGAAGCAGCAGTATCCTTATACCGTTGGTCTTTATGAGAAGCTCGTAGCCGTATTTCATTTCCGTATATTCCCTAAGGCTTTGCTCAAAGCAAAGCTTCACCCCCGAGCTTTGCAGCTCATCGGCGGAAAAGACACACTTATCGTTTCCTCTCCCGAAAATAAAGCCTACGGTGTGCTCCGTGATATTCTCGGAGGAGACCGTGTCTATAAGCAGGTCGGGCTTGACCTTGTAAACGTAGTAGCTTGCATCCTCGCAGGACAAAAGCCTTGCGGTATGTATGCAGTTGGAGCGGAAAAGTATCATTTCTCCGCCCTTTGCCTCGTATTCTCTGTCGTCGGCGTAAAAGCACACCCTTCCCGACGTAACAAAGAGCATCTCCATGGCCGAGTGGATATGAGACGAAAAGAGATTCTGGTTATTCTCGTAATAGCTTTTTGAAAAGCTTTGCCCAAAAAACTCTATTCCGCTGCGAGTGATCCTGTCGTTTTCCCTTTCTACACGGTATTCCTTCATGCTTTTTTCCTTCCCACGTCGGCGATAAAGCCTATTATCCAGCCCGAAAGCACCACGCTCACAAGAGAAAAGGCAATTCCCTCAAGGGGCAGATAGCTTGCGCTGAATATAAGCACCGCAAGATCGCTGATCAGATAAAAGATCCTTATATTTTTTCCCGAAAGCCTTGCCATAGTCATCGCAAAGGCATCGTCTCCGCAGGGAGCTCCTCCCGCCCTTACGCAAAGCCCCGCGCCGATACCCACAAATACCGCACCCACAAGGCAAGCAAGAAGCATATTTTTTTCAAGCCCCGAAAATAACGGTCCCGCAAGCTCCCACAGAGTGTAAAAGCCGCTGAAGGACACCGCACTGGCCAACGAATAAAAAATAAATCTTTTCCCCAGCACCTTTATACCGAAAGCATAGCATAAAACGTTAAGGACCGCACCGCTGATTCCGGGAGAAATACCGAGCCAATGCTCCAAAAGCAGGGTAAGCCCCAATATTCCGCCCTCGGTGATATTGCAATGGGAGTGAACGTTAAAAAGCCCAAAGGACAGCACGGCGCCTCCCGCAATACACCAAAAAAGGGCAACGCTTATCCCGAACAAGCTTTTATTCTTCATATTCTATCTCCAAAGCCAGCGCTCGTGAGGGCTCTATATCTCTGTCAAGGGTAAGAGTCCTTCCGTCGGCGGAAAGGCTCGCCTCGGCTCCGAAGCTCTCCACCCTCCTTGCTCTTTTTGGGAGGCTTATCTCCACGTCCATTGCGGGATCGCGGGAAAGATTTTCAAAGAGCACCGCCTGCAACAGCCCGTCAGCGCTCTCCTTGACGAGGGTGTACATCTCGGGCTGCTTTTTCATATAGGGATAGCGGCATCCCACAAAATCCATTATCTGCTCCTGACGGCAGTAGGAGCTGAAAAGGGCACTGCTTTCGTGAGAGCATCTGCCCTCGAAGCAAAGCACAAGGTACTCCCTTCCCCCGCAGTCTATGCGGTAGGATGCGGGTATCTCCCTCTCACCCTCGAAATAGGAGCACACACGGCACTTATCCGAGAGCTTGACCTCATAAAGAGCGCCGGTCCCGCTAAAGGCGGCATTCTTACCCGCACCCTCGTAACGCACTCTCTGTCCGAAGAAGTTCTCCACTCCTCTGTCGGCAGTCTTTACGGCATCGATTATTCCCAGCTCCAAGCCCTTTTTCTGAAGCTTTAAAGCGGCGGGAATATCAAGAATGATCCTTTTTGTCCCTCCGTCGGCATCAAAATACCTCACGTCATCCCCGAAAAGGCAGGCGCATTGAGACTCACCGTCGTAGCATACGGGCACGGTGATCGCACTGAGCATTGCAGCCGCCTGGGAGAACACTCCCCGCATAACGTCCTTATCCGTGTAAAAGCTGTCGGGAAGGGTGACGTCGCAAAGGGTGTGCATGGGTCTGAAAAGCCTTACTCCCACGGAGCGTTTTCCCTCAAAGACTCTGTCAATGAAATCATAAAGAGGCATATTCCTTCGGTGAAGCCTTAAATACCCCGTTTCATAGCTTGAGTCGGAAACGTAGTCGCAGATATATTTTAAGCTTCTTATGCCCTCGGCTCTCATGGCAATATCAAAATCCTCTATAAATGCGGCGTTGCAGATATATCTCGCTCTGGGGTAGCTGTCTGCCTCGGCGAAAAACTCCGCATCGCTATCCTTCACCCAGGAATACTGATTGCGGGCGATCTCTATAACGCTTGCCAGCCTTTGACCCATAAAGCGGTTCATTGTGGGGAGCACCCAATAGGGCGCACCCATAAATCTGAAAAAGGGCTTGTTTTTTCCCGCAAGGATACGGGAAAGCTCCAGAGCATCCGCTCCCTCAACGTCCCAGGAGGTGTAGCCCGCACAAATACCTACCCTGATATCGGGGTCCACCTCATCCACCGCTTCCCTGACCCTGCGGCAGAATCTTCTGTTGGTATCCCCCATCACCTTAAAAAATGCGTCTCTGTATCTTGAGCCCTCACCGGTAAAGATAAGCTCGGGCAAATTTTTTATATCAACTCTCTCCCCCAGCTCCTTTTCCAGAAGGGCGATATGCTTATCGCAAAAGCAGCCCAGTCCGGGACGCACGCTGAGGCAGGTATCGTCGTCCAGCATAATAAGCCTTGCCCCCGCAAAAGCAAGAAACCTGACCCTGTCAAGATAATAATCCATAAAGTCCTCATCCTCGGGACAGTAGGCGTCGCAGTTTTCCCGTGCGGTGCCCGAAACGCTTTTCAGCACGGTCCAAGCCTTTTCTCTACCCTTTTTTTCTATGGGCTGACCAAAGCCGTAGCCGTTTATCCAGATACCCACCTCGATGGAATGCTCTTCGAAAAAAGCGATATTTTTCCTTATGGCCTCAAGATCGAAAAATTTATCGTTACTCAGGTTGTAATTGCCCTCAAAGCAGCAGAGCCAAAGCCTTGCGCAGTTGGCAGACTTTAATATTTTGAGGTATTCCTCTCTTGTGGCCTCCGTGATAAGTCTATAGGCTATGGGAACGTCGGGACGAAGCTTCATAAATGCCTCCGCAAATAATCAATACTTTTTATATTATTATACACTCCCGTGAAAAAAAGTCAATAGCAAAGAAAAGCGAAATGTAAAACGAAATATTTTCGTAAGCCTTGACAAAGAAAAATCATATAGTATAATTAATTTCAGAACTCCGAAAGGATGAAAAATATGACTGAAAAAGAATTGGCAAGGCTTGCGGGAGTCTCCCCATCCACGGTATCGAAGGCATTCTCCGATGCCAAGGACGTAAGCGAAAGCACCAAGGAAAAGATATTTAAAATAGCCCGTGAATACGGCTGCTTCGGAAAATATCACAAGGGAAAGTACACAAAAAGGGTGATAGCCATTATCTGCCCCGAGCTTATCAGCGGACATTACGGTATGCTTACCGATACCCTTCGCACCATTCTGGAAAAAAACGGCTGCATCGCAGTGATAAGCAGCTTCGACTTCAACTTCCGGAAGCAAGCCGAGCTTATAGAGTACTACGCCTCCTACCTTAAGGTGGACGGTATATTCGTTTTCCATATGTACAATGCGCCCAAAAAGGGATATGAGATCCCCATAATAGGTCTTTATTCCGACGGAAACGACGGAATAGACGAAATATCGCTGGATTTCAGGACCCCCATAAAGGAGGCTATCGACAGGCTTTACGGGCTCGGTCACAGAAGCTTTGCCTTTCTCGGCGAGGAATTGACCCAGCCAAAGGCACAGTATTTCAGGGCCGCACTGGAGGACTACGGCGACGTAAGCTCATACGTTTTCACCAGCAAGCACCGCTTTGAGCAAGCGGGCGAGGACGGCGTTGAGGCTCTTATGAAGGATTTTCCCAAGGTCACCGCCCTTGTTTGTGCCTACGACTACATTGCAATAGGTGCCATAAAGGAGCTTCAAAATCGCGGACTTAAGATCCCCGAGGACGTATCGGTTTTAGGAACGGATAACCTCAGCATAGGTCGGTACACCGAGCTTTCCTCCATAGATGCCACTCCCCGCGAGGTATGCCTTACCGCCTGGGATCTTATGGAAAAGAAGCTGGAAAATAAATTTTTCAAGAGCCTGCAAAAAATAGTTATAAAGGGAAGCGTGATCTTCAGAAGATCCGTTTCCGAAGCAAAAAACCGACAGTAATTCAAGACGCCCTCCGAATAGCGTGATGCTCTTAACGGAGCATTCACGCTAAACGATGTTTGCCCTCACGGGCAAATGATGTTGCCTGCGGCAGTGATGTTCACTGCGTGAATGATGTTGTGCCTTCGGCACAGTGGGCAAACATCACATCATTGCGAGCTTGTATTTGCGTAGCAAATGGCGAGCAACATCATTATGCGGAGCATAACATCACTTTTGCGTCAGCAAAAACATTACTAACAGAAAAAAGAGAGGACATTTCGGGATTTAAACCGATTTGTTCTCTCTTTCTGCTTGTGTTAAGGGCTTGGGCTTAGCCCTTTTGCATTTGTCCAGACAAATGCGATGCTTGCACTTTTGTCAAAGTGTAAATTTTCCGCTAAGGATACCACCCTATCCTCGGAGGGCGTTTTTGCGACTTTATTTATCACTCTTTAAAAAATCCGTTTACGGTATCAACGCATTCTCTTACAAGAAGCTCGCCGCCCTCGCTTCCCACGTAGCCGCTGGAAACGTATGCGGAATAATGTCCGCCTTTTTCAGCCTTTGCGGTGGGCAGATAGCCCTGGCTTCCGTTGGCAAGCTGGATTATGAAGGTCTGCTTTGCCAGACTCCTTGCGCGGATACGGTTGCCGTAGTCCAAAAAGAGCTCGAAGGGATTGGTAACGAATGCCACGTCGCCCAAACGAATGCAGTGAAGCTCGACGGTCTCGAAATCGTGGTCGTACTGATACTCAAATCTGTTGATGGTGCCCGCATGAACGTGCATCATTGCGGTATCCATATAATCAACGGTCTTGCCCTTGTTTTCACGGACAAACTCGGTTATCGCCTTCTTGGCATTGGCGCAATCCTCGGGAGTTACTCTCCTCAAGGGAAGCTTAAGATCGGTAACACTGTGGATAAGCTCACACTCATCACAGCTTTCTCCCAGCTCCTCGAAAACGTCGATTATCTCGTTGGCAATGCGCTTACCCGCCTTAACGGCACCCTTTATCTCAAACATTGAGGGGTCCGCTCTTCTGTCACGGGGATGAAGTCTTTCCACGTTGGGATCAAGAATGGGCGTATCGGGCTGTACCCATCTGATAAGATCTCTGGGACACTGATCTCCTGCGGCAGAGCAAAGTCCGAGAACGAAAACGTCCTCCCCCAGCTTTTTTCTTACGAAATCCTTCACCTTGCCCCAATAGTCACTGCTGACAAAGCTTCTGTGCTCCAGCACCTGGCTGGGGCAGGCAACGTTTGCCACAACGCCCGTAAGCTTTTTGTTTTCATCAAAGGTATAGAGAAGCTCGATTCCCGAATCGTTGCCGCCCTCAAGCTCGGTAAAGGTGGCATTATCGGCATCTCCCCACATCCTTGCACTGCCGTCGTTAAAGCAGACTCTTCTGCACATACCCACAGCCGCTCTTCCGAAGCCGCAGGCATAAGAGGACGCCCGCCTTTGCTCCCACGCCCTTTTTGCGGCGAGAGCTATCCTTTCGCAAAGGAAAACGTAAGCGTCGCAAGGATCCATCACGCCCTCGAAATCCACCGCGGGCTTATAGACCATATCATCGGGAATGTATTTTTTCAGAATGCCGAGTCCGCCCGCCTTCTCAGACCTTTCCCTTCTGTAGGTGTGGGAGGTGTGAGTATGGGTGGCGCTTATTATGATGCGGTCAAGAGGAATATCCGTACCTTGAAGTCTCTCTTTTACTCCGCTGACAAGCTCCTTTTCAACACTTGTAAGGTCGCAGGAGCAGAAGATAACGCTCTCCTCACCTGCGGTAAGAGCCATAGCGGTAACGGTAAGCTCGCTTTCAACGTACTGAGATACTCTTTCGTAAAACTGACCTCTCAACGAGAGCTTCTTATCGGGGGTGAGGCTTTCCTCAGCCCAGCCTATAATGATCTTTTCCTTTTTCATAGCAAACCTCACTTAAGGATCTCGATTCCCAAGATCGCGCAAAGATCGTTGATCCTTTCGCTGTTGTCACCGTAGGAAATAATGTAATGCTGACACATAACGTTCTGAGCAAAGCCCTCCGCATCGTCAAGGTATACCTTAAGACCGGGAAGCTGAGGTGCGGGCTGAGTCCAGCCTGCCTCTTCCCACTTGGGAGGAGTCTTACCCTCTCCCACAACGCTGTGCATATAGTACTTGCCGTTATCATAGAAAAGCCTTGACATCGTGATAGTGCCGGTCTTGACCTTGCTGACGTTAAGTATACCCTCGTTAAGCTCGCCGAAGGCGGCGGGAATAACGGTGGTCTCGCCGTCGGTTATCTCGGCGGGAACGTAATCGGGCACGCCCGCAAGCACGCTGTCCTCGAAGAACTCGTAGAACTCAAGGTATGCTCCGCACTGTCCGGTAAGATATTTTATCATAAGCTGAGTAACGTTTCCGAGGCAGTCGTTTTCGGGAATGGTGGATACTCCCGCCACGTCACCGAGAAGCATAAATACAGGTGCGGGAGGGAAGCCCAGAAGCTTCTTCATTCCGTCAACGTCCTTAAGGCTCACTGCATCGTAGCCTCTTTCGTCTATAAGGCTCTTTACCGCAAGATAATATCCCGCAGCCAGCTCCTTGCTCTCCTTTTTGGCTTCCTTTACAAAGTGCCATTTGGACATTTCGCCGTCAATAACGCCGTTTATCTCCTCCGAGGAAAGCTTGGCATAGCGCTGAGCCATCTCCAGCATTTCAAAGGTCTCTATCTCGGGTCCCACCACTCTCTTCAGGGAGGAGCCGTCGTAAAGGGTGCCGTAAAGATTCATATCTCTGTAGCCCGCCATACCTATTCTTGCACTGCGAAGAAGTCTTGCTGCGCTTGCGGCGGCAAGAAAGCTCTTCACGCTCTCCACCTTGGAGGGCTTGCCGATAATATCGTAAACGTACTTGAATCTGTATCCCAGATCCTTGAAGGTCTTTCTCAAGGCGGAGGTGCCCGCCTGATCTGCGGTGGTGACCAGTCTGTCGCCCTCATACCAGCCGCAAAGTCCCCACAAAACCATGGGAAGATGCTTATACTGCTCGGTGATCTTGACCACTGCGTGAGTGGGGATCCAGCCCGCAATGCAGACTACAAGGCTGTCAAAATCCTTACCCTTGAGCTCATCCAGAGCCTTTTTGATATCCTTCTCCTCGTAATCGTCGGTCACGGGATACACGCAGGCACCAAGCTCCACGCCCGCCTTTTCCAGATCCTCCTTTGCCTTTTTGCACTTGTTGATAATGATATCGATGGGTGTATTTACCTCACCGAAGCCTATAAACGCAGTTTTTATCATAATATTTTACCCTCCGCAATAATAAAGTTCTTGTAGCACTGACTGTAGTCTGCTCCCGTGGGCTTATAGATCTTGTCCAGCGCCACGGTCTTTTCGCAAGCCTTTTCAACACTTTCAAATATTCCCGCGCCAACACCCGCAAGAATAGCGCTTCCCAGACAAGCGGTCTCCTTGTTCTTCAGGGTGGCTATCTCCTTGCCCGTCATATCCGCCTTTATGGTGCACCACAAAGGGCTTGTGGCGCCGCCGCCCATGGAACGGATCTGACGGCAGCTTATGTTCATATAATCAAGGTTCTCCTTGAGCATACAAGCCACCGCCTCCAGAATGGCTCTCACCGCGTGTGCACGGGTGTGCTCCATGGTAAGTCCTATAAAGGCCCCCTTGGCATCGGGGTCGTATTTGGGCATCGTGGAGCCGCAAAGATAGGGCAAGAAGCTCAGTCCGTCACAGCCGGGATTCACCTTCTCGGCAAGCTCGTCAAGCTCCCTGAAGCCGAAGCCTTCGCAGAAATTATTCTTAAACCACTTTAAGGCTATGCCCGCAGTGGAGGTCCACGCCAGAAGGCAGAACTTTCCGTTGTAATTGTAGTGGCAGGGAATTATGCTCTCGGGGTTATACTCGGGCTTTGAAGAGGTAGGAGCAAATATCGCCATGGTGGTGCCCGTCATCTCGCTGACGGTATCCTCGCTGAAAACTCCCGCGCCTATAGCGCCGGCTATCTGATCCATTGCGCAGGTCACTACCCTTGCGCCCTCGAATTCACCCACCGAAACTCCGCTGTCGCAGATCTCGGGGAGCACGGATCTGTCAATGCCGATAAACTTAAGCATATCATCCCACCAATCGGCAGTGTTGATATCAAAATAAAGGCTTGAGGACTGCAGAGTCTTTTCCGTGACGAATCTTCCCGTCATTTTATAGATTATCCAATCCTCCAAAAGGAAGACCTTCTTTGTTTTTTCAAAGATCTCGGGAGAATTTTCCTTAAGCCACAAAAGCTTACTTGCGGGCCAGGTCGCTGTGATCTCGGGCTGGCCTGTAACGTCGTACACAAGCTTATTTGTGAACCTTTCCTTGATCCTTTCCGCCTGCTCGCGGGCTCTGTTGTCAAGCCAGACTATGGCATCACAAAGAGGCTCGCCCTTTTCATCGGTAAGAATAAGAGTCTCGCACTGTGTATCCACCGCAACTGCGGCTATTTCAAGCCCTTCGGATATTTCACGGTATGCTTCAAGAAAAAGCTTAAAATAATCCTCGGCGCAAAATTCCACCCTATCCCCCGATACCTTCAGAGTATAATCCTTGGTGGAGCTTTTAATGAGATTTCCGTCACTGTCAAAAACTGCCGCCTTAAGGGAAGTGGTACCTATATCGGCACCCACAAGGTATTTCATTCCCCTTCCTCCTTTTCGTACTTTAAAGATATGATTATATTATCACATATTTAAATGCATTTGTCAACCGAAAGTCCAACGAAATAGTTTCGTAACCCCGACAAAAAAAGAGCCCAAGCAGATCCGTCGCAAGAGCTCTTCGGGATTTATAAGCAAAGGGTCTCCACAAGATCGCGGAAAAGCGGGTCTCTTCTTACCTGATAAACGTATCTTATAAAGGGAGTGGAGCTTGAAAAGGAGTAATGAAGATCATACCGGGGTATGGCTGCGTTTCTTATATCGCTTTTTAGAAACCTATTTCCTTCATTACAAAGCCAGGCGACCGCGGTAAGGTCCCAGATAACTCTCGTCCAGGGCTTTCCCGAGGCGTAGCTCTCCGCTTCTCTGACGGTGTTATCCACCAAGTAATCGCAAACGGCATTCTTACCCTTGAGCCAGAAGTCAAGCTCGGGACCGCTTACGGAGAAGCTCTCCACGACTCCGCCGCAGGGAAGCTGAACCAAGGGCACGCCGCTTCCCATCACCACTCTTGCGGCGGCAATATCCTGCATCATATTAAACTCTCCCCCACCCTTGGGAAAATGGTAGCCGTGACCTCCCAGCCACACCACCACGCAGCGATCCTTAAGGGAGGGATCCTTTATAAAGGCAGAGGCTACGTTGGTTATTGCGCCGATGGCAACTATATACAAGGGCTTTTCTTCGGTATACTCCAAGGAGAGCCTGCAAATAAGCTCCGCCGCGGGGCTCTCTGCGGGAGTCCTTTCATCAAAGAGATAGCTCCTGCTTCCCTTATAGACCTTGGATTTCATATCCTCTCTGCCCATAAGCTGCAAAAGCTTCATTATCTCACCGTAGCTTTTCTCCATTCCGTCCTCGCAGGAGGAGGAATTTTTATTATGAAAGGGTGCGGCGCAAATTCCCACACAATTTATTTTTTCGCTTTTTTTCAGCATATACGCCATAGCAAACTGATCGTCTATCTCGTTATACGCATCGGTGTCCAGGATCACGTCCACCTTGCCCTCGGGCACCTGTAATCTTTTCAAATACGCCTCTGTCATACTTTCCTCCTAAACGGAATAATGAGCTCTCCTTATAACGTGGTTCTGATAAGGCAGATCAAGCTCGTTGAAATATCCGCTCCAGCCCCATACCCTGACTATGAGCCCGGGATAATTCTCGGGATGCCTTTGTGCATCCAGAAGCCTTTCTCTGTTGATGCTGTTAAGCTGAAGCTGATGACCGCCCAGCTCCACAAAGAGCTTTACAAGCCTTGCGGTCTTTTCTATTCCCATTTCGTTTTTCAACACTGTATCGTGTATCTCCAGGGTAAGCGGACCGCCGTTTATGATCCTTTCCATATCGTAATTGGTAAAGGACTGTATCACCGATAAGATCCCGTCGGTCTTTACGTCCAGCGATGGAGAAAAGCTGCTGGAAAAGGCATCCTTCGCCCTTCTGCCGTCGGCGGTGGCGGGAGTCCTTTGCGCGCTGAGGATATACTCCATGGCACTTCCCGTTCCCGCTCTCCAGATGCCGCCCCTTCCGTTGGGTCTGTTATTCAGACTATCCGAAAAGCAGTCCATAAGCCTATAAGCAACAGAATCAACGTAGGGATCGTTGTTGCCCATTTTCGGACAAGCCTTAAGCCTCGATCTTACTTGGTCAAAGCCCTCGAAATCCGCCTCAAGAGCGGAGAGAAGCTCCTTTTTCGTGACGGTCTTGTCCTCGTAAACGCATTTTTTCACCGCCGCAAGAGCATCGGCGGCATTGGCAATACCTGCACCGTGACAGCCGAAATTTTTATATTTTGCGCTTTGGTATATAGACGCCAGTGACTTTGAAGGACCTCTCATAAAGATGCTGAGCAGGACGTTCCTGTTATTGGACGGCTTGAAGCGCTTTGCCACCAATCGGTCGCACTCTGCCCTTATTGCAAGCTCCGCCTTATTCATCAGGCTCTCGAAATCCCCGCATTCCTCCAAGGAGCACCTTAAAGCCTCTCCCGTCACAAGGGGGAAGTTCATGGTATCCACGTTGGGGATATCCGCGCCGATGCCCGGGATAATAAACTCCCAGCAAGCGGCAACGCCGTAATTATACGCATCCTCCCGATCGTAGCCCAGCTTCATAAGCCCGGGGATGACTACGTCGTCGTTGCAGTACTGCGGGAATCCCAAGCCCTTCTTCGTAAGCCTTGTGCCCAGAAGGAATATCTCATCGGGTGTATTTTTTCCGACTCTCAGGTTTATTTTCGGGTCGATAAGCTCAAGCTCAAGGCTTGCCTCCATGATCCTTCGGGAAAGAGAGTTGAAGAGGTAGCTTCCGTCGGGACCAAAGCCGCCAAGGACCAAGCTTTGTCCGTTATCGCCCTGCTGCACACCGGCATAAATATCGCTGTCGTAGTTAATGGACACGAAGAAGGCTTCAAGCTCCTCAAAGAGCCGATCCTCGCTCACTCCTCTGTCCAGATCCATCTGCCAATAGGGCAGCATATACTGATCGAATCGGCCCAGTCCCAGGTGCATGACTCCGCCGCGTCTTAGTGTGTAGATAATAAATTTTATAAAAACAAGAGCCTGATAAAAGCTTTCGGGTGACCTTCGGGGCACGGTCCCAAGAGCCTCAAAAAGCCTTTTGTTATTCTTTTTTTCAGCCAGGTCTCTGTGAGCATCCGCCTCGCAAAGAGCCTTATCCAGAGCCGCCAGCATATCGTCCGCAAAGGCGATCCTTTCGGGCTCGGAGGCCTTGCTTCGGGATAGGCTTATCTCGTCGCGGAGCTTGTCCATCCCCATCGCCAGAAGCCTTTCGTAATCGGGGGCAAGGTTTCCGTCGGCGGATTTGGGTGAAAAATCGATACCCAGATTAAAGCCGAAGCAGTCCACGGGATAGATGACCGCCTTGGCATCGGGATCACTGCTTCTTTCTTTGCGGTAGCTTTTGTTTTTCAGCTGCTCCAAAAGAGCCCTTACAAGTTCTGTCATGACGCTTCTCCTTAAAGAATTTTGGCTTTGATACCGTAGGAACGGAATATCTCCGGATGAAATTCCACCTTGGCAGTATCATCGAAAAGGGGCTTATATTCTCTCAAAAGCATCTTGTACTTGCCTCCTGCCATTATATTATACGGCAAAATTTCCGCATTGTCAATGACATGTTTTTTCAGCAGCTCGCAGATGCTTGTGAGGTTTTTCTCCGTATCGGTCACACCGGGGATCAAGGGAATGCGCACCGTAAAATCCCTTTTACTCTCGCAAAGAAGGGAAAAATTATTAAGTATCACCTCGTTTGTCGCCCCCGTGTGGTAAAGATGCTCCTCGGGATCGACAAGCTTTATGTCGAAAAGAAAATACTCGCTCAGCTCAAGAGCTTTTTTAAAGACCCTCTCACTGCAAAAGCCCGAGGTCTGAACGGCGGTATGAAGCTCTCCCTTCAAAAGCTCAAGGCACTCAAACAAAAATTCGCTTTGGTATAAGGGCTCCCCTCCCGAGAAGGTCACTCCTCCCACCCTTTTCAAGAGCTTGGCGTTTTTTAATATCCTCTCCACAGCCTCTTGGGGAGTGTAAAGCTCTCCGCATTCCCTCAAAAGCCCCTTGGGGCAGCTTTCCATGCTTTTTTTCGTAAAAACCGCCCCCGTTGGGGTAAGCTCGGCATATTTTTCACAGTTGCCGCAATGAATGCACCCGTTGGGGCTTCTGACTATCTGCACCCTTGAGCTTTGCCCCTCGGGATTATGACACCAGCTGCAGCTTAAGGGACAGCCCTTTAAGAAAACGCTTGTTCTTATTCCCGGACCGTCGTACACGCTGAATTCCTCGAAGGAAAAAATATTACCCTTCATTTTTGCCTCTCTTTTTTTAATCGCCCGAAGGGCGAATACATAAAATAAAAAATCCTTTTTTTATTTTTCTTATTCTTCTTCTTTTTCTGTTTCTTTGTCTTATTCTCTGTCTTGGTCTTATTTTTCTCTTTTTCTTTTTATTAAGCTTTTTCTTTTTCTCTTTTTTTGACAGTCATTGACTTGTCAATGACACGTCAATGACGCTGCGAAAATTAAGCGACCCTCTCAACAATAATTATACTCTCCTTTTTATTGACAAAACAAGAATAATGTTATAATATTATGGCAAGAAGTTAAGATTTACGAGGAAGCCATGATATACCATCAGCCACATAATTCTCAAGGTCTTTTTAATTACAACGCTTATATTTACGAGGGAGTCATATACCGCTCCCACTTTCATACAAATTATGAATTGATCTACGTTTTTAACGGAGAGGTAAGCGTTAAAGTCTTCGGAAAAGCTCTCACTCTTTCCCAAGGCGAAGCTCTTTTGATAAGCCCCTTGGCGGTACATTCCTTTGATATCCCGCAGGAAAGCAAAGCCTGGGTGGGTGTTTTCAGCGAGGATCACGTGGAAGCCTTTGCCGCAAAATATAAAAACGTGCAGTTTTCCCCCTTCAAGCCCGACGGTGAGCTGACCGCCTTTTTGGAGAAGGAGCTTTTTATCCAAGGGCGGCCGCGGCACTATCTTTGCTTAAGCTGTCTGTATCTTATCTGCGACCAGTGCGAGAAAAACGCCGTCGGAATAAGCTCGCCCGAAGCAAAAAGCTTTCGCAGTGCCGTTTTGACCAGCATCAGCGAAAGCTTTCAGGGTGAGATATCAATGAAAAATCTGGCAACAAGTTTGGGTTACGAGTACCACTATTTTTCACAGCTGTTTCACAAGCATTTCAATATGGATTTTAAAAAATTCATCAATCTTTTCCGTTACGAAAGAGCCTGCGCCCTTCTTTCAAAAAAGGATCGCAGCATAACCGCAGTCTACAAGGAATGCGGCTTTTCCTCTCTGAGAAATTTCAACAGAGTATTCAAGCAGATGAGCGGTATTACGCCCAATCAGTATCGCCTGACTCTCAAGCTCTGAAGCCTTTGATTCTGTGGAAGGTCTGATAATTGGAATCGTGGAAGTTATTCGCTCCGTTTATTGCGGTCCTGCAAAGGTAGATGATATCGTCTCCCTCAATTTCAAAGCAAACGTACTGAAAGCCCACGTGCCTTTTGTCCGCATCCCTGCGGTCGATAAGATCCCTCTTCAGCCTCCAATTATACATATCGTCGGATTCCATAAGAGAAAGCAGATTTCTCGCTTTTCTGTTCTGAGCGGAATCTATACGGCTTATAATGGTGTAATATTTTCCCGTAGCCTCATCGCGCTTTATCATAAATTTGGAATTGTTCCCGTCAAGCTTAATACTGCCAAGGTACTCCAAGGGAGCATCGGGATCAAGATGATCCACCTTATAGTCCAAAACCAAGCCGTAAATAGGATCGCCGCTGACTATGTTATAGCGCATAACGTTATGAAGCTCGCCCGAGGGGGTAACGCAAAGAGTACCCTCGATGGTGCCCAAAGCCACACCGTCCACGGTCCCCTCCCAGGAGGGATCGTATTTCAAGGGCTCGGAGAAATGCCAATTCTCGGCGACCATGGGATCAAGATTTTCGTCAATGCTCATCACCATTGCGGCGTGATAGTAGGAGGAATTGCCCCAGGAGCCCCACTCCAGAGTGTGATACATTCTGCCCTTGTAATAAACGGTATTCTGAGGGTTCTTATGTACCCCCACTCCGCCCTTTCTTCCGTTGGAGCCTCTCAAAAGCACGGTGGGAGTGCAAAAGCTCCTTCCGCCGTCGGTGCTTTTTCCGATAAGAAGATCCCCGTATTCGGTGGAGGTGCTGATCATATATACCTCGCCCTTATGCAAAAAGAGCTTGCCCCAGAAGCTGGGCATCAGCTCGCACTGATACCTCCAGGTCCTTCCGTCGTCATCGGAGCGGAAGATAAGATTAAGGTTCTGTCCGCCATCTCCCTTGAAAACGTCCATGGACGAAAGCAGATATCCGTCGGGATGCCTTATAAAGGAGGGAGATGCAAGATAGCTTCCCGAATAGGAATAAGCCCTATCCTCGGGATGAAGATAGTTTACCACCGTGCCAACGCTTTCTCCGGTGCGAGCCAGGCGTACACGGCTTTTTTTATTTGAATCGGTAACGTAAAACTCCCAATCAACGTCGGGAGTAAGTCCCACGATGTCAAACTCCTCCCTGTCGGTGCTTCCCGCAAGGACAAAATCCTTCTCGTCTCTGAGTCTGTAATAAATCTTATATTCATCTGCGGTCTTGAGCCATTCAAAATGAATGGAGGTCTTAAAGGGGACCACGCGGCAGATATATATACCTCCAACGTCAAAGAGCGGAGGCTTATAGGGAGCGTGGCTCCAGCTTGAAATTCCTTGCATAGTATTTCTCCTTTCAGATGCCCAGATATTTTTGCATACTGTCGGTGCAAAGCTTCATCTGCTCCATACAGCTTTTGCCGTAAGCGGTAAGCTCGGTGCTTTTGCGGTTGCGGGCAATCACCTCCGTGGGGATGCCGCAAAGGTTCATATGGTATTTTGCGCTGAGAGGATATGCCAGCCCCACCTCCGTAAAGCCAAGCGTACCGATAAGTGCCTGAACGAGCCTTGCCTTTTCGGGCTCGGAAATATAGTTTTTCGAAAGCCAGGAATAAAGCTTGGGATGGTAGTTACACATTATTCCGCAATATCCCCCTGCGCCTCTTAAAACAGACTCCAGAAGAGTCTGGCAATTGGCGTTTAAAAGCTTGAAGCCGCTTCCCTTTAAAAGCTCTGTGCGCCTTGCTATCATATCGGCGTCACAGCAGGTGTCCTTCATATAATCAAATCTTCCCGTGGATGCACAAAAACCAAGTATCCTTTCGCTGACAAGGCGCTTATAGGGATAAGGACATTCGTAAAGCCCCAGCCTTACCTCGGCGGGAAGCATGGACATAAGCCTTTTCAGATTGGAGATAAACGCCTCGTCTCCCAGATTATCCGGATCGAGTCTGTTGGTAATGAGAATAATACAGTCGGTGCCGCTTTCCCATATTGCCGTAAGCTCCCTTGCCTGATCGGCAAGAGAATAGGACACGTGTCCGCTGCTTACCACGGTAAAGGGTCTTCCCTTTGTTTTTTCCAGCTCCTTCGCTCTGCGGTAAACGGCTCTGTTCAGCTCCACCCTCTCCTCAAGGCTGAGAAAAAAGATCTCGCTTGACTGACAAACACTGAAGATGCCGTCTATCCCGCCCTCAAAATACCAATCCACGTATTTCAGAGCGGTGTCGATATCGATCTTATAATCCTTTAAATAAGGGGTAATCATAGTTGTCATTATTTCCATAAAATCACCTCGGTTTAATTTTAACAAAGACAGCGGAAAATATCAATACTTACAGCCGACATATTTTTACGATTTTCGGACATCCTATCTTGACCTTAAGGCTTTAATATGTTACTATAAAAAGGGAGGGATGAAATATGAAATTCATATACGTTCAGGGCGAGCAGGACACTATAAGCGCCTTTTCTGTTAAGAACCTTTATTTTAAAGAGCTTTCCCGCCAAAAGGACAACGAGATATCCAATAAAAAGCCCCATCATCACACCCAATTCGAGATACACATCATTACAAAAAAGAGCCAGAGCTACCAAATAGAAGGCAGGGAATACTCCGTAAAAGAGGGACATTTTCTCCTCATTCCCCCATTGGTACGCCATCAGCAGACAAACTGCGAACCGGGCTCGGAAAAGCTTGCCCTTTCCTTTGATGCCCAAGGCTTTTTTAACGAAACGGTCTTACTCCCCCTAACGGAGGATATGAAAAGAGCACTGGAGTTTTCTCTTGAGGAAGCAAAAAGGAAAAAATACTTTTCATCCTTACTTATAAAAAACCGCCTTAGTGAGCTTTTGGTCTGTATTTACAGATCCTGCTCCGACAACGAGGCGCCCGCCGAAGCAGAGATCTCTCATACCGACACAAGACTGGAGTCGGCAAAAAAATTCATTTCAGACAACGTAAAGCAAAGTCTGAGCGTAGAGGACGTAGCAAGCTACTGCCGAATGAGCACAAAGCAATTAACAAGGCTTTTCAAGGAGCATTTGGACGTCACCCCCGCAAAATTTATTCTTTCCCAAAAAATGGCGTCTGTGGAAAAGGAGCTGAAGCTGGGCAACAAAAGCATAAAAGCCGTAAGTGAGGAATACGGCTTTTCGGGTGAGTATTATTTCAACGCAGCCTTTAAGGCTCACAGCGGAATGAGCCCAGGTAAATACAGAAAAATGTACGGCTCGCACCTTCAGGACTGACGGGCGTTCTTTTCTTTCATATAATCTCTTGGGCTTGATCCCGTATGCCCTTTAAAGACCCTGGCAAAATACACCGGATCCTCATATCCGCACAGAGCTGCGAGATTTTTCACCGAGGTAATGCCCTGCTCCATAAGAGTGCAGGAATACTGCATACGGAGGACCTTAATATAGTCGTTGACTCCCATTCCGAAGGTGCTCTTAAAGACGGAGGAAATATACTTGGGATGGTAATTAAGACTTTTTGCCGCACGCTCAAGCTTAAGCTCGGAATCGGTGAAATTCTCATCCAGATACCTCTTCACTCTGTGAGCGGCACTGTCATCCTTTTTTAACTCGGTGCCGACGAACATTCCGTCCCCCACCAAAGAAAAGGCGTAAAGCACCGCAGCCTCGCAGCTGAGGTTCACGTTTTCCCCGTGTCTTGAAAAGGCGGCTTGAAAGATGCCGATCATTTCACCGCAGTCGGAATAGACCGCGGGACTGCTTCCTATGCGATAATCATCCCAAAGAGCGTTTGCTCTGACCCCGAGAAAGCTGATGTAGATATATTTTAAGCCTCCCATATTCTCTATTGCATGATCCACGGCGGGAGAGATCATTATAAGATCCGCGGGCTTTATCTCACGGCTACCGTTTTTATCCCTGAGCCTTCCCTTTCCCTCGGTCACTATCGCCATTCTGTAGGTCGCCACAGAACTAAGCTCGCAGGAGCAAGGACAACGGGTCTCATAAACAAGATTAATTATATTAAAGCTATCCTCCCTTTCAAATCTGGGAAGAAATACACAGATATTGTCGCTCATTCTTTCACCTCGGAATGAGTCTATCATAATAAAACAAAAAAATCAATAGCAATATTACTATTTTCATTATAAACCTTGAATATTTCTATTTACACCGAATTTTTTCGGCTGTATAATAGATTCAAGAAGTTTCCTAAAGGAGAAGAGAAAAATGAAAAAGGTCAGAATAGGCGTTATAGGCGCAGGCAGAGGAAGCAGTATGATAAGCTACTGCGTCAAGGCTGAGAATGCACAGCTTGTTGCGGTCTGCGATAAGGTTCCCGAGCTTTTGGAGAAGCAAAAGGAATATGCAAAAAAGCACGATGTATCCGACATCAGCTACTACACTGACTACGATGAATTTTTAAAGCACGATATGGACGCCGTGGTATTGGCAAACTACGCCAACGAGCACGCCCCCTTTGCAATAAAAGCAATGAAGGCGGGAAAGCACGTTTTCAGCGAGGTGCTGCCCGTTCAGACCTTGAAGGAGGCGGTTGAGCTTATAGAAGCGGTAGAAGAAACGGGTATGATATACGCCTACGGCGAAAATTACTGCTATATGCCCGCACCCTACGAAATGAAAAAGCTGTACGCCCAAAACAAGATCGGTGAATTTGAATACGGTGAGTGTGAGTACGTTCACAACTGCGAACCCATCTGGCCGGGCATCACCTACGGCGAGGAGGATCACTGGAGAAACAATATGTACTCCACCTTCTACTGCACCCACTCCATTGGCCCCATCATCCACATAACCGGACTTCGTCCCGTATCGGTAGTGGGCTTCGAGGGAACAAAGAATGAGAGAAACCTGAGAATAGGCAGTAAGGGCGGCTCCTTCGGAATAGAAATGATCACTCTGGAAAACGGCGGTATCATCAAGAGCATCCACGGCGGCCTTTATGAAAACTCCATCTGGTATTCCGTTTACGGCTCCAAGGGCAGAATGGAATCCGCAAGAGAGGGCACGGGAAACGGCGGAGTAAAGAAGATCTACGTCAAGTGCGACGATCACTCAGGCGAATACGCAAAGAAGCCCGTTGAAAGCTACGAGCCCGCAAGAGATCATGACGACGTGGCCCAAAGCTTCGGTCACGGAAACAGCGATTTCTATTCTATGTACAACTTCACAAGGAAGATCCAAGGCTACGAGGATGCCGATATTATAGACGTATACGAGGCCTGCGATATGTTCCTGCCCGGTCTGTTTGCATACCGTTCCGTTTTAAACGGCAACGTACCCATGACGATTCCCGATCTCAGAGACAAGGCCGAAAGAGAAAAATGGAGAAACGACACCGCCTGCACGGATCCCAAGGTGGCGGGCGATATGCTCCTGCCCACCTCGGTCAAGGGCACTCCCAAGATAGAAAAAGCAGTATATGACAAGGTAAGAGCCCAATTCGAAGCAGAGCAGCAGAAAAAGAAGGAAAGCAAATGAATAATTTTTTCACCGATGCCTTTAACAATATGGACGACCAAGCCCGCGAAAGCTTTTATAAAACGGTCTTTTTAAACGATGACAGCCAATACGCCCAAGAGCTCAGACAGCGCTATTACAAAAGCGTTCTCAAGCATATGGGCGAAAAGGTGAAGATCGGCAAGGGCGTTAAAATAGTCAATCCCCAATTCATCTCCCTGGGTGATCGCGTCACCGTCTGCGACAACTCAACCCTTATCGCAAGGGGCGAGGGAGGCATCACCATAGGAAACAACGTGACCATAAACGACAGAGTGTATTTGGATACCGAAAGAAAGGACTCGGGCTACATCACCGTGGGCGACCACTGCTATATCGGCACGGGAACCACCCTTTTCGGTCATCTGGGGCTTGAAATAGGCGACCACGTGCTGATGGCACAAAACATCACCGTAACCCCCTACTCCCACATTTTCTCCGACCCCGAAAAAAACATAATTTCCCAAGGGGGGCATCAGAGAAAGGTCACCATAGGCAGAGATTCTTACCTCGGTATGGGAGTTATAGTAATGTACAGCGCCGATATCGGCGAGGGCTCTGTTATCGGTGCGGGGACCTTAGTCACAAAACCGATACCGCCGTACAGCGTCGCGGTGGGACATCCCGCAAGGGTCATTAAGAAAAGACAGTGATTTTTAAGGCTATGCCGCAGTGCATAGCCTTTTTTATGCAGAAGCGTCTTGACATCGGGCTCTCAAAGTGATATAATCGTGATACTTTTTGAAAAGAAGGCGCAATATGAAAACAAGGTCATTTTTATTAATAGTTTTATCAGGTATACTTTGGGGTACCTCGGGAGTATTCTTTAATCTTATGACTCCGAAAGGCTTTGCCCCCCTGCAGATGACGTTTATAAGAGCAAGCGTAAGTGCGCTGATGCTATCTCTGGGGCTTTTTATATTCAACAAAAAAACCTTTAAGATCCCCTTAAAGCAGATCCCCGTCTATATGCTCAGCGGCGCCTTTATGTTTCTTGCGGCGGCTTGCTACTATTCTGCCATCGAGGCATCCTCGGTATCCACCGCAGTTATCCTTATGTACACCGCACCCATATTCGTAATGACCTACTCGGTGCTCTTTTTGGGCGAGAGGCTCACGGGGCTTAAGCTTCTGTCGGTGGCTATGATGCTTGCGGGCTGTGCCCTCGTGTCGGGTATAATAGGCGGAATGAAATTCAGCTTCTGGGGCGTTTTTCTGGGTATTATGGCAGGCGTGTGCTATGCAGGCTACAACGTGGTGGCAAAGATCAGCACCATGAAGGGAATATCTCCTGTTTCCACCTCTCTTTACAGCTTCATTTTTATGGCGGTAACAAGCTTTTTCTTCGGAGACCCCGCAGGGATAGTCTCTCTTGCCTCTGCAGATCCGCTAAGCAACATACCCTTGATGCTGGGGCTTGGACTTTTCACCTGTGTCATCCCCTACTCCATATACACGGTTTCCCTTAAGGATATCCCGGTGGGAACCGCAAGCTCCCTTGGTATGATAGAGCCCCTTTCCGCAACTGTGTACAGTGTTGTGTTCTTCTCGGAGAAGCTGAGTGTTCCCCTTGTGATAGGAATGGTGCTGATAATCTCCGCGGTATTCATTCTTAATAAAAACATTGATTAAAGCTTACGCCCCCGTACCGAGCTTTTTCGGTACGGGGGCGCTTTTTATTTCTTTTTTACGTCGTATCTGTAAATGGCGATAAGCACACTGCAAAGAGAAATACTTTCGCAAATTATGCCGCCTGTAGAGCGGTTTATAAGGTTATATATAAGCCACAAGGGCGATCCGATAAGGGTGGTCTTTCTTGTTGTGGACGCCTTTTTTGCATAAAAGCCGAAGGTAAGCACACACATCGCCACCACGGGCAGGCATTCAATAAGAAGATTCTGCCACAAAACGGGTTTGGCAAAGACAGTAAAAGTGAGAAAATAAGACAAAATAAAGGCGGCAACAAAAACACCGTTTACAACGTCCATTCTCTTTATCTTAGCCTTGTTGTAATATACAACGGCTCTGATTATGCCCACAACGTTCATCAAAAAGCCGGTCATTGCGCCGAGCATATAGAAATTCACGGCAAAAAAGCAGCCGCCGATAAACTGCATTAGAAGTATACCCTTCTGACTCCTCTGCTGATAGGACAGAATGTTCATCACCATTCCGCAAATTCCAACAGCCTGAGCTATAAATTCATACCAATCCATTAAAAGAGCTCCTCGGTTTTTTAATTTCCAATAGCATATTATATCACAAGTAGATAAAAAGTCAACGATAAAAATGCTTTTTTAAAAAAAGAACGGGAGCCGAAGCTCCCGAGCCTTTCACGCCTTATTTGCTTTTCTTTTTCTTACGTCCTCTATGGTGTCGCCGTTTCCAAGCCAGGTCTCACCGTTATAGGGAGGAAGGGTGTACTGGTTTTCCTTATTGTAGGGCACGGCGTGATAAAGCCTTCTGAGCTCCAAAAACATTTCTTGGCTTTCGGGATCATCCTTAAGGTATACCCCCGCAAAGTGTCTGAGCTCGGAATTCGCCTCGGCGCCCGACATGGAGTTATTGCAGTAATAGCTGTAGCGCTTTGCATCCAAAACTGCCCTTATAAAAAGTATCCTCCAGCGCCAAGCCTCTTTGTTTCTTTTATAAAGAAGCTTGTCGATCCTCCTTGCGATCTTCTCAGCCTCCAGAGCAGTCTCAAGCCTTGGCTCTCCACCGTAACCGACGGCAACGTGGTTCTCCTCAATAAGCTCCATAAGCTTAAGTATTTCGTCCTGATACAGCGAGGAATACTCGTAATTAACGTATTCCTTGAGAATGTCGCTGTAATGCCTGTCCGGCTCCCAGTAATATCCCACGCACTGGATCTTTAAAATATCCTCATATATACCCTCGGAATAGGGCTGACCGCCGCCGAGGATCTTCTTTGAGCTGTCCCATATCTTCTGGAATCGCTTGGGCATGGGATTTGCACCGAAGCCGCCCCAGGGATATAACTTCCACATACTGATCTCGGGGAAGTTTATTACGGGCTTAATAACGGGATTCTCAAGGGGATACTTGGGGAAATCGTCGTGTGCGTCCACCATTATATAATCCGCCCAGGAAACGTCGCCCTTGAGCCTCTTGTAAAGCCCTGCGTATTCACCCTGATCGTCGGGCTTATCAAATATCCAGGCAGCTACAACAAACCTTACGTCGGGGAAGAACTTAAGTGCCTCCTCCCTTGCCTTTATGCAAAGATCGAGATATCCCTTTGCTCCCCAGGGACGGCACTTTTCACATCCGCAGCCACCCTCGTCATAGGGCCAGAACTGAATAAAATCAAGACCTATATCCTTATACTGCTCGTACATCCTTATCCAGATCTGCCTGAGATGCTCCAGGGCGCCCGGAATTGCGGGGCAAAGATTTCTGCCCGCATTTCCTCTGATATATCCCAAGGGATCAAAGGACGGATCGGCATCAAACTCGTGGGGAGAGCTTTTTATGCCCTGATTGGGGTTTACTCCGAAGCTTGTGAGCATTCCGAACTTTTTCGCCATCAAGAAAAGCTCTCTGCTTTTTCTTACCGAATCAAAAAGAAGCTCGTCCTCAAAGGACTCAAGGTTCATAACGGGAATTATGCAGTGGATGCCGTTGTAGCCCCACAAAACAAGCTCCTCAAAATATTCCTCCAGCTCCTCCTTTTTTGCAGTATGGAACCAGTTGAAATTATGTACCGAAAAATATATAACTCTGTAGCTGCAGGCAGGGCTCCTTACACCCTTGGGCGGGCAGGGAGCAAAGCTGTCCTCAGCCCATTTTGCACTGTGCAAGAGCTTACCGATACCGTAGTAAAGCCCCGCAACGTCGCTCCCCGACACCTTCCAGCCAAGCCCCTCTCCCGCTATCTCGTAGCTATCCTTTACGCCTATGCTTCCATCCACGCAAAGCTCTATTTTCAAGCCCTCGTCGCAAAACTCGGCGGGGATCTTTTTAAGTATCGCCCTCTTCATTACATCGGCGTGAAGGGTATTGGCATTATCAATAATATTAATTTTCATTTCTGTCCCTCTTTCAGTTGATCTCCGGCTACATTTTAACACAGCCTTAAGGCTATGTCAATCACAAAACAAAAAATCGGGACGGAAGAAACGTCTTCCGTCCCAAATATCAGCCTTCAGTCTCTTTAACCGCCAAGATACGCCTTTTTGACGTCATCACTGGCGGCAAGCTCGGCACCCGTACCGGTCTTCACGATGCTTCCCGTTTCAAGAACGTAGGCTCTGTCGGAAATGGCAAGGGATTTGCCCGCATTCTGCTCCACCAGAAGAATGGTGGTGCCGTCACGGTTAATATCCTTGATTATCTCAAAGACCTGATCCACCAAGAGAGGAGAAAGGCCCATGGAGGGCTCGTCCAGCATAAGAAGCTTCGGCCTGGACATAAGAGCTCTGCCCATGGCAAGCATCTGCTGCTCACCGCCGGAAAGAGTACCTGCTACCTGATTCCTTCTCTCGGCAAGGCGGGGAAAGCGGGTATAGATCCTCTCTACATCCTCCTTAAAGCCCGCGTTTTTCTTTATGGAATAGGCACCCATTACAAGATTCTCATAAACCGTAAGCTCCTGGAAGATCCTTCTTCCCTCGGGTACCTGGGACATTCCCAGATGAACTATCTTATGACAGCTCGTTTTGGAAATATCATTGCCGTTATATATTACCGAGCCGCTCTGCTTGGGGATAAGACCGATAACGCTTTGCATTGTGGTGGTCTTGCCCGCGCCGTTGGCTCCGATAAGGGTGACTATCTCACCCTCCTCTACCTTGAAGCATATATCCTTCAAGGCCTGGATAACGCCGTAAAATACACTTAAATTCCTTACTTCCAAAAGTGACATTGCCGTTATCCTCCTATGTAAGCTTTAATTACTTCGGGATCGTTAAGCGCCTTTTCGGGAGCGCCCTGAGCAAGAACGGTTCCGAAATTGAGTACGGTGATCTCGTCGCAAAGTCCCGAAACAAACTTCATATCGTGCTCGATAAGAAGAATGGTAACGTCGTTCTCGTCTCTTATTCTTTTGACGATGCTCATAAGATCTGCGGTCTCCTGAGGATTCATTCCCGCCGCAGGCTCGTCAAGACAAAGGAGCTTGGGATTTGTGGCAAGAGCTCTTGCGATCTCCAGCTTTCTTTGCTTTCCGTAAGGAAGATTGCAGGAAAGATTATTGAACTCCTCCTCCAGACCGACTATCCCCAATATCTCCATAGCCCTTTCCCTCATTGCCCTTTCCACCTTGAAATGCACGGGCAGACGGAAGATGCTGGAAAATACTCCGCACTTGAACTCGGCTCTGTTATGGAGACCGACCATTACGTTTCTGATAACGGTCATATTGTTGAAAAGACGGATATTCTGGAAGGTACGGGCTATTCCCTTGTGGTTAATGACCTCCTGGCTCTTACCCGTGAGGTTTTCTTCGTTGAGATAAAACGAGCCCGTGGTGGGCTTATATACGCCCGTGAGCATATTGAACACAGTGGTCTTTCCCGCACCGTTGGGACCTACAAGGCCGTAAAGCTGACCCTTCTTGATCTCAAGATTCAGCTCGCTTACCGCCTTAAGACCGCCGAAGGATATGCCCAGCTTTTCAGTTCTCAAAACGATTTCAGACATCACTTATCCTCCTTATCGGTCTTATCGGGAGTGTAAGGAGAGGATACCTGAAGATCCACCGAAAGCACCTCGTCCATCTCTATCTTTGTGGGAACTCTGTGCCACTTAGCCTCGTCATCCTTAACGGTATGATTCTTTCTGAGTCCGCCGAAGAGCTTTTTGAGATTATACTTTTCTCTGAAGCCCTTAAGAGAGGTGGCGTTGTTGTAGATAACGAGAACTATGAGTATCAATGCATAGAAAAGATCCTGAAGCACCGCAAGATTACCCGTAAGGATCGTCTGCAGCTCAACGTCAAGGAAGGTGATAAGCGTAGCGGCAATAATGGAGCCGTTAATGCTTCCCATTCCGCCCAGAACCACCATAACGAGGATCTCTATGGAATAGTTATAATCAAAGTTTGTGCTCTGCACGTTGTAATTGCTGTAGCTGTAAAGAACACCCGCAACGCCTGCAAAGAAGGAGGATACCGTGAACACGATAAGCTTATACTTTGTGACGTTTATTCCCGTGGCACGGGCGGCTATCTCGTTATCTCTTATAGAGGTTATAGCCCTTCCGTGCTTCGAGCGGATAAGGTTCTGAGTAACCGCAAGGCAGACGATCACAAGCACAAAGGCAATTATAAACAGGATATTCTTGTCAAAACGGGGAGTTTCAAGACCCAAGGATCCGCCGAAGGATTCGGCGCTGGAGTTCATAAATACGGATCTGACTATCTCTCCGAAGGCAAGGGTGACTATGGCAAGATAGTCTCCGCGCAAGCGCAATGCGGGCAAGCCTATGACCACGCCGAAGACCGCCGCTACGATTCCGCCGACCAATACCGATACCGCCAAGGCGGGAAATTCACCCAAAATGGGCTCAAGTAAAACGGAGCATTTTCCGCCGAGATATGCACCCACGCACATAAAGCCCGCGTGTCCTAAGCTGAGCTCACCCAAAAATCCCACCACGGTGCTCAGCGAAACGGCAAGCATTATGGAGATGGCTATCTTTTCCAGAAGATAAAGGTTAGAGCTCTTTAAGGCTCCGGAGAAGGAAAACGCCGCCAATGCCACAGTGACCGCGGCAAGAACTATATAGCTTATATAATGCTTCCACTTTATTGTTTTCATAGCCTTCATCAAACCTTCTCCCTCCTTTTCTTTCCGAGGATTCCCGTCGGACGCACCAGAAGAATTATGATAAGGATCAAAAATTCAATAGCATCGGTGTAGGGAGCGATAGCGGGAACGGTAAGAGAGATCGCCTCCACCACGCCCATCAAAAGGCCTCCGAGCATTGCTCCGGGAATGGAGCCGATACCTCCGATGACCGCTGCGGTGAATGCCTTGATTCCGGGCATTGCGCCAAGAGTGTTGGTAAGGCTGGGAGACTTCATCAGCATAAACAGACCCGCAAAGGCGGCAAGAGCCGAGCCGATGGCAAAGGTTATCATAATGATCTTGTTTACGTTGATACCCATGAGCTGAGCTGCGCCCTTATCCTCGGATACGGCGATCATCGCTCTTCCCGTTCTGGTATACTTTACAAACAAGGTCAGGGCTGTCATTATAACCATGGAGCAAGCCAGGGTTACAAGAGTATAAACGGGAACGTTTATCTCTCCCAGGCTTATGCTTCCCAGATCCGCAACGTTTACCATCTTGGGAGCGGTGCCGAAGATTATCTGTGCAGTGGACTGCAAAAGATAGCTGACACCGATGGCGGTAATAAGCACCGCCAAGGGAGACGCACCTCTGAGAGGCTTATAAGCGACCTTCTCGATGCAAACACCCAAAATAACGCAAAATACCACGGCGGCCAAAAGTCCCAAAAAGGGATTACCCGTCATGGATAAAATAACAAACAACATATATCCGCCCACCATGATGATATCACCGTGAGCAAAGTTGAGCATCTTGGCAATTCCGTAGACCATGGTGTAGCCCAAGGCTATCATGGCATAGGTACTGCCCATACTCAGACCGTTTACCAAAGTTTCTATAAATTTCATATAACGTCTACCTAAAAAAATGCTGTAATCAAAGCAAATTTGCCGCCGCGGCAAAACCCCGGCGGCAAATTATCGGCTTTTTGAGCTTTAGTTTGCTGTCTTCAGAGTGTACTTGACCGCACCCTTGGAAACGTAGCCGTTGTCCTCCCAGGTGATATCGGTGCCGGTAACACCGCTGTACTTGAATTCGCCCTTGAACTGAGCCTTGAGGATCTCGCAAAGATCGGACGCGGAAATGGTAACGTCTATGGTCTTTCCGGAATCGATGGCTGCCTTCATTGCATTATAGATAGCGTAAACGCAGTCGTAAGCGGATGCGCCGAACTGGTTAAGAGTATCAGTGCCGTACTTCTCGGTGTACTTCTTGATGAATTCCGCAGCAACACCCTCGGTAGCGTTGGAATCGAAGTGGCTGAGCATGGAGACCTCCTGAGGAATGACGGAGAAGTCCTCGAACTGACCTGCAAGGCCGTCAAAGCCGTCGCAGCCGTAGTAAACGGCATTGGGAGCGATGATGTCCTTAGCCTGAGTCATAAATACGGAAGCGGGCTGATAGTAGATGGGCATAAAGATGAAGGAGCAATCCTTCAGAGCGGAGATCTGCGCGGAGAAGTCCTGAGCTTCGCCGGTGAACACTGCCTCAACAGTCTCGATAGAGGAGCTGAGGTTCTCCTTGAACTGGCTGTAGATACCGTTGGAGTAGGGATCGTCGGACTTGTAGAAGATGCCGATCTTGGTAAGCTTTGTGCTGTTTACGTAGTCAGCGGCAACCTTACCCTGGTTTCCGTCTGCAAAGCACATCTGGAAGCCGTTGTCAAACTCGGGGATCTTGTCTCCGGATGCGGAGGGAGTAAGGAAGAATACGTTGTCCTCCTTGGAGAGCTTTGTAAACTCAAGTCCGGGAGAGGTGGTAACGGTACCGAGAGATATCTGCATACCGCTTTCAAGCATATTTGCATAGTTTGCGGAGACCTTGCTTGCATCGTGAGTATCATCGGTGGCAAGAAGCTTAAACTTGATTCCGTTAAGACCGCCTGCAGCGTTGATCTCGTCAACTGCCATTTGAGCGGAGTTCTGAACTGCAACTCCGTAAATTGCCGCGCCGCCTGTCAAGGGGCCGGAAAAACCGATAACGTATTCAGTATTGTCCTTTGTGTAATTTGCTCCTCCGCAGGATGCAAAGCTTAAAAGCATTGCAGCTACGGTTACGAAAAGAGCCAGCCTTTTGAGTATTGCTTTCATAATAAACAACTCCTTTAAAATGTCTGACGCAGGAAGCTTTCATTAGTTATATGCGTCTTTTTACCATTTTACCACTTTAAAAAGGTTTTGTAAATATTATTTCGATATTTTTTTATATAAAAAAGACTTTTTTTACTAAAAAACCCGGATGTCATTGACCAAAGCTGTAACCTTTGGTCAAAGCTAACAGTACTAAGGCTCTATTTTAAATAAGGCGGTACAGTTTTCATTGAGATAAAATGACGATTTTTCTCCATATACTGTTTTTGATCAATTAGAGCAAGCGCGGCCGTATAAGCCAAACAAGGCTTGCTTTAAATCTGCCGTTGATCAAAGCGCCGCTTTAATTCTTGCTGTTTCTGTAAAAAGTGGGAGTCATTTTAGTGTGCTCGAAAAACTTTCTGTTGAAGCTTCTTTGAGTATTGAAGCCGCATTCCGAGGCTATATCCGCAACACCCGCGGCACTGCTTTTCAAAACTCTCATGCTCTTTGACACTCTTAAAAGATTAACGTATTTGTTATAAGACATTCCCGTTTTTTTAACAAAATATTTGGAAACGTATGCATAATCGTACCCTATCGCCTTGGCGGTCTCGCGCAGACTGCATTCACCGCAAAAATGCTCGTCGGCATATATGAGCATTTTAAGCAGTATTCCGTCACCGCCCTTAAAGCTTCTTTTTACGTAGCTGCAGCCTTTATCGAATTCTCCGCAGATCCTGTAAGCCCAAGCCTTGCAAAGAAAAAAATTGTCCATACTCTGCGTTCTTTTTTCCATTCCGTAAAATACGTTATCCCGCGGCAAGAGCTGCTCGGTCTTTTTCACGAAATCCGGTACAAGCTCCTTAGAGAATATTCCCATCTCATATTCCCCTTTTTCAAGGCAAGTGTAGGAATGTATCTGAAAGGGAAATATAAGCACCGCCTCGCCTGAATTAAGGATATACGTCTTACCGTCAACGGATATTTTGGTGCTTCCCTCAAGCTGATGGAAAAACTCAAAGGAGCGATGTATATGGGCAGGAAAATCAAGCGCCTCTCCCCTTCCCACGGTATATTCCCTTTCATCCAGAGAATGCTTGGCTTCAAAAATCATAAGACCCTCACAAAAAAGACTAATTTTGTCTATAATATTATCACGAATTGTATTGCTTGTCAATGAGATTAATGTATAATAAGCTTAAAATCGAGGGTCATTAAAAAAGGAGAAAGAAAAAATGAGACAAGCACTTATAGTTTACGGCGGTTGGGAGGGCCACGATCCCAAGGGCGTTGCCGAGGTTTTTGCAGACATCCTCACAAAAGAGGATTTTTCGGTCACCCTTTCCGATACACTGGACAGCTTTTTGGAGGATCTTTCCCAATACGATCTGATAGTTCCCGTTTGGACTATGGGCACTCTTTCCGATAAAGCCGAGCACAACGTATGCAAAGCGGTACGCAACGGTGCGGGCATAGCGGGCTGTCACGGCGGAATGTGCGACGCCTTCAGAAACAACACCACCTGGCAGTTTATGACGGGCTCTCAGTGGGTAGCCCATCCCGGCAACTCCGACGTTGAGTACCGAGTCAACATAAAGGATATTCCAAACGAGCCCATTATTGAAGGAATAAAGGATTTTTCCGTTAAAAGCGAGCAGTACTACATCCACGTCGATCCCGCAGTGAAGGTCCTTGCGACCACCACCTTCCCCATCGCAGAGGGAGAGCACAGCCCCAACGGAGAGGTTGCGGTTCCCGTTGTCTACACCAAGCTCTGGGGCAAGGGCAGAGTATTCTACAACAGTCTCGGGCACAACGGAAAGATCTTTGACATCCCCGAGGCAAGAGAGCTTATGCGCCGCGGCTTCCTTTACGCCGCAAGGACTGAGGAGGAAAAGCAATGATAAAAGTAGGAGTTCTTGGCTGCGGAAACATCAGCGGAATATATTTTAAGAATCTTACCACAGTCTTCTCTTCCTTTGTAAGCGTATACGCCTGCAGTGATCTGGACGGCGAAAAATCACGTGCCGCCGCCGAAAAGTACGGCATTGAGCATATTATGACCTTGGATGAAATGCTCGCCTGCCCCGAGATCGATCTTATCCTCAACCTCACCACCCCCGGTGGTCACTATCCTCTCACAAAAAAGGCACTGGAGGCGGGAAAGCACGTCTACAGTGAAAAGCCCCTCGCCTTGGAATACACTCAGGGCAAGGAGCTTTGCGAGATCGCAGAAAAAAACGGGCTCTATTTAGGCTGCGCTCCCGACACCTTCCTCGGTGCGGGCATACAGACCTGTGCCGAGCTTATTAAAAGGGGCGAGATCGGCACTCCCGTTTCCGCCACCGCCTTTATGATGTGCCACGGCCACGAAAGCTGGCATCCCTCTCCCGAGTTCTACTACGACGTCGGCGGAGGCCCCCTTCTGGACATGGGCCCTTATTACATCACCGCCCTGGTAAAGCTGCTTGGCAGAGCAAAAAGCGTATTCAGCTACGGCACCAAGGCCTTCGAGGAGCGCATCATCACCAGCAAGCCCAAATACGGCCAAAGGATCCCCGTTAAGGTCAACACCCACACGGCGGGTCTTATCAGCTTCGAAAACGGCGCCACCGCATCCATTATAATGAGCTTTGACGTTTGGAAGCACAGACTTACCAATATCGAGGTACACGGAACAAAGGGCAGTATAGGCGTGCCCGATCCCAACGGCTTCGGCGGAAAGGTGCGCCTTGCAAAGGAATTTTGCCAGGAATTTGAGCTTATCGAGCTTATCTCCCCCTATCAGGAAAACTCAAGAGGTATAGGCCTTGCGGAGACCGAGCTGGCAATGCGGGAAAAGAGGCCGAGCAATGCCTCGGGACGTCTGGCTCTCCACGTGCTTGAGATAATGGACGCCCTTGACCGCAGCGCAAAGAGCGGAGAGCAGGTGATCCTTGAAAGCTCCCCCGCAGCATCCGCGGATATGGATTGGAGCGTAAGCTTGGGAGAGCTGAAGACCAAGGCTTAAATAAATTCCGATCTGTGGGTGAGTCGGTATTGCGCGGGAGTCATCCCCACGCGGCTTTTGAAGGTCCTGCAAAAATGCGCACTACTCTCAAAGCCGCAGGATTCGGAAATGGCACCGATCCCTTGCCTTCCCTCCGAAAGCAGGCTCTTTGCTCGGTTTATGCGCAGATCAATAATAAACTGCTTTGGCGAGGTATGAAAATACTCTCCGAAGAGCTTTCTGAAATACACCTCACTGATGCCGCATTCATCGGCAAAGAATGATACCGTCAGATCGGGGTCACGGTAATTACTGTATATGGATCTTATTGCGGGAGCTAAGACTCCCGCATTTTTTTGCAGTGTCAGCTCACTTATGATATCGTAAAACAGCGATAACACTCTGGCACGGTCGGAGCCCGAGGCAGCCAGCTTTTTTATCTCCTCAAAGCTCTTTAAAAGCGGGGCGGTATTATGCACACGAATGGTGACGATCCCATCACAAAGGTGTTGAAGAGTGCGAAAATTGATGACCGGAAAAAGCCCCTCGCTATCTCCGAAAAGAGAATAGCTTTCCCCTTGAGGAAGCAATACCGCGTGAGTCTCATCCTCAACGTACACCCTTCCCCGATGAGTATAGCTTATCTGACCGTTTATGCAAAAGGACAGACCGTAGCAAGCTCTGTTTTCCATTTGGACCCGTCTGCCCTTGGGCGAATACACACTGAAGGCGCTGACTATATCGGTTATCACCGCATTTTGCAATTCCATAAAACTCCTCCAAAAATAACCGTTATATATGGATTTTATCATTTCCTATAAGCAAATGTCAATAAAAACGGCATAAATAATCGAAAATATCAATTCAATATCGTTTTTTCTATTGATTATTATCACTGCTGCTATTATAATTTAACTATATCAAGCTACTCTTCGGAGGTATAATTATGGAGTTTAAAAATAAGGTCGCGATCTCCACCGGTGCGGCATCGGGAATGGGGCTTTTGTTTTCCGAAAGCTTTGCCGCCTTGGGCGGTAACGTTATTATGTGCGACGTTAACGAAGAAGTGCTTTCACAAAAGGCAAAAATGATAAACCAAAGAGGTGTCGGCAAGGCGGTAGCCGTGGTCTGCGACGTGAGAGACTATTCTCAGGTGTGTGCTGCACGGGATATGGCAGTGACGGTATTCGGCAGAATAGATATAATGGCAAGCTTTGCGGGCGGTACCGCCGTAAGGATGTGCAAGGTATCGAAAGCGGATCATCCCCAATTTCCCGACGTACCCATAGACGTCTACGATTGGGGTATAGACGTTAACCTCAAGGGTCCCTTCTACTTTGCCCACGCCGTATTAAAGCAGATGCGTGAGCAGAAAAGCGGACTTATCATAAACATCGGCTCCATAACCGGAGCAGAGGGCGATCCTTACGGAATGGACTACGCCACCTCCAAGGCGGGGCTTATGTACGGGCTGACAAAATCAATAGCCCGCTTCGGCGCGGAATACGGCATCCGCTGTGTGTGCATCTCCCCCGGTCCGGTGCTCACAAGACCCGAAATGGCAAATATGAAAACTCCCCTGGGCAGAGCCGCGGAGCCTCGGGAGATTATAGACCTCATCCTATACGTAGCCTCCGAAAAGGGGCAGTTTATCAACGGCGAGAACATTATGATAGACGGCGGCAGAAACGCCATGGGAAGGAAGGTATGAATATGAAAGGACTTTCGTTTTTCAACCGCGAAAAGCCCGTTTTGACCTGTATGGTGCAGGCTCACACCCCCGAAAGAATAAAGGAGCTTGCGGCACTTTCCATGCCCGAGGGCGCGGAGGCCTTCGGTATGCAGTTTTGTCAACTGGAGCAGGAGTATCAAAATGAGAAGACCTACAGAGAATTGATCGGATACGTCCATCCTTTGCCCGTGTACGCCACCTATTACAGAACCGGAAAAAACAAGGGAAAGAGCGACGACGAGCTCGCCGAGGGCCTTATCAGCATTGCCGAGAGCGGTGCAGAGCTTTGCGACGTTATGGGCGACTACTTTGACCGTTGCCGGGGCGAGCTTACCATGGACGAAAAGGCGATCGACAGGCAAAAAAAGCTTATCGACACCATCCACTCCTGCGGTGCCAAGGTATTGATGTCCTCTCACGTTTTAAAATTCACTCCCGCCGAAAGAGTGCTGGAAATAGCCTACGAGCATCAAAGACGTGGAGCGGATATATGCAAGATAGTAACAGGAGCCGAGACCAAGGAACAGGAAATAGAAAACATAAGAATAATAAATCTTTTAAAGGAAAAGCTGGATATCCCCTTTCTCTTCCTCTCCGGAGGTGAGTGCCGCTTGTTAAGGCGAGTGGGATCGAGCGTGGGAAGCTGTATGTCACTTTGTGTTCACGAGTACGATGAGCTGGCAACGAAATCTCAGCCGCTGTTGAGGGATATGAAGCTTTTAAGAGAGCTTTTGGAGGAAAAATAAACCAAAGAACGTAGCCTTTCCATATCCACCGCATCGGATGCGGTGGATATGGATAAAATAAGGTGACGATTCTCTCTGTATTCTTAGCGGAGAAATAGGCAGGCGCAAAAAATCGGCGGAAGTTGTTTTCTCTGCCGATTTGTGTTATAATGGAATGGGTGATGAAAATGGACGAACTGAAAAATCGCAAGACCACTCGGTTGAAGGGGGCGGACTATAATCGAAATCAAGCCGTGTTTCTCACGATATGCACGAAAGAAAGGCGCTGTATTCTTTCTCGTATTGTAGGGACCGGCGTCCTCGACGGTCCGCAGATCGAATTGTCAAAACACGGACAAATCGCTGATAAATACATCCATCAACTAAACAACTTTTACGATGATCTATCGGTCGAGAGTTATGTAATTATGCCAAACCATATTCATATTATGCTGTGGGTAAAAGGTGCGGAAAACGGACCGTCGAGGACGCCGGTCCCTACAGTACAGAATTCCGTTCCGTCGCGGTTCGTTTCTACCTTCAAAAGATTTTGTAATAAGGAATACGGCATAAATATATGGCAATACCGTTCCAATGATCATATTATCCGCAACCGTCAGGATTATGAGGAGCATTTGCGATATATTTACGAAAACCCTGTGCGGTGGTATTATGACGAATTATATACCGAAGAATAGGGGTATGGGCTTTGCCTTGTGCCTTTGTAATACAAAAGCGAAACTGGCGATAAAACGAAAAATAATAGTTTACTTAAAAGGAGAAAAGCTATGTTTTCATTATTTTCTAAAAAAGTTATGAATGAGGAAGCAGCAAGAGCTTTTTGGGCTTGGTTTGAAGAACAAGAGTCATGGATCGTCAATTGTCTTTCTAATCACGATTCAGCTTTTGTTTGGGCAATTGACGAACGGTTAAAGCCGGTGTTTCCATATTGTAAGAAAGAACTTGAATTCCAATTGGGATATAATGAAGGAAAAGGAGAATTCTTTTTCTTCCATTTTGGAAACAAAAATCTTATGAAAGATGCTGACGCCCTCGCACGAATGATGCCTAAAAACATTTCTGAACATTGGACTTTTATAGCAGAAAAATAACAACAAACCCCGACAGATTTTTGAAAGTCTATCGGGGTTAATTATTTGTCTACTGCGTTGCAATTATGTCTTTTTGGACCGTCGGGGACGCCGGTCCTACAAGGAGAAACTAACTTCCTTACGAGAACCAGCCTTTATCGGCACCTTTTTTTATTATTTAACCAGAACCGTCTTAACGTTCTTACCCTGCTTAGCGTAAGCGATAGCCTCGTTGATATCACTTACCTTAAATTTGGTTGCAAGGCCTCTGATCTTATCGTGAAGCTCGGTGTGGACAGACAAAAATTCCAGATACTTATGAACGTCGCACATGGAATACTGAGAAGAGCCGACAATATGAAGAGCCTTGAAGGTGATAAGCTGAGGCTGGATCTCAACTCCGCCGGATGCACTGTACTGTCCGGGAACGAGATACACACCTCTGTTTCTCAATATCTCCATTCCCTGAGCCACTGCGGCGGGAGCACCGGATGCCTCGAAGCAAAGATCCACACCCAAGCCGCCGTTTTCCTTCTGCAATGCCTCTGTAACGGCACTAACTCCCTCACGGGTGAGATTAAAGACCTTATCTGCGCCAACGGAAAGTGCAACGTTTTCACGGGTGAGATCGTTTCCTGCGGTGATGGCATATACCTTCTTTATACCAAGGCTCTTAAGGTACATAACCGCAAAGGTGCCTACGGGACCGAGACCCTGAACCACCGCAACGTCAAGCGCCGAGAAATCAACTCCCGCCTTCTTTGCCAATTCACAAGCGTGAATAGCTGTAGGTCCGGGGCAAGCAAAGGGTACTGCAACCATGGGATCAACACCTTCGGGGATCTTCACAAGATTTGTAAGAGGAGTGAAATTTACCTCGGCATATCCGCCGTAAAGATAGGGAGCAACGTCAATGCTTCCGCCGTTGGTGACCTGCATATTAACACAGTTTGCATCGTCGCCATTCTTGCAAAGGAGGCACTCTCCGCAGGGTACCGCAATGTCGGCGATTACGTTGTCGCCCACCTTCAAGCCGTACTTTTCACCCTCGGCGGCGTCAAGATCGTTGATCTTACCCACAAACTCGTGACCTATAACGGTGGGAGGGTTAATTGCCAATTTGCCGTTGTGGAAATGGAGGTCGGTTCCGCAGATACCGCTGGCGATAAGATCCATTCTACCGTAGCCCGCGGGGGTTTCGGTAACCTCAAACTCGCGCACCTCAAAATCCTTGTTTGCGCCCATAAATACTGCTGCTTTTGCTTTCATAATAAAAAATCTCCTTAATTAAATTACATTCATTACAAACATGGCAACAAGGCCCGTAACAAGCCCGATTTTACCAAATTTATTTATTTTTTCCTTCAAAGCAATCACCGAGAACAAGGTTACGGTGATCATGCTTCCGCCCAAAACACAAGGGAAAAGCCAAGCGCCCGACATTCTCGAAGCAAGATAGGTCACAAAGCCGTTTGCGATTCCGTTTGCCAGAGCAACGCCGATAATGCTTCCGGTTGCGGTTTTCAGCTTGATTTTCATATCCTCGGGAAAGATTTTTTCTTTTTTTACCAAAGCCCAAATAACAAAGACCAAAAACGCCGCAATGCAGGTGGTGCCGTATGACAAGAACATCATTGCGTTTCCTTCGCCGCCCTTTAGCTCGGTCTGTTGTATCTTTAAGATAACCGAGCCAAAGCCGTTTAACAAGAACGCCGAAAGACAAAAAGGAAGCCAGGCTTTGCTTAATTTCTTGGTCTTATCCGCTCCGGGTACACAGATCAGATAGAAAGCCACCAAGAACAGCGCAATAGCTATCCACTGGGGCAAGGTGATCTGCTCATTCCACAAAACGGGGCTTGCCAAAGCTGGGATTATCATACTGGAAGAAAAGATGAAGGTGGTGTAGGACAAGGGTCCGCTTTGCATAGCCGCAAAATAGGAGGTTTGAACCGCGATTCCAATCACGCCTTTCAGCACCGCCCAAAGAAGGGTGGCGGAGCTGATCTTATGATCGTCGAAAATGAACATCACAAGATACATCAAGGTCACGATTCCCGCATAGATCACGGTTACAAAAATGTTAAAGCGCAAATTGCCCTTGGGAACGTATTTCATAAAAATGGAGTAAAGAGCGAAGATCAAGGTTGCCAAAAGCAAGAATACTACGTTCACGCTCACCCCTCCTTCTTGACCGAAAAGCCCTTAGTCCCGAATAGCTGCGCAATTCTTTCCAGCTCGTCGGCCTTCATGGGAGGAAGCTTGGCATACTTATATTCCAACACCATTGCCTCGTACTTACCGCTTCCCAGGCGATGGAAGGGCAAAAGCTCAACCTCTTTTATGCCTGTTTTTTCAAGGTGACGGCAGATAGCCTCCAGCGAGCCAAGATCGGTATTAAAGCCGGGTATAAGCGGAATTCTTATATGGAGCTCAAGCTTTTCGTTTTTTAGCTTTTTTATGTTTTCGCTGACAAGCTCCAGATCTCCGCCTATCTCTTTATATTTTTTTGCATCGGCGGTCTTGAAATCGAAAAGATAGCCTTGAACAACTGCGTTTAGCTTTTCAAATTCAGAGTACGGCACACAGCCGGCCGTGTCGATAAGAACCCCGACACCGCAAGACCTCAAAGCTATTGCCAGCTCTGCGGCGGAATCCGCTTGGAGCATTACCTCGCCGCCCGATAAGGTTACTCCGCCCGAGCTTTGGTCAAAAAAGTCCTTATCCTCCAAAAGCTCCGGCAATATTTCATCCACGGTCACCCTTTTTCCCATTATCTCGGTCTTATCGAGATTCTTATAGTGCAAAACCGAAGGAGCGGCAGACAGATTTTCCGGATTATGACACCACGGACAGCGAAGATTACAGCCCTTGAAGAAAACCGTTGTTCTTATTCCCGCTCCGTCTCCCGTTGAAAAATGCTGGATATTTGATATATTAAGTATCATTTTTATTCCTGCTGAGTGCGGTTAAGAATGTCAAGCTGAACTTCCCTTTCCAGGGTGACGTAGAAGGCGGAAAAGCCCGAAACGCGAACCACAAGATTTCTGTAATTCTGCGGCTCCTCCATGGCTTTTTTCAAAATCTCTCTGGAGGTGGCGTTTATCTGCATCTCCTGACCGCCCTTTTTGAAATAAGTACGGATAAGACCAAGAAGCTTGGGTCTGTTATTATCGGAAAACATTGCGGGAGAGAATTTTTGGTTAACAACGCTTCCGCAGGCTACCTTTGTGTAGTCGGGCTTAGTAACACTGTTCACGGTGGATGTCGGGCCCTTTACGTCCCTTCCGTAGGTAGGGCTGGCGGCATCGCTTAAGGGCTCGCCGCGTTTTCTTCCGTCGGGAGTGGCGTTTATGATCCTTCCCGCATAGATATTGCTGACGTTTGCCGCCGCGGCAACGTATATACCGCCGCCGTCACGGGTCTTATACTTATCGAAAAGCCCTGCAAGGTAATCTATAAACCAAACGGCATATTTATCTACAAACTCATCGTTATTTCCGTATTTCGGTGCCTCCAGAAGCCTTTCACGAAGCTCCTCGAAGCCTTCGAAGTTGGCATTGAGAGCATCCTTAAGCTGAGTAAGGGTAGCCGCCTTATCGTTAAAGATGACCTTTTCAATAGCCGCAAGAGAGTCTGCGGTGGTGCCTATTCCCATTATAGCGGCACCGTGAACGGAGGGATATTTACTTCCGCCGTTATTTATATCCAAGCCTCTGCCGATACAATCGTCGCAGAAGCAGGATAAGAAGGGCTCGGGGAAAAATTTTTGGTTGATGGCGCAGTTTGATGCGTTGAATCTGGCAACGTATTCGGCAACCCCGAATTTAAGCTGTTCTTCAAAGGCGCTCATAAAATCAGCCATCGATCCCAGCTTTTCAACGTCGCCCATATCTATACCGCAGCTTTTATTGGTTTTACTGACCCCGTTATTGAAAATATAGTCAAAATATCTCGGAGTGTCGAAGCGACCGTCGGACCACGGCGGCTGCTTACCCGTTATGAAGTTTTCAATGCATCCTACCATACAGTAGTCGTAAAGGTCTTCGTCCTCATAGCCGTATCTCTTCAGAGCGGCAAGGTTCACGTCGTCATTCATAAGAGCGGGATATCCAAGACCGGTGCCGATGGTCTTCAGGCATTCATCCAAAAATTCATCGGGGGTGTTTTTGGTAAGTCTCAGGGAAAGATTGGGGCCCGGAACGTTGCAGTTTCCGACAGCCTTCAAAATGCAAAGGCTCAAAGGATTGACCTCACATTCGCCGTTTTTGTTTTGACCGCCTATACAAATGTTTACAACGTCACCTTGAAGCTTGATAAACACGTTTTCAAGAAGCTCTGTAACCTCTTTATCGGTGATCAGCCCTTTTTCGATATCGTTTTTATAGAAGGGATAAAGATACTGATCCAGCCTTCCCAGCGCCATAGCGTATCTTCCCTCCATAAGAAAGGCCAAGTGGCAGAACCATATAAGCTGAAGAGCCTGAGAAAAGCTTTGGGGCTTTCCTTTTGTGATGGCTTCGCAATTATTTATGATAAGCTCCAAGCGCTCAGCGGTATAAGACGGGTCATTTTTAGAGCTTAATGCCGCATTTTTATAGTTTTCGATCATCAGCTTGAAGCCCAAAATACTGTGCTTCATTGAAAGAAGGGTATCGAGCTTTTCGCTGTCGTCCTTGTGGACTTCCATTGAAGCTTCGATCTCGCCGATAAGCCCGGGAATGCCAACGCTTAATATATGACTGTAATTGGGAGCATAGTGATCCTTATTGGTTATAAAGCTTCTTTCACCGAATTTTTTCACGGTCTTTTCCGAGTATTCAAGGATCTCATGGGGTGCATCGGTATAAAGAGATTTTTTATTTCCCGCAATAAGCTCGCTTTTTAAGATCACGGGCTCGGTTTCGGTAAACAGAGCGTAGATACCGTTAGCGCGCAAGACCGAAGGCTTTGCCGCAAAATCACGCCTATATCCCAAGCATCTGAAATAATAGGGAGCATAAGTTCCCGAGGTTTCTTCACATATTTCATTATTCAAAGCTTTAAACAATTCCATAAGAAGCTCGCAACCTCCTAAAATCAATAAAATTCTTTGATTAAATTATAGGACATTCCAAGGAATAGTTAAATAAATGAATTTAATAATCTTGACAAAATTAATATAAAATATTATAATTCAAGAAAAGGCGGTGACTGAATGCGATCGATAGAGCTCAACAACCTACCTCGGATCTTATTTTCTCATATATACAAAGCCGAGTCCTATCACAACTCCTTTGCAAAAAAGGAAAGCTTTATAGAAATTTCTTATATTTTTGAAGGCTCACTGACCGTAGAAGCCTCAGATCAAAGCTTTTGCGCAACAAAGGGAGACGTGGTTTGTTTTCTTCACGACACTCCAAAGCTCGTTTCGGCAGACGAATATCACTGTCATCACACGGTGGGAATAAAGGTTGATTGGAGCTTTTCAAGTGACGAAAACGCGATCATCCTTCCGAAACTCACAAAAGTTGAAAACAACACCGCCTCAATTTGCCGACTGATCGACGATATAATCCACAATCAGATCGCCTACCGCTCCTCGTCGGCTAAGGGTGCCGCCAAAATTCTTGAGCTTCTTTGCGCCATTGACCAGCAAAACAGAAAGCTCCAAACCACAAATCAACCCAGTGAGCTTCTTTATACCAACCGCGCCAAAAGCTATATTGAGCAAAACATCCACTCCCCTCTCACTCAAAGCTCCGTAGCCGAGCACCTTGGGATCTCGCCCGAATATCTATGCAGTGTTTTCAAAAAATCGGAGGGGATGACAGTTATGCGCTACGTCAACACCCTTAAGCTCGAAAACATCAAAACCCTTATGGATAATGCAAACCTCAAGCTTTACGAGGCTGCCGCGATATACGGCTACAGTGATCCCAACTACGTCAGCAGACTGTTCAAAAAGCTTTTCGGTTACAATATAAGCGAAAAGCCAAGGCTCCCTCACGAGCCTTAAGCAAGTATAATATTAAAGGCTCTTCCTTTTAAGGAAAAGCCTTTTTTCGTTATATTTTAAAGCTTGTCTTGCCTGCTTTAAGAGGGTGTTTTTCTCCCTTGAGGATAAACTCAGCCTCAAGACCCTCGGGGATCTCTATTTCAAAGCTGATAAGCTCACCCTCGGTGTTATAGGACACCTCTACCCTGCCCGCCTCAAGGGTCACGTGACCAGAGGCTCTCTTTACACAAGCCGTAGCCATAGGCTCGATCTTGATCCTGTCAAGAGTATCAGAGCCGTCTTGTGCTCTTATACCCAGAATATATTCCGTCAAAAAGGCGCTTACCGCACCGAACATCGGGTGGTTATGGCTTCTGTCCCTCATTGAGCCGGGGAAGTATTCCCATACGGTGGTGGCGCCGCGCTTTTTCATTTCGCTAAAGGAATGTTCACCTTCGGAGGTCATAAGCCTTACCGCAAGATCTCCCGCCCCTCTTTCGAAAAGCGTCCTTGTGAGCACCTCGGTTCCGAAAATTCCCGTATCGTACTCACCCAGCTTTTCATAGTATTTAAGCATATTGGGATACGTCTTCTTGTTTCCCAAGCCTATGTCCAGCATAAAGGCGTTGGCACCCTGACGGGCTCCGAAAAAGCAGCTATCCTCGTAATTATAGTTAAAATAGCAGCGCAAAAGAGCCTTTTTCTTTCTCTCTATCTTCTCCTCGAAGCTCGGAATATCCTCATTTCTTCCGATGATCTGCGCTATTCTTACGGCACGGTTGAGATATTTTATAAAAAAGTAGGTATTCACAAAGGGCAAAGGCAGGATCACACCCTCCGGAGCGCACCAATCACCCAGACACCACTCCCCCGCCTTGTCACTGACAACAAGATCAGTCTCGGAATGAGCCTCCAGATAATCAAAATATCTGAGCATATTGGGATAATACCTTTCCAGAACCGAGCTGTCGCCGTAATGAACGTAAAACTGCCAGGGCACCTCCACCACGGCTCCGCTGAAGCCTCCGGGGCCGCCGCCCGCATGAGTGTAGGGTGCGGTATTCTGAACGTGACCGCTCAGCTTATCCTGGCCGTCGGCAATATCCTGCATCCATTTGCGGTAAAGCTCCTTTGCACCTATAAGATTCATTGCGGCGCGGCACGTAAGCTGACCGTCTCCCGTATATCCCCTGCGCTCGATGTGAGGACAGTCAAAGGGGATCCCCGTGTGCATATTGGAAAGCTCGGTATTGATATAGGCACTGTATAACCAGTTGAGGATCTCGTTATCACATTCAAAGTGGGAGGTCACCGCAAGATCGGTGTGTATTTCATCCACCGATATAAGCTCAGCATTTGAAGTTATCTCCAGATACCTGAAGCCGTACCAGGAGAAAAGCGGCATGACCTGCCTCTCGCTGCCGTCGCAAATGCAGGTAAACTCCTGCTTGTGGCAATATTTGGGATCGAGCTCGCCGTTTTCAAGCCTTTCCTCGGAAAAATGCACCGTTACCGTATCTCCCCTTTTTCCCTTTGTTTTGAACAACGGATAGCCCACAAGATTTTTCCCGACGTCGTACACCCTTTTACCGGCATCATCATAGATGACCTCGGGCAGGATCCTTTGGCAGACTCTGTCGGCGGGACAGTCACTAAAAAGATAATCAGTATCCACATCGGTTGCGGCGACACAGCTTTCCCAGGAGGAATCGTCAAAATCAGACCCCAAGGCATTTATATTGGCGTTATTAAGATCCTGCCTTTCAACGGGAGAATCCACCTCCTCGGGGATCTCGTATTCATAAATAAAGCTGGGAGCAATCTTATCCTCAAGAGAGGAGCACACTTCAAACTCTCCGTCGCTGTCCTCGCCGAATATCCGCCATATCGCCTTGGGATATCCGAAGCGGCACTCTCTTTCAAAGGTATATCTTCCGCCGCCGAAATGTATGGCAACAGTATTTTCGCCCTCTCTTACCAGCGGGCTTATATCATATTGGGGAACGTAGGTGTGAAAGCCCGAAAGCTTTTCGTTCACGGGGAAATTCTCTCTCGGCTCGTATTCCGAATCCAAGGGCAAAAACAGATCGTCGCTGACGCGCACTCCATTTATATAGCAATGGAATATTCCCATTCCGAGAACTCTTATGCTTGCGTTTTCCACTTTACCGAGCTTAAAGTGTCCGCGAATTATAAATATCCTGTGCTTATCATAATCCTCGGAGCCTATCCACAGTGCTTTTCCGAACATCTCAAAATGAGTCATTATTTCCTCCTCGGGTCAATAAAGGTTTTTAGATATACTACTAAAAAGCAAAGCTTTTGTCAAGAGTAAACACAAAAAAAGCGCTCCCCCCTTTATAGAGAGAGCGCAAGGATCATATCTTGAAGATCCCAAAGGCATCCAGCACTGAGGAAATAAGGATCAGCACAATAAACACGGGACAAACGTACTTTATCATAACCTCAAAGAGAGCCCTTCTCTTGAACCTTCCGCCATTTTCGATCTCCTCGGTGATAGGCTTTGTCTTCAATACCCAAGCTATGAAAATGCAGGTAAGGAAGGCAACCACGGGCATCATCACGCTATTGGTGAAGAAGTCGAACATATCAAGAATAGTCATTCCCGCAACGGAAACAAAATCCCATACTCCGAATCCCAAAGACGAGGGTATTCCCAAAACAACGCAACCGATAAACACTATAACGCAGGTGGTCTTTCTTCCCCAGCCGAATTTATCACGGAATATTGATACTACCGTCTCCATAAGAGATATGGAGGAGGTCAGAGCCGCGAAAAGCACAAGAAGGAAGAACAGAGCGCCCACTATGCCGCCCGCAACTTCGCCAAGGCTTGCAAACACCTTGGGTAAGGTGACAAACATAAGTCCGGGTCCCTTGTTCAGAGCCGCCTCATCCCCTCCCGAGAAGGAGAATACCGCGGGGATGACCATAAGTCCCGCCAAAAACGCAATGCCCGTATCGAATATCTCGATCTGAGAGACCGAGCCCTCTATGCTGACGTCCTTTTTCATATAAGAGCCGTAGGTGATCATAATACCCATGGCAAGACTCATGGAATAGAAGAGCTGGCCCATAGCACCGAGCACCGTATTAACGGAAAACTTTGAAAAATCGGGAGTTATGTAAAAAAGAACGCCGTCAATCGCGCCGGGAATGAACATCGAATAGATCGCGATTCCCAAGGACAGCACCACAAGCACGGGCATCATTATCTTGCTGACCTTTTCAACGCCCTTTTCAACGCCGAAGATAACGGTCAATGCGGTTATTCCCATAAATATCAAAAACCAGCCCAGAGGCTCAACGGGATTTGCTATAAAGCGCTCGAAAAAGCCGTCTGCCGAGGAAGCGGCGCCGCCGCCCGTGGTGAATACAAAGAAATACTTCGTTACCCAGCCGCCGATTACGGAATAATAGGGCAGGATAAGCATCGGAACAAGGGATGCCAACACTCCCACGAATTTAAACCTCTTGCTCAAAGCACCAAAGGCACCTATGGCACTCTGACCCGTTTTTCTTCCCAAGGCGATCTCCGCACACATCAGCGCAAATCCGAAGGTAACTGCCAGAATAATATACACAAGGAGAAATATTCCTCCGCCGTATTTAGCGGCAAGATAGGGAAATCTCCAAATATTACCAAGTCCAACGGCAGAGCCCGCCGCCGCCATAACAAAACCGATCTTGCCGGTAAAGCTGCTTCTTTTCTTTTCCATAATATCTCCTGTCTGATTAGATCTTAAGATTTGGTGAGGATATCGCACTGTAGTGTACAAAGCCCGAAAGGGATCTGTGCAGCCTCGGCTCCTCCAGCGAGGCGATAATATCATCCTTGCCGTCAAGATAACGCTTCAGCAACAGAATTGCCGTGTCGCATCTTGCCGCAACGCCTGCATAGCGTATATCAAGATTAGCCCATCCGATAACGTTGTTATGCTTAAACCAAAGCTCTCTGTGAGCCTCGTGCAAAGAGACGGTCCTTTCCTTCAGCAAGGGCAGAAGGACCTCTGCGATCTCCGTTAGTATATCTCTGTTACCGTCCTTGTAAGCCGGAACGAGCCTTTCGGCTATAAGAGTCTTGACCGCAAGGTAATCAAAGGTCTTTTCCGCCAAGCGGTAAAGCTCATCCCATCTGTCGTTTTTAAACTCCCTCATTTTCACCGCGCTCGCCGCATAGTGAGAGCTCATCGGCTTTTCGTAAAGGTGGGTATCGAAAAGCCCCTCCATAATATCCTGCCAAAACAGGTGCTTGCCCAAAAAGCGCTTGGAATAGTTGGGGTAATCGTTATTCACGTCAAAATCGTTGTGGTAAAGGCTCATTGCCCAAAATCCGTCGTAGCTGCCGCCCGTGCAAGCCTCAAAACGGGATCTGAGCTTATCCTCCGAGGCATTTTTATCAAAGCAAAGCTCGGCAAAATAAGAAAGCCCGAAGAGGTTGCAGAACAGATCACACTCGGCGTTATCGTTGGTCCAGATGGTAGCCATAGCCTCTCTTACGCCGTTATTCCTGCAGGCATCAAGAGAAAAGCGCACGGTTTGGATCGTGTAATTATGCTCGGGAAAGTGACCTATCCAGCTCCACAAGCCGCCCGCGTATATAGTTCTTCTGCCAAGCTCGCAGTGCTTTTTCAGCATATAGTCATCGCACTGACTCTTTTCACCGTAATGCCAGAACACAAGCTCCATATCCTCGGGGATCCTTTCAGCCACCTCGGGAGGTATGACCGTATCCTCCTCGTAATAGCGGTGAGCGGGATTACCCATACGGAAATACATATCGCTCCACATCATGGGCTTTAGTCCCAGTCGGCGGATTATCTCCATAAGCCCGTCCATGTATTCGGTAAAGATCTCAAAGGGGGGAACGTAACCGTGCTTATCCAAAAACCTTCCTCTGCCCATATCCCACGCCTCGTCCATTCCGATGTGTATCCTCTTGGAACGCAAACAGCCCGATACCGTTTTTATAAGCTCCTCCACAAACTCAAAGGTCTTTTCCTCCCTCGCCAGAAGCACTCCGTTGGTATCCTTTATATCCCTTGCTTCGCTCCAGAAAAGATACTTTTCCATATGACCGTAGCATTCGATGCAGGGAATTATCTCTATTCCGTAAGTATAGGCGTAATCGTCTATTGCCTTAAATTGAGAGGGCAGATACCTTCCTCTCATATAGCCAAAATATTCCCGCGACTCAAGCTTAACCGTATCCTCTGTGTAGAGCATCGCCATATCGTAGCCCATAAGCGCCAGATAATCGATCATTTCACAGATGGACTCCACTGTGGGAACACCGCAACGGGAGGTATCGATCATTGCGGAAACGCCTTGGAAGAAGCTGTCTTCAACAATATCAAATTCAACCTTCTTGGAAAGGTTTTCCAAAAAGACCCCCAGCAAACGGAAAAACAAATTCTTCTTGGTATAGGTTATCTTAGCCCTGTTATTCTTAAAGCAAACTCGGTTCTCGCCGCCCTTGACCGCTTCCACCGAAACGCCGCAGTCGGAAAGAGAAAAATTCAGTTTGTCCTTAAGTCTCTCCAGACCCTCGTAAAGCTCCTCGGGAGCGAAAACTCTCAGCGATACATTCCCTTCGTTAAACATAAGATCCCTCCAAAAAACCTCACATTCGCGATATTATAACACAGAAAGAGAAGTTTTGCAACAATTTAGCAAAACTTCTCCTTTTTCCGCTGTCAAGCCTTATAATTACCGTACCATTCCGTAAAAGCTTTAAGGCTTTCCTCGCCAACGTAATCCTTGTCGTTGGTCAGAAGGTAGAGCATACGCCGATCATCCTCAGTCTTATCCTTCTTTGCCTCGGTCATTTTAATAAGCATTTTTATCATAAAGCTATTGATTCCCCTCAGCTTTTCCTTATCCATCCCGCCCTGAAGGGTAAATACGGGCAGCTCCCTTGGCATTTTATTTGCTTTTCTCACACCGTCTATGGCAGTACCGGTGTCGCAAAGTCCCACTCCGCACACCGCCGTTATCTTAAAGTGCTTTTTTGCCCTCTCGTAGCCCTTCACCTTATTAACGAAAAGCCAGCCGAGGTAAATTATTTCACTCCCCTTTTCAAGTCCGACTTCGGCCTCGGAAAGAGAATAGACCCTTAGATCCAGTTTTTCTCCGAGCATCTCGGCATATTTTTTGGTGTGTCCGGTGTTGGACGTATACACTATTCCCTTCATATCCACCTCTTTACTAAGCCTTATCCGCAAATTAAGCCCCTCACGGTCAATATCACAAGCCGAGCGATCGGGGTGATCCGGACAGACCTTATACAAAATACCTGATTATTATATCATATCCTCAAGATCAAGTCAAGACGGCGCAAGGTAGCCCATTCCTTCATAACGCCTATTTCTTTTTATGTGCTCTCTTATAGTCGCGGGGGAGCATCCCGGTTACATTTCTAAAAGCAACGGTAAACTTGCTTTGATTCTCGTAACCGACAGAGCCTGCAATTTCGGCAATGGATGCATCACTGCAGCAAAGAAGCTCCTTTGCCCGTTTTATACGTTGCTCCTTCATATAGCCGCCGATGGATTGGCCGAACACCCTTTTAAAGGTGGTCTTCAGTGTGGTTTGATTGATGTGATATTTCACGGAAAGCTCCTCTATGGTATACCGCCTTGTCAGATCGCTTACTAACAGCCGGTGTACCTCGTTTACCGTTTGTACAAAGGAATCGTGATCTTGCACGTGCTCTTCGGTGAGTATATGCTCCGTCGGGCAGGCAAGCTCGATTATCTGCTCGATCATACCGTGAAGCACCCGCACTCTTACGGTCTTTGCCGCTGTATAGTAGACCTCTTTTCCTTCTCGGCGGCTTACAATAAGACCCGAGGTTTTCAAAAGCTTCAAATGATGGGACACAACGGGACTGCTTGCATCCAGAAGCGCCGATATATTGATAACACATTCCTCACAGTGACAAAGAAGCCAAAAGATCTGTATACGTCTGGTATCACTCATCATTTTCATAAGCTCGGAAACCGTTTCAAAGGTATCGGATCTTGGCATTTCAAGCCGTAATTCTCCCCAAATATGCCCGTGATCATGGGGCAAGGGCTCAAATCCCATTATATCGCCTCCTAACGGATCCATTATACCATTCGGTCAAATAATTTTCAACAGAAAAATCAAAAATGATCCATTTGGTCAAAAGATTATCCCTATAAGAAGTCATTTATCCCAACATATTGACATTTGTTTAATCGTACAATATAATACGGATAACACAAAAAAGCTTATAAATATCCAAAGGAGCACCGATCATGAAGAAAACCTATAAGATAGAAGTCGATTGCGCCAATTGCGCATTGAAAATGGAGGATGCCGCAAACAAAACGGCGGGCGTTAATAAGGCGGTCGTAAATTTTATGACCCAAAAAATGACCGTGGAATTTGAAGAGAGCGCCGACGAAAAAGCCGTAATGAAAACGGTTCTTAAAAGCTGTAAAAGGGTCGAGGACGACTGCGAGATCTATTTTTAACTCACTTGATCGGGGGTACGGTGTCGGCGATCTCAAGGTTGATCACGACGGCCTTTTCCATGAAAGGAGCATAAATGACTAAAAAGCAAAAAAAGATGCTCGTAAGGATCATCCTTTCATCAGCGCTGATGATCGGCTTGGCCTTCCTTCCCATAGAGGGGGCAGCGCGCTTTATTCTGTACTTGATCCCATACCTTATCATAGGCTACGACATTCTTAAAAAAGCCGTAAAGGGCATTCTTAACCGTCAGGTATTTAACGAAAGCTTTTTGATGGCTACCGCCACCATTGGTGCGATGATCATCGGAGCAGCGGAAAACGGCGATTACGTTGAAGCAATTGCCGTTATGCTGTTTTATCAGGTGGGAGAGCTATTCCAGAGCTATGCCGTGGGCAAGAGCCGCCGAAGCATCAGCGAGCTTATGGATATCCGTCCCGATCACGCCAACGTCGAGGAAGGAGGCGAGCTGAAAATGGTCTCTCCCGATGAGCTTGCCATCGGAACGGTCATTACGGTTCAGCCCGGAGAGAAGATCCCCATTGACGGCATCGTTATCGAGGGATGCTCTTCCTTGAATACAAGTGCACTTACAGGAGAAAGCCTCCCCCATGACGTAAGTGAAGGGGACGAGGTCCTAAGCGGGTGTATCAACGTAAGCGGAGTTTTGAAAATACGCACCACGAAGGAATTCGGCGAATCCACGGCATCGAAGATCCTCGACCTTGTGGAAAACGCAAGCTCCCGTAAATCAAGATCCGAGAATTTCATTTCCCGATTTGCCAAAATATATACCCCCGCCGTTTGCTTCAGTGCTTTGGCACTGTCGGTCATTCCGCCGCTTTTCACCGTGTTGTTTTTGGAGGGCTCCGGGAATTGGAGCGAATGGATCTACCGTGCACTGAGCTTTCTTGTAGCAAGCTGTCCCTGCGCTCTGGTCATCAGCATTCCTCTCAGCTTCTTTGCCGCTATCGGCGGAGCAAGCAAGGAGGGTATTCTTGTCAAGGGATCAAATTATCTGGAGGCTTTGGCGCAAACCGATCACGTGGTGCTTGATAAAACGGGTACGCTGACTCGCGGCGTGTTTGAGGTTACCGCCATCTATCCCAACAAGCTTTCAAGGGATAAGCTGATCGAATATGCCGCCCTCGCCGAAATTGCTTCCTCTCACCCCATTGCCAAAGGTCTGCAACGCGCCTACGGCTCAACGCTTGACCGAAGCAGAGTCAATGAAATAAAAGAGACAAGCGGCAACGGCGTAACTGCCATTGTTGACGGACGTTCTGTCGCCGTGGGAAACGACAAGCTGATGGAAACTCTCGGTATTGCCCACGTTGCTTGCACCGACGTCGGAACCGTCGTACATATTGCCATCGATAACGAATACGCAGGCTGCGTCGTCATCTCCGACGTGCTCAAGCCCTCCTCTGCCAAAGCCATCTCGGAGCTAAAAAAGTTGGGCATAAAAAAGACGGTCATGCTCACCGGTGATTCCAAAGCCGCAGCCGATGAGGTTGCCGATTCCCTTGGTATCGACAAGACTTACAGCGAGCTCTTACCCCACGAAAAGGTCTCCAAGCTTGAGGAGCTAATTTGCGCCAAGTCCAAGAAAACAAAGCTTGCCTTTGTGGGAGACGGCATCAACGACGCACCTGTACTGTCCCGCGCGGATATAGGTATAGCTATGGGCGCCATCGGCTCTGATGCGGCCATTGAAGCCGCCGACGTTGTTTTGATGGACGATGATCCCTTGAAGATAGCAAAGGCTATCAGGATCTCCCGAAGGTGCTTGAGGATAGTGCATCAGAATATCGGCTTTGCAATAAGCATTAAGCTGCTCTCACTGGTTTTCGTTTGTTTGGGTGCGGCTGATATGTGGATCGCCATTTTTGCCGACGTCGGTGTAATGGTACTTGCCGTGCTAAACGCAATTCGCACTTCATTTGTAAAAAAATCATAACAAAAAAGCCTAAGATCAAGAAAAACCAAATGATCTTAGGCTATATTTCTGTTTCCCGTATGAAATCAAGCTCTCGCGTATAGATAGGGATCATCCTCAATCGGATACCTTTACTTCTTCATTATTCGCAATTGCTTATTTCCCAATCGACAAGCTTCGAAGGAGAAGGGTGATAGGTGAGTAGGTAATAGTGAAGAAGCAAAACTCCCCCTTCTTACGAAGGAGGAGTTTTGGTGGTTTCCGGCTCTTCCGATACTGTTTTTAATTCTTTACTTGCGCTCTGATTTGAGAGATCACCCGTTCCCATTTTGGGAAGCAAGGCATTTTTATGCAATCTTACGTGTGAACGTAACTATAGCGGCTCCTGACAACATAATCAACGTAAGCCACATAGTGATATTGTAGTTATCCCCGGTCTCGGGTGATTGTGTAGCCATTTCCTCGATTGCCTTGAGTGCATCGCTGATGCGTGTCAACTCTTTCTGCAGCTCTTCCTTTTCGGAATCACTGTAATTTCCGCCGTATTCTTCCAGTGCTTTTTTAAGGTCGGATGACGCTTTTTCCAGTATTTCTTTATCTTCAAGCTTCACATTATCTGCTGTGATGCCTTCAGTCTTCTCGACATTTTCACTGTTTTTATAAACTGTTGCCTCGTCAATGCGGGAAAGAAGGATCTCCAGCTTCTTCTTCATCGTATCGAGACTGGCTTTTTCCTCGGCAGAGGCATCCGGCTCCTGTTCGATTACTGTTTCGACTTTTCCAAGTGTCGCCAGGATGGCGATTTCTTGCTCTGCTTTTACATTTTTTTCATTTATCTCGGACACAAGTGCCATAAGCTCGCTTAGCTCGTGCATTGTAACGGTCAGTTGACAAGTAGTCTGGGCAGCATCCTTTGCAGTAATTGTGTATCTTTTATTCGTATCTCCCGGTATGGTGATCAGTGCCTCACCGTTTTCGAACTCAACCGGCTCGTCGTCAAGCATTACGGACACCAGATCTGCATCCTGTACCCGTACCTTATGAGTAGTGAAATACTCACCGCCATCCTCTACTCCGAAAAACATGGGTGGCGCATTGTGTTTTACGGTGAAGCTTGGAATTCTAAGCTCCGACAGAATAGGCTTTCCGCCGACCTCAAAGCCTTCGATCAGGCACATTTGTTCAATATTCATGGCGTTTTCAATTCCGGGTTGCTGAGTCTGTTCGGGGAACTCAAGGTAGTATTGACCTTCTTCAGCGGTAAAAGCCGTTGAGGAAAAGCCCTCCTGAAGAAATCTGGCGCCAATTACCGGATTCTCGCTGCGATAGGTAAGCACGTTGGTTTGTTCGGTGACTCCCGCCTGAAAGCTTACGCCAAAGGTATTACTTGAATTTCCATCTATACCACAAGCATCAAGAGGAATATGGTGATTTGACTGATTAACACCGTGAAGGCTGTAATAGAAAATAAATGCTTCGGAAGGGATATCTCCCTCAATTTTTGTGGTAACCTTGACATTATAGTAGTAATAACTATCACTTTCTGCAGCGCAGACCGACGGTATACAAACATAAAGCATACAACTGACAACAGTCAAAACAAAAAATACAGATAGAAGTTTTTTCATACCAGATCCTCCTTGTTGATAGCGACAGGTATAAGCAGATCACTCCCAATACCTTGCCAAATAAACCTTACAAGCTTTATTGTACCACGATTTAATAACAATGTCAATTTAATTATGGGAAAAAATTTTTCTGTTTTTCGTATAAATTCGAGCTCTTTCGTTTTTTGTAAAATCAAACGCAAAAGCCCTGCTTTTTTCAGTAAGAAAACAGCTTAAAAACAAAAATACCAAACATACCTCCCAATGCTATCATAACAATTGAGGTCATCGATATATTTACAAAAGCCAAGATAATACCTACAAGTAGTGCTACACCACACAGTAAAGCGATAATCCCAAGCCACTTGCTCGTTTAATTTGTTTCTTTGAGTGCAATTTCAAGCTTGGCAATAAAATCGGCGCGACCGTGGGCGTATTTGCTTTCGGCAATATTTGCACCTATGCTTGTTGCAGAGCGAAGTAATTGTTTGGCGATAGTTGTATCTTTTTTTGATTTGGAAAACTCTTCATAAAACAATACGATTTGTGTTGCAAAATCGAGAGATTTTTCATGTAACGGACTGTTCATTCATCATCACCTCTGAATGTATTATATCATAATTAGTTATTCAAATCAATGCTTTGCGGAGCAAAGCTACCTTTTCTCTTCTTTTTTCTCTCTTATCTTTTCTCTGGAAACGACAATTTGAGAGAAGAGAGAAGAACGAAAAGAGAAAAGTGAAAAGAACAAAAAGAAACGACAATCTTCCGAAAGAAAATTGTCGTTTCTTTTTGGCTGGGGATGAAGGATTTGAACCCTCACAAACAGAGTCAGAGTCTGTCGTGCTGCCATTACACAAATCCCCAATGGATTATTTTCAACAGACGGTATTTTAGCACATCTAAGGTGATTTGTCAATACCTTTTTGAAAATATTTTTGTTTATTTTTTAACCTCGCAAATGAAAACGGTATGCTCCCTTTGGGACCATACCGTCAAGAATTTATCTGCTATTTAATGGGAGCAGCAGTCTATCGTAGGCTCGCTTCCGTCGCTTCCGTAGAATGGTGTGATGTGATCGTTTTCATAAAGCTTACGGTCGGATTGCTTTCTGAAATCGGGAATATCGTAGGGCGTACCCCTTTCAAGAAGGCTTCTGTGACCGAGGATACCCACGCTTGCGCAGGTGGTTGCAAAGTACTCGTCCATAATGGGCTTTTTATTCTCTCTGATACATCTGAAGAACTCTCTGATAACCAAAAAGTCTCCGCCGCCGTGACCCGCTTTTTTGATAAGCTCCTCGTCCTCATCCTTAAGATCGGGCATATATCCGTTTTTGTTTTCCATTCCCTCGGGTACGTTCCAGTCGTTATAACGGACCATCACCTCTCCGCTCTTGCCTCTGAGATTCTCCGCCTGACCCTTTGTTCCGCAGATCCTGTAGGAATTACTGTGAGCGCCGAAGGCGGCGCAGCCCGTTACCTTGTAAACGGTATCATCATCGTTAAGGCAGGTGATTATTGCGGCAAGGTCGTTAACGTTTCCGAAAATACCGCTGGAGGGCATTGTGTTCTTCTTATATACGGGCATAGCGGTCACCCTTGTGGGGCGTGAGCCGGTGATATACATAAGAGGTGCAAGAGAGTGAGTGATATAATACGCTCTGGGAAGCATACACCTCCAATGGGTGGGATAGGGTCTCAAGCCCTTAACGCTATCTATATCCTGCCAATCCATAGGATGGTTGTATTCACCCTCGGCATAGAGAAAATCGCCCAGAGTTCCGCCGTCGTATACTCTCTTAAGCTCTCTGTTGAAGGTCATAAACGGATAGTTTTCACTGAGCATATAAAACGCCTTGCTCTTTTCAGCGGCCCTTACAAGGGCAACACCCTCTGCCATAGTGCCGTTGGAGCAGCACTCCGAGAGAACGTGGATATTTTTCTCCAGCGCCTTTATGGCGTAGTATGCGTGCTCGTGGAAATAATTGCACAAAAACACCGCATCCATTCCGCCCTTATCCAAAAACTCATCGAAATCGGTAAAGGTCAAAAGTCCCTCTCCCAGCTTTTCCTTTGCCTTCTTAAGCTTTTCCTCGTTCTTGTCGCAGACCGCAACAAGCTCGCCGTTATTGAGCATAATGCTGTCATAAAAGCTTGATCCTCTGCCAAGACCGAAAAGTCCAAGCTTTACAGTTTTCTTTTCCATATTCGTCTCCTTAAGATAGAAATCGGGTGTCCCCGTCCTATAGTTATTGTATCTCTTCTTGTTGCTTGTGTAAATGGATTATCACCATAAATATATGGAAAAAACTCTTTTATTGTTGACTTTTTTTCGCTTATAATTTATAATCTACCCTAAGGAGGGGAAGCAATGAGTGAAAACATTTGCCGATTTGGCTTTTCAAACTCGGCGGATCTTATTTGCGACAGATTTGTTCTGGAGGTAAAGAACGCCCAGAGCCGTCAACAGATCGCAAGCGGATATTTTATAAACATTCTTTTAAGCGGAAGCGCCTTGCTGACATTGGAATCAGCCACCCACCAAATATCCCAAGGCGAGGTCTTTGTCATAGACAAAAACCAAAGCTTCTCCATAGATGCCGCACCCGACTCCGCCTACGGCTACATCCGCTTCAACGGAAGGCGAGCAAGGGAAATACTCCAAAGGCTGGGAGTCTCCAATAATAATTGCATCTTCACCCCCACCGTCCCCCTGGAGGAATTCTGGAATACCTGCTTTAAAGCCGCCAACGACAAAAACACAGATCTTATAAGCGAAGCCGTGCTTTTGTACACCGTGGCAAACCTCACCCCCATCCAACAAAAGAAAAACTCTCTGATAGCACAGATGCTTTCCATCACATCCGAGTGCTTTTGCGACAAGAGCTTTTCCCTTACAAGGCTGGCAGCCAGGATAAATTACGACACCAAATACCTTTCCACGGTATTTAAAAAGGAAAAGGGTATTGGCTACAGAGAATATTTAAGGGAGCTGAGAGTGGATCACGCCAGCTTTCTTATAGAGCAGGGCGTAGTAAGCGTGAAAAACGTGGCTTTGCTTTCGGGCTTTTCCGACGCACTGTATTTTTCAAAGGTATTCAAGCAATCAAAGGGTATAACGCCCTCGGAGTATATTAATAAATTCAACGAAAAAAAGGAAGAGGAAAAATGGAAGTAAGAAAAATAAAGATAGAGCTGGGTCTTGAAAAGCCCGTAAACGTGGCTCACTTTACCGACGTCCACATCTCTATGGCAGACGAAAGAGACGAGCATCTGATAAAGCACGCCGAAGCCAGAGCGGACGTTTTTTACCGCGAGGCTGAAAAGCCCGACAAGACTCCGTCGGAGTTTTTGAAGGAGGCTCTTGAATATGCAGATGAAAATTGCGATCTCAGCGTAATAACCGGCGATATGATAGATTTCATATCCGAAAAAAACCTCGAGGAAGCAAAAAGCATTCTGGACGGACACAAATATATGTTCACCGCCGGAAACCACGAATTTTGCCCGCAGGTCGGTATAAGCGATTCCTTTGCAAGAAAGCTGGACGAGTTCTGCAGAATACAGAGCTACTTTGACGGAAATATGTATTTTGAATCGCAGATCATCAACGGAGTGAACTTTGTCACCGTTGACAACAGCTATTACAACTACTGCGCACCGCAAATAAAAGCTCTGGAAAAAGAGATCGAAAAGGGCTTGCCTATCATCATTTTCTCCCACGTTCCTCTCACGGAAAAAATGCTCAATCTTGTATACCATCACAAGGATCTTGTTCCCGATAAATATATGATGGAGCAAACAAAAAAGATGTTGGAATTGATAAACGGCTGTGATCTGATAAAAGCGGAATTCTCGGGTCATTGGCACGTTGAGGTAGATACGACCACCGACGGCGGCATCCCCGAATACGTCACTCCCGGCCTCTTTAAAGGGAAAATGACCCACATTGAAATAGTATAAAGCCAAAAAGTACGCCTCCCGTAAAAACGGGAGGCGATTTCTTATCCCTTGTAATCCTCGATGCTAAATTGACTAAGCCATTCTACTGTGGGCTTTTGTGTTAATTTTCTGTGGGTAATAGTAAAGTACACATTCCCTTTTTTTCCGTACGTGGATACCTCTGTAGGTATATCCTCAAAAACAACATTTCCCTCACTATCCTTTAATTTGTATTTCTCTTGTACCTGTATTACCGATTCTCCTTGTGTTATTGTGTACCAAACAGTTTTCCATTCTCCTGTTATTTTAGATTCATAATACTCAGTACGGTCTTCATTGGTTTTTATTTCTGTAAAGCTATCTTTCCCGTTCTCGGCAAACTTAGCCTCAAGATCACCGCTATAACCTAATTCATCATATCTCTCTTTGGGCATTATATCAATTTGACAACGGGTAGATATGCCATATTTTCCTCTTCGAGGGGTAGCGTAAATATAAAGATAAGACTGACCATTCCAAGTAACCATTCCATCTCCATATTCTTCCGGGAGCTTAGGCACTTGAATATTGGTAAAATCACAGATCTTTATACCGTTTGAGTCCTTAGTGAATATATGATTTAATATAGCTAATTCTTTATCACTAAGTTTACCATTTTTCACTCTGTCAACAAGTTCATCAGCGTTATCATAATCTCCTCCGGAGTAAATAACACATCCGTCGAAAATCATGCCGTCCTCAATTTCTTGAATCTTTGCCTTAGCTTCATCTTTGATTACAAGATAATCCTGACCGTCTATTTTTACTAAATCATACCTTTCATTATCTCCGCCGTATGGTTCCGGACCGCAAGAGGTAAAACAAGTTATAATAAATATAAGGGATATAATCAGTGATAATGTTTTTTTCATTTTATTCCTCCCATCCTGCAAGTGTGTTTTCAATTTTATTCAATAACGTAGCTTTACATGAAGCGCAAAATGAATTTAGTCTCCTTTCAAGCTTCCTTATAATCCTCGATGCTAAATTGCATTAACGTTAGCTGTTGATTTAAACGTTTATTGATTTTCCGTTGTAAGCTTATTCTTTCTTTGTTTTTTTACAAAGAACACTTCAACGATGATTCTTATCACAATAAAAACAATGAAAGGTGCCAAATAACCTATGCCATTTATAACTCTCCATTTCATTTTTAACGCGTGACTAACCGAACCAAACATAAATGACGTAAGATCATCTCGGGATGCCACATGGCTCCATTGTTCAAAACATAAACAAATAAGATCATAACACAACAGCAGAATAGCATCAAGATAAACGTGTTTTTTCAGTATTTTTTTATTTTCTGTTTCACAGCCGAATCTCTTTAGTTCTATTCTATGCATAATAATTAACGACAGTATATTAGAGAGAATCGTTCCGAATAAGAGGAAATTAGAAATCACTTTGAACGTTTCGTCAATGAGAATAGTACCTCCAATCGCAAAACATATGCAGAAAATGTAAGAAGCTAATATTATAAGTAAATCAATAAGCAGAAGTTTTTTTATACTGTTTACCAAGCGAAGTTTTTTGTAGGCAAGAAAATCGATAAACTTGTATATAAAAAACATTGCAAAAACTCCCCAAAGATTGGTCGATATCAAAAAACAAGCTAATAATAATAATAATACATCCACCTTACTGCACCTCCTTGTATCCGAAATAGTTATTAAAGAACTCTGAATCGTTATATGAATACACGTCTACACCACTAATCACGTCACAAATGTAATTTAGGTTTTTCTTCAAGGTCTTCATTTCAACTCTTCTTTAGGTTTTTAGATTTTTCGGTTTAGAAAGACCTGTTGCACTGCAAAGCGGGGCTTTGAAAAGGGGGGAATCTCGGACAAAGGGAGGAAAAGGTCATTTCCCACAAAAGTCCTTTATTACAATGCTACATCTTTATTATATATTGCACAAGGTATTATGTCAATATCGGCAGGAAAATTTCTACAATATGCACAAAACATAGGTTTTCAAAGAAGTTTAGCAGATGGCTTTTTTGTGCGGGGTGATGAAAAAAAGATCACTCCTTCAAATCTCAAAAGAGTGATCCTTAGTTTTTATTTAAACGTGTTTTTATGTCCCGTCAGGAAAAATACGGTGCCGCTGATATGCTCGCCCTTCAGATATCTGCCTTGCTTAGGGTCATAGCCCTCCTTAAAGCGACGGTCAAATTCAATTCCATAGCTGGGCTTTTTGGAGGCCGTAACCGCAGCTTCGCAGCCCTTTTCCGGGAAAAGGTAAACCGTGGCATCCTCCAAGCCGGATATACGGTTGATACGTCTGAATCTCACGTTACTGGGATAATGCTCTCTGCAGGATATAACGCCGCTTTTTTGTTCAACGAATACGCGGCATTCTCTGTGCTCGGCTCTGGCAAAACGATACGTGGAGGCGCCGTTTTTGAGCTTTGCTTCGCAGCCGCACAAAATGGGAGCTCCCATCGGGAATTTAAAGCTCGCCTCTGAGGTGGTATTGGAGTTATACACAGAAAAGAGCAATGCGTTATCTCTGCGGTATATAGCCATTGTAGGCGGCTTTAAGGTACCCTCCTCAAGAGCAAAATCAATATTATATCCAAATTCACCCAAGACTCTTACAAGCTCACGGGGAGATCCCTCCACCTCCACGGTCTTCAAGCCGCGGGGCAAGGATGCCGCCTTAAGCCTATCCTTTGTGGCATAGACTATCACGGGAATCCCCAGGCTTGAAAGCTCGCAAAGCTTATCGCTGACAACCTCTTCCTCGGGAAGGGGGGTGATGATCATGCTTTTTTCATAAAGCTTCCCTTCGTGCTTTAAGAAATTATCGGTGGAGACCACACAGCACAAGGGCAGACCGCTGTTTATTGCATCGCAGATATAATTATCTCCCGAATTCATCTCCTTAAGCAAGTCCCCGTCAAGGGTGGTGGTATACTCACGGAAGGGATATACCCAAACCAAGGGTGCGGGCTCATCGGCGCAATCCTTTTCCGCCTTCAACAAATGGGGCAGAGGCTCGTTGACACACTGATCGGGCATATCGCCGTGAGAATTATCAATGGAAAGAATGTTAAGAGAGTTTGCGGTGCCGATCCTTCCCTCGCCGTCTATCCTTGACACCGACATAGGCAGATAAATATCACAAGGAGAGCCGTCGTAGCGGTCATACCAGGGGGAGTTGAGCCACCAAGGATCGTGAAGGTAGTATCTGAAGGGGAATCTGTCCCCCGGGAGCTCACAGATCCTGGTCATATGGCCCATCATCTCCAGACCGTAATTATCATTCAATGCCGCCCAGGGAGAATTTGGGGGAGGTGTGATGTCAAGCCCCGCCTTATAGATATCGTAAAGAGGCACTCCGTCGGTGGCATAATCTATTCCCACGGAGTTATTTGTCCCTCTTGTCTCCAATGGAAAAGCACACTCCCTTCTGAAAAGCTTCCAGAAGGAAAATACCTTCTCTCTTACCTCCTCAAGCCTTTGGGGATAATAGCTTTCGCCGTCAAAGATCTTACCGGTTTTATCCCAAGGGTCGGAGCTGAAGCCAAGTCCGTTGGAGAGCCACAGAAAATCAAAGCCCATATCGCTTAAAAAGCACTGTGCCTGCTTTCCCAGAAAGCTTCCGAAGGGGGTTTTGTCCGGTATGCCGTTGGGATAAGCGGCATATTTTCGATTGTCGCCTTTTAAAAGCGCGGTGGAATCCACAAATCCAAAGCCGTCGCAAGAGCCTCCGCTCCCACGACAGATCTCGTTATGGCGCTTATATTTAAAATCGGATATTGCAAACTCGGGGCCGATGTCAAAGGTCTCGCCGACTCTTATGGGGGTATCGGGAAAAGCCTTTTTTCCTTCTTCCTTTAAAACAGTCACTATTTTTTTAAGTATTCCGTAGTTCATTACGGGAGCATTTTCAAAATAGTCCTGTTTTTTTGAATGTAACGAGGTCTCCAAGGGCTCATCCTCGCCGCGATAAGGCTTGTTTGCAGTGCCCACAAACCTTGCCCACTCAAATTCATCCTTGAGATCTCCGGCATAATCAAGAATTTCACTGCCGTCGCCAACCCAAAGCATCAAGGACACCGTTTTTCTGTTCTTCAAAAGCGGTCTCCATTGCGAAAAGATCTCCCGGCAAACCTTTCGGATGTATTCATCATCCACCCTTTTGAAGGGCTTTAAGCTCAATTCCAGGGTGACATTTTCAAACATTTCACTTTACCTCTGTTCAATCAAATTCACTTAAGCTATTTATGACAAAGCAGAAAACAAAAAATCAATTCCCTCATTTGTGTCAGGGATCGTGTGACCGCCGTCCCACGCAGAAAACATAAAGCTTTGCGGACAGCCCGCCGCCTTAAAGTATTCCCTTGCTCTCTCGGCCTCCGTAACCGCAGATCTGTAATCGAAGACCTCATCCTCTTTTCCCACCGCAACGTAAAGCCTTCGCGGTGCGCAAAGCGCGGCAACCTCGGCATCGTGGAAAAGATTTGCACTGTTTGGATATACCCAGTCGTTCCACGGGTATACGTTCCGATCGTTGAAGCAGGCGTTGGAAAAGCCGGCCTTGATGCGAGTATCGACCGCCATTGTGTGAAGCGTAAAATAACCGCCGTAGGAAAGCCCTATCATACCGATACGCTCGCCGTCAACAAAGTCAAGCTCCGACAAAAAATCCAGCCCATTCATAATACCCTTTATTTCCACGGCAGTTAAGGAAAGGCCAATGCGCTTAAGATCCCTATCTACCTCCTGCCTTCTATAGGGAATATCGTGCTTTGGACGGGTAGCACGGGGCTCACCAAAGTTCCACAAAAGAAGCTGAGGGGCAAAAACCACTGCTCCTCTTTCCAACAAACGGCGTACCATACGGTTATAATTAATCTTGCCGTTCATATCGGAGCAAAGCTCCGGTGTACCTCCACCTCCGTGCTGTGCGATGATAAGCGGGGCGCAGCTTTTGCCGTGGGGCACGAAAAGAAGCCCGTATTGCGGAATCTCGGGGGTAATATATATTCGTGTCCTATATATAACGGCATCCTCATCCTCACCCACACGGGTAAGCTCCGGCTCGGGCAGATCACATTCTTCGATTCGGTCGAGTCCGAGCATAGAAAGGTATTCTTTGCGATGCTCCTCGAGCTTATTCATTAAATTACAGTCAAGCAAAAGGTCCCGTCTGCGATCCTTTGCTTCCTTCAGCTTTCTTTCGATAAAAGCGTCAAAACCGTCCTTATACTCTTTTCTGAACACATCGCCGTCTTTTATGATATCCTTATACATCGCTTAATTATCCTTTACATACTTTTCTACGGTTTCCTTCTTTATCCTTTCCTTATCGAGCCGTTCAAGGCTGATCTCGGCCATATCGGGAACCTTCCAGTTGTTGTTAAGCCCTTGGGAAAGACCTATATCCTGCGGTGTTCTGTAATCGGGCAGATTATCCCTCTCGGTAAGCTCCTCGCGGATCGCCTGAAGATACCTGAAGCCGAATTCGTGGCTGGGCGACACGTAATGCCCTTCATCCCACTCGTTCCAGTTATCGATCATCATTATTCGTCTGCCCCATGCCCCTTGAGGGAGGGAATCCGTTATTTCCTTCATTCGGCGAAGGCACTTTCTGTACTCATCGGGCTGAAGATACCATACCCTTTCCTTGTGGAAGGAATAACCCATATCTATCCAGTGCTTCGTGGTTCGAGGAGTGGGATCACTAAAGCAAGAGGGAGTGGGAATAAAGCGCATCGGATCCACCGCAAGCCTTTTTTCCAATATCTCGCATTGCTTATTCACTATCTCTTCTCCGTCGGGATAATGCTCTTTCGCACGGTAGCCCGAATTGTATCCGAAGCAGAAATCGTATCCGCGGGCAATATTTTCATTGTTGGCTTCCTTGGTGATACGGTAATTGCAGCAGGCAAATATCATTCCGTCAAAGCCGCATTTCACGGCATATTCACGGCAGGCATCGAAGGCAGCCTTCTGCTTTGCAGCTTCTCCGAAGACCTCCACGAGCCTTGACGGATGGAAGATAAAAAGCACGGGCTTATTATCGATCTTAAGATAATTGGGACGGCTGAAATAATTCTCCACCCAGAAGGGCATAAGATTATCGATAATATCCTTTTCATCGGTGGTGCCCCATCTCGGACTGTTTTCGAACATAATGGCAAACTTCATCATATTGCCGTATTTTGCATTAAACAAGGCATCGTGGATACAGTGGCCGCAACGCAGATTTTCTGCCTTAATCGGCTTTTTCATATCCTCAAGACGTCTGTACCAGCAGTAGATAAAGCAGTTTATACCGTGCTCCAGCGCCCATTTTATCTCCCAGTCGCACACCCGGGGATTCTCCTCATCGTAATACCCCATAAGCGGAGTGCGCTCGGGATAGCCGTGAAGATCGTCAAAGCCGCCGTGGATCTCCGCCGCGCCTCTTTTCCACGCCGCATAATAATGGGCGGCAACAATGCGGTCTGAGGTTGCGGGCTTTGGCTCCGGAACGTAATCGTAAAGCTTGATATTATACATATCTATACCCCTTTTTATTCTCATTATATAACTTTATGCTCGTGATATCAAGGAACAATATGGCCATTTATAGGACGATTTGTCCATTTTTCTCCGTCTTGAAGGAGAAAATGGGAATGCTGATCAAATGCTTTGATCCACTTTTTCCATTTGCTTTTTGTATTTAATGGGCGATACCCCCGTTATCTTTTTAAACACTCTGGAAAAATAAGAGGGATTGGTAAATCCGCAGCTAATGCAGGTATGGGTGACCGATGCCTTGCCCTCGGATAATAGCTCCTTTGCCATAACGATCCTCGTCTGTAAAACGTAATCCATTATGGTAAGCCCCATTCTGCTTTTAAAAAGACGGCATAGATAATACTTGCTGATATAGCAAGCGGAGGCTATAGCTTCAATGCTCAGCTCGTCCGGTATGTGTCGGTTAACGTAATCTATTGCCCTTTGCAGAGGATCGGGATCGGACTTTGTTTCGTCGGTGGCATTTTCGGCAATGAGAAGCATAAGCCTCGCAGCGGCAGAGCAGCGCTTTGCCGAAGAAAGCTTATCTCCGTCACCGATGCGGGACATTTCCTCGAATATCTCCTCGGCTTTTTCGGCATCTTTGGGGGAAAGGATCGCCATAGTAAAGGCATCCCTTGCGAACATATTGGAAGCCGATGCCTCAAGCCCCATCCCCTTTACTATCATCTCCAAGGCTCTCGACTCCATTAAAAGCTTGCTTCTTTGGTATTTTTCGGGCTTATCGGGAAAGGTATAGTGGTTCTTGCCTTCACCGATAAAGCAAAGCACCCCCGATGCCATAGGATAGCTATTGTCCCTCAGCACAAAGCTGCCCTCGCCGGAGTGGATAAAAATAAAAATATTCTTTTCGGGCTTGTGCCAGATCTTATAAAAGCCGTCCTTGCCCTTTTGCCGAAAGATCAGATCCTCCATTTTTCTCTCCCCGAAGTTTTTTCTTTTTTGATTATACCACAGAACCCACAAAAAGGCAACACGGGTAAAAATATTGGCAAAATACTGCTTGTATCAGCCTTGAATTTGAATTAAAATAAGGAAAACGATTATATTGGAGAAGAACAATGAACGAACTTAACGGTATCTACACCGCCCTTCTTACCCCCTTCACAAGGGATGGCAAGATAAACGAAAAGGAGCTGGTAAGGCTCTGTAAACACAATCTCAGGCTTGGAGCGCAGGGCTTTTACGTTTGCGGAAGCACCGCCGAGGCGCTTATGCTCAGCCTTGAGGAAAGAAAATACATAATGGATATAGTCAAGGACTCCGCCGAGAATGCAAGGCTTATCGCTCACGTGGGAAGCATAAACGAAAGAGATGCTCACAAGCTGGCGGGATACGCCAAGGAGCTTTCCTACGATCTTATCTCCTCCGTTGCTCCCTTTTACTACAAATTCAGCTTTTCGGAGATAAAGGATTACTACGTACGTCTGGCAGACAGCTCCGATATGAAGATGCTGGTCTACCACATACCCGCCTTCTCGGGCGTGGGGATGGGCGCAGACGAGATATCCTCCTTCTTATCCGACGACAGATTTGCGGGCGTTAAATATACCTCCAACGATTTCTTCACCCTGGAGCGCTGTAAAGCCCTTTTCCCCCATAAGCTCTTCTTTAACGGCTACGATGAAATGCTCCTTTCGGGGCTTGCAATGGGAGCGGACGGCGGTATAGGAAGCACCTACAACTTTATGGCGGATAAGTTTGTAAAAATCAGAGAGCTCTTTTTAAAGGGCGAGGCGGAAAAGGCAAGAGAGATCCAGAATGAAGCCAACCGTATCATAGCAATCCTGTGCAAGATCGGCGTTATGCAAGCCGAAAAGGAGATAATGAATCAGCTTGGCTTTGACTTCGGTGACTGTCTGCCGCCCTTTGGCAAAATATCCTCCGAGCACAAGGAGCTTATTGCAAGCAGTATCATCCCTTACGTGGAAAGGGCTTGACCCACTTATAAAAAAAGAATGGGCAGTATCAAAAGATACTGCCTCCTTTTTATTCCGTCACACTTATTTTAAAAAGCTCTGCAAAGTTTTCATCCTGCCTTGCATCAGTGGCAAAATACACCCTTGGCAAAGCACCTGCGCCTATACCCGCCAGGATACTGTAGCTGCCCGCCGCCATATCAACGGGGATCTGCAGCTCAATACCTTCCTCATGCTCACCGGGAAGCCACCTTGTGATATCAACCTCGGTTTTAATAAGAGCCTCGGACTCACCCTTTATTTTTATATATAAGGGCAGCTTACGGTATATCGGCGCAACGCCTCGGTTTTCAACGGTCAGGGAAAGCTTAAGGCTTGAGCCCGCACTGACACTGTCCTGCACGGATGCTTCCTTTATCACAAAGTGATAGCCCATTTTCGACACAAAATCATCTATCTTCTCTCTCCACCGATTGGGTATGGGCAAGGATTTTGCATTAAAGGTGCTGACGTGCCAATCAAGCATCCTTTTTAAAAGCGCGTCCACGTCCCAGCCCTTTCTTTCCCACTCTCCCAGCCACCAATAGGATTCGAAGGACACGTGTCCGCTTTTCCACACCTCACAAAGCTCCTCGGTAAGAGGAAGCATCATTTTATAGGTATGATCCGGTCCGATGCAATCCGCACGCCATCCCACCGATCCCGACTTCCCCAATGCCTTTACAAGCCACGGAGCACCTATCTGTCCGATAAGAAGGGTATTTTTAAATACGTCGGTATATATAGCGGCAAAATCCAAAAGCTCATCCTTTTCAAAATAAGCTATATCACAACCCTCCCCCCAGGCTCCGGGAAGAGAGACGTCAAGCATAGAGAGGGTCTCATCGCCGTCAAAGGCCTCTCCGAGGGCGCGTATCGCCCTGCCGAAGTAAAATAGAAACATTTTATCCCTCGGTGAATCCTTTACCCTCTTTCCCGCAGGGCGAGAGGGACAGGGTATCCTATACTTCAGCCATTGAGGAACGTCATCGCTCTCTCGGGTGCTGTGTGGCATAATGCGAAGCATAAGGCTTTGAGAGCTTTCTCTTGCTTTTTTCAATAAATCCTCTATAAGGGAATAGTTGTACTTTTCTTCCTCTGGCTCAAATTCCTTCCAGAGTACTCTGAAATACGCCACCGAGCAATCGGGATAATAGCCCTGAGCTCTACCCTTTTGGCTGACGTAATCGGGAATGGGATAACACTCCACGTGCTCTGTTTCGGTCAGGTTGTTTTCCGGCAGGACCACAAGATCTGAATACAGCTCGCCGTTATTGAAATGTTGAAACGAGGTAAGACCCACAAAGGGGTTTTGCTTTTTTTCTTTTCGGTATGAGTAGGTTTTTTTCATATCACACTAAACTATTTGTTGATTGAAGTATAAATTCATCCTGCTGAGCCTTATCAAGCTCTACGAATCTCACGTTCCAACCGCAAAGACGTATCTGCAGGTTTTTGTATTTTTCCGGCTCCCTTTGAGCATTTACCAGGGTATCGGGGCTGAGAATGTTAAAATGCACCGAGAAGCCGCCCTTTTTCATAAAGGTCAAAAGCAAGCCCTCGAATGCCGCCATACCGTCCTCGCCCTTTACCGCGGAGACGTGCAGGCAAACGTCCGCCACGTATCCGTCGGGTACCTTAACGGGATCAAGCCTTGTAAGGGAATTCAGATAAGCGGTAACTCCCCTTTTGTCCTGACCTATAGCGGCGGCAAGGTTTTTGGATATGGCCTCCCCTGCAAGCCTTCCGTCGGGGGTGGCGCCCATTTTTGCTCCCATCCAGAAGCGCCAATCCACGGAAAACATTCCGCATCTGAACACTCCCCCTCTGCCGTTGGGGCGATTGTTGATAATATCCGCAAAGCGATTATAGACATCCGACGCTATACCGTCTGCCTCGGGCTGACAGTTTCCGAACTTGGGGTATTTTGCCTTTATCATAAGCCGCAGCTTTTCTTCATTTTCCCAATTCGCCAGAAGGATGCTTTTCAGTTCCCCGAAGCTTTTATGCTTTTCTTCAAATACCAACTTTTTGACCGCGATCAAGCTGTCTACCAAAGTGGCAAGCCCCGAGCCTACTATCGAGGTGTTGTTGTACTTTGCTCCGCCGCTGTAAACGTCCAGTGCTCTTTCTCTGCTGTGGCGGTAGGTTGGAGACATAAGCATGGACGGACAGATATCCGCATAGTGCTCTTCATAAGAGGCAATGGTGTCCATACACAAAACCGTGTAGCTCTCCAATTGGGAAAGCACCTCGCCGTAAAACTCGTCAAAGCTTTCAAAGCTATCGGCATTCTTTATTGCAAGCTCCACCGATTTTGCAAGATTTATCTTTCCCGCGCAGGTGCAAGGGATCTCGGTAGCCTCGGCGGCAGGCTCGTAGCAGCCGTATACTATCACCCTTTTTGCATCCTCGGGCTCAACTCCGATACTTTCAAGGGCAAGAGAGGCGGCCTTGGTATTCATAAACACAAAGCTGTTCTTTCCCTCTCTTATCATCTCAAGGACCAGCCTTACAAGCCTTTTATCTATTCCGTCGTGATACATCACGTGGATCTTGGGATCGTAAATATCAAGGGCGCGGTAACGCTCCAGAATAAAATAGGTAAATTCGTTGGTGGCATCCTCTCCCCTTTCATCCTTGCCGCTGATATAAAAGGGCATATTTGCCGTAACCTCCATGCAGGAGATCTTCCAAAGGAAGTGATCGGTGATCTCGGCAAGCTGCTCCTTGGTAAAGCTACCGCTTTCAAGATCGTTTTTGTAAAAGGGATAAAGCATTCTGTCAAGCCCGCCGAGGGATCGGCAGATAACGGTATCAATGTTTGTCTGCAAAACGTAAAAGAGCAAAACAAGCTGCATAGCCTGAGCCATTGTCCTTGGAGGCTCGTTGGCCAGAGCAACAAGGTTTTGATATACGAAATCGGATTTTTCGCTGTTGTTTTCCTTTGCAATTTCGGAAAATCTAAGCATCAAAGCCTTCATAGCTTCAAAAACCGCGATTCTTTCGCTACAATAGCAAAACTTTGCGGTGTCGGGCAGATACTTTTCCTTTTCGGTCGAAAGGTCTTCTATTATTCCGACAATACCTTTATCCAAAACGTATTGCCAATCGGGAGCAATATGTCCGAAATCCATACTTGCCCTGATGGTGTTTGTCCTTTCATATTTCTTTGAAGCTTCGGCTATCTCAAGACAAGCTTTTGACTTTTCTCTTTGCCCGAGAAACTTACTCATAAGACCTCCGTGACACAGTTCCGTGGCAAAAAGATCCTCCGGATGCACTGCAACGGCGGCATTCAAAAAAATAAACTCCATCAGCTTTGATTTTGTAAGGCTAACGGATAGGTCTATATATCTTTGCGTTATTTTTGCTATTTCTTCTTTTAATACTTCCACAGAAAGTCCGTTTTTATAATCGGCATTCTTTAAAGCTTCTTTCAATACGTCTTTACATTCTTTAAGAGACTTCGACATAAGGACACCTCTTTTCGGTATTATTATAGCATAATATAAAAAATTGTAAATAGAAAAAACATTTCCCAAACAAAAAAATTCCATGTTGCAAACGGATATAAAGAATGATATAATAGAAAAAAACAAGGAGAAGCTTTATGTTAAAAGCAATTCAGATAGCCTATAACAAGGATTTTGAGAAAAAATGCCGATACGCCTCCGAAGTCGGTTTCTCCAACATATCCGTGAACTACACAGAGATCACAGAAAAAACCGAGGATGCTTGGAAAAAGATAAATGATGATATTTTAAGAATACTTTCCGAAAACAATCTTGGCTGTATTCAATCTCACCCTCACTATTACAATCCCTTTGATTCATCGGAAAAGATTGATGAAGATTTGGAATTTTTCATACGCCAATCTATAATTTCAAGCGGATATATCGGTGCAAAGTATTGCGTGATCCACCCCAGAACCTCCTTTACTTCAAGCTTTTTGCTTTCAAGATCTTTGGAAGACAACAAAAGCTGGCTTAGCCCTCTTGTCGAATGTGCCAAAAAACACAACACAAAAATCGCGGTGGAAAATATGCCGATTTTTCCCGGATCAAAAGCTGTAAGCCCTCTGTTTTCATCAAATCCCGAGCATCTTATTTGGCTTTGTGATTTCTTTAAGTACGATAGTTTGGGAATTTGCTGGGACTTCGGCCATGCCAACCTGATAAAAGCAGACCAAGTACCTTGCCTGGAAGCAATGGGAAGCCTTTTGGACTGCACCCACGTTCACAACAATTGGGGAAACAGAGATGACCATGCTCCTCCGGTTTACGGAAATATTGCCTGGGACAGAATCATGCCCGCACTGGAAAGAATAGCTTACAAGGGTCCGTTAACTCTCGAAACCCATTGTTGGTATGATGATGACCATCTCCTTCGTTCATTTGCAAAGCACAACTATGATTCCTTGGTTTACCTTGAATCACTGATAAAATAAGAAAAATGAATATAAAAATCCTGCAACTTATTGAAGGCGCACGAAAAGCGCAAGGCTTGACCGTTATCATTGACGTTTTTCGAGCCTATTCCTTGGAAGCATATCTCTTGGCAAAGGGAGCCGAAAAAATAATCCCCGTAGCTGACGTGGAGCTTGCATACAAGCTGAAAAAAGAAAATCCGGCTTTTATTTTGGCAGGCGAGCGCCACGGAAAAATCCTTCCGGGGTTTGATATAGGAAACTCCCCTTCTCAGATCTCCTCCCTTGATCCAAAAGGAAAAACGGTTGTACACACTACCAGCGCGGGAACTCAAGGTATTTCTAACGCTATAAACGCAAGCGAAATTCTCGGCGGCTCTCTTGTCAATGCAAAAGCAACAGCCAAATATATAAAAGAAAGCGGTGCAAAAAACGTATCCCTTGTCTGTATGGGATTGGAAGCTCTTCGCCCCACCGAGGAAGACACCCTTTGTGCCGAATATATTAAAAGTCTTATCGAAAACACCGGGTTAGATATAAAATCCGAAGCCGAAAAGCTGAAATTCACATCGGGGGCAAAATTTTTTGACGATACTCAAAAGGACGTATTCCCAAAAGACGACTTTTTCCTTTGCACGGACATTGATCGCTTTGATTTTGTTTTGAAGCTTAAAAAGGAAAAAGGAACACTTCCCTGTATAGTAAAAGAGAAGCTCTGACGCCCAAAAACGTTTTAGCTGTTTGTGTGATTTTATTGATATTCGAATATTAAAAAACTAAGGCAACATCACTCTTTTTTGGAATGATATTGCCTTTAATTTATGTTTTTATCCTATCAGCCGAGGGCGACCATACTGAATACCAGTGCGAAGAGGGCAACGGTCTCGCAAAGACCGACTACCGTGATGTACTGGGAAAAGCCCTTGCCCGTCTCAGCCAAAGCGTCTGCGCCTGCGGCACCTGCCTTACCCTGGGCCACGGCGGAAAATGCCATAACTATACCCGAGATTATGCCGAGACCGAAAAGGAAGGAAGGGTCTGCGGTCGCGGACTTCATCTGCTGCATCAAAAGAAAGCCGTAGATAGTCTGAGTAAGAGGAGCACCTGCGAAAACGGTAAGGATGAAGGGCGCCGCCTTATTGGACATATAACATTTCTTCCAAGCTCCGATCGCTGCCTGACCTGCGATACTTATACCGATCGCAGAGCCTATAGATGCAATTCCCATACACAACGCTGTTGCTAACATAGCCAAATTCATAATAATTCTCCTTCATTATTTATTATTCTTTAAAAGCTTTAAATTTGTGTCCGCTCCAGGACATATCCAAATGGGAAGAAAACTCCAGGGTGTTAAGCCTTATTCCGTGTACTATAACCGAAAGAACGTTTAATATCATATTAAGTCCGTGGCCGAACACCAAAAGGATTATGGCAAATACCATAAACATCAGATTTCCCAAAAAGGGGCCCGCCATCTCGTTTACGGTTGCGGATATGGCGGCTCCCGCAAGTCCCACCGCCCAAAGGCGTATATAGGAAACTATATCGGAAAATACGTTTACCACTCCCAGCAATACCGAAACGATATTCTTCATGCTTGCGGCAATTGACTTTCCTATGCTCGACTCATAATTGGAGAAGACGAAGCTCATTACAAAGCCCAAGCCTATAAGTCCCAGGGTAACGGTACCCACGGGAATTCCTCCTATCACAAGTCCGAAGCTGAATACCTGAGGATTTACAACGAGGCTGAGCACCAGATAATACATACCTAAAAGCTGCAGCACGGAGCCGATATCTCCCAGCATCCTTACGGACCTTCTGTTTCTCGCCGCCCCCATAAGATGGGCAACGCTTAACTGGATAAGCGCCAAAGTGAAGCAGAGTATCTGCACGTTCTGAGAGGTGGTAAGCCCCACTCCGCTCTCCGTCCACGGCAGAGTCCACAGAGTATCTGCGTAAACGTTTGAAATAACGGGAACGGACAGTGCCTTCAGCCAATGGGGAAGATACTCAGGGGAAATTCCAAACCAGGTGCAGGTAAGTGTTCCCCACAGCACGGTGGCAAGTCCGAAAAGACCGATAAGCAGCATCATGGGCTGAACGGGCTTCTTTTTTGCAATGGAGCCGATTATGGGAACCGCAGCAACACCGCAGATCAAAAGTCCGTATCCGCCGTCACCGAAGATTATACCGAAGAATATGAGTATGAACATCAAAAACCAAGCGGAGATATCATATTCAAAGTATCCCGGCACAGTGCCCAAAAAGTCGGTCAATGGATATATAAGGCTTACAAACCTATTGTTTTTTAGCTTTGTGGGAACCTTATCCTCGGGGCAGGGCTCCTCGCAGATCAGCCCCCATTTATTCTCCGTCGCCGCTTGCTTCAGCTTATCTACGTTCTCCGCCTCTACGTAGCCCGTAAAATAGCATATGGAATAAGCACTTGAGCCTTGGGACAGCTCCTCCTCGCTCATTCCGGTGGCGTAGGTCTCAAACTCCGCCTCACCCTCCAGAAAGCCCCGAGCCTTCTTCAGAGCGTTAACGTAAGCCGAATAGGATAAAAGCTCCTTATCGATATCTTCAATGCGTTTTCTTTCATCAGCAAGCCCGGCCGCCATTTTTTTGGTGGAAACCACGGGGAGAGTAAGCCTATACTGTCTGAGTGCGGCTAAAAGCTCGCTGTCGTTTTCCCCGTCGGATTCCATTATGCAAAGCTTTACGCCCGCTTTTGTTTTATCCAGCCTTACCGTTCTGATCTTTTCCGAAAGCGCCTTGTACTCCGATAGGGGCATTTGGTAAAAGCCGAGCTTTATATTTTTCTCCTCAAGCTCCTTTAAAAGCTCCGGGTCTATATCGCCCCAGTCCCTGAAGCTCTCCAGCTCAGCCTCCAGAGCACCCGCCTTATTGAAGAGCTCTTTTCTTTCCTCGGTTAAGGAGATCACCTTATTTGCCAGATCGAGCGCCTCGGAGGAATCGATAGCCTTTTGCTCCGTGCTTTTGCCGTCGCCCAAAAAATAAAGGGCGTTATCCATAAGGCTTATATCCCGAGCCAAGCCATCGAGCCGCTCACCCGAGCCCTCGGTGATCTCAACGTGCATGAGCCCGAGCCCTCTTAATTTTTTGAGGGTTTTTGTTTTTTTATCCGCCGCGGCAATAAGGGTGATCTTTTTCATCGGAACTATCATAATGAATAGACCTCCTCTCCCTCGGCGGTCAGGTCGCGAAGGGCGATCTTTCGCTTGGATATCTTTGATCTTACCACCGCACTGACCTGCTGATCGGCCATATAGACCGATATTTTCTTGATATTCTTTTCTGCTTCGGGTATCTTTACCTTTTCAAACAAATTCACTCTCTGTGAGGTAGACCGAAGCTCCGCCTCCAAAAGCCTTACCTGCTCATCCAACACCTGAGCCTCCAGATCCAGCGCCATTGCCCTTTCCATACAGTCCGCGGCAATATCGACCCAGAGCGGAGTTTTATAAAGATCGTAGTCGCCTCTGGAAAAGTCCGCACCCTGATAGGTGGGAATATCAACGCCCGCAATATTGCCTCTGCCCCGTCTTATATTGCTGACCGTGACCACCCCCTCGGGGAAAGCCTCCTTTTCGCTGAATACGGCGATCCATTTTCCGAATTCCGCCTCAAGCCGCTCTCTTTGACTCCGTACCTCCTTGGCCTTGGCCTCTATAGAGCGTATCTCCGCTTGAAGCTGTTGCTTTTTCAGTGTCAGAGTAGGCAAATATCTTCGGTACATTTTAAGGTTATCCTTTTGTACCTTTAACTCGTTTTTGGTTAATTTGATTTTTGCCAAATTCCGGGACCTCCTTACTTTTTAGGCCAAAATTCATCGGCAAGGTCGGATTTGATACCGGTCTCATCCTTCTCAAAGCAATCCGCCAGGATCTCCCAACCCAGATCCAGAGCCTCCTCAAGGGAAAGCTTAACGGAAAGATCCATCATCTTTTCCTCAAAAAGCTTGCCGTATTTTAAAAGCTTTTCGTCCCAGCCGCTCATGGAGAATCCCATATTTTTCTTTTCAAGGGTATCCTTATAGGAGGAATACATCCTTATCATTCCGTCCATTATCGCACGGTGATCCCTTCTGGTCTTGCCGTTTACGTTCTGCTTTAATCTCGAAAGAGAACCGAAGGGCTCTATTCTTCCGCCCTTGAGATAATACTGACCCTCGGTGATATATCCCGTGTTATCGGGAACGGGGTGGGTAACGTCGTCACCGGGCATCGTGGTAACGGCAAGAACGGTCACCGAGCCCGAATCCGCAAAGTCCACCGCCTTTTCGTATCTTGAAGCAAGCTGAGAATAAAGATCTCCGGGGTAGCCTCGGTTAGAGGGGACCTGCTCCTGAGTAATGGCGATCTCCTTCATTGCATCGGCAAAGTTGGTCATATCCGTAAGAAGGACCAGAACGTCCTTATTCTGCAATGCAAACTGCTCTGCGACAGCCAGCACCATATCGGGGATCATCATACACTCAACGGTGGGATCTGCCGCAGTATGGATAAACATAACGGTCTTGCTCAAAGCGCCGCCCTTGGAAAGCTCCTCCTTAAAGTAGAGGAAGTCGTCGTATTTAAGTCCCATACCGCCGAGGATGATAACGTCCGCCTCCGCCTGCAGAGCGATGCGTGCAAGAAGCTGGTTATAGGGCTCTCCCGAAATGGAGAAGATGGGCAGCTTCTGAGATACCACGAGGGTATTGAACATATCTATCATCGGGATATTGGTCCTCAGCATACGCTTTGCAAGTATACGCTTTGTGGGATTGACCGACGGGCCGCCTATAGGCTTCATATTGTCTGTAAGAGCGGGACCCTTATCTCTTGGCTCGCCCGAGCCGTTGAAGATCCTTCCCAGAAGATCGTCCCCAAAGGACACTCTCATTCCGTGCCCCATAAAACGGATCTCATCTCCGGTCGAAATACCCTGACCGCCCGCAAATACCTGCAGGGAAACAGTCTCGCCGTCGATCTTATTGACCTGAGCAAGAGATCTTCCGTAACGGGTGCTGATCTGAGCCAGCTCATTGTAGCGCACACCCGTTGCCTTGACGGTGATGACGTTTCCCACTATGGATTCTATTTTATTATAGATCTTACTCATTTCAGATCACCGTCCTTTAATAAAAGCTGCGCCTCGTCTTTGAGCCTTCCCTCGCCCTCGCTGTAAAGAGAATCTATCTCAGCCTGAGCGGCTTTATAGGCCTCACTTTCAAATTCCGTGTAGTTCCAATCTATAAACCTCTGGCGCATACGGTTAAAGAATCTACGGGCATCCTCCTTGGAGCTGATAGCGTAATCACTGCCCAAAACCGCAATAAGCTTATCGCTGAGATATCTTTGACGGGGACTGCTGCAATGGGAATCCACCGGGTCAAAGGAGTTTTGCTGAAGGTATACCGAATCCAGCATTTCAGATTTAAGATAGCTGACGTAATCGGAAAGCATAGTGCCCTCCTCGCCGACGACCTTCATCATCGAATCTATCTCTCTGCCCTTATGAAGAAGCGCCTTGAAATAATCGGATTTTGCCTTATCTGTTACACCCTTGTACTTCGACCAGGAGATCAAGGGATCTATAGCGGGGTATTTTCTCGCATCGGAGCGCTCACGGGAAAGTCCGTGGAAGGCTCCCACCACCTTGAGGGTGGCCTGAGTGACCGGCTCCTCGAAGTTTCCACCTGCGGGAGAGACCGTTCCGCCGATGGTAACAGAGCCGGTTGAGCCGTCATAGAGTCGGACGTAGCCCGCTCTTTCGTAAAATGCGGCAATATAGGATTCCAGATATGCGGGGAATGCCTCCTCGCCGGGGATCTCCTCAAGTCTTCCCGACATTTCTCTCAGGGCCTGCGCCCAACGGGAGGTAGAATCTGCCAGAAGCAAAACGTTCATACCCATCTGGCGGTAATACTCCGCAAGAGTCACCGAGGTATACACCGATGCCTCACGGGAGGCAACGGGCATCGAGGAGGTGTTACAAATAATGATGGTGCGCTCCATAAGAGAGCCGCCGGTCTTTGGATCCTTAAGCTCAGGGAATTCGGTTATGGTCTCCACTACCTCGCCCGCACGCTCTCCGCAGGCGGCGATTATAACTATATCAACGTCCGCATTTCTGGAGGTGGTGTGCTGCAATACGGTCTTGCCCGCACCGAAGGGGCCCGGGGTACAGTATGTACCGCCCTTTGCCACGGGGAACAGAGAGTCCACCGTTCTTATCTGTGTCTCCATTGTCTCCACGGGCGCCAGACGCTCGCTGTAGCAATTTATCGCCCTCTTTACGGGCCACTTAAAGCACATTGTAAGGGGGATCTCCTTTCCGCGCTCATCGCAGATCACGGCGATCCTTTCCTTTACGGTATACTCGCCCTTGAGGTTTATAAAGCTTAAGGTATATCTTCCGAGAAGATAAAAGGGAACGAATATCTTGTGAGTAAAGCGCCCCTCGGGAACGGTGCCGATGCAATCGCCTGCCTTAAGTACGTCTCCGACCTTGGCAAGAGGAGTAAATTCCCATTTCTTGTCGGCGTTCAAGCCGTCGGCATAATTGCCGCGCTCCAGAAACCATCCCGCCCTTTCAGCCAGAACGTACAAGGGATTCTGAAGACCGTCGTAGACCTGACCGAGCAATCCGGGACCAAGCTGAGCGGAGAGCATTTCCCCCGTAAATCTTACCTCGTCTCCCCATTTTATACCCTCGGTCATTTCGTAGACCTGTACCTGGGCTACGTTCTTTTTTATGCGGATCACCTCGCCCTTGAGAGCGGTGCCGTCCACCAAAACGTAGCATATCTCATTCATGGAAACGTTACCGAAAAACTCCACCGATAAAAGGTTTCCGTTAACGCTTATGACCCTTCCCAAATTCTCACTCATTTTCAGTCTCCAATCTGTCTTTTTCCATAACGGATTTGTAAATGCTTTGATATACCGCCCTTCCCTGAGCACCATCAAAGCCTCTGACTCTCGATATCAGCTTGAGCTTTAACCCATAGTAGAAAAGATAATCCTCACAAAAGTGCTCCGTCGGTCTGAGCTCCTCCAAAAGCTGCAGACGGTATTTCAAAAGAAAGCACTCCGCCTCCATGGGATCGCTCATCTCCACCGCCGCAGACGCGGCCCTCAGTACATCCGAGGGAACGTTATCCCCGTCAACGCAAAAGCTCTTATTCATCCTTTCGGCACGAAGTCTTGCCAATGCAAGCCTCAGCCCTCTCTCTTTTTCATTCCATGCCCTTATAAGCCCCGTATCGGACTCATCGGCATTAAGCGAGGGCAAAAGAGTAAGCTTTTTTATCTTCTCAAGCACTTTTCCCTTCAGAAAGCGGCCGCAAAGCTCAAAAAAGCGCTCCTCGCTTATGGGGACCGCCATCTCGTCAGAGAGACAATCCAAGGAGGGAAGCTGTGATATAAGATAATAATCAGCCATATTTACTCTGCCTCTTTCAAAAGCCTTGTGATCTTGGGATCAAGGTAGTCGGAAAGCATCTGAGCTACCGCCTCGGAGGAATAATCGTAATACGCGCCCTGATCGTTTACTCCTATGCGGAAGCCTCCGTCAAAGCTATCGCTTGCCTTTAAGGTGATACCGCCCCTTGCTCTTTCACCGAAGGCGGAAAGAAGCTCCCTTTCAAGCAGCTGCAGATCCTCAGCGTTTAAAAGCACCTCCACGCTCTCCGTATCGGGCTTGGAAAACCAGGTCTCCACTGCCTTGAGTATAAGCGCCTTCAGACCGTCGCGGGAATACACACCCTCAAGCTCTTTATCAAGGATCGCCTTAAGCTGCGCATTAACGCTTTTCCTGAAGGAGATAAGCATATTTCTGCCTGCCTGAGAGATCGCCGCTTGAGATGAGCTTTCAATATGCTCTTTTTCTCTTCCGGCATCGCCGAGTATCCTCTCTGCCTGAGCCCTTGCCTCCTCAACTATCTTATCGGCACGGAGCTTGGCATCGTTGATTATTCTCTCAGCCTCGCCTTCAGCCGCCTGAACGCCGTCCTTTTTTATCTGCTCTATAAGCTCCTGAAGCTGTATTTCCATTATTGTATCTCCTTAGTTTTATTTCTGTAAAGCAAAAGGAACCAACGTCCTCTACAGTCAGCTGGCTCCTTTTCCACTATTACATTGCTTAATATTATACCATAATTATATAGTTTTGTCAATAGTCCCAATTATTTTTTCCAAAGCTATCAATCCCCCTCTTGTTTTTTTATCTCGCCCTCATCTTCTTTTTTAAGTCTGAAGCCGAGAGGGGAAATACCGTATGCCGCTTTAAACGTTTTCGAGAAGAGCAAGGCGTCATCGTAGCCTACGGAATTGGCAATAAGCTTAACGTCCTCATCGGTGGTCCTTAACAGGAACTCAGCCCTATTCATTCTCACTCTCTGAAGATATTGCTTCGGCGAAACACCAAACACTTCGAAAAACACCGTGCGCACGTAGTTTTTATTGAGGTATACCCTCTCGGCCATATCGCGAACGGTTATTTTCTTATAATAATTTTCATCTATAAAGCTCTTTATCCTCTCCGCGTGCTGACGGGGCTTAGTCTTGAAGCCTCCCGTGGCGATCCGCTTTTTCATAAGAAAAAACACCGCATTTGCAATTATCCTTGCGCCGTCGGGATCGTTTATCCCGGAAAAGCCGTTATAGAGGGATAATATCTCCCAAAGCCTTTCCTTAAAATCAAAGGGGATCACCGTGAGTCCCGACTCAAAGCCGCAATCCTCAAAGGCCTTTTTCAGATCATTACCCCCAAGCCTTATATAGATATAGCTCCAGGGATCCTCCCGACTGGGATAATAGCTCATTCTGTTATTGATGTAGGAAACAAAGGCAGTGCCCTCGCTTATCTTTTCGCCGTTAACGCAGCCATGCCCCGAAAGCACAAAGTGGATGACCGCATAAGGGAAGAGCATATCTATTTTTTTCTTATCGCCGCTGCACTGCTCAAAGCTCAGATCTGTTGCAAAAATATCGTACATTTTCACATCTCCTGTCGTAATAGTGTTATTATAACATATAAACAAGTATTTTTTCAATGGAAAAAGCGTGATTTTGTGATATAATAACTTCAAAGAAAGGATGGTGTATATGGCAAGCTTCGAAAGCAAACGTCTTTACGACCCCAATTTCACTCACGAAAACCGACTGCCTCCCAGAGCAAGTATCGTGCCCTCACTGCAAAGAGGCGTGTTTTTCAAAAACAAAAGCCTCTCCGAGCTGATCTTGGATCTTAACGGCGATTACAAATTCGCCTACAGAGCCTCCGACGATCTGGGAGATTTCTATAAGACCGATTATGACGATTCCCGATGGAACACTCTTCCCGTTCCCTCTATGTGGCAGTATCACGGCTACTCGCAGCCTCTTTACCCCAACGTTGAATATCCGATCCCCTTCGTCCCGCCCTACGTAGGAAACAGCAATCCCGTGGGCTATTACCGCAAAAGCTTTACTGCCACCTCGGGCGGACGGAGGATACTTTACTTCGGCGGTGTTGACAGCGCCTTTTTCGTATATCTCAACGGAGAATACGTGGGCTTTTCCAAGGGCAGCAGAATGCCTGCGGAATTTGACGTCACCCACCTTATAAAAGACGGCGAAAACCTACTTTGCGTAAAGGTATTCACTTACTGCGACGGCACGTATCTGGAAAATCAGGATATGCTCCTTGCCAGCGGTATTTTCAGAGACGTAATGCTCTACAGCCTGGGCGATGTGAGCGTCTGGGATTACCAAGTCCGCACCCAAAATGACCTTGTGCTTGTGGACGTCACCCTGGCGGGAAGCACCACCGACACGGTTTCGGTAAAGGCAAGCATCGGCAAAAGCACCAAGCTCATCTCGGGAAAAAAGGAATCAAGCTTCACCTTCAATATTCCCGAGCCGAAAAGATGGAATGCCGAGGAGCCTTACACCTACGAGCTCGTCATAGAGCTTACGGATAACGGCAAGCTTCTGGAGATGCACACCAAGCGCTTCGGCTTTGCGGATTATTACACAGAGGGCAACAAAATAATGCTTAATGGCAGCCCGATAACCCTTAAGGGCATCAACCGTCACGAGCACGACCCCAAAAACGGAAGAGCCGTCACGGTCGAGCTTATAGAAAAAGAGCTCAGGCTTATAAAGGAGCACAATTTTAACACCATAAGATGCGCCCACTACCCCAACAATCCCGCCTTCTACGAAATATGCACGGAGCTTGGAATATACGTTATAAACGAGGCGGACATCGAAACCCACGGCGCTTACAAATGCGGTGATATGGGCTATTTCTCCAAGCATCCTGGCTGGTTCAAGGCATATATGGACAGAGTCGGCAGAATGTACGAGCGTGACAAAAACGAGACCTGTATTGCGATCTGGACCACCGGCAACGAAAACGGCGACGGAGAAAACATCCACAAATGCGTTGATTATCTGAAAAGCCGCAGCGTAAAAAAGCCCGTAATGCACACGGGAGACGCAAGAGAACCCGTAAAAAGCGATTTCAGAGCCTTCGGTTATCATACCCTGGCAGACCTTAGCTCCTTTTCCGAGGAGGGCAAGCCGGTAATGATGCTGGAATACGGCCACGCCATGGGAAACAGTCCCGGACTTATGGAGGACACCTGGGACTACGTTTACAAGCACCGCCATATTTGCGGAGGCTCCGTTTGGGAATTCAAGTGTCACGGCTTCTACAGTGAGGACGAAAAGGGCAAGGCCTTTTATAAATACGGCGGCGACTTCGGCGATTACAACCACTGGTCAAATTTCTCTATGGACGGCTACTGTCTGTCCGACGGCACGCCGAAGCCATCCTTGAGAGAATGTAAAAACGTGCTGGCCCCCACCTACGTGGAGCTCAAGGATCAAAGGGTACTGTTAACAAACACCAACGATTTTCGCCCTCTTGACTATATCAGCTTAAAATGGGAGATAAAGGAGGATCACCAAGTTATAAGCTCCGCCGAGGAAAAGCTTCCTCCCATTGCTCCCTATCAAAGCGCTTATCTTGATATTGACACCCGAATCCCCTCCCCCGTCCCCGGCGCAAAATACTTTGTCGATCTTCATTTTTACGGCGAGGACAAAAAAGAGCTTGCCTTCAAGCAGCTGTCCCTGGGTGTAAAGTCGGAAAAAGAGCTGTTCACACCCCAAATCGCGCCTCTTATGATCACCGGGAAGGGCGACGAGGTATGCATAAAAGCCTCTGATACCAAAATAACCATCAAAAACGGTCTTCTCTCATATCTTGAGAAGGGCGAAAAAGTCTTACTGAAGGAGCCTATGCGTCTTAACCTTTACAGAGCTCCCATAGATAACGACGGCATAGTGAATTGGAACGAGCGCTGGATAACGGAATGGAACAAATACCTTTATCGCTATTTTGAGTTTATCCATTTAAGTACAAACGTAACCGAGAAGGAGAACGGCTCCGCACTGATAAGGGTAAAGGGAAAATGGGCGCCCATTTCAAAATTCACGGGCTTTGACATCCAATTGACCTACACTGTCTTCCCCGACGGAAATATCCTTGTGGATATCCACGGCACCCCCTACGGAAGGTTTGCGGACACAGTCCCGAGGATAGGTCTTGTCTTTACTCTTGAAAAGGAGTTTAAAGACGTGCTTTGGTACGGCAGAGGCGAGGACGAATGCTACGTCGACAGACGCGCCCACTGCCCCGTGGGGCTTTACAGCTCCACCGTGGATAAAATGAACTTTATCTATGACGTCCCACAGGAATGCGGCACAAGAGTTGATACGTATTTTCTCAAGATAGGAAATAATGCCCCCTTGGGCTTTGTAGGCGCCGACAGCTTCAGCTTCTCCTACCACGATTTTTCTCTTGACGATCTTATAGCCGCAAGACACAGAAACGAGCTTAAAAAGTCCGATAAGAATTATCTCTACCTCGATTACGCAATGCGCGGCTTGGGCAGCAGATCCTGCGGTCCCGATCCCGAGGAATGCCACGAGCTCCGTGCTCACGAATTCCGCTTCGTCTTTATGATATGCCCCGATCCCGATAAGGAAAAGCTCCTGGAGCTTTCCAGACAAAGCTTCGGTGCGGTAAGCGAAAGGCTCGGTCCCACCCATAAATTCGACCACAAGACCCAACGCGCCAACGTAGTTGAATGTATAAGGGAATAAGAAAAAAAGCAGTATCACATTTTGTGGTACTGCTTTTGGTTTTTACTCAGATCCCCGTTACGTCATCCTTTTTTGAGAAGAATTGGGAATAATCAAGCTTTTTCCCTTTTATTTCAAGGGCGTCCCCGATCACTCCTATTACCTGCTCGGTTATTATTTTCGTTGCCTTTTCGGTATAAAGGTGGGTCAGATCGGAATAGTACTCCTTGGGGCAATCCTTCAAAAGTGAATAAAGATCGTTAATGATGCCGCCGTGAGCCCTTACTATCTCCGCCGCCCTTTCGTTATACCTTTCGGTATCCTTATTAAAGCGCTTGTATGCCCCCGTGAAAAGCTCCTCCTGCACGGGAGTGGATGTGGCAAAGACCATCTTGGCTTTGGGATAGATCGTCTTTATTATATTGCATATCCTCTCCACGTTCTCGGCGTAGGTCTCCAAGGAAACAAGATTCTTCTTATCCACCATTGTAAGAATGTCCCAAAGCCCCGCATTCCAGTGGATAAGGTCAAGATCGTCACCGCATCCTGCTTCGTTCTTCCACTCAAGAAGCTGACGGACAACGTAGGTGGAAAACCTACAGTTTTCCTTGGGATAATAAATCTTTGCAACGCCTTCAAAAGCTATTTTGACGTATTTATCATAACCCTGTCTGATGGAATCGCCTATCAATACCACTTTTTTCATTTTTTATTTTCCTTTCCTTATCAAAAACAGGCTTTGCGCATTTTCTATTTACAGTATATCATAAAAACCCAAAAAAGTACAGCCTTATGTTACCCCCCAAAAAAATGTTCATCAAAGATCAAAATAAGGAAGCAAAAAATCAAGGTGAGCAGATCACCTTGACTTATCTTATTTAATCCTTTCGGTATTGACTTGGACTTTGGGCGTATTGCTTGTGAAAGGCACGGCTGAAATAGAACTCGTCGCTAAAGCCGCTTTCATTTGCAACGGCTTGTATGCTAAGATCGCTGAATCTCAAAAGATCACAGGCACATTCCAAGCGTTTTTTGGTTAAAAACCTCTTTGGGGATATTTTCATTTCCTTTTTGAAGATAACCGAAAGATAGTTTGGATGCAAGCCTATTGCCGATGCCAAAGCAAGAACTGTGAAATCGGGGTTTTTATATGAGCTTTCAATAAGCTCCAGAGCTTTTAACACATAGGAATTACAAGGCATGTTTTTTTCTCTGTCCGATGCCAAAAGGCTCAAAATGCGGTAAACTCCCCCAAGAGCTTCAAGGCTGTCGGTGAGACTTGAATTTTTCGTGAGATCATAAAGGCGATCCAGCTCCTTTTCTATAGCCCAAGGCTCTTTTAAGGGCATATAAGGATTTTCGGGAGTAATTCCCAAAAGAGAAAGATATCCTTCCAAGGCATCCCCTTGTACAGCCAGCCACTTTATGCTCCAAGGAAGATTTTTGCGGCAAACGTAGCCAAATTGGCTTTTGGGGAAAATGACCAGAAAGGTGTTTTCGCAAATCACAGTCTTTTTTTCGCCGAAATCAAGCTCGGCACTGCCTTCCTTGACAAAATACAAAAGAAATCTGTCCTTTTCGTGAGGACCGTAACAGTGGTTAAAATTCTTTATTCGCCGTCCGCAGGAATAAAGGCGCAGTTCCGACAAAAAAGGAACGAATCTGCGTTCTTCAAAGAGTTCCAAAATGCATCCCTCCAAGGTCAGTATATCACAAAAAAGAGAAAAAGTACAGTAATATGTTAAAAAAGTCTATTCTTATATTTTGTTTTTCGTGTCATAATAGTAAAAAAGCAAAAAGGAAAAAAATTTCAAGCTATGACAAAACAGGAATTAACCAAAGCAATAAAGGAAATGGCGCTGAATTTAGGTGCGGATATGGTTGGTATTGCCCCCGTGTCACGCTATGAAGGCGCGCCCCACATGTTAAAGCCCCAAGCTCACCTTCCCGAGGCAAAAAGCGTTATCTGTCTTGGGATCCACCACCCCGATGCATCGGTTGATTGGTGCGGAGAGCCAAACCCCAACTACCCTGCGGCATTTCAGATCGGTATGATCCCAAAGCTGGACGCTGTTTGCTACCGCATCAGCCGATATCTGGAAAAGGAGGGCTACGCAACTATCCCTCAGCCCTGCACTACATATTGGCGGCACAGATATTACAAAGACATTCCCTTTGAGCACGCCGCATCATGGAGCCACATGAGCGCTTTCGTTGCCTGCGGCTTGGGAGAATACGGTTATCACGGTATGGTTCTCAGCCCCAAATACGGCCCGAGAGTGAGAATTATCTCCTTTATCACCTCTGCGGAATTGGAGAGCGATCCCCTTTACGACGGTCCTCCCCTTTGCGACGGTTGCAAGGCTTGCGCCCGTCACTGTATCGGCAGAAACTATTCCCAAGAGCGCCTTAACGAGCCGAACTTCATTGAATACACCATCGAAGGAAAGAAGATCCGTTATCCCAACATCAACCGCTGGCGCTGTTTCTACGGCGAGCAAGCCCACCTCGACACGAAATATTTAGCGCCTATCGACAAAATGGACGAGGAAGGTATCTATAAAGCCATTGACACGGTTCCCACTGTTGACAATCACGGATATATGTGCGCCTCCTTCAAGCATTGTATGACCCCCAAGCAAAGAAGCCTTGAGCGGGATTACGCTCCAAATCCCCGCAGAAAAAAGGAAAAGAGCGAAGCTTCTTTGGATGAAATGCTAAAAAAGATCAAAGAAATTGCCGCAGATGCAGGTGCGGATTGCATTTCGATCCAGCCTCTTTCTGCCTTCGAGGAAAACAAAAAGAATTTCCACCAAGGCTTTCGAACCGAGCAATTTTTCAATAAATTCAAAACAGTTATCCTCTACGGCAGATTTATCCACGCCTTTGACCACGAAAACGATCCTTGGCAACAAAGAAACTGGCGCCATCTGAGACGAAGCGTGATCGACCGTTTGGGCTGTGCCACCATTGATATAACAAGATACTTGGACGATCTCGGCCACGAAGCGATTCAGGATTGGTATCTGACGGGAATTGCAAGACAGGGAGCTAAAAACGCCCATTGGGAAAAGGAAGGAAAACACATTCATCTGGGCGCGGTAATCACAGACGTCCCCTTTGAGCCCATTTTCAGCCAAGCGCTTCAGACTTGGGATGAAAATTTATCAGACAGCAATTCTCTAAAAAAGCTTGAATGTTTAAAGGAAATGGATCTTGTCACGGTGGGAAAAACCGATGGGATCAGCTATCCCGGTATGAAAAAAGTGCTTGAAGCCTATCCTTTTGCAAAGAGCATTATCGCCCTTAGTCAGGGAATTCCCCAAAGAGTGACAGAGCTTGCCTGCAATCAGGAGGCGGAATGCGGCGCCGCATACGCTTTCAGCCATTATGAATCAATAAAGGAATGCTTCTGGGCGGCATCGGATCTTTGCAACATTCTGGAGAAAAAGGGCTACAAGGCTGTGCCTCTGGGCGATCTTGCTCCCGAATCCGAGATGACGATAAACAAATTCGGCAGACACATGCCCGATCTTCGCGCCAACGGTCCTTACGCTGTGGCGGCGGGCTTGGGAGCATTAGCAAAAAACGGTATGGCGGCAAACGAAAAATTGGGTGTCAGCATGCGCTACGCCTTCATCCTTACCGATGCGTCTTTTAGTCCCATATCGGCAGAAAAAGCCCTTTGCCCCGAAAACTGCAGTTTGTGCGCCAAAGCTTGCCCCACAAAAGCCCTTAAAGCAGATCTGCAAAAGGTAGAAATAAGAGAAAACGAAAGTTATGAAGTGATGGCTTGCGATCCCTTGCGCTGCACCTGGGCGCGCTCTCTTGCGATGTCCGGCAAAGCAGGCTCCGATCAGCTTGGCTGGAAGCTGCCGGATATTGAGCTTCCAAAGGAATTGACCCCCGAAACCATTGAAGAAATAATTTCCCAAAAGGACAAGATACAAACTTTGGCTTACCGCAATCCATTTTTTATCGACATAATCGTTGAGCGTTGCCTGCAAGCTTGCCCTTTGGCTAAAAAGAAATAAAAACATCCCTCCCGCGTTTTTGATAAGCAAAAAGCTTTAACGCAGGAGGGATATTTAATTTTAAAATATAAAATGCCCGATTTAAGCCTTAAAGACCTCTTTAATTGCCTCCAGATAGCCATAGCCGTTAAGATCGTCGGGCTCAAGGTAGCTGCCTTCCGTCCATTCGTTCCAGCTATTTACAGTGATAAACGGAGCTTTTATCTCGGGGCGGGCATCCAAAAAGCTTTTTGCCGCCTCAAAGGCTTTTTTCACGTTTTCAGGGGTATTATCCTTCAAAATGCGGTGGCGGGCAAGGCTGTTATATCTGGGTGTGGAATCCCACCCCAAAGAGACCCGGGGATAATATTTTCCATTTGTTTTTTCAAAGCATTTTTTCCACACTTCCTTAACATCCTCCAAACATTCACCGTAGCTTCTGTTAACGTCGGTCATGTTGCAGAACTGATAATGGGTAACACCGTCGAAAATGGGGGAAAAGATAAAATCCTGAACAGAGGTGTTTTCATCCAAAAGGGAGGTGTCTCGGTTTGCGATAGCGATCAGCTCGATTCCTCCAAGCCCCGCTTTTTTCGCCTTTTCTTTGAATTCCCAAAGAGCATCTTCCGTGCTCCCTCCGCCGATCTCGTGTCAGCGGACCTCGATCAACTCAATTCCGCTGATACGAGCAAATTTTCGCAAGGTGTCAATATGATGTCCCACGCCGAGTGCCAGATGATGGGTAGGACCCGCCTCACACCAACGGGAGAGAAATCCGCACACGTCACTGCCGAAGCTTACGCGTGTATTGGTGTTTCCGGTTTGAGGAATGTCCCCCGCAATGGAGGTGCCCTCTGCCGCGATCATACGGAATCTGCCGTTACGGTCAACGTTGATGCTGAGCAGAGTGACGGGCCCCGCCTTGAGAGAGAACTCCACTCCGATGCCGCTTCCCGATTTGCCGTGATACTTTTTCAGCTTACGAAGTCTGGGCTTACCCTCGGCAATGGCAATATTGTGGGGACCGTCGTGTCCGATGAGCACAACGTCATCGCAAACGTCAAAGGGATGGATCTCGGCAAAGGAGCCTCCTCCTCCGATATTCTTCATAATAAGCATAGCAGCGGCGGTTTTCAGGTCTGCCTCTCCTGCCAACGGGATCCCCGAGGAGGTCAAAAGGGTATTACCGATGATGAGGTTTGCGGCCAACTGCTCATACGGATTGCCAGGCTCACTCTTGTAATAGTAAGCGAGAGCCGTCAGCTTATTATTCCGTACCATTTTTTTGAGGGCTACCGCCTGCCGTGCGGAATAGGCAAGATCCTCCTTTTTCACGTAGTCGGTCAGCGGATCGATGGACGGATCGCATATCTCAAAGGTATCGATAAATTCCTTGATCTGCTCCCCGATCTCTTCATCGGTGACCGAATCCGAGAGCCTTGCCAGCTCACACATTTCCAGCATTTTGACATGAGCGCCGAAGGCGGCGGTGAAGGCGGTGGGGTCGGTGTGCATATCGTACATTCCCTCGTAGCTGTGTCCGAGATAACCGAAGGTCTCGTACTTAAAGCCTGCCATAGCAGAAGCCGCCGACACCCATTCCGACACCTGCTTTTTGATCCTTTCCCCTTGCGAGGATGATGCCACAATGCAGGGCGGGATACCTTTACCGAGGCGCTCGTATACACCCGCGACCTCGGGCATTGCGCAAACGTCGTCGTTGCAAAGCTGCATATAGGTGGTGGTATGAGAATAATCCAGATGCTCCAGCGGCTGAATGGCAACCAGAACCTGAGGGATATCAAGGTATCTTGCAAAGGGTGCGGCGACCGCCGACGGAACATAGGTGGAAAGAAGAAGGAATAAAAGATCAGCATCCTCCTTTTTCAGCGCCTTTACGGCATCAAAAGCCGCCTCTGCACAGTCTATATAACCAATATCGATAAGATCACAGACTTCGGGATCCGTATAGGATCTGAACTCCTCGCTCTTTTGCATAAGCTCCTCGCGAAGCCCGCTGAATTGCTCGAAGTAAACGTAGTGTCCCAAGCTTACAATTGCGATTTTTGCTTTTTTCATCGTTAAATCCTCCTTTTTAAAGCATTTTAGCATAATTTGCCTCACATATCAAGGAATAATATGACCGTTTATAGGACGATCTGTCCATTATCGCTTGACAAAAGCGTCGGTTCGTGCTATACTCTGGCCATCAAAAGGGGGAGATGAGCCACGATGTTTTCAGAGGATTTTTATTTGGATATCAAAAAAATACACATTGCACATAAATACGTTCTTGACCGAGTCCATAGGTGCGAGTACCCCTCGGGAAGAGGTCATTACGGTCTGGTTTACGTGCAAAGCGGCAGTGCGGAATACCGAATGTTTACAGGTGAACGCATCACAATTACAGAGGGTGATACACTGTTTCTTTCTCCCGATTGCGCTTATTCCATCGTTACGGAAAGGGAATTCGAGCATTACACCGTAAATTTTGATATTCACTTGGATACGTCAAGATCGGATTTTTTCAATAAGCCCTATTCCCTGCTGCAGGAAGAAGGCTCGGAGCGGCTCAAAAGAAAGTTTATAGAATTAACAAACGCGTGGACGTGGAAAAACACAGGCTTCGAGCTGCAGGCGACAGGTCATCTCTACGAGCTGCTTTCGATTTTCTATTCCGATTGGATCAATCGACAAAATGCGGCATCTTACCGCAGGCTGCTTCCCGCAAGGGAATATATAGAGCAGCATTTCCATCAGCCGATCTCCTTGGAGGAATTGGCAAAGCTCTCCAATATGAGCGTAACGAATTTCAGGCGGGAATGGAATAAGGTATATCCCGATCCTCCCTTGCAATACCGAGATTCCATACGGCTTTATTACGCCAAGGAATATTTGAACAGCGGATATTATACCGTAACGGAGATCGCTGAAAAATGCGGATTTGACGACGTAAGCTATTTCGTCCGCTTTTTTAAAAACAAGGTAGGTCTCACTCCCGGTGAATTTAAAAGGAATAATTTGGGATAAAAAAGACAACGATAAGAAGCTTATAAAAAGTCTGATTCAGGTTGACAATATCCTAAAATTTATGTACAATATTATCATAATCCTATAAGGAGGTATTTATAATGAATTTGAATACGAATAGGATAGTTTCGATCTCCGAAGCAAATCAAAATTTTTCCCGTGTGGCCAGAATGGCAGATAAGCACGGCGAGCTTTATATTTTCAAGAACAACAAGCCCAAATACAAGCTGGTAGATATAGAACAGGATTCTACCGTTGAAATGACCGACGATGAGAAGATCGACTTTGTGGCGGCACGTATCCTGAGGATTTACCGCCCCGCCTTTGAGGAGCTTGCAAAATGATAAAGCTCAGTCAAGAAAAGGTGCTTTCACTGCACAAGCTCATTACGGCAGAAACGGGCGGAGATCCCAACGTGCGCGATATTGCTCTTCTCAACAGTGCGCTGGAGTCGGCATTTGCCACATTTGGCGGAAAAGAGTTATATCCAACCAAGCAGGAAAAGGGTGCACGGCTCGGCTTTGCGCTTATCTCCAACCACGCCTTCGTGGACGGAAACAAGAGAATCGGTATGTTCGTGCTTTTGACCTTCCTTGAAATCAACGGTATCAAGCTTCGCCCCATCAACGCCGAGGTCGCCCGTGTCGGTCTTGCGGTTGCGGCAGGTGAGATGAAATACCAAGAGCTCCTTGATTGGATATTGGAGAATGAGGAGTAATAATTCTTTATGAAGAAAAAGCAACATAAGATCAAGGCTACAAAAAGAATAGATTTTGCGGATATCCCCTTGTGGATGTGTATTTTCTTCATTGCTTTGGGTAGTGTTTTAGGGAGTATCTTCACGTATAATTGCTTGTATCTTAATCAATTGATCGACCGCGAAGAAGCCGTAGCTGCAACGGGAAGCTTTGATTCATACAGGCTTTCATACGGTAAAAGCGGAGCAGTAAACGAAGTACAGATCCGTTTTATTGACAGAAGCGAGCTTTATTTAAATACCGCCGCTTATCACGTGGAAATGGATGAAAAGCTTGAGGCTTTGGAAAAGGGCCAACGGTTAGATATGCTTCTCCACCCCAATTCGCAAGACGTTTGGGAATTGAAGTCTGATAACGAAGTCATTCTTTCCTTTGACGATGCAAAAAGCCAAACACGATTGGAAAACGGATTGTATTTTGTTTTGGTCGGATTATGCCTGATCGGCGTTTTTATTGGCAGTTTTGCCCTCTTTTCCAATCATTTTGCCCGCAGGAAGAAACGGCAAAAGGTTGATATTGATAACAGTAGCTCTGCGGTATAGTCCGCAGAGCTTAACATATAATCCCATACCCCTCGGTGAGGTCTGCAACCATAACATGCGTTACAGCGCCGACGAGCTTGCCGTTTTGGATGATAGGCGAGCCCGACAGGTGTGTGGTCAATAAAGGACAACAAAAATCATAAAAAAAGTTTTTTTAGCTGCGTCATTTTTTCCTCACTCGGAACAGAAAATATGTGTGCTTCCTTGCCGATAGCTAAATATTTATGCTCACCCATAGCGTGGTAAGGAAGCAACTCCACTCTTTCGGGGGATCCATATGAGGAAAGTACTGTTTTGATTGCCAGCAACTCCGATTCATTGTCATTAACCTCGGGAATAATCGGTATTCGTATCCATATTGCTTTTCCCGATTTAAAAAGTCTTTTGAGGTTTGAGAGAATCAACTCGTTTGGAACACCCGTATATTGCTTGTGCTTTTCATTATTGAGGCATTTGATATCATAGAGAAACAGATCGGTGTAGGGAATTATCCTTTCAAAATACTCAAACACCACGTGTCCTGCCGTGTCCACGGCGGTATGTATGCCGTTCTTTTTACATTCCTTAAGTATCTCTTCAAGAAAATCGATTTGAAGCATACATTCGCCGCCCGAGAATGTTACGCCCCCGCCCGAGGACTCGTAGAACCTCTTATCCTTCAGTACTACGCTTAACACCTCGGCGACAGTATATTCCTTTCCGCAGATCTCCTTTGCATCATTAAAGCATATAAAATTGCTATCCTCAGTTGTGAGTCCTTTACATTTTCCACAGCCTGTACATTTGTTTTTGAAAAAAAGTATCTCCTTTTCAAAATTCTGACTTTCCGGGTTGTGACACCATCTGCACCGTAGATTACAGCCCTTGAAAAATACGGTAGTTCGTATCCCCGGACCGTCCACGAAGGAGCTTCTTTGTATATCAAATATATTTGCCACAATCTTACTCATAAAAATTCCTCGATATGACCTCGTCCTGCCATCCCTTCGAAAGGCTTGTGAATTTAGCTGAAAACCCCGTCACACGAATGATGAGGTTTTGGTATTTTTCGGGATGCTTTTGAGCGTCAAGCAGTTCCTTTTTTGAAGTGCAATTCAGTTGAAGCGATTGGATCGCCGAGTCTGCCGCCGCGCGGAGAAAGCCCTCGCAACCCTCAAGCGGGATCTTGCTCGGAAGAATGATGTTGACCACCGAATTTGCAGCCATGGTAGAAGGATCCAGTGCTGCCAGGCTGTTGATGACGTCGTTGACACAGGGGATCTTCTTGAGACGGGAAGGTGTCAGTCCTTGGGAAAAGTAATCCCCGGATCTGCGTCCGTCGGGAGTAGCGAGTGTTTTTTCTCCCCACCAGCGGATCTCGGTGTAGGTCAAGTGTCCCATATGAACCTTACCACCGTACATTCCCGTCTTGCGAGAGAAGATCTCGTAAAGATCGTTATTGAACCGATTTGCGAGGGCGCAGGAGTCCTCGTTTCCGTCGCCCCAACCGTGACAGTGCAAAGCCTCAAGCCTCATCTTTTCGTATCCCTCCCAGTTTGACCGCACGGCATGGAGATATTCGGCAAGCGAATACCTCTTCCTGTCGAAAACAAGAGTCTTTATTGCCATAAGCGAATCGACTATATTGGGAAATCCGAATAAAAGCTGATAGTCATCATGATATTTTGCACCGCCTACCGTAAAATCAGCACGGTTTTCGAGACATCCCTCAAGGGTGGATGAAAAGATCGGGAATCGGTCCACCTTGTGAAATATCTGACCGCCCTTTGTCTGCACCTCAAGCTTAGCGTCAAGTAAAAGCTCGCAATTGTGAAGTGTCTTACCGTAAAGCTCCTCAAAGCTTTTGCATTCATCAAAGCACTCGAAGCGAATGCCCACCGCATCCATTTTGTCCTGTAAATTGTGCAGAGAAAACTCAAAGGGCTTTAACAAATTCAGATAGCTTCCGTGGTCGGATTTTTCCTGATTTGTCACAATATCCCAACATCCCGATACCATATAGTCACGCGCTTCCCGGAGCGGTCTGCCTGCGCGAAGAAGCGCGGGAATGGTCGCGTCATCATTTTGCAGAAGAACGGTGGTGATTCCGTCGATGATTGATTTATTGATGATGTCAAGGTACTCCTTGGGAGAGTCCTTGGAAAAGCGGCATTTAATCTTGGGGAATATGATCTTATGTTCATTGGTTGCTTGCAGGAACAGCTCGGTCAGCTCATTGTATAGCGGTGCGCCATTGTCATCACAGCCACCTAAGGTGTAGGTGTTTTCCAATTCGTGATCGGCATAGCCCTCCATTGGCATATCATGGTCGTAATGGCAATCCCAGATCAAAAGGAATTGACAGATCAGCGCATACGCCTGCTCTTTTGTCAGAATATCTTTCTCAATATCCGATTTGTAAAAAGAGATCAGATCCTTGTCAAGCCGACCGAAGGTGTTGGGACCCACGCCTTCAAGAGAGCCCATTGCGGTTCGTAAAAAAGAAAGGGTTGCCAATGCCTCATAAAAGGTTTTGGGTGCCTCCCAAGGAATGCGTTTGGCTGTGTCTGCAATCAGCGCAAGATTTTTTCTGCATTCGGGATCGTTCTCGGACTCAAGCATGAGATCAGCCTTTTTTGCGAATTTTTCAGCCATGTGCTTCAAGGATAACATACCGTGGCAGACAGCTTCTAAAAATTCCCTTTCTCCTTCATTTTTAGTGTGACTAAGCTTCCTTTTGGCCTTTTCATAGATGCCACCGGCACCGATCTTTAAAAACGGACGGCAATTGAAATTGAAATGCTGGGAGGTATCGTTATAAGGTCCGCAGATAAGATAGAGCATTTCGCGAGAATGCGCCTTTTTTCTTTCGTAAAGCGCCTTGTCTTGGTCGATGAACAGATGTTTGTTTCGATTATAGACCCAACCGTTTGCTTGCACAAAGGAATGCCCCTTGGCATGCCTTGCTCCGTCGGACAGTGAGGTCAGAACTCCCGTTTCATAAAAGAATGGGGTGTTACGGAATATTTTCGGCTCAAAACACTCAGTAATCACGTCGTATTGAAGCAGTTTTTGCTCTGTTACGCTCATGCCATCGACAAATCTTTCGTCCATTATGGCATAGCATTTGTCGGCAAATGCCTTTGCTCTCTCCGCGTCACCGTGGAGATAAAAATCATACAATTCTCGTCTCAATTCATCAAACATAAAAATCAGCTCCTTCCATTTTTGTTTACTATACCAAACCCATCGGCGCTTTACAATGCAAATTAAAGAAATTTGTAAAATACGGAAATTAATATTTACAAATCGGTGACAGTGTGGTAAAATAAAGCTAAAGAAACGGAGATGGTGGTTTTGGTTTTTGAGAATATTCGGATAAAAGATATACATTCTATACTTCATTACACTCCTAATATTAAAAGATGGAGGGCAGAAAAACGCAAAAATCACTTTTTAGGTATAACTCTCAGTGGCTCGGCACTTCATAGCTTTAAAAACCAAAGCTTTGTATTATCCAGAAATTGTATATATTTTTTCAACCAAAAGGACGACTACGACGTGGAGGTCTTCGAAGCGGGTGATGCCTTTTCGGTGCATTTCACCACCTACGAGGATATTGAGACCGACAGCTTCTGTCTCCCCATAGATAATCCCGACGAGATAATTGCCCTATTGCAAAAAGCCGAGCAATTGAACCTCGTTTCGGGAAGCGGTGAACTTTCACTGCTCTCAACCATCTATAAGCTCTGCGATACCTTTGCCGAGGCAAGACAGCGAGCATATTTTCCCAAGGATATGCGGATACACTCCGCAAAGGACTATATCGACGCCAATTTCAAGGATGCCGATTGCATCGACTCTGCTGTAAGACAATGCGGTCTTTCATCAAGACGATTCGGCGAGCTTTTTAAGGGCAATTTCGGAACAACACCCAACAAATATCTTATTCAGCGTAGGATAGAAAACGCGAAATCAATGCTGGATACTCAAAGTTTGACCGTCTCCGAGATAGCTGAGCTTTGCGGATTTTCCGACGTTTATTATTTCAGCAAGGTGTTCAAGCAGATCTGCGGTGTCTCGCCGAGCAGGTGGAAATAAAAGGCAATATCAAACCGATTTTTATTTTCGGAATGATATTGCCTTTTATTTTTGTACCGTCGAGGACGCCGGTCCCTATAACTATAGATTTACGCCGCCCCGGGCATAACGCTTGTCTGCCCCGCGGCAAGCATATTTTCAATAAATATCCCGTATCCCCTCGTGGGATCATTCACCGGCACGTGGGTAACTGCACCGACCAGCTTCCCGTTCTGAATGATGGGACTGCCGCTCACGAGTGATTGTCATTAGGGACAACAGTTAGACAAGAGACTTTTAATTTTTCTTTCCTTTTCGACAAATTCTGATATTTGCCGTACTGTCGGTTTTTCTTCCAAAGGCCGCTTCCATCCGTCGCAACGCTTCCTGAATGTCCTCATATTTGGACGCATAACAAATGCGGATATAGCCTTCACCGTCGGGGCCGAAGGCGCTGCCGGGCGCAGTTACCACATGGGTTTTTTCCAGAATGTATTCCGCGGCCTCATTACTGCTCATTCCAAAGCCGGTGATGTTGGGGAATACATAAAATGCGCCCTTGGGACACAGGCAGGAGAAACCATTGATTCGGTTCAGTCCTCCTACGATTAAATGACGGTTTCTGTCATAGTATTCTACCATTTCCCTGACATCTTTTTCTCCGTTATAAATTGCTTCCACTGCTGCAAGTTGCATTGGCTCAGGCACACTTGCTACCATATTCTCATGGAGTTTTACAAGATTATCCATAATTTTTTCATTTGCGCATACGTATCCTACGCGAAAGCCTGTCATTGCAAAGGTTTTTGAAAAGCTATTGATCGTCAGAACATAATCCTCCAATCCTTCAAAAGCAGCAAGACTATGCTGATGAAAACCGTCATAGACAAGCTTCTCATAGGGTTCGTCGGAAATTACGAAAATCTTGTACTTTTTTACAAGCTCCGCAATTGCTTTCATATCCTCATAGTCCAGAACGCCGCCGGTGGGGTTGGAGGGAGAATTGATAATAATGAGCTTTGTCTTATCGGTGATCAGAGGCTCGATGACATCCGCAGTCATTTTGAAATCATTCTTTTCGTCAACCTTGGCATAGACGGTCTTGGCGTTTACCATATCGATCTGTCCGCGGTAATCCGGCCAGTTTGGGCCTTGTATAATAACCTCATCCCCGGGGTTTACAAGGGTCACCATCGCCAGCATCAGCGCCTGGGTCGCGCCTGCGGTTACGATTAGATTTTTATCCGGATCGCATTTGATACCGTTTTCCTTTTCCAGTTTCCAGGCAATGGCGTCCCGCAGTTCCTTGATGCCTGCGTTGGGGGTATATTTGGTTTTTTTGTCCCGCAGGCCCTTGATGCCTGCTTCAATAATATGATCGGGCGCAGTAAAACCCGGTTCTCCCAGGGTAAGGTTGATAGAATCATTATATTTTTTCGCAAGCTCAAACATCCTTCTTACTCCCGAAGGCAGGGCAGTTTGCGCTGCGGTGCTTAATATGTTTCGGCATTGCATAGTTTATATCTCCTTTTGACAATTCATAACATAGGTACAAAATGCCAGTATGGCGGCTTTCATACCTTCCTCATCTATGCAGAAATCGTTTCTATGAGCAAGGGCTGTACAACCCAGCTTCTCATTCCTTGTGCCGAAGCGGAAGATCATACCGGGAGCTTTTGTAAGATACCAGCCAAAGTCCTCAGAGCTCATCCTTTGCGACATAGGCTGCAGGTTTAGTCCCGCGTTTTTTGCTGTTTGTACAAAAGAATCCACAATTGCGGGATCGTTATAAACTGCTCCCGTACTCATATTCCATACAACTTCTACACTGCCGCCATACCTGGTTGCAATTTCGCTGCAGATGGAACGAACATTTCCTTCAACGCGCTTTGCAAATTCCATATCATAAAAGCGGAAAGAAATATCCATCTCACATAAATCTGCAATCACATTATGCACATATCCGCCTTGAAAATGTCCGACAGACCAGATGTACTTGGTCTGCCCAGCTTCGTCGGCAACCATGGTCTTCATTTTTCCATAAGCCTCTACTGCCATTGCCACAGCGTCGATGCCATACTCCGGCAGTGCGGCGTGGGAGGTCCGGCCACGGAAGCGGATAGTTGCGGGAATACAGGCTGCCATATAATCGCCATAGCATATACCTATTTTGCCTGTTTCCATCGCATTTTCACAATGGGTGCAGATAATATGCTCCACCCCGTCCATAACGCCGTTATCCACCAGCATCTTTGCGCCGCTAATGGCTCCCTCTTCGCTGGGTTGAAAAATCAGCCTTACTCTGCAAGCAAGGTCTTTTTCGTTTTCCTTTAGGTACTTGGCAACAGCCAGCAGAATTGCTGTGTGAGAATCGTGACCGCAGGCATGCATTTGCCCGGGGATTTTTGACTTGTAGGGCAGGTCTGTTTTTTCCTCCACCGGCAGAGCATCCATATCTGCTCTGAGGGCGATCAGTTTTTCGCCTTGTCCCAGTTCCGCAACAACGCTGCCTTTGCCATAGGCGTATGTGTATGCAATGCCGATTTTATCCAGCTCGCCGGACACCAGCTTCACCGTCCGGTCCAGCTCAAAGCCCACTTCCGGATATCGATGCAGCTCCCGCCGCAATCCGACTGCATATTCATAAAGCTTATTGATCATTTCCTTTATACCTCCTCGTCCATATCCGGCAAAACAGTGGGCATAAGCTTGTGCTCCATCAAAGAAATCATCGTATGACTCTTCATAACACCTTTGTTGTTTTTAATGCGCAGGATTTTCTCCTCCAGGGATTCAATATCCTTTGCGCAGATTTTAAGCATATAATCATACTCCCCTGTAATAGAGTAACACTCCAGTACATCCGGCTCTTTTTTTGCATATTCCAATAATGACGCAACGCTATCGCCGTATTGCATCACAATAAAAACAAAGGCTGTCACTGTTTTATTTAGTTTCTTTGCATTGGTTACAACGGTAAAAAAATCAATGATACCTTCTTTTTGCATACGTGAGATTCTTTTATTGACAGCCGGCACCGATAAATTGACTGTGTTGCCAATTTCTGTTGCAGTGGTATTGGCATTCTCGGAGAGTAGTTTCAGAATTTGTTTGTCGATCGTATCCATAGGCGGTCGCTCCTTTCGTTTTAAACTAATTATAACATAATAATTTATAAAATAAAACGGATTACGAAAAACACGAGCAAAACTTAAGCAAATATAATTTTTTATTAAATTACGCTCAAAATTCCACAATTCCCATGCTGCAGAACATAAAAATGCTCGCCTATGAACCATAAACGAGCATTCGTATGCTTTATGCTGCTGCGTCCAGCATATTTTCAATAAATATACCGTATCCCCTTGTCGGATCATTCACCGGCACGTGGGTAACTGCATCGACCAGCTTCCCGTTCTGAATGATGGGACTTCCGCTCACCGGTGTGGTCAAGAAGGGGCAACAAAATGTGTGATAACTTTTATCTTTTCTGCGGCTCTTTGTATTTCTTCGTTTGTCGGCAATCTATTCGGCAGAGTGTTTGGAATATTCAAAGCCTCATATTTAGAGCCTGCATAATTGTGATAAGGAAGAACACGGATTTTTGTGAGATTTTGAAGTGGCGCAAGTAAAAGAGCGATCTTCTCGATTTGACTGTCATTATAATCGGGAACGTAAGGAATTCGTATCTCGATAGCTTTACCAAGTGAGTCTAAATATTTAAGATTTTCAAGTATCTGCCTGTTCGATACCCCCGTACATTTGATATGTACATCCTCATCGTAGGCTTTTATATCATAAAGAAACACGTCGGTGTAAGGAATGACCTTGTCAAGAGCAGTCCGCGGCACAAAGCCGCAAGTATCAACGGCGGTGTGT